>NZ_CP019431.1:4973333-5595000 GCF_009866765.1 Pseudomonas sp. S35
TGCCAGGGCGGTACGCAGTTGCTCTTGAGCAGTGGTTGGGCCGATGGAAACCACGACGATTTCAGTCGCCACGCCTTTTTCTTTCAGGCGTACGGCTTCTTCCACGGCGATTTCACAGAATGGGTTCATCGACATCTTGACGTTAGCAAGGTCGACGCCGGAATTGTCCGCCTTGACGCGAACTTTCACGTTGTAATCGACAACGCGTTTGACAGCTACAAGAACCTTCATGGATTCCTCGTTACTCTCCGGTGAAAAGAAAGTCGCCTAGGCGAACCTGGCGGTTGATGCTCATCGGCACACAAGGGCACCTCCAAAACCTGGACAAATGACCTTGCTCACGGGAAATGATGACCGTTCGTCAGTGGTGACTGAGAGGTCATTCTTTATCGCGGCGTGTAAACTGCGCGCCGGTGTTTAGGCGCGCGTCACCTGTTTCGCTTTTGGACGTGCTCTTGAAACCTGCTGTCTGCCTACGGTAAGCGCAAAACCGACCGTATATTGACTGGAACGCCTATTCTGGTCAATACGCCAAAATGGCCAGTCATAAGCCGCGTTGCTTTGATTTACCTAGCCTGCGGGCAATTCAAACAAACGTTTGTATTGGACGCTGACAGTGGTCTATATATAATGCGCCACCTAGAGAGAAAGGTGGGTCTTGCCGTTGCCGCAAGACGACACCGAACCTCCACCCATTAGAAAAAAAGCCTGTTGAGCCTTGAGTAGGAGATAGCCTGTGGAACGCGAATACATGGAATTCGACGTGGTCATCGTCGGCGCTGGCCCGGCTGGCCTGTCCGCCGCCTGCCGACTGAAGCAGAAGGCCGCCGAAGCCGGTAAGGAAATCAGCGTCTGCGTGGTCGAGAAAGGCTCCGAAGTCGGCGCACACATCCTCTCCGGTGCCGTGTTTGAACCGCGCGCCCTGAACGAACTGTTCCCGGACTGGAAAGCACTCGGCGCCCCGCTCAACACCCCCGTGGTGCGCGATGACATTTATGTACTGCGCAGCCCCGAAGCCTCCACCAAAGTGCCTGACTTCTTTGTGCCCAAGACCATGCACAACGAAGGCAACTACATCATTTCCCTCGGCAACCTGTGCCGCTGGCTGGCCCAACAGGCCGAAAACCTCGGCGTGGAAGTCTACCCAGGCTTCGCCGCCCAGGAAGCCCTGTTCGACGAGAACGGGGTGGTACGCGGGATCATCACCGGTGACCTCGGCGTCGACCGCGAAGGCAATCCCAAGGAAGGCGTGTACACCCCCGGCATGGAACTGCGTGGCAAGTACACGCTGTTCGCCGAAGGCTGCCGTGGCCATATCGGCAAGCAACTGATCAAACGCTTCAACCTGGACAGCGACGCCGACGCCCAGCACTACGGCATCGGCCTCAAGGAAATCTGGGAAATCGACCCGGCCAAGCACCAGCCAGGCCTGGTGGTCCACACCGCCGGTTGGCCGCTGGACATCATGAGCAACGAGAACACCGGCGGCTCCTTCCTGTATCACCTGGAAAACAACCAGGTGGTCGTGGGCCTGATCGTCGACCTGTCCTACAGCAACACCTTCCTGTCGCCGTTCGATGAGTTCCAGCGCCTCAAGCATCACCCGGTGCTGGCCCAGTATCTGGAAGGCGGCAAGCGCATCAGCTACGGCGCACGTGCGCTGGCCAAGGGCGGCATCAACTCGCTGCCGAAAATGGTCTTCAAGGGCGGCGCGCTGATCGGCTGCGACCTGGGCACCATGAACGTGGCCAAGATCAAAGGCAGCCACACCGCCATGAAGTCCGGCATGCTCGCCGCAGACGCCGTGGCCGAGCGTCTGTTCGCCGAGTCCGAAGGCGGTGACGAGCTGACCAACTACGTCGATAGTTTCAAAGCCAGCTGGCTCTACGAAGAACTGTTCGCCACCCGTAACTTCGGCCCGGCGATGCACAAGTTCGGCCCGATCATCGGCGCTGGCTTCAACTGGTTCGACCAGAACATCCTCGGCGGCAAAATGCCGTTCACCCTGCACGACACCAAGCCGGACTACGCCTGCCTCAAGCTGGCCAAAGACAGCACGAAGATCGACTACCCCAAACCCGACGGCAAGCTGAGCTTCGACAAGCTGAGCTCGGTGTTCCTCTCCAGCACCAACCATGAAGAAGAACAGCCGTGCCACTTGAAGCTCAAGGACCCGAGCATCCCGATCGGCACCAACCTGCCGCTCTATGATGAACCGGCGCAGCGCTACTGCCCGGCCGGCGTATATGAGGTGATCACCAAGGAAGACGGCGAGAAGCGCTTCCAGATCAACGCCCAGAACTGCGTGCACTGCAAGACCTGTGACATCAAGGACCCTTCGCAGAACATCACCTGGGTCACGCCGGAAGGCGCAGGTGGGCCGACTTACCCGAACATGTAAGCCGGTTGCCTGAAACACAAAAAGCCAACGCCCCAACGCGTTGGCTTTTTTGTGGGCATCCGCTCAGCAAGTACACTGGAAAACATTCACACAGGCGCATCACACGGCGCCGGGTGGGTTTGCTGGCGATTGCGTTCGCGGCCAATCAGACGGGCAACGACGGGATAGAGATTTTGCAGGCTCATGGTCGGCTACCCCCCCGCCATCGCGACGGCCTTGCTTTCCCGGGTGTAGGTCAGCACGCAGTGGGCGACCAGCCCAAAGATCAAGCCCCAGAACGCGGCGGCCAAGCCGAGGAAACTCATGCCCGAGGCGGTGACCAGGAAAGTGATCAACGCCGCTTCCCGTTGTTTCTCATCAGCCATAGCCCCGGTCAGCCCGGCGCTGATTGCACCGAACAGCGCCAGCCCGGCGAGGGAGGCAATCAGCTCTTTAGGCAAGGCGGAAAACACCGAGGCTAGGGTCGCGCCGAAGGTGCCCATGAGAATGTAGAACACCCCGCAGGCGATCCCGGCGATGTAGCGTTTGTCGCGGTCTTCGTGGGCTTCGCGGCCGGTGCAGATGGCGGCGGTGATCGCCGCCAGGTTAACGCCGTGGGAGCCGAACGGCGCCATCAGCACCGAACCAATCGCCGTCACCGAAATGATCGAGCGCGCCGGGGTGTTGTAGCCCGAGGTGCGCAACACCGCCATGCCCGGCACGTACTGCCCGGTCAGCGTCACCAGCGCCAGCGGCAAGCCGATGTTGATGATGGCGTGCCAGCTCCACTGCGGCGCGATAAACACCGGGTGCGCCACGGCGATGGTGATTGCCGTACTGTTCAGCTCTCCAAACGAGGCGGCGGCCGCACAGCCGACAATCAGCACCGACAGAATCGCGTAGCGCGGCGAGAGGCGCTTGAAGATCAGGTAGGCCGCGATCATCGACAACACCAGCGCGGGCTGCAGCTTGATCGAGGTGAACAGCTCGGCACCGAAACGGAACAGGATGCCGGCAAGCATGGCAGCCGCGATTGCCTTGGGCAGGCGGCTCATCAACTTGTCGAAGGCGCCGGACAAACCCACCACGGCAATGATCACCGAGGCGACCACATACGCACCGATGGCCTGTGGCAGCGTCACCGTGGGCAGCATCGACACCAGCAACGCCGCACCGGGTGTCGACCACGCGGTGATCACCGGAACCCGCAGGCGCCAACTGAGGAACAGGCCGGTGATGCCGCTGCCAATGGAAATCGCCCAGATCCACGAAGACACCACGTCGTTGGGCAGGTGCGCTTCCTTGGCGGCCTGAAACACGATGATCAAGGGGCCGGCATAGGAAATGATCACGGCGATAAAGCCCGCGATGACGGCTGACAGGGATAGATCCTTTCTGAGTGTGTCCATGATGCCTCGAGTTGGCGCGGCAGGGCCGGCAGTGACCTGGGGAGAATTGAGTCGATTGACTCGATTCGAAATGAGTGTATTTGAGGTAATTGAGTTGACTCAATAGCCAATGAGGTTGTTAGCAGATGTTTTTTTGCCAATGGTGCCGATTTTCCGCTTGAAAACCATTTAATCAATTGATTTATAAAGCGATTAAAAAAGTAAAAAATATCCGGACCTGACGATCAATCTCGACTCAATCACAGCATCAATCGACTCAATTTATCGATTGTGTCGATTTATTAGCTGCTCAACCTCCATGTGATATGCTCGGATATTCATCATTTCTACGATGGGCAGTGATCATTCATGTGGGTTCCCCAGCTAAGCGAATTCGGCCAGCCGATGTATTTGTCGATTGCCGATGCGTTGGCACGCGACATCGGCAACGGCGTATTGAACGAAGGCGATCGCCTGCCGACCCTGCGGGAGCTGGCCACGACCCTGAATGTCACGCCGGGCACCATCAGCCGGGCGTATAGCGAAGCCCAGCGGCGTCGCTTGGTGCAGGGGGAAGTTGGGCGCGGGACGTACGTGCTCAATCAGAAGCAACTGGAACTGCCGGCGAGTGACAGCGCGTCGATGCCATTGAACCTGGGGCATCCCGAACTGCTCGACCTGTCGATCATCAAGCCCTACAGCGAAACCCTGGAATACTGGCTGCGCGACGCACTGATCGGCATGGCCAAAAGCACCGATTTCGCACGCGCCCTGGACTACGCCCCGGACGGCGGCCACCCGGCGCATCGCGAGGCGGGCGCGCAGTGGTTGCGGCATTCATTGCCGGACGCGCAGTGGCAGCAAGTGATCATCACCGCCGGCGCCCAGCACGGCTTGATGGTGGCCATGAGCGCCCTGACCAACGCCGGTGATTTGGTGCTCTGCGAAGAACTTTGCTACCCCGGCATCATCTCCCTGGCCCACGGCCTGGAGCGCCGCCTGCGGGGCGTGCCGATGGATGACGAAGGCATCATCCCCGAGGCTCTGCGCGAACTGTGCCTGCGCGAAAAACCGGCGATGCTGGTGTGCGTGGCAACCTGCCAGAACCCGACAGCGGCGATCATGTCGCAAAAACGCCGGGCGCAAATCGCCGCACTGGCCGAAGAGTTCGACTTCATCATCCTCGACGATGACATCTACGGTTTTCTCGCCACCGACCCGTCCATCAAGCCGCTGTCGGCGTTTGCCCCGGACCGCTCGGTGTACCTGACCAGCCTGTCGAAGTCGGTGATGCCTGCGCTGCGCATCGGCTACCTGTACAGCCCGCCAAAACTGCTGTCACGCCTGACGTCGATGGTGCGCAGCAGCGTGTGGATGCCGTCGCCACTGACCGCGCAACTGGCAAGCAATGTCATCACCGAAGGGCTGGACAAAAAACTGATCCGTATCCAGCGCAACGAAGCCGCCGGGCGCCAAGCGATTGCCCAGGAGATCTTCGCCAATTACGAACTCAAGACCCAGCCCTACTCCTACCATGTCTGGCTGACGCTGCCCGAGCCGTGGACCAGCGATGAATTCACCATGCTGGCGCGGGCCAACGGGGTGCTGGTGCTCAGTGGCACGCAGTTCCAGGCCGAACGCTGCGGGGTGACGCGCAGTGTGCGGCTGGTACTGATGTCGCCCACCAGCCAGGACGAATTGCGCTTCGCCCTGACCAAGTTGGCCAGCCTGATCGATTCCGACCCGCGCCGTTACTACTAGGCCGCGCGCTCTTCCCCAGGGTTACGCTCGAAGTAGCGTTTGTATTCGCGGCTGAACTGCGACGTGCTCTGGTAGCCCACGTTGTGCGCCGCCTGGGCCACACCCATGCCTTCGAGCAGCAGCAACTGCTGGGCCTTGAGCAGGCGCAGGCGCTTGAGGTACTGCACCGGCGACAGCAAGGTGCAGCGCTTGAAGTGTTCATGAAAGGTTGATGCGCTCATGTGCGCATAGCCAGCCAACGTCTCGATATTCAGCGGCTCGGCGAAATGGGCATGCAGGTGATTCAGTGAAGTGGCAATCCGCGAGAATTGCCCCTGTTGCTCCACCAACGCACGCAGTACATCGGCTTGGGGCCCGCGCAGCGCGGTGAACAACAATTCGCGCACACGCGCCGGGCCCATGATCCGGCTTTCCAGCGGATCGTGCAGGCACTGCAACAGGCGCTCGACGCAGCCGCGCATGGCGTCATCAAGCACCACCGAACTCATCGACGCCAAGGTCTGTGCCGTCGGCGGTGGACCGGCCTGCATGCCCATCGCCATCACCAACTCCCCCAACACCACACGGTCGATACCCACCGACACCCCCAACAGCGGCGCATCGGGCGCCAGGGCAAATGTCTCGCACTCGAACGGCACCGGCATCGCCTGGATCAGGTAATGCCCCGCACCGTACTCCAGGGTACGCGGCCCCAGGTACGCGAGCTTGCTGCCTTGGGCCACGAACATCAGGCTCGGCTCATAGATCTGCGGGCCACGCGCCACATCGCAACTGGCGCGCAGCACCTTTACACCGGGCAGGTGGGTCGGCGAAAAACCGTCACAGGGCGTGAGCCCCTCAATCAGGGAAACCAGCGTGGCGTTGGCATCGAGATGGCGGGTCAACAACATGGCAAAAAACTTCGCGAAAAAGGGATGGGAACATCATCGCAGGTCTGGGGGCACATAAATCCAAACACAGGGCACTCCCGGACGAATAGGCATGAGACTCGGAGCAATCGTCATGGCCGCCCCGACGGTCGATGGGGAGAATGACCCGCCTCACTTGTCACTGCTTTTTGCGAGGTTTCACCATGTATACCGCCATCGGTTATGCCGCCCAGTCGGCCACCACTCCCCTCGCCCCCATGTCGTTTGAACGCCGCAGCCCGCGCGCCGACGACGTGGCCATCGAGATTCTGTACTGCGGCGTCTGCCACTCCGACATCCACCAGGCACGCAACGAATGGGGCATCGCGGTGTACCCGCTGATGCCGGGCCATGAGATTGTCGGCAAGGTCACTGCCGTCGGCGCCAGCGTCACCGCGCATAAAGTCGGCGACCTGGTCGGCGTGGGCTGCATGGTCGATTCGTGCCGTCACTGCGAAGCCTGCCAATCGGACCTGGAGCAATACTGCCTCGAAGGCCCGACCATGACCTACGCTACCCCGGACCGTGTGGATGGCAGCAACACCATGGGCGGCTACTCGGACAGCATCGTGGTCAGCGAGCACTTTGTGGTGAAGATTCCGGCCAAGCTCGACCTGGCCAGCGCCGCGCCGATCCTGTGCGCCGGCATCACCACGTATTCGCCGCTCAAGCACTACGGCGTGAAGGCCGGCGATAAAGTCGGGATCCTGGGCATGGGCGGCCTGGGCCATATGTGCATCAAGTTCGCCAAGGCGATGGGCGCAGAAGTCACGCTGTTCACCCGCTCGGCGAGCAAGGCTGAGGAAGGCCGTCGCCAGGGCGCCGATCACGTGATTGTGTCCACCGACGCCGAGCAGATGAAAGCCGCCGCCGGGCACTTTGACTTCCTGCTGGACACCATTCCGGTGCAGCATGACCTCAACCCCTACCTCGACGTGCTGCGCTTTGATGGCGTGCACATCCTGGTCGGTTTGATCGAGCCGGTGGACCCGCCGGTCAACGCAGCCAAACTGGTGCTGGGGCGTAAAGTGCTGGCCGGCTCGCTGATCGGCGGCATTGCAGAAACCCAGGAGGTCCTGGATTTCTGCGCCGAACATGGCATCACCTGCGACATCGAAATGCTCGACATCCGCCAGATCAACGAGGCCTACGCCCGCATGATCGCCGGTGATGTGAAGTACCGCTTTGTCATCGACATGGCGACCCTGAAGGTCTGATCAGGCCTTCGCGCCCAACTCCGCTGACAGCCGCGCCGCAACCTGTTTGATCACAGGGATCAGCTCGGCCATTTTCTCCAGCGGCATGTAGGGCACGGTACTGGCGATGCTGATGCCGGCGACGATTCGCCGGCTGGCATCGCGCACCGGTGCCGCGACGCAACGGATCGACGGTTCATTGTCTTCCAGGTCGAATGCATACCCACCCACCACGTATTCATGCATGCGCTGCTCGAACTGTGCCCAGGACTGTTCCGGGTGCTGCGGCCACTGCAGGTTTTTTCCGCCCGCTGGCAGGCTGGTTTCGTACAAGCGTTGCCACTCTGCAACCGAGTCATCCAGCAACATTGCCTTGCCTACGCCCGTGCGCGCCAGCGGCATGCGGTGGCCGACCCGCGAGCGCATTTCCGGGCCATTACGGCCGGGGTTCTTGTGCAGGTACAGCACGTCGTCGAACTCGCGAATCGCCAGGTGAATGGTGTCGCCGGTCAACGCCGACAGCTCGTCCAGGTACGGCACGGCCAGGGTCACCAACGGCAACTCTTCGCGGGCCTGGAACCCCAGCTCGATCAACTTTGGCCCTAGCAGGTAACCGACTTGCGGCACCACGCGCAGGTAGCGCTCGTCCACCAGGCAACTGGCCAGGCGATGGGTGGTGCTGCGGGTGGTGCCGATGCGCTTGGCGATCTCTTTCAGATCCCGCGCACCGGCCGCCACGGCCTGCACCACGCCCAGGCCACGCAGCAGGGTCTGGGTGCCAGTGGGGGCGGCGTCTTTGCTCGGGCTGTCGGGAGGTTGTTGCATATCAGGCCTATAAGTAAAAAAGCGCGGGCATTATGGCAAAAACCTCAATGCAGTGGAGATCCAAATGTGGGAGGGATCAGCGTTGTTTCATGCGGTCGATGACCACCGCCAGCAGCAGGATCGAGCCGCGAATTACGTACTGATAAAACGTGTCGATGTTCTTCAGGTTCATCGCATTCTCAATGATCGCCAAAATCAACACCCCCGCAATCACATGCCGGATCATGCCAATCCCGCCGCTCAACGACACCCCGCCCAGCACGCATGCCGAGATCACCGTGAGTTCAAAACCCTGGCCGATCATCGGCTGGCCCGAGGTCATGCGCGAGGCGAGGATTACGCCGGCCAGTGCGCCGATCAGGCCGTGTACGGCGAAGATCAGGATCTTGGTGCGATCAACGTTCACCCCCGCCAGCAACGCCGCTTCCGGGTTGCCGCCGATGGCCATAGTGTTGCGCCCGTAGGTGGTGTAGTTCAGCAGCCAGCCGAAAAACACGAAGCACACAATGGTGATCAGGATCGGCACCGGCACGCCGAACAACTGGCCGTTGCCGAATACGAAGAACTGCTCTTGGGACACGCCAACCGCTTTGCCGTCGGCAAAGATGTAGGCCAGGCCGCGCACGATCTGCATGGTCGCCAAGGTGGTGATCAACGCATTGACCCGCAGCTTGGCGATGACGATGCCGTTGATCAACCCGACGATCAGGCCCATCAACAGCGCAGCGCCGATGCCGAGCATCACGCTTTCGGTGTCGCGCATCACAATCGCCGCCACCACGCCGGCGCAGGCAATCACCGAACCTACGGACAGGTCGAAATGCCCCGACGCCAGGCAGAACAGCATGGTGCAGGCGGCGATGCCCACGGTGGAAATCGCCAGGCCCAGGCCGCGCATGTTCAGCGGTGAGAGGAAGTTGTCGATCAGCAAGGCGCACAGCACAAAGATGCCCACCGCGGCCAACAGCATCGCCCAGTTGTCGAGCAATGCACGCAGGTCGAGGGGTTTGCGTGCGGTTGGCAACGCGTTGTTTTGAGTGGTCATGGTCGTCTCTCAGTTCGTCACGCGGCGCGGCAGGGCCAGCTGCAGCAGGTTGGATTCAGTGGCGTGTGCACGGGTTTGCTCACCGCGCAGGGCGCCTTCGCACAGCACCAGGATGCGGTCGGAAATGCCCATCACTTCCATCAAATCGCTGGACACCACAATCACCGCAATGCCGCTGGCCGCGAGGTTGTGGATGATCTGGTAAATCTCCGACTTGGCGCCGATGTCGATGCCCCGCGTTGGCTCATCCAGCAGCAAGACCTTCATCGGCATCGACAGCCAGCGGCCCAAAATAGCCTTCTGCTGATTGCCGCCGGACAGGTACATGATTTTCTGTTGCGCATCCGGCGTCTTGACTTTCATCGCCTTGATTTGCTGGTCGGCGTTGCCTTTTTCCCAGGTTTCGCGCAGCAACCAACCGAACGCGGAATGGGCGCCACGGGCGCTGATGTTGATGTTCTCGGCGACGCTGGAAAGCGGAATGATGCCCTCCTTCTTGCGGTCTTCCGGGCACAACAAAACACCGGCGGCGATGGCGTCACGCGGGGAGCGCAGTTGCAATGTTTCGCCGCACAACTCAAGGCTGCCGGCACTGCTGCGCTCCAAACCGCTGAGCAAGCGGAACAGCTCCGTGCGCCCTGCCCCGACCAAGCCGAACAGCCCAAGAATCTCGCCCTTGCGCACCTCGAAACTGATCGGCTCGCGCAGGCCGGGGCCCAGCAAAGCATCCACCTTGAGCGCCACCTCACCCTGCTCACGCGGGCGGTAGTCGTAGATGTCCTGAATGTCGCGACCGACCATGCAGGTCACCAACTGGTCGTGACTCAACGCGCTCATGTCGTCAAAGGTGCGCACGTAACGGCCGTCCTTGAACACCGTCACTGCGTTGCAAATGCGGAACACTTCTTCCATGCGGTGCGACACGTAGAGCACCACTTTGCCCTCATCGCGCAGGCGCGTGATGATCGCCATCAAGCGGTCGATCTCCCGCGCCGATAGGCTGCTGGTGGGCTCGTCGAAGGCAATCACATGGGCGCCACGGGACAACGCCTTGGCGATTTCCACCAGTTGGCGTTGGCCCAGGGACAGCCGTCCGAGCTTTTCTTCAGGATCGATTTCATCCGCCAGCCCCTTGAGGCAAGCCAGGGCCTGCTTGCGCAGCAGGCCCCGATTGACCATGCCGAAGCGCGACGGAAGATGGCCGAGGAACAGGTTCTCGGCCACGCTCATTTCCGGCACCAGGTGCAGCTCCTGGTGGATCACCGCGACGCCACTGGCGATGCTGTCCGCCGCGCATTTGAACGCCATGGTCTGCTCGCCGATCTGCACCGTGCCGCTGCTGGGAATGTAGGCGCCGCCGAGGATTTTCAGCAGCGTCGACTTGCCCGCGCCGTTCTCGCCCATCAACGCGTGCACCTGCCCCGGCTGGGCGCTGAAGCTGATGCCGTCCAGCGCCTTGACCCCGGGAAAGGTTTTGCCGATCCCCTCGAACCGCAGGGCCGCAGCGGTCATTTCCACAGCCCGATCTTGGTCAGTTCTTCCTGGAAGTTGGCGCGGGTGATCAGGGTCACTTCATCCATCGCGGTGTACTTCGGTGGTTCGGTACCTTTGGTGACCCACTCGTACATCATCAGCGCGGTGTTGTAGCCCTCGATATGCGGGCTCGGCAGCATCGAGCCGAAGAAGCCGCTGTCGGCCTTTTTCAGTTCGCCGATGGCGTCGGTGCCGTTGATGCCGATGCCGATCACGTTGGCCGCCTTGAAGCCGGCGCTTTCCGTGGCGCGCACGCCGCCGAGCACGGTGTTGTCGTTCATGCCGCCGATGATCAGGTTTTTCGCGCCGCTGGGCAGCTTGACCAACGCCGAGTTGGTGGCATCCATGCTGCCCGGCACGTCGAGGGTTTTCAGCGCGGCGGTGAGGATGTGGTCTTTGGGGATGCCGGCTTCTTCGAGGGATTTGATCGAGCCGTCGGTGCGTTTTTTACCGGTGTCGAGTTCATTGAAGGTGTTGATCACCGCGTAGGTGTCCTTCCAATCCCAGCCACGTTTTTTCGCTTCGGCGGCCATGGCGGCGCCTTGTTTCTGGCCGACTTCAAACGCAGCCATGCCCAGGTACGGCACGTCCTCCATGAAGTTGCCCTTGGCATCGACGAAGCGGTCATCCACCGCCATGACTTTCAAGCCATTGAGCTTGGCCTTGGCCACGATGGCCGGGCCGAGGGACACGTCCGGCGGGCAGATCACAAAGCCCTTGGCGCCGTTGGCGGCCAGGCTGTCGATGGCGGAAAGGGTCTTTTCGCCATCGGGCACGGCGATCTTGATCACGGTAAAACCGTGTTGCTTACCGGCTTTTTCGGCGAAGGCCCATTCGGTCTGGAACCAGGGTTCTTCGGCTTGTTTGACCAAAAAGCCGATCTTCACTTCTTCGGCGGCCGATACAACGCCGCTGAACGCCAGGGCAAGTGCCAGGGTGCCTAGTGTTTTCTTAAACATGAACCACCTCTTGTTGTTATTGAGCGTTAAACGTTCTAGTCGTGGTACATCACAGACCGCCCGCCATCGATCATCAGGCAGGTGGCATTGATAAAGGGCGCCTCGTCGGTGGCCAGGAACAGCGCGGTCATCGCCACTTCCACCGGCTGGCCAATGCGCTTGGGCGGGTGCAGGTCGAAGGCGCGCTGGCGCTCGGCGTGGGGGTCGGCGAAACCGTTCCAGTAGTCGACGTTGAGTTGGGTTTCGATATAGCCCGGCGCGATGGCATTCACACGGATGCCCTTGGGCGCGTATTCGATGCCCAAGGCGCGGGTCAGGCCGAGCAGGCCGTGCTTGGCCACCGGGTACGGGAAGCAACCGGGGATGATGTGGCTGGAATGGGTGGAGGCTATGTTGATGATGTTGCCGATGCCCTGCTCGATCATGTGCGGCAGCACCGTGCGGCAGCCAAACCAGGCGCCGTCGAGGTCGATGGCGAAGCAGCGGCGCCAGTCCTCGTCGGTCATTTCCAGCGGGTCGCAGAACACGTTGACGCCAGCGCAGTTGACCAGCACATCCACGCGGCCGAAGCGTTCGATGGCCATATTGACCAGCGCCTGCCATTGTTCTTTTGAGGTGATATCGACGGCTTGCGCATATATTTGGGCACCGCGTTCGCGCCAGTGGGCGGCCACTTTTTCGACTTTTTCGCCTTGGATATCCGCGATCACCAGGCGCGCCTGCTGGGCCTGGAAACACGCGACGATGGCCTCGCCGATGCCTTGGGCGGCGCCGGTGATGATCACCACCTTGCCTTTGAGCCGCTCGCCGTAAGTGGGTTCGGGCACGGCGGGGAGTGACAACGGTTGTGCCTGCATCGCTTCACCTGTTTTATTTTTGGTAGTGAGTGCTGATGCCGCCGACTATAAACCCAGACCCTGAAACATCTCAATATATAAATTTGCATCCCATATTGTGAGCTTATTTATAAAAAACCGGCCTTGGATCGGCCGGTTTTTTTGATCGGGCTGACCATCAGCCCAAGGCAAAATCGCGCAACGCATCACCTTCCATGCGGTAGCGCACCCACTCCTCCTGCGGTTGCGCACCGATGGATTTGTAGAAGGCAATCGCCGGCTCGTTCCAGTCCAGCACGCTCCACTCGAAGCGGCCACAGCCGTTATCAAACGCGATCTTGGCCAAGTGGCGCAGCAACTTCTTGCCCGCCCCGCCACCGCGTTGCTCGGGGTTGATGTAGAGGTCTTCCAGGTACAGGCAGTTGCTGCCCAGCCAGGTGGAATAGCTGAAAAAGAACACCGCAAAACCAATCGGCAAACCATCACGCAAGCAGATCAGGCCGTGGGCGGTGGCGCCCTCGCTGAACAGGCTGCGCTCGATATCCACCACGCTGGCGATCACTTCATGCCGGGCTTTCTCGTACTCGGCAAGCTCGGTGATGAACGTCAGGATCTGCGCAGCATCGCTGGGCACGGCGGGGCGAATCTCGATGGTCATGGGCAAGCCTTGGGCAATTTCAAAGCGCACATACTAAGGCGCTTTGATGACGGATTGCAGCGCATTTTCGCAGGCTGCCGGGTTACTCCGGCCAGCACTCATGCAAGCATCAGCAACCACACAACAAACCCGCTCAACGTGCGTGGTAAACAGTGGGCCATAACTCCAACCACCTATAGGCGGCCCCATGCAGTCCACGCCCCCGGTGAGCACCCCGTTGTTCGCGCTGTTTTGCCTCGCCAGTTTCCTGCTGTCGCTGTCTTACGGCTCGACGTTTTTACTGTCGTTGCTGATTCACGCGCGCGGTGGCAACGAGCACGATGCCGGCAGTGTGATCTCCACGGCAATGCTCAGCACTTTTGTGGCGGTGCTGCTGTCCGGGCATTTGGCGGATGCGTTGGGCGCGGCGCGGGCCATTGCCGGGATGGGTGTGTTGCTGGTGGTGGCATGCCTGGGCTTTGCGTTGATGCCGGGGTTTGGTGAGGGTTTGATGCTGTTCGGGTTGTCCCTGGGTTTAGGTTGGGGGGTGTTCTACACCTTGGGCCCGATCATCGTGGCCATGCTGGTGGCGCCCCAGCAGCGCGCCAAATATTTCGCACTCCTGTCGGGCAGCATGATGAGCGGTATCGGTTCGGGGCCTCTGCTGGGCCGGGCCGCCAATGCGCTGGGGCTGCCCTTGACCAGTGCCTTCTACATTGCCGCGCTGGCCAGCCTGGTCGGGGTGGTGATGTTCTGGTTATTGGGCACGGCGCTCAAACGCCATGCCACGGCGCCGGTGTCGAAAATTTCCTGGGGGGCCTGCCGTCGTGTGCTGTCTTCACGGGCGGTGTTTGCCATTGTCATGGTGGGGCTCGGGGGTTGCGTGTTTGGTGGGTTGTCTTCGTTCCAGACCAGCTACGCGGCGGCTCACGGGCTGGATTATTCGCTGTTCTTTGCAGGGTTCGTCAGTGCGGCGATTACCAGTCGCCTGTTGATCGCCGGCTACGTGGTCAAGCGTGATGCCTATGTGGCCGCCTGCGTGTTGTCCGGGGTGATGCTGGGGTCGATCCTGCTGTTTGCCTTTGGTGTCAGTGGCAACGTGAGTTACCTGCTGGCGGCCGTGACGCTGGGGGTCGGTTATGGCCTGACGTATTCGGTGATCAACGGGCTGGTGGCCAACGAAGCACCGGCCGGCACCACGTCCCAGGCATTGCTGTTGTTCAGCCTGGCGTACTTTGTCGGCGTCTTCGGGTTTCCCTGGTTGGCGGGCTGGATCATCGTCGACTTCGGCCTGCCAGCGCTGATGTTCGGCGTAGTGGTCGTGGCCTTGGGCAATTGGATGATCAGCGTGGCGCGCCTGGTTTGGCGTCGAGCAACGGCACACAAAATTTTACAGGTGGGCTGATACCGTTCGTCGCCATCAAGGCACCATCAACAAAGGGGGGCTGACCAATAAAGGGTAAGGACAATAATCCTATGGAGACACCCTCATGAAAAATACCAAGTTTGCTGCCCTCGCCCTCACCGGCCTGCTGTGCGCTACTTCGCTGAGCGCCTTTGCCGCCAGCTCCACCACCGGCCCAACCGATCCAACCCCGGACGCCACCACCGAATCGCAAAAATCCATGGGCACCGGCCTGGAGACCAATGGTGGCGCCATCATCGACAACACCAACGGCGCCGACCCGCACACCAAGGGTCATGACACCGAGCGCCAGGCACCCGCAGCTGTGGGCAACGGCAAAATGGGCCCCTCGATCAATGAGCCGAAGGTCAACAAAGGCGACGACTCGAACCTGCCCGGCGCGCCGAAACAACCCGCGCCTTAAGCGCTCGACCGCAAGCCGAACACCCGATCATTTCCCCATGAAGAGGTACGCATGAACGTCGATAGAAACCTTGAAAAAGAAGTCCTCACCCGCCTGCTGCACGCCCACCCGCAAGGTTTGGGCAAAGAGGTGCTGGACAACTACCGCGGCGAAAAGGAGGTGGCCAGTGTGTTGGCGTTCCTGCAGGATCGCGGCCTGATCAAGGATGGGCATGTGACCACCGACGACGCCGGTGAATACTCGCTGAACCTGCCGATCAAGCTGACGGCGTCCGGGGTGGATGAGGCGCGCAAATTGGACGCCCTTCAGTAGCGTCCACATAAACCAAATGTGGGCGGGGGCAAGCCCCCTCCCACATCTCTGGTCCGAGGTTACTGAGCAAGCAAGGCGTCAACTTCTTCGGTGCCGGGCGAGGTGGCCGGCCCCCAACGCGTTACCGCCAACGCTGCGGCCGCATTCGCCCGACACGCCGCTTCAACCGGTGTCAAACCAGACGCCAAACCGGCAATAAACACCCCCGCATGCGCGTCTCCCGCGCCATTGCTGTCCACCGCCCTCACCTTGAAACCCGGCATATGGTCGGCGCGCCCGTGACGGCTGACCCAACAGCCATTCGGCCCATCACGCACCACCAGCAGCGCGCCATCGGGCAGATGCCGGTTGAGGTCGAGCAACGCTTGCGCCAGTGTTTTCGCCCCCGTAAACGCCAGGGCTTCCGGGCCATTGCTGGTCCAGATATCGATACGTGGCAGCAAGGCAACCATCAGCGCCGAATCCGGCGCCTTGACCAGCGGCCCAGGATCGAACACCACAGTGATATCGCGCGGCATCGCCAGCAGCCAATCGAGTAACGCCTGCGCCTTGCCCTCCAGCAACAGGCTGTAGCCGCTGACGTACACATAATCGTCAGCCAGAGGAACGACACGGGCCAAATCCTCGGCACTTAAATCGCCTTCAGCGCCGATATGGGAAATGAAGGTGCGCTCGGTGGTGGCCTCGGTCAACGACACGCACAACCCCGTGTCCTTGCCCTCGCTGGCACACTGGGCCATCTGCACGCCTTCGGCCTGCATTGCCGCGCGGGCCAGGTCGCCGAAGCGGCCGTCGCCGTGACGTCCCAAGTAAACCACCGGCAACCCATTGCGTCGCGCCGCCGCCATCACATTAAAACCGCCACCGGCTTCGAAACTCGCCGATTGCGCGAGCACGTCGCCGCCGGTGGCGGGCAAGGTGTCGAGGGCCATGACCAGGTCGACGATGACCTGGCCGGTGTGCAGCAATCTAGACATTGGGACGCTCTACTAACGCTGGGCGACGATCCGCCGCGCCGCCCAGTACGGCATAAATCCCGCCAGCCACCAGGAAGGTGACGATCCAGCCCAGGCCGTTGTGGCCCAGCCAGGAGTCGGACAACGGCCCGGCGAACCAGATGTTTTCGGCGGTAGTGCCGATGGTGGTGAAGCTGAAACCCAGCACAATCGCCACCGCCCAGGCGCCGAAGGCACGCCACTCCACGCCGCCGCGATACCAGTAGGCGCTGCTTGGGCTGACGTCCAGCAGATCCTTGGGGCTGTAGTAATGACGGTGGATCAGGTCGACCACAAAGATCCCGACCCATGCGGTGATCGGCACCGCAAGCAACGAGATGAAGGTGATGAACGGGCCGTAGAAACTGTCGGCGATCAGCATGAAGTAAATCGAACCGGCGAAGATCGCCACGATGTCGACGATCACCGCGTGCACACGCTTGACCTTCAACCCGAGGGTCAAGGTGGTGAGGCCGGCCGAGTACACCGACAGGTTGTTCGACAGCAGCAACCCGCCGAACGCGGTGATCAGGTACGGCACGGCCATCCAGGTGGGCAGCATGTCGCGGATCGCGATGATCGGGTCGGTGGCCGAGGCCAAATCATTGTTGCCCACCGACAGCAGGCCGCCGAGGGTAATCAGCAGCACCAGCGGAATCCCCGCACCAAACGCGGCGGACGCTACCAGGCGCACGGCCTTGACGCTGCGGTGCTGGTAGCGCGACATGTCGGCACCGGCGTTGGCCCAGCCGATACCGGTGCCGGCGGCCATCGTGCCGACGCCGATGATCATCGCGCTCAGCGGTGCCGGCGTGGCGTTGAACACCGCGCTCCAGTCAATGGTGGCGCACAGGAAGCCGCCCACCAGGATATTCAACGCACCGAACACGTAGGTGGCCCACTTCTGGATCACCAGCAAGGTGGCGTGGCCCAGGCCGGAAACGGCCAGGGTCAGCAGCACGAAAATGGCGATGAAGATCAGCGTCAGCACCGGCGCGCTTTTGGCCTCGACCGGCGAGCCGAACAGGATCGAACACAACGACAGCAACACGAACGCCGCCGTGGTGGTGTTGACGGTTTCCCAACCCAGGCGCGACATCAGCGAGACCAACGTCGGGCCGATATTGCCGCGCACCCCGAAGATGGCGCGGGACAGGGTCAGGCTCGGCGCACGGCCACGGCGGCCAGCAATGGAGATGATGCCCACCACCGCAAAGGAGCCAGCAGCGCCGAGGATCGCCACGATGATCGCCTGCCAGATCGCCAGGCCCCGGAACGCCACCAGCGTCGCGCCGAGCGGCAAGCCGAGGATGCTGATGTTGGCGGCGAACCAGACCCAGAACAGTTGCAGCGGATGGCCGTTGCACTCGCCTTCGGGGACCGGTTCAATGCCGCGTGTTTCCAATTGCCCGGCGCTTTGGCCGGAAGAAGTGCTGCTCATGAGGGGTGCTCCTGGTGCCTGTATTGTTGTGGTTGTGGCAGGTATGCAAGGTGAATCGGTATTCCCGGTCGTCCTGACTCAGCGCATTTTCAACAAAGCTTCAACCAACGGCTGCAGGTCCAACCCATTCACGACCTTGACCTGTTCGATCATTGCCGCAGGCCAGCACTGCATGCCCAGACACGCGCCGAGCATCGCGCCCAAAATCGCCGCGATGGTGTCGGTGTCGCCCCCCAGGCTGGCGGCCAGGCACAGGGCTTGGAACGCATTCAGGTCACCCACCGCCACTTGCTGGGCGAGGGCGAACGACACCACCACCGACTCCTGGGAGGCGACGGAGGTGCCGATCAATTCGTACAGCAAGTCGGCAAACAAGGCGGTGTCGCCACTGCCGACACTCAAGGTGCGCGCCCAACTGATGCGGGTAGAAATACGGCCGCCGGCAACCCAATGACCGTGGCCTTCGGCCTGCTGGGCGATCTGGGTGCCGATGTTCAGCGCTTCGCCGAGGTCCACGCCGTTGATCCCGGCAGACACCACCGCCGCCACCGCTGCCGCACTGGAGATGCCCAAGGTCGTGTTGTGCGTGACCTGGCACGCCTGGATCACCGCCTGGATAAACGCTGCCGGGTCGCTGACATCGGCGGCGATGCCCACGGGCGTGATGCGCATGGCGGCGCCATTGGTGGTGCCGTAGCGCCCGGATTCTTCCGGGGTATGCCCGGCCAGGATCATGTCGATGGCGCGCTTGGTCGACGGGCCGAGCAGGTCCTGGGACCCCTTGGCCCGCATCACCGCTTCCCAGTCGATCAGGCGCTGGGCGAGTACGGTGGGTTCGATTTTGCCTTGGCCCTGCACCAGCAACTCGCCGACCAGAATCGCCTGCTCGGTGTCGTCAGTGATGGAACCGGCGGGCATGTTCGGCGCGATAGGTTGGTCGGCACCGGCATCTTCGAGGGCGGTGATGGCACCGAAGCGCTGTCGCACTTGCTCGCGGCTCAGGGACTGAGTGGGCATGCCCAGGGCATCGCCTAGCGCAAGACCGTAGAAAGCGCCCAGGGCGCGAGTATTCGGGGTCATTTCGAAGATCCAAATTGCAGGTGCAGGCGAAAGTGCAGAGGGTCGAGCAAGCTTTCGACGTGTTCCATGAACCGCTCGCGCCGGTCGTAGGTGGTGCGCGAAGCCTTGAGAAACACGCTGCCCGCCGGGCGGCCGAGCAACTGTGCGTCTTCCTCGCTCAAGGGCTCGGCGCCGATCCATTGGTCACCGTCGGCGCCGACATAGCCGTAGGCCGCCAGGGTGATGGTCAGGGAGTTGTCGATCAGGCCGACGTGGGGCAGGCTTTCCAGGCCGCCAGATGCAGGCATCAGCGAACGTTCAAGGGACACGGCGGTGCCATCGGTGGTGCGCCGGCGGCGATCGAGGGCGATAAATCGCTCGGTGCCGAACCGGCTGGACAGGTCGGGACGCGTCACCGCTTCCAGGCGCAGGATGTCGGTGATCACCAAGGCGCCGGTGTCTGCCAAGGCCTGGGCCCACCCGCTGTTCTGGTCGAGCACCATGCCGTCAAACGTGACGATGGAGCCGACACCGCTCTGGGTCGCAATGTAATTGCGCCGCTTGAGCTCGGCCAACGCTTCGCGCAGGGTGCCACGGCTGACCGCGAACTCTTCGGCGAGTTGGTGCTCGCCCGGCAGCAGGAAACCGTCGGCCATCACTCCACCCTCGATACGGCGGATGAGCTCGTCGACGACGCGTTTTTTCTTATCAAATCGAACATGTCTAATCATGTACAAATTGATAACCGAAAGCGCCCGTTTGCAGCAAGCGAATTATTTCAGGGAGATGAAAAAACCGGCCTCAGGGCTCCAGGCCAATGCGGAAAAACTCGCCGCCGCTCCACACGCCCAGCCAGTTCTGACCGTTGATCGGACGGCTCACGGCCAACTCGACCAATTGGTAGAACACGTTGCGATGCACCAGGGCTTCGAGGTTGGTGCGTACTCGCAGGTAGGGCGCAGGTTCCTGGGTGACGGGGTCGATCACCACCCGCAGCGGGTGTTCGATATCGGCTTCGATCTGTTCATCGACGTTGGTGGTAAAGCGCAGCAACTGGCTTTCACCCTGCCCTTCAACTTCCAGGGTCAGCGCGACAAAGGGCGCATCATCGACGGTGATGCCGACTTTTTCCACGGGAGTAATCAGGAAGTAATCATCGCCATCGCGGCGAATGATGTTGGAGAACAGCTTGACCATCGGCTTTCGCCCGATGGGCGTGCCTTGGTAGAACCAGGTGCCATCGCGGGCGATGCGCATGTCGATGTTGCCGCAGAAATCCGGGTTCCACAGGTGCACCGGCGCCGGCCCCTTGCCTTTAGGGAGTTGGGCCAACAGGTCGTTGCCCTTGGCGGAATCGGTCATGGGGTTCTCCCTTTTTTGAACTGGCCTTACTGATCACTCATGCCCAGCAGGCCTCGGGCGTACTGCGCCAGCGGGCGGGCAATCAGGTCTTGTGGCCGATTGTCGTGGAACGTCAGTAAACCGCCACGACTGCGAATACGTGCAGTATCAATCAAATACTGGGTACTGGTCTCGATCAACATGATCTGGATCACACCGCTGTCCAGGCCAACCCGGTCCAGGGCCTCTTGATCGGCCCATTCATCGGCGTTGCCGATACGGTCATCCGCCTTGGCGAATCGGCAATACAGCAGGTAGTGGGCACCCGCCGCACGGGCTTCAGCCATCGCCTGCTCAAGCCCCTCGGGCTGACGGGCGCGGCGCACCATGGGGAAGTATTCGACGAAGCCGTTGAAGGCTTCTTCAGCCACCACGTTCGGACGTGGATAGGCGCTGCCCGGCGGCACGAACGCGCCTTGGGCGATAAAGACGAAGGAGTCCGGCTGTATGCGAACTGAGGCGCTACGGCGCGTATCGCTGTGGTCGAGCAACCCGGCGTCGCTCATCTGATAGCGGGTGCCTTCGGCCATATCGCTGACGGTCATGCAACCACTCAGCGTCAATGACGCCAGCAACAAAACCAGACTACGCATCCTAATCCTCCAGAAGCCGGTGACGGAAAACCGGCGAATGGGCGTGAGATGCAGGTTCTGCGCCAGCTTGGGGCAACTCAAATCAAATGTGGGAGGGGCGGTGCGACGATTCGACTTGCCCCCTCCCACATTGGATGATGTGTAATCTCGGATAGCGTCAGCCGCCGATGATCTTCATGATGGTGGCACCACCCGAGAACGCCACTTCCTGTTTGTCGCCCAGGGCCTTCATCAGCAAGCCTTGCAGCGCCGGCAGTGCCTGGTGGCGCGGCTTGTCGAGCAGGTCGCCGACATAGTGGCGATTGCTCGACGACAGGCAGCCATGCAGCCAACCGGTGGACGACAGGCGCAACCGCGAACACGTACGGCAGAACGGCACGCTTTCGTTGGCAATGACGCCGAAGTAACCCTTGCCCGGCACCTCGTAGCGAACTGCAGTGGCGTCAACCGGGGCGTTGGCTTGTAGGTATTCGTGATGTTCGCCGATCAGGCTGAGCAATTGCTGCAAGCTGACGAATTGCTGCAGGAACGCGTTGGAATCCTTGGCCAGGTGGCCCATGCGCATCAACTCGATAAAGCGCAGCTCGTAGCCACGCTCCAGGCAGTAATCAAGCAGCGGCATCACTTGGTCGAGGTTCTGGCCGCGCAACGGCACCATGTTGACCTTGATCTTGATTCCTGCGGCACGCGCCTGGTCCATGCCATCGAGCACGGTGGCCAGGTCGCCACCACGGGCGATGCTGCGGAAAGCGCCTGCGTCCAAGGTGTCGAGGGAGACGTTGATGCGCTTGATTCCGGCATCCACCAGCAACGGCAGTTTTCGCGCCAGCAACTGGCCGTTGGTGGTCAGGCTGATATCGCTGAGGCCCATGCCACCGACGGCGCCCATGAAGGCTTCCAGCTTGGGGCTCACCAACGGCTCGCCACCGGTAATGCGCAGGCGGTCGATGCCCGCCGCTTCGATCAGGTAAGCCACGCCACGGGCCATGGCCTCGGCCGAGAGTTCGTCCTGGGCAGCCACCAGCCGCTTGCCGTTGGGCACGCAGTAGGTACACGCGTAATTGCAGGCTGAGGTCAGGCTGATCCGCAAATTGCGAAAACGCCTGCCTTGACGATCAACGATCATGGATCACTCCGGCAGAGGATAATTCGGGCGCAGCAAAAGCTGACTGATAAATCAGCTTTTAGCAAGGTCCTTGCCTGAGTATATTCCTGGGGTACTACGCCTGGCAGTAAAGATTACGACGCCGGCGTCTCAACGGGCGCAGACTCGACGGCGGCTGGCTCGGTGCTGTGCTTGCGCTTGTTGCCCATGCGCACGCCGATGTCCATCAGGAACTGGAAGAAACCTTCCTGGTCTTCCAGCACATTGCTCCAGAACGGCGAGTGGTACAGCGCTACGGCGCCATGCACCAACGCCCAGGCAGCGCAGTAGTGGAAGTAAGGCGGTACGTCTTCAAGCTTGCCTTCGCTGATGCGACCCTTGATCAGCAGGGTCAGGCGTTCGAAGTTCGAGGCGCGGATCTTGTGCAGTTCCTCGACCATCTCCGGCACTTGATGCCCTTTGACCACCTTCTCTTCCAGGCGGTCGAACAGGCGGTAGCGCTGCGGGTCACGCATGCGGAATTCGAAGTAGGCGCGGGACAGAGCTTCCTTGTCTTTGTCGACATCGGCCGAATGCAGCAGCTCGTTCAGGTCGCGCTCGTAGTCGAGCATCAGGCGCAGGTAAATCTCGGCCTTGGACTTGAAGTGCTTGTAGATCGTGCCTTTGCCGATACCCACGGCATCCGCGATCATCTCGACGGTGACGCTGTCTTCGCCTTGTTCGAGGAACAATTTGAGTGCGGTGTCGAGAATTTCCTGCTCACGGCGGCGAAATTCACGGACCTTACGGGGTTCTTTGTGCATGAGGAAGAGGTCTGCAAAGGTCGGGATAGGGAGGGTTGCGCAGGGCCACGAATACACGGCGATACGATTTACCCAGTGCGAGGGATTATCCCGACTGAACGGTCGTTGGGCAACGCCTATGTGAACCCGCCACGCACTTTACTTTCAGAGCGCCAACGTTTTCATTCAAATCAGTCAGAAATAATACGCAACAACTAGGCCCGTGCACCGCCTCGATGAGAACTCAAGCGAAGCGCACGTATTCCAAATCTGTTTAAAAAACGATCAGTCGTGACTGGACTGAATCAGATACTGATCAATACTTGAACTGTCGGCGTGACATCTCCCCCAAGTGAAGCGCCGACCTGGGTACCGACGGACTGTGTGCCCTTGTTTTACTCCTAATGGTCTTAACCCGGATTCACCCCCCAGAACCCGGGTTTTTTTTGCCTGTAATTTGACCGTGGGCCTACCCAGTAACGTGAGCCAAGGCAAACAGGCGCTTGAAGTTCTCGGTCGTCTGCTCGGCAAAGCGCTCGTAGGACTCACCGCGCAGCATCGCCAGGTAATCTGCCACATCCCGCACATACTCCGGCAGGTTCGGCTTGCCGCGATGGGGGATGGGCGCCAGGTAGGGCGAGTCGGTCTCCACCAGCAGGCGGTCGGCCGGGACCTGGCGCGCCACGTCACGCAGTGCGTCGGCGTTGCGGAAAGTCACGATGCCCGACAGGGAAATATAGAAACCCAGGTCCAGGGCAGCCTTGGCCATGTCCCAATCCTCGGTAAAGCAATGCAACACGCCCGCTTGGGGCAACGCCGCTTCGCGCAACAAGGTGAGCGTATCGGCACGGGCGCCACGGGTGTGGACGATCACCGGCTTGCCGGTCTGCTGGGCCGCTTGCAGGTGCAAACGGAAGGAGGCCTGCTGCAACTCGGCGGCCTCGGGCTCGTAGTGGTAATCCAGGCCGGTCTCGCCGATAGCCACGACACGCGGGTGGTTGAGCTCGCCCAGCAACCAGTCGAGGGCCGGAGCTTCGCCGGGCTTGAGGTCCAACGGGTGGATACCTACCGAGCAATCCACGTCGGCATAGCGTTCAGCCAGGGCTTTGACGTCGGCGGCGTTGTCGGCGCTGACGCCGATGCACAGGAAGTGCCCTACCCCGCGCTGGCGAGCAGCGTCCAGGGCTGCGTCGAGGGAGCCGCCGTGCTGGGCGAGGTCAAGGCGATCAAGGTGGCAATGGGAATCTACGAGCATAGGAAATTACAACTTGAGTCTCGGAAAGTGTCTGGCCGACGATACACCCGTCGGCCACGGAAATTAACGGCGGCCGAGCAAACCAACCCACTGCACGAGCAGGGCTTCAAGCAACAACACACGGTTGAGGTTGGCCTTGCCGAGCACTTTCTGGCGCTGGGCGAGGATCCAGTCCTGAATGTTCAGCACTTTGTCCTGCGCACTTTTCTGCGCGAGGTACTGCACAACCTTGCGCATGTCCGGCAGGCCCAGGCCATTTTCATCCTGGGTCAGTTGGTAGCGCAGGATCAGGCTCGACCAGTCGCAGAACCAATCGAACAGCAGCAGCAGCGGGATGTCTTTCCACGCCGATTCGGCCAACTGTGTCGCGGACAGCTCCTGCTTGAGCAGTTTTTTCACCCCATCCACCACCAGCGCACGTTGCTCACGTACGCCTTGGGCTTGCAGCTTCACGGCGGCCAGGGGCGAACCGGCGGCCAGGGTCAGCAGTTCGCCGCGCTCGTCTGCGGAACAGTCAGGCAACGCCTGCGCCAGCCATTGCAGGCTCATGGCCTCGCTGGGCAGCGGACAGGCCTGCTGCACGCAGCGGCTGCGGATGGTCGGCAACAGGCGGCTGGACTGGTGGCTCACCAGCAACAACACAGTGTCGCCGGAGGGTTCTTCCAGGCTTTTGAGCAAGGCGTTGGCGGCGTTGATATTCATCGCCTCCACCGGCTCGATCAACACCACCTTGCGCCCACCCATCTGCGCGGTCTGCACCACGAAACCGACGAGATCACGCACCTGGTCGACCTTGATCGCCTTGTCGGCCTCTTCAGGTTCCAGCAGGTAGTTGTCCGGGTGGCTGCCGGCCTTGAGCAACAGGCAGGATTTGCACTCGCCGCACGCTTGCAGGTTGACCGGGCGCTGGCACAGCAGGCTGGCCATCAGGCGCTCGGCAAGGGCGCGCTTGCCAATACCGATTGGCCCGTGCAGCAAATAAGCGTGGGCGTGCTGGGCACGGCCGGCCAATTGCTGCCAGAGACTGTCCTGCCACGGGTAGGCTTCAGCCACGGGCGCGCTCCAACAGCGTTGGCAACAAGCCGTCGATGGCCTGCTGCACCTGGGACAACGGCTGCGCTGCGTCCAGCAGGTGATAGCGCACAGGTTCGGCCCGGGCACGCTTGAGGAACGCGCTGCGCACCGCATCGAAAAATGCTTGGCCTTCCAGCTCGAAGCGATCGAGACGACCACGGGCGCTGGCACGGGCCATGCCCACTTCAACCGGCAAGTCGAACAGCAGGGTCAGGTCAGGGCGCAGATCACCTTGCACGAAAGCTTCCAGGGTGGCGATGCGCTCCAGGGACAAGCCGCGACCACCGCCCTGATAGGCATAGGTTGAATCGGTGAAACGGTCGCAAATTACCACCGCACCGCGTGCCAAGGCAGGGCGAATCACTTCGGCCAGGTGCTGGGCTCGGGCGGCAAACACCAGCAGCAGCTCGGTGTCCGGGTTCATCTGTTCTTCGCCTGGGGCCAGCAGCACTTCGCGGATGCGTTCGGCCAGCGGCGTACCGCCGGGCTCGCGGGTCAAGACCACCTCGACGCCCTCGGCGCGCAGGCGCTCGGCCAAGTAATCGCGGTTGGTGCTTTTGCCGGCGCCTTCGGGGCCTTCCAGGGTGATAAACAAGCCAGTCACAGGCGGTCCTTAATCAGAGTCATTGCGGGCTTTGCGGCGCGGCGGTGTCCGGCGCGGGTTCAGCGGGCGGCGTAACGTCTACCGGCGGCTTAACCACTGGCGCCGGACTGGAGCGGTAATCGGCGCGGCGCTTGAGCTGAAACTCACGGACGGCGGCGTTGTGCGCATCCAGGTTATCGGAAAAAATATGGCTGCCATCGCCACGGGCGACAAAATACAGGCTGCTGCCCGGCACCGGGTTCAACGCGGCATGGACGGCCTCGCGCCCAACCATCGCGATCGGCGTCGGCGGCAACCCCGCGATCATGTAGGTGTTGTAAGGGTTGGCTTCCTTGAGATGAGCACGGGTCAACTTGCCGTTGTAACGCTCACCCAGGCCATAGATAACCGTGGGATCAGTCTGCAATAGCATGCCGATCTTCAGGCGGCGGACGAACACACCGGCAATCTGGCCGCGCTCTTGCGGCACACCGGTCTCTTTCTCGACCAGGGAGGCCATGATCAGCGCTTGATAAGGGTCAGTGTAAGGCGCGTCGGCGGCGCGCTTGCTCCACTCCTGGGCGAGTACGTCGTCTAGGCGGTTGTAGGCTTTTTTCAGGAACTCAACGTCGGTCATGCCGCGCACGAAACGGTAGGTGTCGGGGAAGAACCGCCCTTCGGGGAACACGCCGGGGTGGCCGAGCTTCTCCATCACTTCGCTGTCAGTCAGGCCTGAGAGGCTCTGTACGATCTTTTCATGCTTGGCCAGGGCCGAGCGCACTTGGCGAAAGTTCCAGCCTTCCACCAGCGTCAGGCTGTATTGCACCACTTCGCCACGCTGCCACTGGCCGATCAGGCCTTCGGCGGTCATGCCAGGCGTCATGCGGTATTCGCCGCTGTGCAGTGGCTGGCCGTCGAGGTTGAAGCGCCAATACAGGCGCAGCCAGAACGCGCCATCGAGCACGCCGTCGGCTTCGAGGCGGTTAAACGTCCCGGTAGGGGTCGCCCCTGCCGGTACATCGAGCAACTGCTCCTGCGTCAGATTCAGCGGCTGCTTCAAGGCCGCATCGTATTTCCAGGCAGAAAAGCCCGCCAGCAACGCTGCCGAGAACAGACCGATCAGCAGCAGTACAACCAGTTTTCGTATCAACTCAAATATCCAATAGTGCGCGAACAATGCCCTGCAGTTTACGGGTGAGCGGCCCAACCGACCAGCTCATCGCAGCGCACCCACGGACCGGCCAAATGCCATATACGCTGTTGCATACGAAGACTTCGTCGGCCTGCTGCAATTGCTCGACATTGATGTCGGCCACGGCCACCGGGACCCCCAGGGCGCGCGCCTGGGCCAGGACCTCGGCGCGCATCACGCCCGCAACACCACAACGCTGTAGATCGGCGGTTAGTAACAAGCCATTACGCACGAGAAACAGATTGCTGAATACGCCCTCAATGACGCGCCCAGACATATCCAGCATCAAACCTTCGGCATATTCGGCATCTTGCCACTCGGCGCGGGCGATCACCTGCTCCAGGCGATTGAGGTGTTTGAGCCCAGCCAAGAGCGGCTGCTCGGCCAAGCGGGTCGCACACGGAAACAGGCGGATGCCGTCGACTTCATGCGCGTGGGGGTAGGTCGCTGGCGGACTGCCCTGCAAGATACGCCGCACCGGCGCGCCGGGATTGAGGCCATAACCGCGCAAGCTATCGCCACGAGTGAGGATCAATTTGAGGACACCGTCGCCAAGGGCAGCGGCGTAGGCCAGCACTTCGCTGCGGATCAACCCGTGATCAGCCGTTAAGGCCAGCCGCTTGCTGCCCTCATCGAGGCGATGCAGATGGCGGTCGAGCAGCACGGGCTGCCCGGCCTTGACGGCGATGGTCTCGAACAGCCCATCGCCATATGCCAGGCCGCGATCTTTCAGGGGCACACTGTCCGCTGGCTGACCGTCGACCCAGCTGTGCATCACTCGGCGAACCGGCGGAACACCAGGGAACCGTTGGTGCCCCCAAACCCGAACGAGTTGGAGATCGCTACGTCGATCGGCATCGGCTGCGGCTCATGCGGCACGAAGTTCAGGTCGCAGCCTTCGTCCGGCTCATCCAGGTTGATGGTCGGCGGAGCGACCTGGTCCTTGATGGCCATCACACTGAAGATCGCCTCGACCGCGCCCGCCGCCCCCAACAGGTGACCGGTCATGGACTTGGTGGAGCTGACCGCCAGCTTGTAGGCGTGTTCGCCGAACACCGACTTGATGGCCTCGGCTTCCGCCAGGTCACCGGTGGGAGTCGAAGTGCCATGGGCGTTGATGTACTGCACCTGGTCGACGTTGACCTTGGCATCACGCAGGGCATTGGTGATGCAACGCGCAGCGCCAGCACCGTCAGACGGTGGTGAGGTCATGTGGTAGGCGTCGCCGCTCATGCCAAAACCGATCAGCTCGGCGTAGATGGTGGCACCACGCGCCTTGGCGTGCTCCAACTCTTCCAGCACCAGCGCACCGGCGCCGTCGGACAGTACGAAACCATCACGGCCCTTGTCCCACGGACGGCTGGCACGGGTCGGCTCGTCGTTGCGGGTCGACAGTGCGCGCGAGGCGCCGAAGCCGCCCATGCCCAGGCCGCAGGCGGCCATTTCGGCGCCGCCGGCGATCATCACGTCGGCTTCGTCATAGGCGATGTTGCGCGCCGCCATGCCGATGCAGTGCGTACCCGTGGTGCACGCCGTGGCAATGGCGTAGTTAGGTCCCTGTGCACCCAAGTGGATGGACAGGAAACCGGAAATCATATTGATGATCGAGCCAGGCACGAAGAACGGTGAAATTCGACGAGGGCCCGAATCATGCAGCGTGCGGCTGGTTTCTTCGATATTGGTCAAACCGCCAATACCCGAACCCATGGCCACGCCGATGCGTTCACGGTTGGCGTCGGTGACTTCCAGGCCGGCATTACGCACTGCCTGAAAACCGGCTGCCAGGCCGTATTGAATGAACAGGTCGAGTTTGCGGGATTCTTTGACCGAGAGATATTCCTCGACATTGAAACCCTTTACCGAGCCGCCAAAACGGGTGGAATAGGCAGAAAGGTCCGTGTGTTCGATCAGACCAATACCACTGCGGCCAGCCAGAATGCCCTGCCAACTGCTCGGCACATCCGTACCCAGTGGCGACAACATACCCATACCGGTGACTACGACGCGTCTACGCGACACAGCACTCTCCTTTTTCTAATGACGACACTTTGCTTCAGAGCTTACTTTTCATCGGCGCTACTTTTCATAGACGCTAAAGAAAAAACCGCACGCCGTTACAGCAGTGCGGTTTTTCCCCAACAGCAAGCGACGACTACAAACTATTACGCCTGGTGGTTCGTAACGTAGTCGATAGCAGCTTGAACAGTAGTGATTTTTTCAGCTTCTTCGTCCGGGATTTCGGTCTCGAATTCCTCTTCCAGAGCCATCACCAGCTCAACGGTGTCAAGGGAATCGGCACCCAGGTCTTCTACGAAGGAAGCAGTGTTGACCACTTCTTCTTCTTTGACGCCCAGTTGCTCGGCAACGATTTTCTTGACGCGCTCTTCGATGGTGCTCATACCTTGTTTAACTCCTAATGGACAAATTCAGGCAGCTGGCCAGTGGGTAAGTGTATAGAAAGCCTTTTCAGCTTTTCAACTGAAAGCTTCACCCTGTACCCGCCTGACCACCTGTCTATAAATTAAGTTGCAGCTTTATAACGGATTTTAGACAGCTCGTATGACATTTTTTTGAAGCGATCCGTCACAATTTAACTCATGTACATCCCGCCGTTCACCGGGATTGTAGCCCCAGTCACGTATGCCGCACCGTCTGATGCCAGGAAAGTGACCACATTCGCGATCTCTTGAGCCTGGCCCAGGCGGCCCAGCGGAATCTGCGTCAGCAAGCCTTCACGCTGCGCTTCTGGCAGCTCGCGGGTCATATCGGTGTCGATGAACCCTGGGGCCACCGAGTTGACCGTAATCGACCGCGAGCCGACTTCACGTGCCAAAGCACGGCTGAAACCTTCCAGACCGGCCTTAGCGGCTGCGTAGTTTACTTGGCCTGCGTTGCCCATGGCACCCACTACGGAGCCAATATTGATAATTCGACCCCAACGCGCCTTGGTCATGCCGCGCAAAACACCCTTGGACAGGCGGAACAGACTGTTCAGGTTGGTATCGACTACGTCGTACCACTCGTCGTCTTTCATGCGCATCATCAGGTTATCGCGGGTGATACCGGCATTGTTCACCAGAATCGCCGGTGCGCCGAACTGTGCGGTGATTTCAGCCAGTACCGCAGCCACGGACTCATCGCTGGTCACATTCAGCTCAAGGCCGGTGCCTTGAACGCCGTTTTCCTTGAGGGTCGCGGCGATACGCTCAGCGCCCGACGCGGAAGTGGCGGTGCCGATCACAACGGCGCCCTGACGGCCCAGTTCCAGGGCGATCGCCTGGCCGATGCCACGGCTAGCGCCGGTAACCAGTGCAACTTTACCTTGCAGACTCATGCAGGCTTCTCCTAAGTTCAGGGTTCAGGCCAGCGCCGCACGAGCGGCAGCGAAGGCATCTGGGGTGTTGAGGTTGGCGGTCGACACGCCGTCGGCGCAACGCTTGTTCAGGCCAGCAAGGACTTTGCCCGGGCCGCACTCGACCAGCTCGGTCGCGCCATTGGCGGCCAGAGTCTGGACCGACTCAACCCAGCGTACTGGCTTGTACAGCTGCTCCAGCAGGTCGCGCTTGAGGGTGTCGAGGTCGGCGGCCACGGCCGCGCTGACGTTCTGCACCAGCGGGATCTGTGGCGCCTGCCAGTTGATGGCGGCGATGGACTCGGCAAAGCGCTCAGCCGCCGGACGCATCAGCTCACAGTGCGACGGCACGCTCACCGGCAACGGCAATGCACGCTTGGCCCCACGGGCCTTGCAGCCTTCGATGGCACGCTCGACTGCCGCCTTGGCACCGGCGATTACCACTTGGCCAGGGGAGTTGAAGTTCACCGCGCTAACAACTTCGCCCTGTGCCGCTTCGGCGCAGGCTTCGATCACCACCGCATCGTCCAGGCCCAGGATAGCGGCCATGCCGCCCTGCCCGGCCGGAACGGCTTCTTGCATCAGTTGGCCACGACGCTCGACCAGCTTGACCGCTTCTGCGAGGGTCAGGCTGCCCGCCGCCACCAGGGCGCTGTATTCGCCCAGGCTGTGACCGGCCACGAATGCCGGGCGCGCGCCGCCTTCGGCCAGCCACAAGCGCCACAGGGCGATCGAAGCGGTCAGGATGGCCGGCTGGGTTATATCGGTCTGATTGAGCTGCTCTTGCGGCCCTTGCTGTGTCAGCGCCCACAGGTCGTAACCCAGGGCCTCGGAAGCTTCCTTGAAAGTGTCCAGGATCAGCGGGTATTGCGCGCCCAGCTCGGCCAACATGCCGAGGGACTGCGAACCCTGCCCTGGAAAGACGAATGCGAGGGATGTAGACATGTAACAAGCCCCTAATGATCTGGTCGTCAAAAATGCGCGCACCGACGATGGGAGCGCACGAAACTGACAGATTGGATGGTCAATTGAACTGGCCGGTCACATTTAAGCACTCCCAGGCCAATTCGCCTAAGGCAACAGGTCCTCAAGACGGCCGTGCAAACGTTGCGGCAAGTTTTCCTGGATCTCGATCAACGCCCGCGCGATCGCGCTTTGAAAGCCCTCCACACCCGCCGAACCGTGGCTTTTCACCACAATGCCCTGCAACCCGAGGAAGCTCGCGCCATTATGTCGCGCCGGGGCCAGGTCGGCCTGCAGGACCCGCATCAACGGCAACGCCAAGGCACCGACGAAGCGCGATGCCAGGTTGCGCCTGAACAACGTCTCGATGCGCGCGGCGATCATGGTCGCCAGGCCTTCACTGGATTTAAGCAAGATATTGCCGACAAACCCGTCGCACACCACCACATCCGCTTCGCCGCGGTACAAACCGTCACCTTCGACAAAACCGATGTAGTTCAAGCCCCGCGCGCCTTGCAGCAAAGTGGCGGCAAGCTTGACCTGCTGGTTGCCCTTGATGTCCTCGGTACCGATATTCAGCAAGGCCACACGCGGCCGCGCCACGCCCAGCGCTTCGGCGGCCACCGAGCCCATCACGGCGAACTGGAACAAGTGCTCGGCACTGCAATCCACGTTCGCGCCCAGGTCCAGCAACTGGCAGTAGCCTTTCTGTGTCGGAATCGCCGCGACCATCGCCGGCCGGTCAATGCCGGGCAACGTCTTGAGCACATGCCGCGACAACGCCATCAATGCCCCGGTATTACCGGCACTGACACAGGCCTGCACCTTGCCATCACGCAGCAACTCCAAGGCCACCCGCATTGAGGAGTCAGGTTTGCCACGCAGGGCCGTCGCCGGCTTGTCATCCATGCTGATGGTTTCGCTGGCTGACGTAATCGTCAGGCGCGCGCGATCCACAACCGGATGGCTGGTAATCAATTCTTCAAGGAGTGAGGGTTGACCGACGAGGGTCAGGTGCAGCGAGGGCGTAGCAATCAGGCTGGCAATGCAGGCCTGAACAATGCTGCGGGGACCGAAGTCCCCGCCCATTGCGTCAATCGCGATGACTTGAGCAGACAAGTGATTACTCGTCAGCGCCCTTGTCGATCACTTTACGGCCACGGTATACGCCTTCTGGCGATACGTGGTGACGCAGGTGAATTTCACCGGTGGTTTTTTCTACAGACAGAGTGCTCGCCGTCAGGGCATCGTGCGAACGACGCATGTCACGGGCGGAACGGGATTTTTTGTTCTGCTGAACAGCCATAATTGATTAACTCCTAAACGTTTGGGTCACGCTTTAACTGCGCCAATACACTGAACGGGTTGGACCGCGTTACCTCGTCCTCGCTCGGTTCGGCCTCGTCATCGAGACCCTCCGGCTGCTGGCATTCTTCCGGATGATGAGCAGGCACAATGGGCAAGGCGAGCAAAAGCTCCTCCTCGATCAGTGCATGCAGATCCAATGGATCTTCGCCCAGTTCCAGCACGTCATAACCTTTCGGCAACGACTGGGTATTCGCACCCTCCTTCACCACGGCATAACTGCACTCGCTGTGGATCGGCAGGGTGACCAGCTCAAGACAACGCTGGCAAACCATTTTGACCTCGGTGTCGATAAAGCTGTGGATTACCACAGATTTACGTTCATCTCGTTCAAAAACGAATTTGGCCTGCACCGTACCGACAGTGTCGGAAAGCGGGTCGCAGAGTCTCTCCAAATCGGCCAGCAGCAATTCACCTTGAAGGGAAGTGCCACGATCAGCCAATTTGCGCGGGTCAACGTGAGGTGGAATCGGGTCATTCAACATAGGCGCAGCATTATAGGGATGCACCCAGCCATGTCAAAGGAAATTCAGCCCTGTGCGTCAGCCGGTCGCCCCGCTAGAATCGCCGGCTGCCTTGAGGAGACGTATATGCTGCCTTTATTGCTCGCTTCCAGCTCGGTTTATCGCCGGGAATTGCTCAGCCGCCTGCACATTCCGTTCATTTGCAGCTCGCCGGATATCGACGAAAGCCACCGTGCAAATGAATCAGCGGTGGAGTTGGTAAAACGCCTGGCCGAAGAGAAAGCCCGCGCCCTCGCCGCCAGCCATCCCGGCCATTTGATTATCGGCTCGGATCAAGTCGCCGCACTGGAAGGTCGCATCATCGGCAAGCCGCACACGTTCGAGAACGCCCGTGAACAGCTATTGGCTGCCAGCGGCAAGCGTGTGAGCTTCCTCACCGGCCTGGCGCTACTTAACAGCCAGACGGGGCACTGCCAGGTGGATTGCATTCCCTTCACCGTGCACATGCGCGAGCTGGATGCAGAACGCATTGAGCGCTATCTGCGAATTGAGCAGCCGTATGACTGTGCCGGCAGTTTCAAGGCCGAGGGACTGGGCGTGAGCCTGTTCCAGAGCACTGAAGGGCCGGACGCCACGAGTTTGATAGGACTGCCACTGATCCGCCTGGTGGACATGCTACTGGCTGAAGGCGTGCAAGCCCCCTGAGCACACCCCAAAACCCAATGTGGGAAGGAGCTTGCCCCCGATAGCAGTGTGCCAGCCAATACATGCCTGACCGAACCACCGCAATCGGGGCAAGCCCCCTCCCACATTTTGACTTCAGCGCAGCGTCGGGCCCTGGAACCCCATGTACAGCGCAAGTTTTTCAGCGACGCTGGCACCGAGTTTCTTGGAGAAGCGGTCAAACGGCGATTCTTCAATGGTGAAGTCCACCAGTTCTTTCTCGCCGATCACGTCCCGCGCCACCAGACTGGCACTGCCCAAACCGTCGATCAGACCCAGCGGCAACGCCTGCTCGCCCGACCAGACCAACCCGGAGAACAACTCCGGATGGTCTTTATCCTTCAGACGATCGCCACGCCCCTGCTTCACGCTGGCGATGAACTGCCGATGGGTAGTGTCGAGCACGCCCTGCCAGAACTGGGTTTCATCGGCCTTTTGCGGCTGGAACGGATCCAGGAACGACTTGTGCTCGCCCGAGGTGTAGGTGCGACGCTCCACACCCAGCTTCTCCATGGTACCGACAAAGCCGTAACCGGCCGCCGTCACACCGATGGACCCCACCAGACTGGCCTTGTCGGCATAGATCTGGTCCGCAGCACTGGCAATGTAATAGGCACCCGAGGCGCCCAGGTCGGAAATCACCGCGTACAGCTTGATATCCGGGTGCAGGCCGCGCAGACGACGAATTTCGTCATACACATACCCCGACTGTACCGGGCTGCCGCCTGGGCTGTTGATGCGCAGGATCACACCCTTGACCTTGGGGTCTTCAAACGCAGCACGCAGGCTGCCAACGATGTTATCGGCGCTGGCCGGCTCTTTGTCGGCAATCACGCCACGCACCTCGATCAACGCGGTGTAGTTGGCGCCACGGGTTGCGCTCTTTTCCATGTCCATCAGCGGGCTGAACAGCGCCAGCATCAGCAACAGGTAAGTGAAGGTCAGCAGCTTGAAGAAAATCCCCCAGCGCCGTGCGCGACGCTGCTCCTGGACACCGGCCAAGAGTGTTTTCTCCAGCAGCTTCCAGCTTTTATCGTCACTACTTCCAGCCTTTTCAGGCGCTTTCCACTCATCACTCATGCCATCAACCCCAACAAAGACTTATTGGACCCGGCCGAGCCAGGCCTGCAATTCAGAAAAGTGATCAATCGTGACCCGGGGCTCGTATCGCTGCAAAGCCTCGGCAGCCTGGGCGCCATAGCTGACCGCCACGCTGTCTATGCCGGCGTTGCGCGCCATCATCAGGTCGAAGGAGGCGTCGCCCACCATCAAGGCCTGGCGCGGCGACACACCGCAATGGGCCAGGATCTGCTCCAGCATCAGAGGGTGAGGCTTGCTGGCGGTTTCATCCGCCGCACGGGTGATATCGAAATAATCTTCCCAGCCATGGGCCTTGAGCACCCGATCCAGCCCGCGACGAGCCTTGCCGGTGGCGACGGCCAGGTGGTAACCCTCGGCACGAAATGCGTCCAGGGTCTGCACCACACCGTCAAACAACGGCGAGGGCGTGGCCTCCAGGGCGATGTAGTGGTCGGCGTAATGGTCGCGAAACGCAACCAGCTCAGCGTCGCTGATGGCCGGGTAAAGGGTGCGGATCGCTTCCGGCAAACCCAGCCCGATAATGCCCTTGACCGCGAAATCAGTGCACAACTCAAAACCCGAACGCGTCGAAGCGGCGTGCATCGATTCAACGATCCGGCCAATGGAGTTGGCCAGGGTGCCGTCCCAATCGAAGATCAGCAGCTTGTAGTCAAGGTGCGACACTCAAGCGCTCCACGGTCTTGGCCCACATGTCATCGACCGGTGCCTGCAATTTCAATTCGCCACCATCGGGCAACGGCACAGTGAGCATGTAGGCATGGAGGAACAGGCGCTTGCCACCCAAGTCGCGAATTTCCTTGGAAAAGCCTTCGTCGCCATATTTGGTATCGCCGGCAATGCAGTGACCCGCATGCAGGGTGTGCACCCGGATCTGGTGGGTACGGCCAGTGACCGGCTTGGCCTCCACCATGGTGGCGAAGTCGCCGAAGCGGCGTAGCACCTTGAACAGGGTCAGGGCTTCTTTGCCCTCCTCGTCCACCTCGACCATGCGTTCGCCCGAGCGCAGGTTGCTCTTCTGCAACGGCGCGCGGACGCTCTTGATGGAACTGGCCCAATTACCGCGCACCAGCGCCATGTAGCGCTTGTCCACACCATCGCCACGCAGGGCGGTGTGCAGGTGGCGCAACATGCTGCGCTTCTTGGCGATCATCAGCAGGCCGGACGTATCACGGTCCAAGCGATGGACCAGCTCAAGCTCCTTGCAGTCCGGGCGCAACTGACGAAAGGCTTCGATCACGCCGAAATTCAGGCCACTGCCGCCGTGAACCGCAATACCACAAGGCTTGTTGATCACGATCAGCTTGTTGTCTTCGAAGACAATCGAGGCCTCCAGGCGCTGCAGCAGGCCCTGCGCCAGCGGCACGGGCTCATCGCGCTCAGGCACGCGCACCGGCGGCACACGGACGATATCGCCCGCCTGCAGCTTGTACTCGGGCTTGATGCGGCCCTTGTTCACGCGCACTTCGCCTTTACGCAAGATGCGGTAAATCAAGGTCTTGGGCACGCCTTTGAGCCTGGCCAGGAGAAAATTGTCGATGCGTTGGCCGGCATATTCCGGCGAGACCTCGAGCAGCTGGACGCTGGGGGTCTGGGGGGCGGTAGTCGTCATGGCGGCGATGATAACAATTTTTTATGGAATTGAAGCACTTAATCATTGCTGCTATAGTCGCGAACGCCGCCAAAAGCGGCCTGGACAGAGGACTTGCGGCAAACTGCCGGCCCTGACCATCGCAATTCATCAGGACGCGAGGCCGTCCTACGGGGCTTTCGCCACCTTGGAAGGCTCAGGATTGTAACAAGCGCAGGTGACATGAGGCCTGAAGCGAGTGCAGAAAGCAGAGTGAATACTCGCGTTCTGCGCCGATATTTACGGCCAGTTCACAAAGTGCAGTCAGTCTTGAACCAGACCACGGCGAATGCTTCGGAAACAACGCCTGTTAAGAGCTGAGTGTGAGCGCAGTCGCCCATATTCAGTCTTGTTTAGCCATGAGCGTGAACTCCCCATTGGAGAACACGGTAAATGCCAACCCGCTGCGGATTCTGCGCGCGGCAGCACCCGAATTATCAGGGATACGTGTAGGGTGGAGATGCACAACCGTCGGACCGTGTAGCACTAGGCTTATATTTAGACGCTTCATCTCGTCCACAGTCGCCGGTTGATTCCTCCTCCTGACCTTAGCTTTTGTTGAAGCGGTGCCTTTGTCACCGCCGCTAACAAGCAGGACGCGTCCGTCGCGATACCGGCCCAATTGGCCGATTTTGCTGGACACTGGAGTGGCCAACCACTCTTGACGCACCTGACACCGACCGTGAGAAGTCGTGTGTGCCGAACGCCGTTTCCGGCAGCCCGGAAACCGACGGTACAACATGAAAAGAATGCTGATTAACGCAACTCAACCCGAAGAGTTGCGTGTTGCACTGGTAGATGGCCAGCGCCTCTACGACCTGGACATCGAATCCGGTGCACGCGAGCAGAAGAAGGCCAACATCTATAAAGGCCGTATTACTCGCATCGAACCAAGCCTTGAGGCTGCCTTTGTCGATTTCGGCTCCGAGCGCCACGGCTTCCTGCCCCTCAAAGAAATCTCCCGCGAGTACTTCAAGAAAGCCCCCGAAGGCCGCGTGAACATCAAGGACGTCCTGAGCGAAGGCCAGGAAGTCATCGTCCAGGTCGAGAAAGAAGAGCGTGGCAACAAGGGCGCAGCCCTGACCACCTTCATCTCGCTGGCCGGCCGTTACCTCGTGCTGATGCCGAACAACCCACGTGCCGGCGGTATCTCCCGTCGCATCGAAGGCGAAGAGCGCAACGAACTTCGTGAAGCGCTGAACGGTTTGATCGCACCGGCCGACATGGGCCTGATCGTGCGCACTGCCGGCCTGGGCCGTAGCAGCGAAGAAATGCAGTGGGACCTCGATTACCTGCTGCAACTGTGGACCGCTATCAAAGAAGCGTCCCTGGATCGTTCCGCGCCGTTCCTGATCTACCAGGAAAGCAACGTGATCATCCGCGCCATCCGCGATTACCTGCGCCAGGACATCGGCGAAGTGCTGATCGACAGCGTTGAAGCCCAGGACGAAGCCCTGACCTTCATTCGCCAGGTAATGCCGCAGTACGCCAGCAAGATCAAGCTGTACGAAGACAGCGTGCCGCTGTTCAACCGTTTCCAGATCGAAAGCCAGATCGAGACCGCCTTCCAGCGCGTGGTCGAACTGCCTTCCGGCGGCTCCATCGTGATCGACCCGACCGAAGCCCTGGTGTCCATCGACATCAACTCGGCGCGTGCCACCAAAGGCAGCGACATCGAAGAAACCGCCCTGCAGACCAACCTGGAAGCGGCTGAAGAAATCGCCCGCCAACTGCGCCTGCGTGATATCGGCGGCCTGATCGTGATCGACTTCATCGACATGACCCCAGCCAAGAACCAGCGCGCCGTGGAAGAAAAAGTCCGCGAATGCCTGGAAGCTGACCGTGCCCGCGTGCAAGTCGGCCGCATCTCGCGCTTCGGCCTGCTGGAAATGTCCCGTCAGCGCCTGCGTCCATCCCTGGGCGAAAGCAGCGGCATCGTCTGCCCGCGTTGCAACGGCACCGGCATCATCCGTGACGTTGAATCGCTGTCCCTGGCGATCCTGCGCCTGATCGAAGAAGAAGCCCTGAAAGACCGCACCGCCGAAGTCCGCGCACAAGTGCCGATCCCGGTTGCCGCCTTCCTGCTCAACGAAAAACGCAACTCGATCACCAAGATCGAACTGCGTACCCGTGCCCGCATCGTGATCCTGCCGAACGATCACCTCGAAACGCCGCACTTCGAAGTCCAGCGCCTGCGTGATGACAGCCCGGAAGCCCACAGCGGCCAGTCCAGCTACGAAATCGCCGCTGCCGCTGCCGAAGTGGAAGAAGTCCAGCCGGCCGCCGCAACCCGCACCCTGGTTCGCCAGGAAGCGGCCGTGAAGACCGCACCAGCCCGCGCCAACGCACCGGTGCCGGTTGAAGTTGCCGCACCGGTTGCCGCACCGGCCGCCCTGCCTGAGCCAAGCCTGTTCAAAGGCCTGGTGAAGTCACTGGTCAGCCTGTTCGCCACCAAGGAAGAGCCTGCTGCGCCGGTAGTCGTTGAAAAAACCGCTTCCGAGCGCCCAGCGCGCAACGAAGAGCGTCGCAACGGTCGCCAGCAAAGCCGTAACCGCAACGGTCGTCGTGACGAAGAGCGCAAGCCGCGCGAAGAACGTGCACCGCGTGAGGAACGCGCGCCACGTGAAGAGCGTGCACCTCGCGAAGCCCGTGAAGAAACCCCAGCCGTAGCCCGTGAAGAACGTGCCCCGCGTGAAGAGCGCGCACCACGCACCCCACGCGCCCCGCGTGAAGATCGCAAGCCTCGTGGCGAGCGTGAAGAACGCGTGCGTGAACTGCGTGAACCCCTGGACGCTGCACCCGCCGTTGCGGCTGCCGCTGTTGCGACCACCGAAGAACGCCCGGCCCGCCAGCCGCGTGAAGAACGCGCCCCTCGTGAAGAGCGCCAACCGCGCCCACCACGTGAAGAGCGTCAACCACGTGCCGAGCAAGCCGCTGCCGCCAGCGAAGAAGAAGTTCTGACCGGCGAAGAGCAACTGCAGGAAGACGGTCAGGATGGCGCCGAAGGCGATCGCCCACGCCGCCGCTCCCGTGGCCAGCGTCGTCGCAGCAACCGTCGTGAGCGTCAGCGTGATGCCAACGGCAATGTGATCGAAGGCTCGGAAGAGACCGGCGAGAACGCTGAAGGCGCAACCACCGAAGCTAACGAACCGACGGGCGCCGAACTGGCTGCCGGCCTGGCCGTTACCGCTGCCGTTGCCAGCTCGGTCATCAGCGCTCCTGCTGAAGCCCAGGCTCACGAGCAAGCTGAACGCGCTACCGCTGCTGTCGAACAAACCGCTGCAGTAGAACCGGTCGCTGACACTCAAGCGGTTGAAGCGCCAGCCGCTGAAGCCGCCATCGTAGAAGCACCGGTTGTTGAAGCCGCCGTGGTTGAAGCGCCTGTGGTCGAAGCCACTACCCCAATCGAAGCGCCAGTCGCTCCGCAAGTGGAAGTTGCACCGGCTCAAGAAGCCCAGCCAGAAGTGGAAGTGGCCGCTGTCGAGCCTGCACCGGTCGTCGAGCCTCAGCCTGTGGTTGAAGCGGTCGTCGAAGTACCCGCTGTCGAAGCCGCCCCTGAAGTACGTGAAGTTCGCGAAGAACAGACCGCCTTCCAGCGGACTGCCGAGCCAGCCGCGCCGGTTGAAGCGCCAGCACCTGCCCCTGTGGTAGAAGAAGCGTCAGCACCGGTTGTCGAAGCCGTGGTTGCCGAGCCAGCTCCAATCGCTGAGGCCGCACCAGTGGTTGAAGCGCCAGTGGTTGCCGAAGTCGCCGCTGCGGTGGCTGAAACCGCGCCGGCCAGCGCCCTAACCGAAAACGGCCGTGCGCCGAACGACCCACGTGAAGTGCGTCGCCGTCGCAAGGAAGCTGAGGCCGCCGCTGCGGCAGCTCAGGAAACAGAAGCACGAGACTAACCCCTCGTCTGGTTCCAGCAGCAACTAAAAAGCCCCGCCTGAGTGATCAGGCGGGGCTTTTTTATCTGTCAGGGTTATCGGTACTGCAACGTCGCGGGCACATCCACATCCCACAACACGCCTCGATCCTCCACCTGCACCTCCCTCAACACGGCCTGGGCAAACAATGGCTTGGCGCCGCGATCACCGGTCAGCGCCATCAGGTGCGGCCCGAACGCCCGGTCAAACGCGACGGGATGCCCATACTGCCCCGCCTGTACCGGCACACTGATAGCTCCCGCCACAAGCGCGTCAATCACCTGCTCAACGCTGGCTGACTGGACAAACGGCATATCCCCCAAGACCACCAGCCACCCCTCGGCTGATGCACTGGCCGCAACCGCCGCCGCGATGCTGTCGCCCATCCCCGCCGATTGCAGCAGCAAGACCTGACAGCCATAAGCCTCGGCCAAGCGGATCACCTCTCCACGCTCCGGCGAGGTCACTACCCAGCGATCCACCACACTCACCGGCAAATTCACCAGCACTTGCTCGATGACTGGCCGCGTCACGCCGTCCCGGCCAACACACAGGGCCAGCAACTTATCCTGGCCTGTCTCGGCGCGAAAGCGACTGCCCTGCCCCGCTGCCAGCACAATCGCTGTGACTGTCACTCGGCGACCACCGGCAACGGTTTTTTCTGCAGGGGGGCCACGCCGTTTTTGATCGCGACAATTTCCGCCATCAGCGACAGGGCAATTTCTGCCGGCGTATGGCTGCCGATATGCAGGCCGATCGGCCCGTGCAGCCGCGCAATAGCCTGCGCCGACAAGCCCAGTGCCGCCAGGGTTTCCCGGCGTTTCTGGGTATTGACCCGCGAGCCCAGCGCGCCGATGTAGAACGCACTGGAATTCAACGCGGTGAGCAAGGCCATGTCGTCCAGACGAGGGTCATGGGTCAGGCACACGATAGCGGTGCGCTCGTCGGTCTGGATATTCAGCACTGCTTCATCCGGCATACCCGGCACAAAACGGCCATGCTGCTCTTCCCAGCCGTACACGAACTCTTCGCGCGGGTCGCAGATCAGCACTTCGAAATCCAGCAGGCGCGCCATTTCCGCGACGTAGCGCGACAACTGCCCGGCGCCGATCAGCAGCAAGCGCCAACGAGGGCCGTAGATGGCGCGCAGGCGTTCGCCGTCGAAGCTCACCACATCCGTCTTGCTCGCGTCACTCAGGGTCACTGCGCCGGTGGCCAGGTTCAGCTCTCGGGCGACAATCTGATGGTCCTCACAACGCGCCAGCAGTTGCTCGACCCAGCTCCAGTCATCCACCCGCTCTTGCGTCAGGCGCAGCGTACCGCCACAGGGCAAGCCAAAACGCGCCGCCTCATCGCGGGTGACGCCGTAGGTCACCAACTGCACCGGCGGGCCGTCATCGGGCAAGCGGCCGTCCTGCAGCCTGGCGATCAAGTCATCCTCGATGCAACCGCCGGAGACCGAGCCAATCACCACGCCATCACCCCGCAGGGCCAGCATTGCCCCCGGCGGGCGCGGTGCGCTGCCCCAGGTCTGGACCACGCTGTACAACACCACCCGCTGCCCGGCGCGACGCCATTGCAGCACGCTGCGCAGGACATTCAAATCCACACTGTCCATTCAATCTCCCGCCAGCGTTGTTGATGAAATATTCATTTACTGTAAAGCAAACCGCTTCAAAAGTGGCCGGGCAGAAACGCAAACGCCCCGAACCAGTCGGGGCGTTTGCGGATAGCGGCTAGCGTGGATTCACGCCATAAGCGGCTTACTTGACGACAGGTGCAGGGCCTTCGGCCACGCCCAGGTCATCGATTTCGCGGGTTTCGGAGATACCGGTACCGCCAGACGCCAGCTCACTTTGCAGCTTGTCGGTGTCCAGTTCCTTGACCCACTTGGCCACAACGATGGTGGCAACGGCGTTACCCACCAGGTTGGTCAGTGCGCGGGCTTCGGACATGAAGCGGTCGATACCCAGGATCAGCGCCAGGCCGGCAACAGGCAGGTGGCCTACGGCCGACAGGGTTGCAGCCAGTACGATGAAGCCCGAACCGGTCACGCCTGCAGCACCCTTGGAGGACAGCAGCAGCACCAGCAGCAAGGTGATCTGGTGGGTGATGTCCATGTGGGTGTCAGTCGCCTGGGCGATGAACACGGCAGCCATGGTCAGGTAGATCGAAGTACCGTCAAGGTTGAACGAGTAGCCAGTCGGGATCACCAGGCCTACAACGGATTTCTTCGCGCCCAGACGCTCCATCTTGATCAGCATGCGTGGCAGTGCGGACTCCGAGGAGGACGTACCCAGCACGATCAGCAGCTCTTCACGGATGTAGCGGATCAGTTTGATCACGCTGAAACCGTGGGCGCGGCAGATACCACCCAGCACCACCAGCACGAACAGCAGGCAAGTGATGTAGAAGCAGATCATCAGTTGACCCAACTGGACCAGGGAACCTACGCCGTAGGCACCGATGGTGAACGCCATAGCGCCCAGGGCACCGATTGGCGCGAGCTTCATGATCATGTTGATGATGTTGAACATCACGTGGGCGAAGCGATCGATGAAGTCCAGCACCGGCTTGCCGTAGGCACCCAGGCGGTGCAGGGCGAAACCGAAGATCACCGAGAACATCAGCACTTGCAGGATGTCGCCGTTGGCGAAGGCGCCAACGATGGTGTTCGGAATGACGTTGAGGATAAAGCCAACAATGCTCTGGTCTTTACCGGCAGTCACGTAGGCCGCGACTTTGGAAGCGTCCAGGGTCGCCACGTCGATGTGCATGCCGGCGCCCGGTTGCACAACGTTCACTACGATCAGGCCGATCAGCAGGGCAACGGTGGAAACGATTTCGAAGTACAGCAGCGCGTAGCCGCCGGTTTTGCCGACCGATTTCATGCTTTGCATGCCAGCGATGCCGCTGACAACGGTGCAGAAGATGATCGGGGCGATGACCATTTTGATCAGTTTGATAAACCCGTCACCCAGCGGCTTGAGGGCCACACCGGTTTGCGGGTAGAAGTGACCGAGCAAAATACCGATAACGATTGCAACGATCACCTGGAAATACAGGGATTTGTAGATTGGCTGACGAGTCGTCATTGCAAAATTCCTCAATCGTCCCGTGTGGCAAATATCCGCCATTGCCCACGACACTTGAATTGCGAACCCTCCTGCACTGGAGGGATTTGTTGTTTGCGAAACCTGAAGGTCCAGGCCTGCGCTGTAATGCTTATCGCAAACGCCGTGCCACTTTGCCCAAAAGTGCTAAAGCCCTTTAGGCATCAGGGCTGAGGGGTTCAAGGCGCCCTCCCAAGGGCAAAAGCCGTTGGCGAGTTTCCGCCACCGCGCCCAATCCCGTCCTACAATTTGGCGGATATCCGCCTTGTCGCCCTGCCAACTGATCACTACCATCCGCCAATCCATGGACGAGGGCCCCGCATGCGTGAACGAACCATCGCCAGTCACTACGCACGGGCCGCCCTCGGCGGTGCGCGTCGGGCCGGTTACGATGACTCGGCTCTGCTGCAGCAGGCAGGCATCTCGCCCGAACTCTTGAGCGAACCTCGCGCCCGGATCGCCCCGGAACAATTTACCCGCCTGCTGCAAATGCTCTGGCTGACACTGGACGATGAGTATCTGGGGTTTGCCGACGGCCCGAGCAAACGCGGAACCTTCGCCATGATGTGCCACGCCCTTATCCACTGCCGCACCCTGGAGAAGGCTCTGGAACGCGGCTTATTATTTTATAGCCTATTCCCACAGGGCCCGCGCTGGCAGCTGACGCGCGAAGGCGAAATGGCCTGCTTGAGCCTGGATGACTCCCAACTCTGGGACCCGGATCACTTCCTCAGCGAATGCCTGCTGGTGATCTGGCACCGCCTGGGCAGTTGGCTGATCGGCCAGCGTATTCGCTTGCACCAGGCCACATTCAGTTACCCGATGCCCGCACACGCGGGGGAATATGATTTGCTGTTTCCCTGTGCCCAGGTGTTCGGTGCACCGAACAGCAGCCTGGTATTTCCCGCCCGCTACCTGAGCCTGCCGCTGTTGCAGGACGAACGCACGCTCAAACACTTCCTCGAGCGCTCCCCCGCCGACCTGCTGTCACGCCCGGATGAAGGCGACAGCTTGAGCAGCCAGTTGCGACGGTTGCTGAGCCGCGACCGCACGCCTTGGCCAGACTTGGAAGCCGTCGCCCAGCACCTGCACATCAGCCCGCAGACCCTGCGCCGGCATTTGCGCGAAGAAGGCACCAGTTTCCAGGCGCTCAAGGATGAGCTGCGGCGGGACATCGCCATCTACCATTTGGGGCGGGCGGATTTGTCGTTGCAGGAGATTGCCGAGCAGTTGGGGTTCTCCGAGCCGTCGGCGTTTCATCGGGCGTTCAAGAAGTGGACGGGACTGACGCCGGGAGCCTATCGCGCGCAGGAGAGTTAGCGGTGGTGTGTGTGAGGGCCTCATCGGGGGCAAGCCCAGCCACTGCAGATCACAGCGCCGGAAAATGAATCTTGAACGCCGCCCCACCCAAAGGCGAATCCCCCAAGGTCAGCCGTGCGCCGTAGCTTTCAATGATGTCCTTGACCACCGCCAACCCGATCCCCTGCCCCGGGTGCTGACGGTCCAGCCGCTCGCCCCGTTGCAGAATACGCGCGCGCTGATCCGGCGGTACACCCGGCCCGTCATCTTCAATACACAACTCGATGCCTTCGAGATTTTCCACCAGGCTCACGCGCACTTCGCTCAGGCACAGGCGATAAGCGTTTTCCAGCAGGTTGCCGAGCAATTCAAGCAGGGCGCCCTTCTCGATCGGTACATCGCATTCGTCCGGCAATTCAAAGGCCACCGTGACGCCCTTGTCGCGGTACACCTTGCCCAGCGTATCGCACAGGCTTTGCAGCACCGGTTCCAGACGCACCTGATGGCGCACCAGGCCGCTTTTGCGCAGGCTGGCACGCTGCAACTGGTAGCTGATCTGCTGGCTCATGCGCTCGATCTGCGATTGCAGCACCCAGGCCTGATCGCGATCTTCGGGACGCTGGGCCATGTCTTCGCTCACACCTTGCAACACCGCAAGTGGCGTTTTCAGGCTGTGGGCCAGGTCATCGAGGGAGTCGCGGTAACGCGCACGCTGCTCTCGCTCACTATGCAACAAGCGATTAAGGGAGCCGGTGAGGCGCAGCAGTTCGCGCGGGTGTTGCTCGGACAGGCTTTCGCGGGTGCCGCCTTCGATCTGGTCAAGTTCCTGGCTCAAGCGCCGCAACGCTTGCAGGCCCCAGGTCAGGCCCAGCCATAGCAAGGTCAGCAGCACCAGCAAGGCCGCGCCAAAGCCTAGGTAGAGGTTTTCGCGCAGGCCTTCGAGGGTCAGTTGGTATTCGCGCACCGGTTGCAGGGCGACGATACTGAACGCAGCGCTCTTGCCGCCAAGCAGCTTGACCTCGACGTCGTAGACGAAGAACTCCTGGCCGTCCGCCTCGCGAATCCGCGCAAATTCGTTACCGCGACCGTCATAGCGCGGCTTGTAGTTGATGTTTTCTTCCCGGGTCGCCCGCGAGCGCCACACCAGATGGCCTTCGCGGTCGTAGATATAACCGAGCAGGCGGCTATCGGTAAGGTTGAAACGCTCGTCCGGCAACTGCGCCGGCATCAGCAGGCGGTTGTTTTCGACCCGCGCAGCAGAAATCAGGGTGGTGACGTCCGACGCCAGGCGCTGCTCGATGGAATCCTGCAACGCCAGGCTGAACGCACCTTGCATGGCCGGCAACAAGCCCAGCATAAACAGTACGGCCAGGGTCGCGGCCGCCAGCATCAAGCGCACGCGTAGCGAGCGGATCAACGGCAGCGCTCATTGAACAGGTAGCCCAGACCGCGCACGGTGTCGATCGGCTTGAACCCGGCCGGGCCTTCCAGCTTGCGACGCAGGCGACCGACCAGCACTTCGATGACATTTGGATCGCGCTCGTCATCATCGGGGTAGAGCTGCTCCATCAAGCGGTCCTTGGCGACCACCTGCTGGTGATGGCGCATCAAGTATTCAAGGATGCGGTATTCGTAGGCAGTCAATGCCAACGGCTGTTCGTCGAGGGACGCTTGCTTGCGATTGAGGTCCAGCAGCAAGGGCCCGGCGACGATGGTCGACTGGGTGAACCCGCTGGAACGGCGCAGCAACGCGTTCATCCGCGCCTCCAATTCTTCGAACTGGAACGGCTTGACCACATAGTCGTCGGCGCCGGCGGCCAGGCCTTCGACCTTGTCCTGCCAGTTGCCGCGTGCGGTAAGGATCAGGATCGGAAACGTCTTGGCCTGGCTGCGCAGTTGACGAATCAGGTCCAGGCCGCCCATGCCGGGCAGGCCCAGGTCGATGATGGCCAGGTCATGGTTGAATTGACCGGTCTGGTACAGCGCCTCCTCGGCATTCGCCACGGCCTCGACCACATGGCCGCTGTCGGTCAGGCGGGTAAACAGGTGATGACGCAGCAACGCCTCATCTTCCACCACCAGCAATTTCATAAGGCTCTCCACAGCAAATCAACTGTCCGACAGTGGGACATCATAGCGGCCCTGCAGGTCTTGCGGGCGCAGTTTAATGCCATTGAACTGGCCGGTCAGGCGCGCATAACCGACGCGGTAAGCTGGCTGCGAGGTTGCAAGGCCCAGCGCCTGCCCCCAAGGGGATGCCTGACTGCCTGCATCGTCGAAGCTCACGCGGTGGATCAGGCTACTGGGCTTCTTTGTTTTTTCCCTGCCAAACTCGGCGAACGCGCCCTCCGAGGCCTGAGCCCCAGCAGTGGCACTGAGTAGGGTTAACGCCAACATCAGCTTTTTGATCGCAGTCATGATGTTACCTCGTACGCGTTTGGCTGTTGGGTCCAGCCTACGCAAACGCCCCTGAACTCCCCCTGAACAGGCAATGCAACGCGGCAGGCTATCCTCTGGCAGCGCAACTCGGCAAAATACCGCCCATGACCCATCTACCTGCCTGCTGTACCGCGCTTGACGCCCATTGGCCGCTGCCCGAACCCTTGCCGGGTACGGTGTTTCTCAGCACCCGCTTTGACCCAGCACTGTTGGCAGCGAGTGATTTCCAGCACTGCGCCGTGCCGCCCCCGGCGAGCATCCAGCGCTCGGTGGCCAAGCGTCAGGCGGAGTTTCTCGCCGGTCGCCTGTGTGCCCGCGCAGCCCTGCGACGCCTCGATCAACTTGACTGTGTCCCGCCAATCGGCGAAGACCGAGCGCCGGTATGGCCTGCGCATATCAGTGGCTCCATCACCCACAGCACCGGGCATGCCGCAGCTATTGTCGGGCACAAGGCGCAGTGGCGCGGGCTGGGGATAGACCTGGAAAACGTACTGGAACTGGAACGCGCAGAGCGCCTGGCCGGGGAAATTCTCACCGCCGATGAACAGCAGCGTATGGCCGATGTACCGCGTGAGCAGGTTGCCTTGCTGGTGACGCTGACGTTTTCGGTCAAGGAAAGCCTGTTCAAGGCGCTCTACCCGATTGTGCACAAGCGCTTCTACTTTGAGCATGCCGAGGTGGTGGAGTGGTCGCAGGCTGGGCAGGTGCGTCTGCGGCTGTTGACCGACCTGTCCAGCGAGTGGTGCCACGGCAAGGAGCTGGTTGGGCAGTTTGCGGTGGATGATGGGCAGTTGTTGAGCCTGGTGGCGGTCGGCGCCTGATCGATCGCTATCAGGGTTTGTCCTGATCCCTCGGCCAACTCAGGCTAAAGCACGCCCCACCCAGGTTGTTGCTCTTGCCGATCAACGCCCGCCCGCCATGCCAATAGATAATCCGCCGCACAATCGACAAGCCCAGGCCGTGGCCCCCAGAGGCGCGGGTGCGGCTATCGTCCAATCGCAGGAACGGCGTAAAGATACGCTCCCAGGCACTTTCCGGCACACCGGGGCCATCGTCTTCCACATCGATGCGACAGCGCACCTGGCCCACCTGGTAACTGATCAGCACCCGGCCTTGGGCATGACGCATGGCGTTGCTCACCAGGTTTTGCAGGGCGCGATGCAAGTAGCGGGGTTCAGCATCGACCCAGGCGTCGTCCCAATGCGCCGACGACAGGCAAATACCCTTGGCCACCGTCACCTGCGGGCGCAGTGGCGATAATTCGCCGATCACCTGATCGAGCAACGCATCCAGGTCGACCCGCTGGAAGTTCAACGCCGGCGCGCCCTGCTCCAGCCTTGCGTAGGTGAGCATCTCGTCCACCAGACCGTCGAGATCCTGAATATCGCTGTCCATGCCCTCCAGGTACTTGCGCCGGGCTTCGGGGGTGGCGGCGTCGCCGATCATTTCCAGACCAAAGCGCAGGCGCGCGACCGGCGTGCGCAGCTCGTGGGACACCGCCCGGACCAGCTCGCGCTGGATCGCCAGCAGTTGCTGCAGGTGTTCAGCCATGCCATTGAACGCCGCAGCCAGACGCCCCACCGAATCGGCGCCGCGGGCCGGCACACGCACTTCCAGGTTGCCTTTGGCGATACGTGTAGCCGCGGCTTCCAGGCCGCGCAGCCTGCGTTCAAGCTGGCGCACCAATAGATAGACGATCAGGCCGATCAGGGTCAGGCCGATCAAGGCGATGAGAATCAGCCATTGCGGGGGGTAAGGGTTCATTTGATACAACGGCCCGAGTTCCAACACCCAGGGCGTGCCGACGATGCCGGAGAACACGCGGATCGAATCACCGCCCTTGCCCAGTGCCATCACCGTATCGCCTTCCGACACGCGACGGCGCTGGTCGTCGTCCATATCGGCCTGGTCGAGGGTCATCAGGTGCATATCGAAGCCAAAGCCCTTGGCCTCCTTTATATCGGCCAGCCGTTGCGGTTGCTCGGCCACGGGGAAGCGCACCAGTTCGTCGGCCAGCAGGTAAATGGTCGCACGGGCCAGTTGTTCGCTGATCTGCTGCACCTCGCCCGTGAGCACCCACTGCTCCTTATCGCTGACCAGGCGTAGCACCCGGGCGGCGTGGGGCCCGGTTTGCTCCACAAGTACCTGGCCGCGTTGCAGGCGATTGCGCTGGCTGAGGTCCAATTGCGCATCGGTGAGGCTGCGCAATTGCAGGGGTATACCCAGCAAACGCTCCCACACCGCCAGTGCGCGCTGGCGTTCGATGGCGCTCATGGGCTGCAGGTTGTCACCCATCAAGGCAAAAGTGCCGTGGGCCAGCCGCTCGCGGTATTGGCCGCTGCGCACCTCGTTGAGCAGGTGCAGCGCCAGCACGCCCAGCAGCGCCACCAGGATCAGCGCCGCGCACATGCCGCCGTAGATGCGCAGGAAGATCGAGTTCACAGCGGCATATCGGCGCAGGCTTCGGGGACGAACAGGTAGCCTTTGCTGCGGATGGTCTTGATCAGGCGCGGGTGGATCGGGTCGTCTCCGATTTTGGGGCGAATCCGTGAGATACGTACATCAATGGAGCGGTCCTGGCCGTCATAGCCGATGCCGCGCAAGGCGATGAAGATTTCTTCGCGTGACAGGATGCGCCCGGCGTTCGCCACCAGCAGCCACAGCAGATCGAATTCGGCGCTGGTCAGCTCGATGCCGCCGTCGTGCAGCCAGGCCTCGCGCAGGGCGTTGTCGACGACCAATGGGCCGAATTGCAGGCGGCGCAGGTTTTCCACCGCAGCAGGCTCGGCCGGCTCGCTGCGCCGCAGCAAAGCCTGGATACGTGCGAGCAACAGGCGCGGGCGCACGGGTTTGCATACGTAGTCGTCAGCGCCCATGTCCAGGCCCAGCACCTGGTCCATGTCATCGGTACGCGCGGTGAGCATCAAGATCACCCCGTCATAGCGCTCACGCACCTTGCGGCAGATGCTCAGGCCGTCTTCGCCGGGCAGCATCAGGTCGAGGATCACCAGGTCCGGCTGCTCGGCGATGATCCGCGCTGCCGCCAGGGCGCCGTCACCTTCTACCGAGACACGCAGGCCGTTGCTTTCCAGGTATTCACGGGTCAGTTCGGCCAATCGCTCGTCGTCCTCGACAATCAGGACTTGCCAGGCTTCTTGCTCCATGCGCTACCTCGATTCTAATTATTGTCATGTACGGGAAGCACACTACTGCCTCTGTTGAAGGCCGATTGTAGCCATGCCCCAACCCTCAAACACAAGCCGGTAAATCCATTCGGTGATCGCGTTTTTTTGTGATAGGGTTCGCGCCCTCAAAAATCCAACCCGCTGTTTTTATCTTGGAATATTCGGTGACAAACGGCCGAATCCAGCAGCACTGCGGCCTACACGGGTGTTCCACGTTTCATACACATTTTACCCACAACGTTATCCACAGGTAGTGCGTTGCTAAGCCCCCCAAAACGCATTATCTTGTACCTCGGCGCAAAAAAAACCCTACATGTAGGGTTTTGAGCGAAAAGACCCAACACAAATCAGACAAGAAACTCAAGCCCTTTCTTGCTCCTGTTTGGTCGAACCCAAGCATTTTTTGAAAGCCCAAACCGCTCATGCGGATGGCAGCCGTTTTCAAGCTCCAACAGCGGAAAACGGTACGGGTGTTGCAGTGCTCGACCCTGGCAACTGTCACCCACCAGGAATACGGCCAAGGGCTTTTTAGCCCCGAACCGAAGACTTCGGCATGGAAGCGGCGCGAACAGCCCCCCTTCCTCCTGTCCCGAAGTTGTTATGCCAGGCCAAGGCCTGCTGTAAGTGCTTCAGGACGGAACGGTGGGCACCGTGATGGTGCCCAAATAAATATAGAATGTGGAGACAACCCCCCATGCAAACCGACACAACTCGCGAGAACCCGCAGGGCTCCGTGCCGCAGGCCGCTGATTCGAATATGGATCTGTCCGCCACTGCACCTGGCCAACTGCGCGTGATCAAGCGTAACGGCACTGTCGTTCCTTACACCGATGACAAAATCACCGTCGCTATCACCAAAGCGTTTCTTGCAGTTGAAGGCGGCACCGCTGCCGCTTCGTCGCGCATCCACGACACCGTTGCCCGCCTGACCGAACAAGTCACCGCGACCTTCAAACGTCGCATGCCGTCGGGCGGCACCATCCACATCGAAGAAATCCAGGACCAGGTCGAACTGGCCCTGATGCGTGCCGGCGAGCAGAAAGTGGCGCGCGACTACGTGATCTACCGTGACGCCCGCTCCAAGGAACGTGCCGTACGCACCCCGGCCGAAGAAGCCGCCGTGCAAGCGCACCCGTCGATCCGCATCAGCCTGGCCGACGGCAGCTTTGCGCCGCTGGACCTGGGCCGCCTGAACACCATCATCACCGAGGCCTGCGAAGGCCTGGAAGAAGTCGACGGTGACCTGATCCAGCGCGAAACCCTGAAGAACCTGTACGACGGCGTGGCCCTGACCGACGTCAACACCGCCCTGGTGATGACCGCCCGTACCCTGGTTGAACGTGAGCCGAACTACTCGTTCGTGACTGCGCGCCTGCTGATGGACACCCTGCGTGCCGAAGGCCTGGGCTTCCTGGGCGTGGCCGACAGCGCCACCCACCACGAAATGGCCGACCTGTACGCCAAGGCGCTGCCTGCCTACATCGCCAAAGGTATCGAATTCGAATTGCTGAACCCGGTCCTGGCTACCTTCGACCTGGAAAAACTCGGCAAGGCGATCAACCACGAGCGTGACCAGCAGTTCACGTACCTGGGCCTGCAAACCCTGTACGACCGTTACTTCATCCACAAGGACGGGATCCGCTTCGAACTGCCGCAAGTGTTCTTCATGCGCGTGGCCATGGGCCTGGCGATCGAAGAGAAGCACAAGGAAGACCGTGCGATCGAGTTCTACAACCTGTTGTCATCTTTCGACTACATGTCGTCGACCCCGACGCTGTTCAACGCCGGCACCCTGCGTCCACAGCTGTCGAGCTGCTACCTGACCACCGTGCCGGATGACCTGTCGGGCATCTACCACGCGATCCACGACAACGCCATGCTGTCCAAATTCGCGGGCGGCCTGGGCAACGACTGGACTCCGGTGCGTGCCTTGGGTTCGTACATCAAGGGCACCAACGGCAAGTCCCAGGGCGTCGTACCGTTCCTGAAAGTGGTGAACGACACCGCCGTAGCGGTCAACCAGGGCGGCAAGCGCAAAGGCGCTGTGTGTGCGTACCTGGAAACCTGGCACATGGACATTGAAGAGTTCATCGAGCTGCGCAAGAACACCGGTGATGACCGTCGTCGTACCCACGACATGAACACCGCCAACTGGATCCCGGACCTGTTCATGAAGCGTGTCTTCGATGACGGCCCGTGGACCCTGTTCTCGCCATCCGAAGTGCCGGACCTGCACGACCTGACCGGCAAGGCTTTCGAAGAGCGTTACGAGTACTACGAAGCCCTGTCCCAGTACCCTGGCAAGATCAAGCTGTTCAAGACCATCCAGGCCAAAGACCTGTGGCGCAAGATGCTGTCCATGCTGTTCGAAACCGGCCACCCTTGGTTGACCTTCAAGGACCCATGCAACCTGCGCAGCCCGCAGCAGCACGTGGGCGTGGTCCACAGCTCGAACCTGTGCACCGAGATCACCTTGAACACCAACAAGGACGAGATCGCCGTTTGCAACCTGGGCTCGATCAACTTGCCGAACCACATCGTCAACGGCAAGCTGGACACCGTAAAGCTTGCACGCACCGTCAACACCGCCGTTCGCATGCTCGATAACGTAATCGACATCAACTACTACTCGGTGCCACAGGCGCAGAACTCCAACTTCAAGCACCGTCCGGTTGGCCTGGGCATCATGGGCTTCCAGGACGCGCTGTACCTGCAGCACATTCCTTACGGTTCGGATGCTGCGGTCGAGTTCGCCGACAAGTCCATGGAGGCGGTCAGCTACTACGCGATCCAGGCTTCCTGCGATCTGGCCGACGAGCGCGGCGCCTACGAGACGTTCCAGGGTTCGCTGTGGTCCAAAGGCATCCTGCCGCTGGATTCGCAACAGATCCTGATCGAGCAACGTGGCCAGAAGTACATCGATGTTGACCTGGAAGAATCCCTGGACTGGGCGCCGGTACGTGCGCGTGTGCAGAAAGGCATTCGTAACTCCAACATCATGGCCATCGCACCGACCGCGACCATCGCCAACATCACTGGCGTGTCGCAGTCGATCGAACCGACTTACCAGAACCTGTATGTGAAATCGAACCTGTCGGGCGAATTCACCGTGATCAACCCGTACCTGGTTCGCGACCTGAAAGCCCGCGGCCTGTGGGACTCGGTCATGATCAACGACCTGAAGTACTACGACGGTTCGGTGCAGCAGATCGAGCGCATCCCGCAGGAACTCAAAGAACTCTACGCAACCGCCTTCGAAGTGGACACCAAGTGGATCGTTGACGCCGCCAGCCGTCGTCAGAAGTGGATCGACCAGGCTCAGTCCCTGAACCTGTACATCGCCGGCGCTTCGGGCAAGAAGCTGGACGTGACCTACCGCATGGCTTGGTACCGTGGCCTGAAAACCACTTACTACCTCCGTGCCCTGGCCGCGACCAGCACCGAGAAGTCGACCATCAACACCGGTAAGCTGAACGCTGTATCCAGCGGCAACCATGGTGATGACTCGGTACTCGCTGCTCCAGCCGGCCCGGCGCCAGTGCCAAAGGCCTGCGCAATTGATGAGCCGGATTGCGAAGCTTGCCAATAAGCTGAGCCGGTAGGCGCCCAACGGCGCTGACCTGAAAGCCCCGCCAAGCCCCCTGGGTTTGGCGGGGCTTTTTTTGCCTTTGTAGTGAGCGGGCTTGCCCCGCGCTGGGGGGCGAAGCCGCCCTAAACCCAGACACCGCGGTGTGTCAGTTGGACCGAGGTGACTGGATTTTGGGGCGGCTTCGCCCCCCAGCGCGGGGCAAGCCCGCTCACCACAACAAGCCCACTCACCACAACAAACCCGCTCACCACAGCAAGCCCACTCACCACAACAAGCCCGCTCACCACAGCAAGCCCCCTCACCACAACAAACCCGCTCACCACCCATAAAAAAGCCCCTCGCAAGAGGGGCTTCTTGTGGAGCGCTACCGCATCAGGTCATCTGAATGATGGTCTGCATGATGGTGCTCTGGGTGGAGATGGTCTTGGCGTTCGCCTGGTAGTTGCTCTGGGCCTTGATCAGGTCAACCAGTTCGTTGGTCAGGTTGACGTTGGAGTTCTCCAGGGAGTTGGCCACGATCGAACCCAGGGTGCCGGCTTGCGGAGCGTCGAAGCCCGGCTGGCCCGAGGAGAAGGTCTCTCTCCAAGTGGTGCCGCCCGCAGGCTGCAGGCCCTGTTCGTTGTTGAAGCTGGCCAGGGAAATCTGGCCGATGGCCTTGCTCTGCTGGTTGCTGAAGGTGGCAAACAGTACGCCGCTGCCGTCGATTTTCAGGCCAGTGATCTGGCCGGTCGCGTAACCGTCGGTGGTCGGCGGGTTGCGGTAGCTGGCCGAGTTGTACTGGGTGATATTGCCCATGTTCACAGCAATAGGCCCCGCTGTGGCTTCGTTTGGCGTCCAATTGCCATCGGTCACCGACCCCGGGACCCAGCCAGTGAGCGTCAGTGTCTTGCTGCTCACGCCACCCGTCACAACATCCTTGAGCTTGCCGGCGCCATCAAAGGTGATGACCGACGGTACAGGGGCAGTGGTGCCGGTCGTCGTAGGCTTGGTGCCGTCAAGGTTGCGACCGTCGATCAGCGTGTAGGAGTTCCACTCGTTGGCGTCGGTTTTCACCATGTACTGAACCATGGCGTGCGAGTTGCCCTGGGAGTCATACAAGGTGGTGCTGTACTGCGTGGTGAACGTGGTGGTGTCGGTTGGGTCAAACGGCTTGGTGGTCTGGTTGATCACCGGCTCCGACGAGTTCAGGTTACTGGTGGAGTCCACTTTGGTGGACGCCTTCGGCGGCAGGTACGACAGGTTCAACTGCAGGTCGGTCAAGCCGCCCTTGATGATATTGCCGTCTTCATCTGCCGCGTAGCCTTGCAGGCGCGAGGTACCCGTGTTGTTGGTGACGTAGCCGTCTTTGTCAGCACGGAACGCACCGCTGCGGGTGTATTCCAGCGAACCGTCGCTGGCCTTCTGCACGAAGAAACCGCCGCCCTGGATCGCCATGTCCAGCACGCCGCCGCTGTTGTTGACGTCACCCTGGGTGAATTGCTGCGAGACAGCCGCCAGGTTCACACCGTTGCCGATGCTGTTCTGACCAGTACCCAACTTGGAGGCGGCGTAGATGTCGGCGAATTCCGCACGGGACGACTTGAAGCCAGTGGTCGCGACGTTGGCGATGTTGTTGCCGGTCACGTCCAACTGTTTGTTGGCCGCATAGAGGCCGCTAAGGCCGATGTTAAAAGACATGTTTCTCTCCCTCTGCCGTAGTTAGCCGGCTCTATGTACCGATAGTCTGAATTTGCGACAGCTTGACGCTGCCCATGCCACCTGCAAGGTTCAGCAGCATTTCGCCGCCGGTCTTGCTCAACGTCACGCTCGTCACCGTTGCCGGCAGCGAGGTCGCCAGGGCCACCGAGTCGCCCTTGTCGTTCTTGGTCGTCGCCGCAAAGGTGTAGGTGCCCGCTGGAGCAACCTCACCCGCGTCGTTCTTGCCATCCCAGATGAAGTCCGATGTACCGGCGCTCTGGGCACCCATGTCGATGGTGCGCACCACGTTGCCGTCTTTGTCGGTGATCTTGATGGCGACGTTGCCGGTAGCTGCAGTCACCGCCACCGAGCCGGTCATGCTCTTGCTGGTATCCACCAGCGCCTTGTCGGTCTGGGTGATGATCGAACGTCCCACCAGCGACGAAGCCTGCAGCGCTTGCGACGAGCTGAAGTTGCTGGAGATGTTGTTCACCGAGTCATTCAGGGTATTGATGCCTTCCAGACTGCTGAACTGCGCCAGCTGGGCCACGAATGCACCGTTGTCCTGAGGCGACAGCGGGTTCTGGTTTTTCAGCTGGGTGACCAGCAGTTGCAAGAATGCATCCTTGCCCAACGACTGATTGCCGGTAGCAGCAGAAGCCGTGCTCGCGACATTGTTTGTTGCAGTGCTGACCTTGGAATTGAAAAGGTCCTGGACTGCCGAATTAGTAGACGTATCAACGATGGCCATTATTTGGCGCCCCTTATCACTGACCCAGGGTCAGGACCTTCTGCATCATGGTTTTGGCGGTGTTCATCATTTCCGCGTTGGTCTGGAACGAGCGGCTGGCGGAAATCATGTCGGCCATTTCCTCGACCACGTTGACGTTCGGGTAGTAGACGTAGCCTTTTTCGTTCGCCGCCGGGTGATTGGGCTCGTAGCGGGCTTCGAGGTTGCTCTGGTCTTCGACGACGCCGAGCACCTGCACACCTTTGCCGGCAGCGTCCTGTTCCTGGAACAGCGAGTCGCTGCCGCCGTTCTGGCCGGCCTGGAACATGGTGGCGAATACCGGGTGACGGGCACGGTAAGTCTGGTCAATGCTCGAAGACACGGTCTCGGCGTTGGCGATGTTACTGGCGACGGTGTTCAGACGCGTGGTCTGAGCGCTCATGCCACTACCGGCAATATTGAAAACACTGGACAGGGACATGGCTTACTCTCCACGCAGGGCTGACATCAGCCCTTTGAATTTGCTGTTGAGCAGGGTAAAGCTGGCCTGAAAGTTCACCGAGTTCTCGGCGTAGGCCGATTGCTCCAACTGTGCGTCGACGGTGTTCTGGTCGATCGACGGCTGCATCGGCGTGCGATACAGCAGCGACTCGTCACCACTGCTCAGGCCTTGCGCTTCGATATGACGATTGTTGGTCATGTTCAAGGCGAAGGTGCCGTTCTTGTTCTTGTCCTGCTGTGCAGCGAGCACGGCGGAGAAGTCCAGGTCCCGAGCCTTGTAGTTCGGGGTATCGGCGTTGGCAATGTTGTTGGCCAGGACTTCGGCACGCTGGGCGCGAAAACCCAGGGCTTGTTCGTGGATACCGAGCGCTTTATCGAAGCTGATGCTCATGGCGGAAACCTTTAGGCTGACCTGCTATTCGTTAACTGGGTTATAGCAAGGCGCATGCCAGTTTCTGAAAAGCCCATGAATCAAGGGTTTGCGAGGAGGTTGCCGGTGGCAATGCCAGAAAAGCGGCAACGGGTTTCCGCGTGGCGCCAGTAAAGCGGCAATGGGGAGTTGCCGCTTTCGCGCAACTTGCCGCAGAAACAAAGGTGGGAGGGGGCTTATCCCCTCCCACATTATTATTTGGCCTGGTAGATGATCCCAGGGCTGCATTGCACCATCTGGAAATGATCCGGCAAACCATTGAGCGCCTCGGATGCACCGAGGAACAAGTAACCGCCACGCTTGAGGGTGCCGTGGATGCGCAACAGGATGTCTTTCTTCACTTCTGCCGAAAAGTAGATCAGTACGTTGCGGCAGAACACCATGTCGAACTTGCCCAGGCTGGCGTAGCTGTCGAGCAGGTTGAACGAGCGAAACTCCACACGACTCTTGATCGGCGCCTTGATGGCCCAACGCCCCGCCCCTTTGGGGTCGAAGTAACGCTGCAGGCGCTCCTGGGACAAGCCACGGCCCAGGGCCAGGCTGTCGTACTCGCCAGTCTTGCAGTTGGTGAGCATGGTGCCCGACAAGTCAGTGGCAACAATTTGTGCCCCGGCTTTCAACTGGCCCATGTTGGTCCGCTCGAACTCATCGATGGACATCGAGATCGAATACGGTTCCTGCCCCGAAGAACAGGCCGCCGACCAGATACGCAGACGCTGGCCCGGGCTGGCCTTGATGGCCTCCGGCAGCACTTTGCTCTTGAGCACTTCAAAGGGGTAGGTATCACGAAACCACAGGGTTTCGTTGGTGGTCATGGCATCGACCACCATCTCTTTGAGGCCACTGCGCGGCTGACCCTGGATCCGTTGGACCAACTCGCCCAGGGACTTGATACCCTGCTGCTCCATCAGTTTGTTAAGACGGCTGGATACCAGGTACTGCTTGTTTTCACCGAGCAATATGCCACAGGCTTTTTCCAGGAAGACCCGGAACTGTTCAAAATCCAAATTACCCGTAGACACTGATACCGCCTCTAAAATCGTATGACCGCCAAGGGGGAAACCCTTAGCTGTGATCTGCTGCCTTGATCCGGTCGACTACCCGGGATGCCAGGTCATCAGGACGGAATTTGGCCAGGAAGTCATCGGCACCGACCTTCTTGACCATCGCCTGGTTGAATACGCCCGACAACGAAGTATGCAGGATGATATGCAGTTTTTGCATGCGTGGATCGCTGCGTATCTCAGCCGTGAGGGTGTAGCCGTCCATTTCCGGCATCTCGATGTCGGAGATCATCATCAAGAATTCTTCTTCCGGTTTCTTGCCTTCATCCACCAGCTTGCGCAGGTAATCCAGCGCCTGGCGGCCGTCATTGAGCGCCACCACATCCACACCCACGGTTTGCAGGCAACGTGTCACCTGCTTGCGCGCCACCGAGGAGTCATCCACCGTCAGCACACGCAACGACACGGCTTTATGCGCGGTCTCTGCATCGACCACGCCCACCGAGATGTTTTCGGAGGTCGGGGCGACTTCGGCGAGGATCTTCTCCACGTCGATGATTTCCACCAGTTGGTTATCGACCCGCGTCACCGCCGTGAGGTAGTGATCGCGACCGGTGCCCTTGGGTGGCGGATGGATCTCTTCCCAGTTCATGTTGACGATGCGCTCCACCGAGCGCACCAGGAAACCCTGGGTCTTGGTGTTGTACTCGGTGATGATCACGAACGGGTTCTCGCGGTCCTGCAGGCCAGCCGAACCGGTGGCCAGGGCCAGGTCAAGAATCGGGATGGTCGCGCCACGGATGTTGGCCACGCCACACACCACCGGGCTGGACTTGGGCATGATCGTCAGCTTGGGACATTGCAGCACTTCCCGCACCTTGAACACGTTGATGCCATATAGCTGTTTGCCATCCAGGCGAAAAAGCAACAACTCCAGGCGATTCTGCCCTACCAGCTGTGTGCGCTGGTTTACTGAATCCATTACACCTGCCATGCCCAGACTCCTACGCTAAACCTTTGAGGGTGCGACGCGCACCCAACACTAAACGGCACGAGCTTTGCTATTTGTTGGCCATGGACATTAAAACGACAGTTTCCCGACGCCTTCGATTCCCACGTTACCGCAGATTGCTCTGCGTCACGGTGGCGCTGCTTGCTTTGGGCCTGAACACCGCGGCCCGCGCAGACAACGTCACCTTGCCTGATCTACTTATCGGCGTCACTCAGGGGTTTCTTGAGTTCACTGTAGAAGATTATCTGGCGACCACCCAGACACCAGGCCGTTATGAAATCCAGGTCAACCAACTGGACCCACGCCTGCGCATGCCCATGTGCGACAAGGAATTGACAGCCACCCTGGAAAGCCCTGCCCAGCCCATCGGCCGCGTGACCGTGCGGGTACGCTGCGACGGCGCCTCGCCCTGGACGGTGTTCGTGCCCGCGCAGGTCAAACTGTTCCGCGATGTAGTGGTAGTGGCACGCCCGCTCAAACGCACCGGCATCATCGGTTTTGAAGACGTTGTGTTGCGTGAACGCGACATCAGCCAGATCAGCCAGGGCTACCTGACCACCTTGGATCAGGCCATCGGGCAGAAACTGACCCGACCAGTGGTCACCGACCAGGTGATCACCTTGGTGCATTTGGAACAGGCCGAAGTGATTCGCAAGGGCGATCAAGTGGTGATTTCCGCCAGCAGTGGCGCGCTGAACGTGAAGATGCCCGGCGAAGCGCTGTCCAACGGCGGCATGAGTGAACAGATTCGCGTCAAGAACCTCAACTCCAACCGCGTGATCAAGGCGCGGGTGACAGCCCCAGGGCAAGTCGAGGTCGCTTTATAGATTACTGGTACAGGACGCTGGGTTTTCCTACACTGTGCACGAGGTATCCCGTGCGTAGATTTATTGTCATTTGCGCCTAAAGTTTGTCCGGGTATGGCCGAAAACATGGCAAGCGTCCAAATACCCAGAGGTTTTTTATCATGGTCATCGATTTCAGTCGTTTAAATAACACCCCGGCAACGTCAGGCACTACGCGTACCACCGGCACCAAGGAAAGCGTAGAAGCCAAGGCCCCGCCACTGCCCGCCAAGGCAGAACAGGCCAGCCAGAGCGGGGAATCCGTACACCTGAGCAATGAGGCTCAACAGTTGCAGAAGGTCACTGACTCGCTGCGCGATCAACCCGTCGTCAATAAAGCCCGTGTGGCCGAATTGAAACAGGCAATCGCCGATGGCAGCTATAAAGTCGACAGCAACCGTGTAGCCAGCAAGCTGCTTAACTTCGAAGCCGAGCGCTAGGCAAAGGCCTGCGCAGGGCTTTTGGACGCTTAAACCCCAAGGCCAGCCATGCATCACGACGAACATTTGCTGCAACTGATCATTGATGATCTAGCGCCGACGCAACAATTGCTGGAGCTGCTAAAAGAAGAATCACTGGCCCTTTACGGCCGGGATATGCCGCTACTGGAAGAAATTCTGGCGCGCAAGCAGTCGTTGATTGTCCTGCTGGAACAGCACGGCAAAAAACGCAGCCAGATCCTGATCACCCTCGGCCTGCCGGCAGACCACGATGGCCTGGCGCAATTGGCCAGCCATTCCTCGGTCGGCGATCAATTGCTGAGCCAGAGCAAAGAACTCAATCAGTTGCTCGCCCAGTGCCAGGAAGCCAACCTGCTTAACGGTCAGTCGATCCAGCTTCAACAAGCCACGACCGCCAACCAGTTGCGTATACTCCACGGCGGCGAACCACCGGCACTGTATAACGCCCAAGGTTCCACCTCGCGCCTGGTCAAGCCAAGCACCCGCAGCCAAGCCTGACGCCGGTTTACCGAGCGCCCTATCCAAGGCGCGCCACATGCTGGCAAAATGCCGGTTCTTGCGTGTAGTCGTATTTTGTCTGGAGATGGAAGAACCGTGTTCAACGCCCTTAATGCGGAAGATGCCCCGCAGCCACCCAAGGTCCTCACCACGCCTCTGGAAATCGCCGGCACCTTGCGGATGCTGCAAGACAGCCATGACCCGCTGATCATCACCTTCCACGAGCGCAGCCAGCGCTTCCAGAGCTATCTGGTGGACGTCAACCGTGACAGCAATACGCTGGCGCTGGATGAGATGATCCCCCGTGACGGCGAGCGTCACCTCGAAAACGGCGAACCGTTCCGTATCGAAGGCTTCCACGACGGCGTGCGCGTCGCCTGGGAAAGCAGCGGCACCCTGACCATCAGTGAGAAAGACGGCCACCGCATCTACACCGGCAGCCTGCCGGACGAGGTGGTCTATCATCAGCGCCGCAATGCATTTCGCGCCGCGTTGAAGCTGGCGCAACTGGTCAACATCGAACTCGGCGGCGAAAAGCTCAAGGCACCGGTCAACGGCAAGTTGCTGGATATCTCCGCCACCGGCTGCAAACTGCGCTTTGAGGGCGATATCTCCGAACGCCTGCAACTGGGCCAGGTCTACGATCGCTTTATCGCCGCCCTGCCCTTTGGCAGCATGACCACCTCTGTCGAGCTGCGTTACCTGCACTTCGAAGAGAAGATCAACACCACCTTCGCCGGCGTGCGCTTCCACAACATGAGCGGCCTGGTGCAGCGCCAGGTCGAGCGTTTTGTGTACCAATTGCAGCGTGAAGCACGACGCTTCGACAAGGACGACGATTTTTAATCGGTAACCGTCGCGGCAAAAAAAACGGGCAGATCCTTTGGGGATCTGCCCGTTTTTGCTTTCAGGGGCGCGCCCTGCTCAGGTCGTGAGGATGCTCTTGCGGCCCCAGGGGTTCCGGCGGCCCAACAAAGGCCGGCTCGTCCACCGGCGGCTGCGGATCGACTGCCGGCTCAGGATCGGGAGCAGTCTGCATCTGATCCTGCACCACTTGCTCATCGACCCGCGGGTCAAGCGCGGCGACCAGTGGCGAACTCGACATGCTGTCGGGCATCGCCACGTGATGCAGCGGCGCATCTTCCACCTGATGCAGGTTGGTCACCGCCTTCGGCCGGATGCGCCACACCAGGATCAACGCACACAGGCTGAAGAAGGCATACAGCATCTGGCTTCCGAACATCTTCATGATCACACCCGCCAGCAACGGCCCGATGCTCGCGCCAACACCATAAGTCACCAGCAGCATGGCGGTCAGCGATACGCGGCGATCACCTTCCACATGGTCGTTGGAAAACGCCACCGCCAGCGGGTACAGGCAGAACTGCACCAGGGAACACAAGAAGCCCGCAACGAACAATACCTCCAGCGGCACCTCGGTCATGATCGCTAAAGGCAACGCAGCCACCGCCAAGCACAAGGCAAAGCAACGAATCAGCAGCGCGCGATCATAACGATCAGACAACCACCCCAGCGGCCACTGCACCAGCAGCCCGGCAAAAATACAGCTACCCATGAACAGACCGACCTGCTCCGTCGTAAGCCCCTGCTGGGAAGCATAAAGCGGCGCGAGACCGTAGAAGGAACCAACGATCAAACCCGCGCCCAACACCGTACTCAGCGACTGCGGCACGCGCTTTATAAAGAAGCGCGGCTCCATCGGCGCCGGATGCAAAGGCGCCGGGTGAATACGCCGGGTCATGGCCACCGGCACCAGGCACAGGGCAAAGCACAGCGCCACCAGCATCAGCAGCTCAAGGCCAAGCTGGGGGTGCATGACCAGGATCAGTTGACCCAGCACCAGCCCCAGGTAGGACGCGATCATATAGCCGCTGAACACCACGCCACGCTGCTTGGCGTCCGCCTGTTCGTTGAGCCAGCTCTCGATGACCATGTACTGGCACATCATCCCCAGGCCCACGATCATCCGCAGCACGATCCACGCCGGCAACCAGTCGACCAGACCGTGGCCCAGCACCGCCGCACCGACGATGCCGGCACAGGTGGCATACGCCCGGATATGCCCGACCCGGGCAATCAGGCGGTGCCCGATCTTGCCGCCCAGCACCAGGCCGAAGTAGTTGGCCGCCATCAGCGCACCGACCCACAGGCTGTCGACGTGATCGGCCGCCAGGCGCAAGGCCAGGTAAGTACTGAGCAGGCCGGAGCCGATCAGCATCATCAAGGAGGCGAAATAAAGGGCTCGAAAAGATTTCCAGATCTGGCGCATCGGCGTTCCGAGCGGCTCCTTGCGGTGAGAGACAGGGCTATCGGCATGATAGTCCTGGGTGGCCGGTTCCGGACAGGCGGTATGAGCTGTTTCCGGGGATTATTTTGCTTGCACAGCTCAGACGCTGCGGGGTGGCACATGAGGTACAAAATCAGCGTCGAGCCTCAAGCAAAGGCACAGGGCTTGCCGCCCGAAGCTTGGAAGTTACCGCCACTCCCCTCCTGTGAACCTCGATCAACCGCAAGGTTCGATAGATCATTGAAAAGACCGGCCGCCCACAAAAAAGCCCCGCCAGGATAACCTGTGCGGGGCTTTGAATCTGGTGTCCCAGGGCCGGTTCGAACGGCCAACCTTCCCCTTAGGAGGGGGATGCTCTATCCAATTGAGCTACTGGGACAAATGACAGCCGTCGAGCCAAAGGCATAGCGACGGACGGCGTGCATGTTAACGGCCGAGGTCAGTTTTGTCATGTCGTCCGTGGGCTTTTTGAGTGTAGGACGATATGCGCCACGGTAATCGTGGTTTCGCCCCGTAAATACGGGCACTACGCGCCTATCGTGCAAAATGCACTCCCCCAAAGTGCCAGCATTGCAAATTGCAACCTGACAACACTTTAAAGTAGACTCAAGTTATTGATTTTATTGAATTAATAGATTGGCACGAGACCTGCAATACTTCTCCTACAAGACCCACTCAGCCACGGCGTCAAGCGGAGAACAAGACCATGAACAGTGCCCTTCTGTTAACCCTCAACGCCGTGGCCTTGGCTGCGTTGGTGATGTTCCATCTCCAGTCGACCAGCAATGACGACCCTGCGCAGATCAGCCAGGCCGTGCCGCACCACCTGCAACAACGTCCGCAACTGGCGGTGATGACGCCTAACGCCCAAACGCCGGTACGTCTGATCCAAAGCACCCAGGCTGCGCCCACCGCTGAACACTGGGTTTTCTGAGGAAACCGCTGATGACCAAATCTGCCTGGCTGTTTCTGTGCCTGACCACTGTCACTGGCGCCTATGGCTTGGGCGCCGAGTCCCAGGATGCGCAACTCGCCGCACTGATAGCCAGCGGCGTCTGTGCCTGCCTGCTGCTGTTAACCCTGATCATGGGACGTCGCATCAAATTCGACCCGGTCTTGCGCTGATACCCTCCCCCATCGCCCTACCTTATGTCGCCTCCCCCTAGTAAATCGGCAAATCGCCACTATCCTTAACCACAAGGGCAAAAGGCCACTTCGCTACACAATCTGCGACCTGAAACCCTGTTGCGGCCCAGGCCTGCGGGACGATCGTCTGTGCGCATCGTCCACAGAAAAGTTTTCCAACCAGTCCGCAAAAATGCAAATGAGTGCTGGCATAAAGCCTTTAGGCAGTTCAATATTTGTCACAGATTTGACGCCAAGTAAATGGCAAAACTGAGGCATGATGCGGCCTCTTTGCAATCCGGGTTGAACTTTGGTCGTGAGTCTTGTCTTAACACTCATCGCTTGCGGCCAATTCCAAAAACCGCTCCCCTGAACTAACCGGTTAAATATATGCGCCCATTGAAACAGGCAATTTATTCCAGCCGTACGGCTGACAAGTTCGTCGTACGTCTGCCAGACGGAATGCGGGAACGCATTGCCGAGGTGGCTCGCAATCATCACCGCAGCATGAACTCCGAAATCATCGCGCGCCTGGAACAGAGCCTTATTCAGGAAGGTGCGCTGGGTGAAGAGTTGAGCATGCGCCTGGACAGCCCCGAGCTGTCGCTGCACGAACGCGAACTGCTGCAGCGTTTTCGTCAGCTCTCCCACCGACAGCAAAATGCCCTCGTCTCGCTCATCGCGCATGACGTCGAGGCGGCCGCAGAAGCCAATTGATCTGCAACTGAAAGCCGAAGCCAGCCGCGTGCTGGCTTTTTTTTGCCTGGAACTTAGAAAGATAATTCGAGACGGGGGCAGACTTGCCCCCGTCAGAAGGGATCAGAGCAGGAAGATCGTCGCCAGGCCCAGGAAGATGAAGAAGCCACCGCTGTCGGTCATGGCCGTGATCATCACGCTGGCGCCCATGGCTGGGTCGCGCCCGAGGCGAGCCAGGGTCATGGGGATCAGCACCCCCATCAGCGCGGCCAGCAGCAGGTTGAGGGTCATGGCGGCAGTCATCACCACCCCCAAGGACCAACTGCCATACAGCAAGTAGGCCACCACCCCAATCACACCGCCCCATACCAGACCGTTGATCAGGCCCACCGCGAGCTCCTTGCGCAGTAGACGCGAGGAGTTGGCAGTGCTCACCTGGTCCAATGCCATAGCGCGCACGATCATGGTGATGGTCTGGTTACCGGAGTTGCCGCCGATACCCGCCACAATTGGCATCAACGCCGCCAACGCCACCAGCTTTTCGATGGAGCCTTCAAACAGCCCGATCACACGAGAGGCGATAAACGCCGTGATCAGGTTGACCGCCAGCCAGGCCCAGCGGTTATGCAGCGAGCGCCAGACTGAAGCAAAAATATCTTCCTCTTCACGCAAACCTGCCATGTTGAGGACTTCGGTTTCACTCTCTTCACGAATCAAGTCGACGATTTCGTCGATGGTCAGACGGCCGATCAGCTTGCCGTTCTTGTCGACCACAGGCGCGGAGATCAGGTCGTAACGCTCAAACGCCTGAGCCGCATCGTAGGCATCTTCGTCCGGATGAAAACTCACGGTATCGCTGGCCATCAGGTCAGCAACCCTTTTCTCCGGATCGTTGACCAGCAGCCGCTTGATCGGCAGCACGCCCTTGAGAATGCCTTCGTAGTCGACCACGAACAGTTTGTCGGTATGGCTCGGCAACTCTTTGAGCCGGCGCAGGTAGCGCAATACCACTTCCAGGCTGACGTCTTCACGGATGGTGACCATCTCGAAGTCCATCAGGGCGCCGACCTGGTCCTCGTCGTAGGACAGCGCGGAGCGCACACGCTCACGCTGCTGGCCGTCGAGGGCCTCCATCAGCTCATGGACAACATCACGGGGCAACTCAGGGGCCAGGTCCGCCAGTTCGTCTGCGTCCATCTCCTTGGCAGCAGCCAGGAGCTCGTGATCGTCCATGTCGGCGATCAGGGTTTCACGAACCGAATCGGATACTTCGAGCAGGATGTCGCCGTCGCGATCAGCCTTGACCAACTGCCAAAGGGCCAGTCGATCATCGAGCGGCAAGGCTTCAAGGATATAGGCGACGTCGGCGGAGTGCAGATCATCGAGCTTGCGTTGCAACTCGACGAGGTTTTGCCGGTGAACCAGGTTTTCGACGCGGTCCTGATGCGGACCGTCCTGGCGGTGCGTAAGGTCTTCGACCACACGCTGGCGCTGCAGCAGCTCGATGACTTGAGCCAGGCGATCCTGCAGGCTGTCTTGTGTTTTCTTTACTTCTACTTCGGTCATAGGCGAACTCCACTCCCAGCAGCGGGGCACGCCGGAAGGATCAATCAGTCAATTCATGATTGGTAAAGCGGGGTACTGAGTAACTACTGGGTAAGTCCATGGAGGTATTCCACAAGCCCCGGCGGGGCTGACGGGCGCAATGATACACCGCCCAGCCGTCTTTAACGTCAAAAAACTGGAAAGAACAAGCGCTTGCGAGCCAAAGCTGAGTATTGGCCGCATCTATGAACTGCGACGCCACTGCCCGAATGGAAAACACATAAGGAAGGAGAAAAAGATAAAGCCCGACACAAACCCCAGACGGCAAAAAGCCCGCACTAGGCGGGCTTTTTGTTTGTATGGTGCACTCGACAGGATTCGAACCTGTGACCGCTCGGTTCGTAGCCGAGTACTCTATCCAGCTGAGCTACGAGTGCAGATTGTGTTTTTAGACCAGATCACAACTGGTTGAAGCCAAGCCACCTGCATTACTGCAACTAACTCTTAAATGGTGCACTCGACAGGATTCGAACCTGTGACCGCTCGGTTCGTAGCCGAGTACTCTATCCAGCTGAGCTACGAGTGCATTTGTTGCCGCGCATTATAGGCCGTTCAATCTCTATGTAAAGCTATTTTTTCGTTTAATTTCAACAACTTAACGAAAAAACCAGATTGCAACGTACTAAGCAAATAATGGCGGAGAACGGGGGATTCGAACCCCCGACACCCTTTTGAGGTGTACTCCCTTAGCAGGGGAGCGCCTTCGGCCACTCGGCCAGCTCTCCGCAACACGGGGCGTATATTAACCACGTTCTTCCCCGTTTGCAAACATAAAAAACGATAAAAATTAAAGGCTTGGTTCTTCGTCCTTCTCTTTCTTGATCCGCAGGTAGATTTCCTCGCGGTGGACCGCTACCTCTTTCGGAGCATTAACCCCGATACGTACTTGATTGCCTTTGACGCCGAGCACGGTCACGGTGATTTCGCCATCACCGATAATCAGGCTTTCTGCGCACCGACGAGTCAGAATCAGCATACCTTTCTCCTCACGCATTTCATTTCAGGAACAACAGTCTGCAAAAAAAAGGCGTTCGACCTACAACCCCAAGGTCATAGCCCTAACGGCCTAAGTATTGTCGAGCACACGCAAAAGACCATGCGCCCTACAAAAAAAGGAAAGGCGCGGTATCCCGCGCCTTCCTGGCATTACATCACTCGCCCTGTCGGGCCGGAGCGTCCAACTCGAACGCGGTGTGCAGCGCGCGTACCGCCAGTTCCAGGTACTTCTCTTCGATCACCACCGAGACTTTGATTTCCGAGGTGGAGATCATCTGGATGTTGATGCTTTCCTTGGCCAGCGCCCCAAACATGCGACTGGCAACGCCGGCGTGGGAACGCATGCCCACACCCACGATCGACACCTTGGCAATCTTGGTATCGCCGACCACTTCACGGGCGCCAATTTCGCTCGCGGTGTTCTCCAGGATTTTCAATGCCGCATCGTACTCGTTGCGGTGCACGGTGAAGGTGAAATCGGTGGTGTTATCGTGCGAGACGTTCTGCACGATCATGTCGACTTCAACATTCGCATCGCTGACAGGGCCGAGAATCTTGAAAGCCACGCCCGGGGTGTCTGGCACGCCACGGATCGTCAGCTTGGCTTCATCGCGGTTAAAAGCGATGCCGGAAATGATCGGCTGTTCCATGGATTCCTCTTCATCAATAGTAATGAGGGTGCCCGGACCCTCTTTGAAGCTGTGCAATACGCGCAGCGGAACGTTGTACTTGCCGGCGAACTCCACCGCACGGATCTGCAACACCTTGGAACCGAGGCTGGCCATTTCCAGCATCTCTTCGAAGGTGATCTTGTCCAGGCGCTGGGCCACGGACACGACGCGCGGGTCTGTGGTGTAGACACCGTCCACATCGGTGTAGATCTGGCATTCATCGGCCTTGAGAGCCGCTGCCAGGGCCACGCCGGTGGTGTCCGAACCGCCACGCCCGAGGGTGGTGATGTTGCCGTGCTCATCCACACCTTGGAACCCAGCTACAACTACCACGCGGCCGGCCTTCAGATCAGTGCGAATTTTCTGATCGTCGATCTGCAGAATGCGCGCCTTGGTGTGCGCGCTGTCGGTGAGGATGCGCACCTGGCTGCCCGTGTAGGACACCGCCGGCACACCACGTTTGTTCAGGGCCATGGCCAGCAAGGCGATGGTCACCTGCTCACCGGTAGACACGATCACATCCAGCTCACGCGGGAGCGGTTGCTGGTCGCCACTGATTGCCTTGGCCAGCTCGATCAGGCGATTGGTCTCGCCGCTCATGGCCGACAGCACCACCACCAGGTCATCCCCGGCATCGCGGAACTTCTTAACCTTGTCGGCCACCTGCTCGATTCTTTCGACAGAGCCGACCGAGGTGCCTCCAAATTTCTGTACGATCAAAGCCATTTCCAAGCCGCCTCAGCCCGTAAAGGGGCGCCTAAATATCCAATCAACCAGCACCGGACAAGCCCGCGACTAGACCACGAGCCCGTTAACGGCGCCTTAAATGCCTGCCTCGACAAACGGCACGGTCAGGGCCAGGGCCGCATCCAGGGCGCCAGCGTCTACACCACCGCCTTGCGCCATGTCCGGACGACCACCGCCCTTCCCGCCCACTGCCGCAGCGGCTTGCTTCATCAAATCACCGGCCTTGAGTTGGCCAGTCAGGTCTTTGGTTACACCGGCAACCAGAACGACCTTATCCTCATGGACACTGCCGAGCAGGATCACTGCGCGGCCGAGCTTGTTCTTCAACTGATCGACCAAGGCCAACAGCGCCTTGCCGTCCTGACCGTCCAGACGCACCGCCAGGACCTTCACATCCTTGACGTCCACTGCCGAGGCCGACAGATCGTCGCCCGCCGCGCTGGCCGCCTTGGCTTGCAACTGCTCCAGCTGTTTTTCCAGCGCACGGTTGCGCTCCAGCACGGCAGACAGCTTGTCGATCAGGTTGTCGCGGCTGCCCTTGACCAGGCTTGCCGCTTCCTTGAGTTGTTCTTCGGCCGCATTGAGGTAGGCCAGGGCCGCAGCACCGGTCACGGCCTCGATACGCCGCACACCGGAGGCCACACCGCCTTCGCTGATGATCTTCAGCAGGCCGATGTCGCCAGTGCGGTTGGCGTGGATACCGCCACACAGCTCCACCGAGAAGTCGCCACCCATGCTCAGGACGCGCACGTTGTCGCCGTACTTCTCGCCGAACAGCGCCATGGCGCCTTTGGCCTTGGCGGTCTCGATGTCGGTTTCTTCAGTTTCAACCGGGGTGTTCTTGCGCACTTGTGCGTTGACGATGTCTTCCAGGGCCTTGATCTGCTCCGGCTTGATCGCTTCGAAGTGGCTGAAGTCGAAACGCAGGCGCTGGCTATCCACCAACGAACCTTTCTGCTGTACGTGCTCGCCCAGCACTTGGCGCAATGCAGCGTGCAGCAAGTGAGTAGCCGAGTGGTTCAGTGCGGTGGCATGACGTACGTCAGCATCGACCTGGGTGTCGACCGGCGCGCCGATCGTGAGGTTGCCCAGCACCAGCACGCCGTGATGCAGGAACGCACCGCCGGTCTTGGTGGTGTCGCGCACTTCAAAACGACCCGAGGTCGAACTCAGGAAACCACAGTCACCGACCTGGCCGCCCGACTCGGCGTAGAACGGCGTCCGGTCCAGGACCACAACCGCCTCATCACCTTCATTCAGAACGTCGACCGACTTGCCATCTTTATAGAGGGCAACGATTTTGGCCGAGCCCACGGTGGCGCTGTAGCCGGTGAACTCGGTCGGCACATCAACCTTGACCAGGGTGTTGTAGTCCAGGCCAAAAGAGCTGGCCGAACGCGCACGCACGCGCTGGGCTTCCATCTCACGCTCAAAACCGGCCTCATCGATGGTCAGCTCGCGCTCACGGGCGATGTCGGCAGTCAGGTCCATCGGGAAGCCATAGGTGTCGTACAGCTTGAACACCACATCGCCCGGTACCACGGTGCCTTTGAGCTCAGCCAGGTCCTGTTCCAGAATCTTGAGGCCGTGTTCCAGGGTCTTGGAGAACTGCTCCTCTTCGGCCTTGAGCACGCGCTCGATGTTGCCCTGCTGCTGCTTGAGCTCCGGGAACGCTTCGCCCATCTCGGCGACCAGCGCGGCGACGATCTTGTAGAAGAAGCTGCCGGTGGCGCCCAGCTTGTTACCGTGACGGCAGGCGCGACGGATGATACGGCGCAGCACATAGCCACGGCCTTCGTTGGACGGCAACACACCGTCGGCGATCAGGAAGCCGCAGGAACGGATGTGGTCCGACACTACCTTGAGCGAAGACTGGCTTTCATTGGCGCAACCAATGGCCGCCGCCGAGGCGCTCAGCAGGTTGGTGAACAGGTCGATTTCATAGTTGGAGTGAACGTGCTGCATCACCGCACTGATCCGCTCCAGGCCCATACCGGTGTCGACCGACGGTGCTGGCAGCGGATGCAACACGCCATCGGCGGTGCGGTTGAACTGCATGAATACGTTGTTCCAGATCTCGATGTAACGGTCGCCGTCTTCTTCCGGCGAGCCCGGCGGGCCACCCCAGATATCGGCGCCGTGGTCGTAGAAGATCTCGGTGCAAGGGCCGCACGGGCCAGTGTCGCCCATGGTCCAGAAGTTATCGGAAGCATACGGCGCGCCTTTGTTGTCGCCGATGCGGATCATGCGTTCTTCAGGCACGCCGATTTGTTGGGTCCAGATGTCATACGCTTCGTCGTCCGTCGCGTAGACGGTAACCCAGAGTTTTTCCTTGGGCAGCTTCAGCACGCCGGTCAGGAAGGTCCAGGCGAAGGTAATCGCGTCTTTCTTGAAATAGTCACCGAAGCTGAAGTTACCCAGCATTTCGAAGAAGGTGTGGTGGCGGGCGGTGTAGCCGACGTTTTCCAGGTCGCTGTTCTTGCCGCCGGCGCGGACGCACTTCTGGCTGCTGGTGGCGCGGGTGTAAGCGCGCTTTTCCTGGCCCAGGAAGCAGTCCTTGAACTGGTTCATCCCCGCGTTGGTGAACAGCAGGGTGGGGTCATTGCCTGGGATCAAGGAGCTGGAGGCGACACGGGTGTGACCTTGCTCTTCGAAGAAGCGAAGGAAGGCTTCACGGATTTCTGCGCTTTTCATTAGGTTCTTCCACGGAGGCTGCGGCCAAAGGCCAGTGCGCAACATCATCAGACGGAGCGACGGCAAAAGGCCGCATTATATCGGCCCTTTGCCGGTGGTACAGCGTGTTTATGCGATAGAGAGGCTCAATTAGACGGTCTGCACGATCATTTGCGCGAAAATTCGACGAATGCCGCAAGCACCTGCTCGATCTGCGCCCGGCTGACATCCAAATGAGTGACCATGCGCAGGCGTGGCGCGGCGCTCAACTTGATCCCGCGCTCGGCGGCAAACGCCTTCAGGGCCTGGGCCTGGTCACCTATGTGCACGTAGACCATGTTGGTCTGTACCGGCTCCACCGTATAGCCGGCCTTGCGCAGTTCATCACCGAGCCACCGGGCATTGGCGTGGTCGTCGGCCAGGCGCTGCACCTGATGATCCAGAGCATACAACCCCGCCGCCGCCAGGGAGCCGGCCTGGCGCATGCCGCCGCCGACCATCTTGCGCAGGCGCCGGGCCTTGGCGATCAACGCCGTGGAACCGCACAACACCGAGCCGATGGGTGCACCGAGGCCCTTGGACAGGCACACCGACACCGAATCAAAATGCTGGGCGATCTCCCGCGCATCCACCCCCAGCTTGACCGCTGCGTTGTAGATTCGCGCACCGTCCAAATGCAGCGCCAAGCCATGTTCACGGGTAAACGCCCGCGCCTGGGCCAGGTATTCCAGGGGCAGCACTTTGCCCTGCATGGTGTTTTCCAGCGCGAGCAAGCGGGTGCGGGCGAAGTGGAAATCGTCTGGCTTGATTGCCTCCAGTACGTGGTTCAAATCCAGGGAGCCATCTGCCTGCACCTCCAGCGGTTGCGGCTGGATCGAACCCAGCACGGCCGCGCCACCGCCTTCGTATTTGTAGGTGTGGGCCTGCTGGCCAACGATGTATTCCTCGCCGCGCTCACAGTGAGCCATCAACGCCAGCAGGTTGCTCATGGTGCCGGTCGGCACGAACAACGCCGCCTCGAACCCCAGGCGCCTGGCCACTTCGGCTTCCAAGTGGTTGACGCTGGGGTCTTCGCCATACACGTCGTCGCCGCTGACGGCGGACGCCATCGCGTCAAGCATGCCGGGGGTGGGTTGGGTCACGGTGTCGCTGCGCAGGTCGATCACAGACATGAAGCAAGCCTCTGAGGGTTTGATAAGTTCCTTTTGAAGGTGATTACTGCGGGCAACGCCACGGAATATCAAGCCCCGTGCGCATTCAATCGAATACCAACCAAACAAACCGATATAGCCTATCGATACGATGGTGGTGCAGTTTTCGAAAAACCATGTTAAAAACTCTCCGCCGCCAGGGTTCTGGTGGCAACGTTCTCAGGGCGGGGTGTAATTCCCCACCGGCGGTAATTACACGCAATGTGTATAGCCCGCGAGCGCTTGGCGCCTCGAACTGCTCACGCAGGACGGCGACAAGGTCAGCAGACCCGGTGTGATCCCGGGGCCGACGGTCATAGTCCGGATGAAGAGAGAACGGGATTGGCACCTAAGGGCCGCGCGCCTGTTGACGCATGCGTACCCTTAAATCCCATTCGATTCATAACGCCCTGTTTTTTTCTTAAACAGGAGTCAGAACATGCAACCCACCGCAATCGACAGCAAAAGCAAAAACCATCACGGCGAGCGCGTCGCGTTTATCCAGGCCTGCTGGCACAAGGATATTGTCGACCAATCCCGTAAAGGCTTCCTCGCCGAAATGATCGCCCAGGGCTACCAGGAATCGGATATCGATTTCTTCGAAGTCGGCGGCGCCTTTGAAATGCCCCTGCACGCCAAGCTGCTGGCCAAGACCGGCCGTTACGCCGGTATCGTTGCCGCCGCGCTGGTGGTGGACGGTGGGATCTACCGTCACGAATTCGTCGCCCAGTCGGTGGTCAGCGGCCTGATGCAGGTGCAGTTGGAGACTGAAGTGCCGGTGTTTTCGGTGTCGCTGACGCCGCACCACTTCCACGCGGGCAGCGAGCATCACGCGTTCTTCCACGATCACTTTGTGCACAAGGGCCAGGAAGCCGCCAAGACTTGCGCTGATACCCTGCACAAGGTGCGGGCGATCCGTCGCAGCGAGCCACGTGCTGTAGCGGTCTAAGCAACACCGCCAAACAAAATGTGGGAGGGGGCTTGCCCCCTCCCACATTTGGATCCCGGTAAGCCTTGGGATTCAGGCCAGGCCAGCATCCGTGGTCGGCACAATCAATATCCCTGCCCGCAAGCCATTCTTCACCTTCGGGTTGGGGAAGATGATGCGTGCGCCCTCCTCCTCGATCACCCAGCGTGTCTTGGCAACGTCTTCGGCCAGCAGATAACCCTTTTCCAATTCCGAAAAGTTTTCCACGTCTGCCGGCAGGTGCAGCAGGAACGCATCGCTGTGCTTGATGACTTCCCGCGCCACGGCGAACAGTTTCAACCCGTCCAGGTTGTCGGTATCAGGCTCGGTGCCTTCGATGATCTGCGTCAGACGCAGCTCCAGGCGCGAGACATCCACCCCTTGGTTCTGCCCGAATGGCCGCGCCTTGCCCAACTCCAGGGTGAAGGCCTCGGCGCCCAGTTGCTCGTAGGTAAACGCCGAGAAGGTGATTGAGGTTTTGTTCTGCAACAGCACGGCTTCCATACCCGCTGCGCGCAGGCGCGCGAGCTCGTGGCGCGAATGCTGGCGCCCCTCGTTCCACGGGTACAGGGCGAACTGTTCGATCTTCGAGCCCCGGATAGCCGTGTGCAAATCGTAATGCAGGCGCGAACGGCCAGGCTGGCTGAAGAAGCTGCGGGCCAACTGTTCAAGCTCGGCGGCGCGCATGGCTTCAGGGCCGATGTTTTGTTCGTGACGGCCGTTGAACAGCCGGTTGACGTCCAGTTCGAGGTAGCGCTCGCCGCGCCGCATGGCCTCGGGGTTGCCGAACAGGAACAGAATACGGTTGCGGGGCTTGATCTCCCCACGGGCAATGCCATGCAACAAGCGGTCGAGCAACTCGATCGGCGCGGTTTCGTTGCCATGAATGCCGGACGACAGCAGCAGGTCGCTGCCGTTGTCCCGGGCCTGCGGCGGGCGCACTTCCAGCGCACCCTCGCTGAGCCAACGCATCTGCACGCCGTCGACAGTCGATTGAATTTTTTGCGCCGGTTCACGACCGGCGAGGGTCAGTTCAAGCAATTTGCCGAGGGCGAGCATATGTAGCTTCCTTAGTGGTTGCAGCCTGGGCCGTGGACGTGGTCGTCGTCATCACCTTCAACGTCGGCCGGTTCCATTTCCAGTTGCAGGCTCATCAGGTTGGTGGCCAATGGGCGCATCAGCAGGTTGGCGTATTCGGCGTCGCCTTCTTCAACGTCCACGCCGATCAGCAACTGGCCACGGCCGTCGTGCTGGATCCAGATTTCCTTGCCCTGCCACACGACGGCAACGCGGGTGCAGGAGGTTTCCAGCTGGGTGCCGTCAGTGTCTTCAAGGATCAGCTTCAGGGTGTCGGTGGTCATAAATAGTTCTCAGCCGTAGGGTGTAAATTGAGGTGGCGTTAATTGATCTGGAAAGGATAAACCGCGCCCAGTTTAAGGATTTGCGTCAGTTCATCCAGTGCCGTCCGGCACTCAAGCAGCAATTGCGGGTCAGCCAGATCGCTTTCGCGCAGGCTGTCGCGGTAGTGCTTGTCGACCCATTGGGTCAGGGTGTCGTACAACGGCGCGGTCATGATAACCCCTGGGTTCACCGCCGCCAGTTCCGTTTCGTTCAAGGCCACGCGCAAACGCAGGCACGCTGGGCCGCCGCCGTTCTGCATGCTTTGCTTGAGGTCGAACACCTTTACTTCGCGGATCAACCCACCAGAAGCGATCAGGCCTTGCAGGTAGTTCCAGACGCGTTCATTGGCGCGGCACTCTTGCGGCACGATCAGCAGCATCGAGCCATCGGCGCGGCTCAGCAACTGGCTGTTGAACAGGTAGGAACGCACCGCGTCCTCGACGCTGACCAGCGCGCGCGGCACGCACACCGACTGGAAGTTGCCGCCCAGCTTACCCAACTTGCCCTGCAGTTCGGCAAGCATCTGCTCGGTATTGAGGAACGCGTCCTCGTGATAGAACAGCACTTCGCCGTTACCCACTGCGATCACGTCGTTGTGGAACACGCCGGCGTCGATCACTGCCGGGTTCTGCTGGGCGTAGACCACACCGTCGTCCTTCAGGCCATGCAGGCGCGCAACGGCCTGGGAGGCTTCGAGGGTCTGGCGTGCCGGGTATTTCTGCGGAGCCGGATAACGAGGATCGAATGCGCTGCGGCCGAACACAAAAAACTCCACGCCCGCTTCGCCATATTCCCGGCAGAAACGCGTGTGGTTGGCCGCGCCTTCGTCGCCGAACTGCGCCACCGCCGGCAACGCGGCGTGGTGGGCAAAGTGCTTGCCATCGGCAAACATCGCCCCCAGCACGCGGCTGGTGGTGGGGTGTTCGATGCTGCGGTGGTATTTGCAGTTGAGGTTGGCGGCGGTGAAATGCACGCGGCCATCCGACGTGTCGGCGCTCGGGCTGACGGTGGCGGCGTTGGCCACCCACATGCTCGACGCCGAGCAGCTTGCCACCAGCAAAGGCATCGCATGCTTGGCCGCCTGCTGGATCACCTGGGCATCCGTGCCGCTGAAACCGAGGCTGCGCAGGGCTGCCACATCAGGGCGCTCCTGGGGCGCCAGCACACCTTGCACAAAGCCCATGTCCATCAGGGCTTTCATTTTTTGCAGGCCCTGCAACGCGGCTTCCTTGGGGTTGGAATGCTGCTGGCTGTTGCTCTGGGACGCGACGTTGCCAAAGGACAAACCGCCGTAGTTATGGGTCGGCCCCACTAGACCGTCAAAATTGACTTCATAGGATTTCATCGGCGAGGCTCCACGAACATCTGTTTTTATAGGCATCACAATTCTTCAACACACCACAAATCCAGTGTGGGAGGAGGCTTGCCTCCGATAGCGGGCTGTCCGTTGATAAATCAGAGACTGACACACCGCCATCGGGGGCAAGCCCCTCCCACATTTAGATCAGCGTAATACCGGGGGTCAGTGTTGCTGGAACGACGAGGCTCGGCGTTTCCAACGACGCCACCGGGTACGCGCAATAGTCCGCCGCGTAATACGCACTGGCGCGATGGTTGCCCGAGGCCCCTACCCCACCAAACGGCGCGGTGCTGGCGGCGCCGGTCAGCTGTTTGTTCCAGTTGACGATCCCGGCGCGGCTCTCCAGCCAGAACTGCTGGTAACGCGCTTCGGAGTCCGACAGCAAACCCGCGGCCAGGCCGTACTGGGTGTTGTTGGCCTCGGCAATTGCCGCGGCGAAATCGGCGTAGCGGATCACCTGCAACAACGGGCCGAACAGTTCTTCGTCTTCGCGCTCGGTCACGCCCGTCACGTCGATGATGCCTGGGGTCAGCAAGGCTGCCTGATCCTGTGGCTGGGTCATTTCCAGCAGCGCGACAGCGCCATTGGCCAGCATCAGCTCCTGGGCGTCCATCAAGGCTTTGGCCGCCGCCAGGGAAATCACCGAGCCCATGAACGGTGGCGGTTGCTGGTCGAACGCGCCCACTTCAATCGTCGCGCTCACCGCCACCAAACGTGCCAGCAGGGCATCGCCCCAAGCGCCTTGCGGCACCAACAGGCGACGGGCGCACGTGCAGCGTTGGCCGGCAGAGATAAACGCCGACTGGATGATGGTGTAGACCGCCGCATCCACGTCGGCCACTTCGTCCACCACCAGCGGGTTGTTGCCGCCCATTTCCAGGGCCAGGATCTTGTCCGGGCGCCCGGAGAACTGCTGGTGCAGGTGATTGCCGGTGCGGCTCGAACCGGTGAAGAACAAGCCGTCGATGCCAGGGTTGGCGGCGAGCGCGATACCGGTTTCCCGCGCGCCTTGCAGCAGGTTCAACACGCCGGCCGGCAGGCCGGCTTCGATCCAGCATTGCACGGTCAGTTCGGCGACTTTGGGGGTCAGCTCGCTCGGTTTGAACAACACGGTATTGCCCGCCAGCAACGCCGGAACGATATGCCCGTTGGGCAAGTGTCCCGGAAAGTTGTAAGGACCGAACACCGCCACCACCCCGTGGGGCTTGTGGCGCAGGACGGCGGTGGCGTCGCCCAGGGGGCCGCTCTTCTCGCCGGTGCGTTCGCGATAGCTTTGCACCGAGATCGCAATCTTGTTGGCCATGCTGGTAACTTCGGTGGCCGACTCCCACAGCGGCTTGCCGGTTTCCTCACCGATGCAGCGAGCGATCTCATCGGCACGGTTTTTCAGGGCCGCGGCGAAGGCTTCCAGCACGCTGATGCGCTCTTCCAGCGAGCGCCGGGCCCAGCCTGGGAACGCTTGGCGTGCGGCCTGCACGGCGGACTCGACCTGCTCGGCGGTGGCGCCATTACCCGCCCACAGCACGTCTTGGGTCACCGGGTTGCGCGATTCAAACAGCTCACCCTGGCCTGCCAGCCAGCTACCTGCGATGTACAGCGAATTCATTATTTCGACTCCCGAGCAGCGGACAACGGTACGGCGCGCACTTGATCGCCCACCACCAGTTGCAGGCGTTTGGCGGTCTGTGGATCAACCACTAGGGTGCCTGCGGCCAGGCGGGCCGGCGCGGCGGTGATGCGGCAGTCTTCGCGCTTGCGGTTATGGATCAGGAACGGCGTGGCGTCGTCCCCCGGCGTGCCAATGGCGAGCACCAACGACTGGCTGTCGCGCACTGCACGGATCTTGCTGGTTTCACACTCCACCGCCGGGCCGGCGTCGAAGATATCGACATAGCCCTGGTAGCTGAAGCCTTCGCTCTTGAGCATGCTCAGCGCTGGCTCGGTGTCCGGGTGGACCTTGCCGATCACGTTGCGCGCATCTTCGGACAGGAAGCAGCTATACAGCGGAAACTTGGGCATCAGCTCAGCGATAAACGCTTTGTTGCCCACGCCGGTGAGGTAGTCGGCCTGGCTGAATTCCATCTTGAAGAAATGGCGGCCCAGGCTCTCCCAGAACGGCGAGCGCCCGGCATCGTTGGACACGCCACGCATCTCGGCAATGATCTTGTTGCCGAACAACTGCGGGAACTCAGCGATAAACAACAGGCGCGCCTTGGCCAGCATGCGGCCGTTAAGACCGGTGCGGTAGTCGGCGTGCAAAAACAACGAGCACAGCTCGGAATTGCCGGTGAGGTCGTTGGCCAGGAACAACGTCGGAATTTCGCGGTAGATGTTCAGCTCCTGGGAGGCGCTGACCGTCAGGCCGACCCGGAAGTTGTACCAAGGCTCGCGCAGGCCCACGGCGCCAGCAATGGCAGAAATGCCCACCACGCGGCCTTCGTCGTTTTCCAGCACGAACAGGTAGTCGGCATCACCGCGCCCGGCGTCGCCGCGAAAGGTTTTTTCCGCCCAGCCCACGCGATGGGTCAGGCGCTCTTCGTTGGCCGGCAAGGTAGTAAGGCCGGTGCCGGTGCTGCGCGCCAGATCAATCAGGGCCGGTAAATCGCTGCTGCGTACGGGACGAACGATCATGCTATCTCCTCGAACGGGCCGCTGTTGTCAGCCACCCGCGAAACTCTCTTTTTAAACCGCTACCAGGCGCACACTCGCGCCTTCGCCAACACCCAGGGCTTCGGCCGCTGCGAGGTCCAACGTCACCGGTTTACCCGGCGCGTAGTCCAGTTCCAGCATCACCGCGCGGTAATCCTGCAACTGCGCGTTGCTCACCAGGTACTGGCGGCCGACGCCCTTGACCATCTCGCCGATCTTCACCGGCACCACGCGGCTCTGGGCGATGGAGCGAATGCCCGAGACCCGTGCGTGCAGCGTCGGGCCACCGTCGAAGATATCGATGTAATGGTCGGTCTCGAAGCCTTCGCGCATCAGGATGTCGAAGGTGATCTGCGCACGCGGGTGCACTTGGCCCATTGCCTCTTGAGCTTCGTCCGGCAACAGCGGCACGTAGATCGGGTAATGGGGCATCAGCTCGGCGAGAAAGGTGCGGCTTTTAAGCCCGCACAGGCGCTCGGCGGCGGCGTAGTTGAGGTCGAAGAAGTTGCGACCGATGGCGTCCCAGAACGGTGAATCACCGTTCTCGTCGCTGTAGCCGACAATTTCGGTCACCACCGAGTCGGCAAAGCGCTCGGGGTGGCTGGCGACAAACAGCAGGCGGCCACGGGAATTGAGTTCCGACCACGGCGAACCGACCAGCTCAGGCACTACGTAGAAGCTGGTGAGCAGGCTGTTGCCGGTGAGGTCGTGGCACTGGGAAAGCACGTGGATCTTGTTGTGGATCTTCAGCTCGCGAGAGGCGTGCACAAAGGTCTCGTTACGAAAACTGTAGAAGGGTTCCGAGTAGCCGGCCGATGCAACGATGGCCGAGCAGCCGGCGAGCTTGCCGGTCTCGGTGTCTTCGAGCACGAAGAAATAGCTTTCTTCACCGTTGAAACTCACCTCGGCCGCGAAGGAGGCTTCGCTGGCGGCGATCTTGTCGCTCAGGCGTTCCACATCATCCGGCAAGGAGGTGACACCAATCGGACTGTCCGCAGCCAGACGCTGTACCTCGCCCAGATCAGCCATTTGCGCGGGGCGCATCACCAGCATGGTGTCACTCCTTAACTCTAGAACTCATAGGAAAAAATTACCGGACAGGCCTGGAAACAACACCTATCCCCTTGTAGAGCAAATTCCAATGTGGGAGGGGCTTGCCCCCTCCCACATTTGATCCCGGCGGGCCAATCAGGCTTGGGTCAGGGTCTTCACAGCACGTTCGAAGCGATCCAGGCCTTCGTTGATATCCGCGTCTTCCACCACCAAACTCGGCGCAAAACGCACCACGTCCGGGCCGGCTTGCAGGATCATCAGGTTTTCTTTCTCGGCCGCGTTGAACACGTCCTTGGCTTTGCCCTTGAAGGCATCGCTGAGCACACAGCCGATCAACAGGCCCATGCCGCGCACTTCGGTGAAGATGCCGTATTGCTTGCCGATCTGTTCCAGGCGCGCCTTGAACTGGTCGTGCTTGGCGTTGACGCCGGCCAGCACTTCAGGGGTGTTGATGACGTCGATCACCGCTTCGGCCACCGCGCACGCCAGCGGGTTGCCGCCGTAGGTGGTGCCGTGGGTGCCGACCACCAGGTGCTTGGCCAGCGCCTCAGTGGTGAGCATCGCGGCGATGGGGAAACCACCGCCCAGGCTCTTGGCGCTGGTGAGGATGTCGGGCACCACGCCGTAATGCTGGTAGGCGAACAGGTGGCCGCTGCGGCCCATGCCGGTTTGCACTTCGTCGAACACCAGCAGCGCGTCGTTGGCGTCGCACAGTTCGCGGGCACCTTGCAGGTAAGCCAGCTCGGCCGGCAGTACGCCGCCTTCGCCCTGGATCGGTTCCAGGACCACGGCGCAGGTCTTGTCCGACACGGCGGCTTTCAGCGCGGCCAGGTCGTTATACGGAACGTGGGTGATGCCGGTGATTTTAGGACCGAAGCCATCGGAATACTTGGACTGGCCACCGACGTTGACGGTGAACAGGGTACGGCCGTGGAAGCTGTTCAGCGCGGCGATGATCTCGTACTTCTCGCTGCCGAAACGGTCGAACGCCACACGGCGGGCCAGCTTGAACGCGGCCTCGTTGGCCTCAGCGCCCGAGTTGCAGAAGAACACGCGCTCGGCAAACGTGGCGTCGATCAGCTTATGGGCCAGGCGCAGGGCCGGCTCATTGGTGAAGACGTTGGAGACGTGCCACAGCTTGTTGGCCTGCTCGGTCAATGCACCGACCAGCGCCGGATGGGCGTGGCCCAATACGTTGACCGCGATGCCGCCGGCAAAGTCGATCAGCTCGCGACCCGCCTGGTCCCATACGCGCGAACCTGCGCCGCGCACGGGGATGAACGCAGCAGGGGCGTAGTTGGGAACCATGACCTGGTCGAAATCGGCACGTTGCACCGGGGCTTGCTCAACGGACATCGGAGTCTCCTGAAGAGGAACGCCTGCCTGGAACTGGCGGGCGATGCAGGGATTGTAAGGACAGTTTTCAGAGCGGCCTTGCCGCCAAGCGACAACTTCTTATAGCGCCAACCCGCGATTTAGGCGGGTTTACGCCAATGCGACAAATAGCGTCGCAATGGCGCAGTTTAAACCGTGTGCCGGCTCCATGGGCAGGTGATGTTCGCGAATCCGCAGAAGCACACCGCACCAACTATCTACCGCCGTCGATCGCGTGCCGACTGGTCTGCTGAAAAGACACTCACACTGTCAAGGATCGATCCCATGCCTCCCCTCCCCGCGCCAGCCAGCGGCGAAGTTCGCCACACCATTGTCATGCAGGCCATTCCCCACTGGCTGGGTGACGCCACGCCAGCCAGGCGCTCCACCCTGGGCGAAGTGTCCGGGAGTTTTCCCGACTGGTACAAAAACGCCTCCGCCACCCAGCACGCCGAACTCAAGCGTCTCAACGGCGAAGCCTGGACCCGGCAGAATCAGGTAGACAAGGCTCTGGCCGGCCTCAAAAGCCCGCAAACCTTCGGCGCCGAGCTGCTGCAACCGGCGCTGAAGCGCCAGTACGGCGTCGATCTGGATGTGCACAGCACCTGGCTGCAACTCTATGTGCCATTGACGCTTGCGGGGTTTCGGGTTCAGGCCGGGGCCTCGCGTACGTGGAGCGTTTCACTGCTCAACGCCGCGCTGCATAACTTCGAGCCCGACGAAGCACAGCCCGATGCCTACGAGCGCAACTCCGGTTTCAGCAGTCAACCCAACGCCGCCGGGCATTTCCAAAGCCTGCCGGCGGTTGACGCACGCATCACCATTGCCCAATTTGCCACCCTCTGCCGTGAATTGGATATCGGCGGGCGCTATCAGCGCTATCTCGAAGATTACCTGGGGCTGGAAAACCCTGTGGCCATGGCCGCCCTGCAATACAAGGTCGAGCAGAGCCTAAGCAGCGCGCTCAAACGCTCGCTGTACATGGCACTGCTCAAGGGCGACATCCCGCAAACCGGCTACGACGCGGTCCACAGCCTGATTGATCACGGACAGCACCGCCCGATGTGGGTCGCTCATGAGCTGGTGATCATGTCCAGCCGCCTGACCGGGATCGTACTGTTTTCCCAGGACCTGGATGCAAGCCGCGAGCCGGTGCCGGTGATCGTCTATATCCCTGACGACCCGCAGCACCCCATCAAGCAATACGCCAGCACGCAGGCGTTTATCCAGGCGCTCACCGCACGGTTGCGCGCCTCGGACTTTCAGCACTTCTTCAGCCGCTTTGTCGACCATGCCGACCTGGGGCGTTTTTTCGCCGACCTCACGGGCCGCCTGAGCCAAGTGACCTGGCACTCGCATACACCCGGCGATCCGCTGCCCAGTTGGCGCGGCAGCGAGGTGGAGCGAGCAAACCTGCAGTTTCGTGGCATTCCCATCAAGCAGCCGCTGTTCCATTACCTGCATCAGATGAAGTTGAGCAAACTGCTGAACGACGCGCGCAGCCAGGCCGTGAGCACCGCCAGCGCCAACCAGAAAGCGCGCTGGGAGCGCTGGGACCTGGTGCAAAAAATCGCCTCGGCACTGCTGCAAGTCGTCGCCCTGATTGCCACCCCCTTTGTGCCGCCACTGGGCATGCTCATGCTCGGCTACACCGCCTACCAATTGCTGGACGAAGCCTTCGAAGGGGTTATCGACTGGGCCGAAGGCCAGGTGCAGGAAGCCTTCGGACATGCGATGGGGTTTATCGAGCAGCTGGTGCAATTGGGCCTGTTTGCCACCGGCATCCCCATCGCCCAGGGCATTCTGCGCAAAGTGCTGCCGAGTGAGTGCCTGGGGTTTCTGGATGGGCTCACACCCGTGACCAGACCCGATGGCGGCGAACGCCTGTGGAAGCCCGATCTTGAGCCTTATCGTCTCAAACAGAGCCCGCCCAGCGGCGTACGTCCTGATGAGAAAGGCGTGTACCGCTTCAACGGCAAAAACCTGCTGCAGGTGGGCGACGACTATTACACCGTCCGGCAAGACCCCACCAGCCAGCGCTATTTTGTGCAGCACCCCAGCCGTGCGTCGGCCTACCAGCCGCAGGTGATCAGCAACGGCCAGGGCGCCTGGATTACCGAGTTGGACCGCCCGCTGAGCTGGGACAGCGCCACACTGATGCGGCGTCTCGGCTACCCGGCCGAAGGCCTGGATGACGCGCGCTTGCAGCAGGCGCGCAGCGTCAGCGGTACCCACGACAACGCGCTGCGCCAGATGCACCACACCGGGCAAACGCCGCCGCCGCTGCTGGCCGATACCCTCAAGCGCTTCAAGATCGATCTAGCGCTGCAAGACTTCATCACGCAACTCAACAGCGATGACCCGCTCATCTATGGCCAGGCGGACGTCCAGACACAGTTGCAGATACTCACCAGCTACGGCCTGTGGCCCGCCTCCAAGACCTTGCGGTTCCTGGATACCCACGGGAAAACCCAATGGGAGTTTCTTGGCCGGCCCGACGCTAGCGTGGTACAGATCCATGAAAGCCAATTGGAAAATGGTGATCTGCTACGCGTGCTGGTGGAGAGCTTGGATGAAGCCGAGCGCAAAGCACTGCTTGAAGAACCCGCCGACCAGCCCGCCTCCCATGCGTCTATTCGCGCCGCGGCCCTGCGCAAAAAGATCGCCCGCCTTGCCCACGAAAAACGCTTCTCGCTGTTCGATTCGCGCTACCGCAGCGAAGAACATAGCCCGGGGGCAGCGCTGCAAAAAATCATCGACGCCGCCCCCGAGCCCGGCCTGCCCGTCAGCGTCGCCCATGAACTGCTGGCCAATGCCACCGGCGACGAGTTGCAAGCCATCGACCAAGGCAAGGTGCCGACGCACATAGCCGAGCAAGCCGCAGCCGCCCAACTGGATGTGCGCACCACCCGTGCTTACGAAGGGCTCTACCTGGACGCCGTCGACAACCCCGACACTCACCTGCTCGCGCTGCTGTCCCTGGAGCGCCTGCCCGGATGGTCGACGCGCATGCGCCTGGAAGTCCGGCAGTACCGTAGCGACGGCCCGTTGCTGGGAGCTATCGGCGCCGAAGACGCGCCGCTCAAGCGAATCGTCATCCATACCGAATCGGGCCGCTATACGCCTGTCGATGAAAAGGGCCCGGTGTTTGGCGACACCGATTTCTTCACCGCCATCCTCCAGGCGATCCCCGATAGCCAGCGCGACGCCCTGAACATCCACATCGGCCAGGGCGAGCGCCTGCGCCAGGCGATTGGCGAGCACGTGCTCGATCGCGAGCGGCTGCGCACCTTGCTCAGCGCAGACACTTACCGCAAACCGACGTTCGACCCCACAGTCATGCGCCTGCGTGGCGGCATGGACGGTTATCAGGCAGCAGGGCCGTCACGGCCACCAGCCGCCGAGCCGCAGCCCACGCTTGAGCAGCGCGCCCAGCACTTGCTGCCCAGCCTCCCTGCGGAACAGATCGCCGACCTGGTACAGACCCTGGAAAGCCGTCCCGGCGGGGCCTTGGCGACCCTGATCACCCTGCAGGTCGAATACAACAAACTGGACACCGACCTCGCCGTCTGGGAACACATGACGCCCACCTTCCACCCCATCACTGAAGCACCATTGACGCCCCGGGAATACCAGTACGTGCGACGCAACCGTGCCCTGTGGGCCCAGGAGGTCAGGCGCGGCTGGCGCCAGGAAACCGCGATTGATCACTACCATGACCAACTGCCCCTCAATGGCCACAAGCTGCAACTGACGATCCCGATCTACGGCGAACTGCCCAGGCTCACGGCACGCTTCGAGCACATCAGCCTGCTGGAGCTCAAGGGTCAGCACACCGCACTGCAGATCAATGACTTCGTGCAGTTGTTCCCACGCCTGCGTCACCTGAACGTCAGCCAGTTTTACCTGGGTGGCCTTGCGCCAAGCATCGCGCAACTGCCCAGCCTCGACGCGCTGATATTGAGCGACTGCAACATTACCCTGACCGAAGAAACTCGGGTGGCCCTTGGCAGCATGACTCGCCTGAAGACCCTGGACCTGTATAACAACCCGCTGGGCCTGACGCCCAGCGTTACCCACATGGCCCACCTGCAACACTTGGACCTGAGCTACACCGGCATCCGTGATTTGCCGCCAGGCGTGCTGAACCGTCCACAGTTGGAACTGGCGGTTTTGTGCAATAACCAGATCCGCGAACTGCCTCCGGCGCTGTTCGAGTTGCCGGTAGAAACCAGCCGCAAGTTCGACCTCTCCAGCAACCCGCTGTCGGGACCCACGCTGGAGCGGGTCAAGGGGTACTACCAAAGAACCGGTGGCCGCTGGGACATTGACGCGCCTGGCACCGAAATTCAAAGCGCCAGACGCCTTTACCCAACGCTGTCGGACAATGACATCAATCAGCTCATCTTCGATTTCCCGGGCAACCTGGACGCAGGCCGCGCAGCGCTGGCGCAGCTTGAAATCGAATACCCGCGGATTCGCCAAACGCTGGCACCTTGGGCCGACGACGAGCAAGTGTCCGCCCAGGAGCGCACCTATCGCTCACTGTTCGTGGACACGCTCGAAGCCGGCTGGCGTCGGGAAACCGAGCAGGACACACACGCCCCAGGGCGTCTCCCGCGCTTCACACTCAACCTGCCCTACCCCATCAGCGGCGATATTCCCGCCCTGAGCACGCCCTTCCCCCATGTCTCATCACTGAGCCTGTCCGGCAATGCATCCACCCTGCAGCCCAACGCGTTTCTGCGCAGCTTTCCACAGTTGGAGCGCCTGTCCATCGAGCGCTATACCCTGATGCATTTGCCCAGGACCCTGCCGCAACTGGAGCGGCTGACCCATCTGCGCCTGGATCGCTGCGCCATTGAACTGAACCCCGCCAGCGCCCAGGTGCTTTCCAGCATGACCCACCTCCAACACCTGGACCTGGCCAATAACCGCCTGGTCTGGCTACCGGACTTCAATCGCCTGACAGCCCTGACCAGCCTGTCACTGAGCAACACCGGCCTGCGGGAAATTCCACCGGCGCTGCTGTCGGGTAACATCGCCCGGACACGGGTAGACCTGAGTCACAACGCCATCGAGCAGATTCCCGATCAAGGCTTCCAACTGCCCGCCACCTTCAGCGCAGCCTTTGACCTGTCGGATAATCCGTTGTCACGGCACACCCTCGCCCGCATCAAAACCTACTGCCAGGCCACTGGCGAGCACTGGAACGCGCCGGCCCCCCAACCCCAACTGCAACAGCTACAAGCACTGTACCCAAGCCTCAACAACCGCGAGGTCAGCCGTGTGTACTTCCAGTTACCGGGCAACCTGGACGCCGTAGACCTGCACATCACGCGCCTGGATGGCGAGTATCAGGACCTGCAGGCACACCTCCAAGCCTGGGCTATGGAGGTCCCCTCCAGAGACCCACTGCTCGACACCGTGCTGGACGAGGGCGCGCGGGCCGAAGAACAAATCCGTCGCCTGGGCTTCAAGGATTTGCTCGAACGCTGCTGGCGCCGGGAGGGCGAGTTGGACGACTCCAACGGTTTCACCCGCCACAGCCATAAACTGGTGTTCCACGGCCAGTTATTGGGGGACATGCCGATGCTGAGTGCGCAGTTCGATCACGTGAGCCTGCTGGAGATCATCGGCGACGGTACCAACCAGCACGTGGACGGTCTGCTGCGCTGCTTCCCCAACCTTGTCAGCCTGACCCTCGAACGCCACACACTGCTGGATATCCCCGCCTCGGTGTTCGGCCTCCGACGCCTGCGCTATCTGAAGCTGGCGGAGAACCACATCCGTCTGACCCGCGAGAGCAAAGAGCAGCTCTCACGCCTTATCCACCTGGAATACCTGGACCTGAGTGACAACCCGCTGATATTCATTCCCGACATCCGCAACCTTGGACGGCTAGTGTCGATCTACCTGCACAACTGCGGGCTGACCCACGTGCCGGAAGGCGTCTTTGCCCTGGGCCGCCTGCGGGTGCTGGACTTGAGTGACAACGAAATCGTCGACGTGCCCAGCGACCTGTTGGAAATGCCGTTGCCACTCAACGATGACTCCGACCTCAGCGGCAACCCACTGTCCGATCAGAGCATCGAGCTGCTGCGCGACTATTACCGCCAGACAGGCTACGAACTGGGCGTGGAAGAGGCGATGTTCGACGAGTTCGGCGTGGCACTGATGGCCCCGGGAACCCCGAGACCCATGGAGGAATAAGCGAGGATGCTCAGCCGCGCTCGGACGGCACTGACGACAACTCGAACGGGCTGCTGCTGCGCCGCTGGTTGCGATCTTCACGTGGGGTGGCGCCAAAGAAGTTGCGGTAGGCGCTGGAGAAGTGCGGCCCCGACGAGAAGCCGCAGGACAGGCCGATCTGGATGATCGATTTGCTGGTTTGCATCAACATCTGGCGCGCCTTGTTCAGGCGCAGCTCCAGGTAATACTGGCTGGGGACGCGGTTGAGGTATTGCTTGAAGATCCGTTCCAGTTGTCGTCGCGACACGCACACGTGCTGGGCGATCTCGTCGGTGGTAAGCGGTTCTTCGATGTTGGCTTCCATCAGCAACACCGCCTGGGTCAGCTTCGGATGGCTGGAGCCCAGGCGATTTTGCAAGGGAATGCGCTGGCGCTCGCCGCCTTCGCGGATGCGCTCCACCACCAGCTCTTCCGACACCGCGCCCGCCAGCTCGGCGCCGTGGTCGCGGGCTAGCACCGCCAGCAACAGGTCGAGTACCGACATGCCACCGCAGGCGCTCAAACGGTCACGGTCCCAGTCGAACAGGTGGCTGGTGGCAATGACCTTAGGGAAGCGCTCGGCAAAATCGTCCTGCCAGCGCCAGTGCACAGCGGCGCGGTAGCCATCCAGCAGACCCAACTGAGCCAGCGGGTACACACCCGCTGACAAGCCGCCGATCACACAACCAGCACGCACCAACTGCTTGAGCGCAGTGCTGAGTTGGGAGGCAATAGCCGTGGGCGGTTCGTCAGCCAACAGGAACAGCTTCTGGAAACCTTCCAGCTTGCCGGCCCACGGCTCACCCGGCAATTGCCAGGCCCCTTCGGTCGCCGGTTCTGCGAGCAGAAACGACAACTCGTAGACCACATCCGGATGCACCCGCTGAGCAACGCGCAAGGCCTCCTCAGCCAGCGCAAGCGTGAGTGCTTTTGTGCTGGGCCAAATCAGGAAACCAATTTTATGGGCGGTCATGGAGTGCTATCCGAAGCCTGTAAAAGTAATGAAGACAAAGGCCAATGCTAGCCCGTAAACCCACACAAATCTCGAAGCCTGCAGAAGATCTAAATGTGGGAGCGGGCTAACCTCAAGACTGCGGAGCATGCCCTATATCAGTGCACAAAAGCAGTCCTGATTATTTCAAGCTGCCGGAGAGGAACTGCTGAAGGCGCTCGGACTGCGGATTGACCAGCACTTCACGCGGGTTGCCACGCTCTTCGACAATGCCTTTGTGCAGGAACACCAACTGGTTGGACACTTCACGGGCAAAGCCCATTTCATGCGTCACCACCACCATGGTGCGGCCTTCCTGGGCCAGGTCCTGCATCACCTTGAGCACTTCGCCGACCAACTCTGGGTCAAGCGCCGAGGTGGGCTCGTCGAACAGCATCACCTCAGGCTCCATCGCCAGGGCACGGGCGATCGCCACTCGCTGCTGCTCGCCCCCGGACATGTGGCCGGGAAACGCATCCTTACGATGGCCCACGCCGACTTTGGCCAGGTAGTGCTCGGCCTTTTCACGGGCGTCTTTCTTCGACATGCCCAGCACATGCACCGGGGCTTCCATCACGTTTTCAAGCGCGGTCATGTGCGACCACAGGTTGAAATGCTGGAACACCATCGACAGGCGCGAACGCATGCGTTGCAGCTGTTTCGGGTCGGCAGCCTTGAGGGCGCCGTCCTTGTTGGCCACCAGTTTCAGCTCTTCGTTATTGAGCAGAATCTTGCCGGCGTGGGGTTGCTCCAGCAGGTTGATGCAGCGCAAAAAGGTGCTTTTGCCCGAACCGCTGGAACCGATGATGCTGATCACATCACCGGCCGCGGCGGCCAGGGACACGCCTTTGAGCACTTCATGACTGCCATAGCGTTTATGCAGGTCTTGGACTTCAAGTTTGTACATGCTGTCGGTTCTCACAAAAACAGGTGGTCAGTCGTTGAGCAAGCGCCCGTGCCGCAGCGCTTCGCGCCCCGCCACCTTGGCCAGCCAGAAACCCGCTTGGGCATAACGTAGCCGTTCAACGGCAAACAACACCCCCGAGGTGCCCGCGCAGACAATGCTGACGCGATCGGTCAAGGGGTCAATCACTTCAAAAATCGCCTCGCCGGTTTCCACCCAGTCACCGGCTTTACGCAGGTAACTGATCACCCCGGCGTGGGGCGCGAACAGCAATTCGGTGCCTTCGAACGGCATGCCTTCGCACGGTGCGTGTTGCGGCGCCGGCCATTCCCCTTTGATCAGGCCTTGCTCGGCGAGGAACGCGAGGATGCCTTCGGCGTGGAAGATGGCTTCATCACGGCCGGTGTCGGCCTGGCCACCCAATTCCAGGGTCGTCGCCAGGCACGCCAACGGGATCTGCGCCTCAGGGAACGCCCGGGACAAACGCAACCAGGGCAGCGAGCAGGCTTCATCAAACGAACTGCCGCCGGAATCTTCCGCCAGCAAGCCAACCGTCACATTCAAATGCGCCGACAGCGAGCGCCACTGGGGCCAGTGCTGGGGCAGCGCGTACATGTGCAGCGCGGCTTCGGCGTCGCAGTGCAAGTCGAGCACTACGTCGGCGGTGCAGGCATGGGTCAACAGCACGCGTTGCATGCCTTGCAACTGGCTGCCGGGCTCGGGCAATGCGTTGAGTGCATCGCGCATGGCCTGACGGATCAGGCGCACGTTGGCGTGGGGATCATCACCCAGCTTGCCTTGCAGCAGCGCGGCAACCGGTTCACTCAACTCGACGAAGTCGCGGTTGAAGTTCTTGCCGCTGCCAATCTCGAAACGCCCTTGGTGGCTGCCTTGCAACAGTTGGCCCAAGCCCATCGGGTTGGCCACCGGCACCAGCTCGATCACCCCATTGAGGGCGCCTTGCTGTTCCAGTTCGGTGAGGCGCTTTTTCAGCTCCCAGGCAGCACGCATGCCGGGCAGTTCATCGGCGTGCAGGCTGGCCTGGATATAGGCCTTGCGCTCGCCCTTGCCGAAACGGAACACGCTCAGCTGGCGCTCGCAACCCAGGTGGCCCCAGGGCAACAGATGATCGATACGTTCCATATCAGTGCTTCCGTGGAGCCAGGTAGCTCAGCCAGCGGCGCTCGGCCAACTTGAACAGGCGCACCAGGATAAAGGTCAGGCACAGGTAGAACAGGCCGGCGGTAATGTAGGCTTCGAACGGCAGGTAGAACTGGGCGTTAACCGTGCGCGCGGCACCCGTGATGTCGATCAGGGTAACGATGGACGCCAGGCTGGTGGTCTGCAGCATCATGATCACTTCGTTGCTGTATTGCGGCAGTGCACGACGCAGGGCCGACGGCAACAGGATGCGGCGGTACAGTTTGTAGCGCGACATGCCCATGGCCTTGGCCGCTTCGATCTCGCCATTGGGCGTGGCCTTGAGGCTACCGGCAATGATCTCGGCGGTGTAGGCGCTGGTGTTGATCGCAAAGGCCAGGCACGCGCAGAACGTGGCGCTGGACAGCAGCGGCCATAGGAAGCTCTCGCGCACCGCCTCGAATTGGGCCAGGCCGTAGTAGATCAAGAACAGTTGCACCAGCATCGGCGTACCGCGGATCACATAGGTGAACAGCCAGGCCGCGCCGTTGACCACAGGCTGCTTGGACACACGCATCAAGCCCAGGGGCAAGGCCGCGAGCAGGCCGAAGAACAGCGAGATGGCGAGCAGTTTAAGGGTGGTCAGCAGGCCGCCAAGGTACAGCGGCATGGCCTCCCAGATGACGTTGTAGTCGAAGATCATAGATCAGCCGCCCTTACGCCTACCGAGTAGCGCTTCTCAAGATGACGCAGGGCCAACAGCGACACACTGGTAATCACCAGGTACATCGCGGCCACTGCGAGGAAGAAAGTGAACGGCTCGCGGGTGGCATCTGCCGCCTGCTTGGCCTTGAACATCATGTCTTGCAGGCCCACCACCGAGATCAGCGCAGTGGCCTTGGTGAGGACCAGCCAGTTGTTGGTGAAACCGGGGATCGCCAGCCGGATCATCTGCGGCACCATCACCCGGAAAAACACCTGGAAACTGCTCATGCCATACGCAAGGCCGGCCTCGGCCTGGCCCTTGGGAATAGCCATGAAGGCGCCACGGAAGGTTTCCGACAGGTAGGCGCCAAAAATGAAACCCAGGGTGCCGATACCGGCGGCCAAGGGGTTCAAGTCGATATAGTCGTCGTAGCCCAGCATCGGCGCGACGCGGTTGAGCAAGTCCTGGCCGCCGTAGAAAATCAGCAGGATCAGCACCAGGTCGGGGATCCCGCGGATCACCGTGGAGTACAAGTCACCCAGCCAGGCCAACCAGCGCACCGGCGACAGGCGTAACGCGACCCCGATCAGACCCAGAACAATGGCCAAGGCCATGGACGACAAGGCGAGCTGAAGCGTCAACCATGCGCCATCGAGGATGACGGCCCCGTAGCCTTTCAACATGATTCAGGTCCTCGAAAAGGGGGATGAAAAAATGGCGCAAACCGCAGGAATTCTGTTGCTTGCGCCATTTAGGGCAGATCGCTGCGACGATTTACTTGGCGTCAGCGCCGTAAATATCGAAGTCGAAGTACTTGTCCTGGATTTTCTTGTATTCGCCGTTGGCACGGATTGCGGCAATGGCTGCGTTGATGCGGTCGAGGTTTTCCTTGTCGCCTTTGCGTACGGCGATGCCGATGCCGTCACCGAAGTACTTGGCGTCGGTGAACTGTGGGCCCACGAACGCGTAGCCTTTACCGGCTGGCGTCTTCAGGAAGCCGTCTTGCAGCAGGGTGGCGTCGGCCACGGTGCCGTCGAGGCGACCGGCTTCCACGTCCAGGTAGATTTCGTTCTGCGAGCTGTAAGGCACAACCGTGGCGCCTTTAGGAGCCAAGACTTCCTTGGCGAAACGATCGTGGATCGAACCGCGTTGCACACCGATCTTCTTGCCCTTCAATTCATCCAGGCTGTCGCTGACGGCGGTGCCTTCCTTCATCACCAGTTGAGCTGGGCTGAGGTAGTAACGGTTGGTGAAGTCCACGGACTTCTTGCGGTCTTCCGTGATGGACATGGACGACAGGATCGCGTCGATCTTGCGCACTTTGAGCGCAGGGATCAGGCCGTCGAACTCTTGCTCGACCCAGGTGCACTTGACCTTCATCTCTTCGCACAGGGCGTTGCCGATGTCGTAGTCAAAACCGACGATGCTGCCATCCGGTGCCTTGGAGGCAAACGGAGGGTAGGCCGCTTCGATACCAATTTTCAGGGGCTTGCCTTCAGCGAAAGCCTGCATGGACAACACGGACAGCGCCAGGGCGCCCAACAGCACGAGTTTCTTCATCTTGGGACTCCATCGGTATAGGGCAAAACAGCAGTATGAGCCATGGCCCACGATGCGGCGAAGGTGAAACCGAATAGCGGTACTTCGTCCTACACCAGTTGACGCTGGAGACGACGAGCGAGTGATCGGCATTCTAACGACAGGCCGGAAGCCGATATTTCCTCAATGCGACAACAATTTACAGAAGCACTGAGAAAGCGGTTTCAGCACATTGACAGCCCCTGGATTTTATGCAGAGACAAAAGACATTAAACCTGTAGATGCTGCAAATTGCGGGCCTATTATTCGCAAACCCTTCTGGGACGGCAAGTCTGGCGTTTAATCTTATTGCCGGGGGTGTCTAAAGCGCGGTTTTTCGGGGCATAAGCGTAGCCGTTTGCCTCATGTTTGGGCGATGGGTTACACATTTGTGCCGCTCGGTAACATTCAGAAACCTCCTATACGATAAACCGATATTTATTTGACTGATGGAGATTCAAGTGTGGGAGGGGGCTTGCCCCCGGTTGCAGTGGGTCAGTCAACTCATCTATCGCTGAAACACCGCTATCGGGGGCAAGCCCCCTCCCACATTGGATCTCCATTGGTTTCAAGACCCCACAAAAAAGCCCTACCTGGCTTACACCAGATAGGGCTCTGTCCTACCAACCCGCCTTACGCGACGTTCATGGTCTTGTGCGTCTCAATCAAATGCGCCACCACACTCGGATCCGCCAGGGTGGAGATATCACCCAACCCGTCGTACTCGGCCGTGGCAATCTTGCGCAGGATACGGCGCATGATTTTGCCCGAACGGGTCTTCGGCAAGCCCGGCGCCCATTGGATCACGTCCGGCGAAGCAATCGGCCCGATTTCCTTGCGCACCCAGTTTTTCAGTTCCAGGCGCAGCGCTTCGTTCGGCTCTTCGCCATTTTTAAGGGTGACATACACATAGATGCCCTGCCCCTTGATGTCGTGCGGCACACCCACTACCGCCGCTTCGGCGACTTTCGGGTGGGCAACCATGGCGCTTTCGATCTCGGCGGTGCCCATGCGGTGGCCGGACACGTTCAACACGTCGTCTACACGCCCGGTGATCCAGTAGTAACCATCTTCGTCACGGCGTGCGCCGTCACCGGTGAAGTACATGCCACGGAAGGTCTTGAAGTAGGTGTCCACGAACCGGTCATGGTCGCCAAACAGCGTACGCGCCTGGCCCGGCCACGAGTCGAGGATCACCAGGTTACCTTCGGCAGCGCCTTCGATCAGGTTGCCCAGGTTGTCCACCAAGGCCGGTACCACGCCGAAGAACGGCCGCGCCGCCGAACCCGGCTTGAGCGCATGGGCGCCCGGCAGCGGGCTCATCATGTTGCCGCCGGTCTCGGTCTGCCACCAGGTGTCGACAATCGGGCAACGGGATTGGCCGACGTTCTTGTAGTACCAGTCCCAGGCTTCCGGGTTGATCGGCTCGCCTACGGAACCGAGCAAGCGCAGGCTGCTGCCATCAGCACCTTCAACGGCGGCGGTGCCCGAGGCCATCATCGCGCGGATCGCGGTCGGCGCGGTGTAGAGGATATTGACCTTGTGCTTGTCGACAATCTTCGCCACCCGGGTGATGTCCGGATAGTTGGGCACGCCTTCGAATAGCACGGTGGTCGCGCCATTGGACAGCGGGCCGTAGACGATATAGGTATGGCCGGTGACCCAGCCGACGTCGGCGGTGCACCAGTAGATTTCGCCAGGGCGGTAGTCGAACACGCGCTCATGGGTGAGGCCGGCGTACAACAGGTAGCCGCCGGTGGTGTGCTGCACGCCTTTAGGCTTACCGGTGGAGCCGGAGGTGTAGAGGATGAACAGGGCTTCTTCGGCGCCCATCTCTTTTGGCGCACACACGGTGCCCGCCACTTTCATCAGGTCTTCGTACCAGATGTCGCGATGCTGGTTCCACTTGATCGTGCCATTGGTGCGCTTGCACACGATGACCTTCTGGATGCTGCTGGTTTCCGGATTGGTCAGGGCGTCGTCGACGTTGGCCTTGAGCGGAACTTTCTTACCGGCGCGGATACCTTCGTCAGCCGTGATCACCACCTTCGACTTACAGTCGATGATGCGACCGGCCAGGGCTTCCGGAGAGAACCCGCCAAACACCACCGAATGGATCGCACCGATGCGGGTACAGGCCAGCATGGCGACCACGGCTTCGGGGATCATCGGCATATAGATAGTCACCACGTCGCCGCGGTGCACGTCCTGGCCACGCAGGGCGTTGGCGAACTTGCAGACTTGTTCATGCAACTCGCGGTAGGTGATGTTGCGGCTCTCGGCCGGGTCATCGCCCTCCCAGATGATCGCAATCTGATCGCCACGCTCGGCAAGGTGACGGTCCAGGCAGTTGTAGGAGACGTTCAGGGTGCCATCGGCGAACCATTTGATGTCGACGTGGTGATCGTCGAACGAGGTTTGCTTCACCGTGGTGAAAGGCTTGATCCAGTCAAGACGCTTGGCTTGCTCACGCCAGAAACCGTCGGGGTTGACCACCGACTGCTGGTACATGGCCTTGTAGGTCGCCTCATCGGTCAGCGTGTTGGCTGCTACTTCGGGGCGAACGGGGTACAGGGAAGCCGCACTCATCTTTCTTACCTCGGTGACAATAGTTGTTTTTGTATGCCCTGTTGTAGCCGGGGCGGCCCCATAGAACCATTCGACGATGGTAGTAACAAGCCCCTACAGATTGCCCTGGTATCGGCTGACAGGGCTCTGGGCCAAGGCCTGCACCGCTTTGGGCTGTGTGTGAAAAAACCTTTACCACCGGATTGTTACAAAAACCGCCAATAGTGTTTATCAAAAGCACGGGTATATGAATATAACCCGTGGGCCTAAAATCAACTCCGTCAACACGACACTGTGATTAACAACGCAACAGCCCCCACGAAGGCAACGTTAATCCGAACTCACCCACCCTAAGTTACACACGCGGCCTCACAAGGGCCCCGTGACCCCTTTCGCCCTGAAGAAGGTAAGTAAAGAAATGAAAGCTCTTGTAGTTATGGCCCTCAGCAGCTTGTGCGCCACCGCCGCCCTGGCCGACGAAGCCCCGACCGAGCTGGCCGGCCAGAACGCCCCGATTGTTGAGAATTACACCTACAGCACGCACTTGGACGTCGCCAAAGTATTGTCCATGAGTGAAGTTCCGAATGTATGTGAAGTTGTACCCGCGAAGATGGTATATGAAGATTCACAGGGCCAGCGTCATGTTCTTAATTATAAGATCATGGGCAACGGTTGCTCTAACGGTTAACAACTTCTGAAGTTGGAGTCTTATTCGCCGCAAGAAATCGTTCTTGCGGCAAAGAGCTTGCCCCTCCTCCCTGCGTTGCAGCCCCTCGAAAAAAATCCCGCCGCTCGTCTCCCAGCCAACCCCAACAAAGCCGAGCCCTGGCTAGAAAAGCAGGCTTTTTGTCTGCAATCCGTGACCATCCGTCACAACACAAACGCGTTTTTTTCCCTATAATGCGCGGGTAAATCGGGCCTGCAATATCCCTTTACACAGGGATGAAGAGCCAGACCTTGAGCCTGCGCGGGAGCACGCACCTGTCGCTCCGCCCCTCAAGCCTCAAGCAGAGCACCCGTTACCCAATTCCGTTTAATGCCTGCGCGAGCTGTTGCAACAAACGATTCCTTAAGATCCACCGCGGCCCTAGGGCCGTGTGAACACCCAACCATCCGGTTTCACACGGGCACCTTTGAGCCCTCACGCAGGAGACGACAAGTCATGCTGAGCTGGGACGAATTCGACAAAGAAGAAGAAGGCGAAGTAGCCGCCAAAGGCGCCAACGCCGGCCACGCCACCGAAGCCAACATGGACCGCCTCGACGGTGCCGGTGCCGCTGCTGCCATCGAAGCCCGTGCCGTCACCGCCAGTGACTCCGCCGCCATCGTGCGCGCCAAGGCTGCGTTGGACAAACTCGACGTCGCCGAAGGCCTCGCCGAGCTGGAGGGCTCCGCCGCCCGTGTCGCCGTTGACGAAAAGCGCATGATCAACTGCCGCGCCGACCTCAACCAACTCGTGCCCTTCAAGTACGACTGGGCCTGGCAGAAGTACCTCGACGGCTGCGCCAACCACTGGATGCCGCAAGAGGTCAACATGACCGCCGACATCGCCCTGTGGAAAAACCCCGAAGGCCTGACCGACGACGAGCGCCGCATCGTCATGCGTAACCTCGGCTTCTTCTCCACCGCCGACTCCCTGGTTGCCAACAACCTGGTGCTGGCCGTGTACCGCCTGATCACCAACCCGGAATGCCGCCAGTACATCCTGCGCCAGGCCTTCGAAGAGGCGATCCACACCCACGCCTACCAGTACTGCATCGAATCGCTGGCCATGGATGAAGGCGAGATCTTCAACATGTACCACGAGATTCCGTCGGTCGCCAAAAAGGCAGCCTGGGGCCTGAAGTACACCCGCTCCATCTCCGATCCGAAGTTCGAAACCGGCACCGTCGAGACTGATAAAGAGCTGCTGCGCAACCTGGTCGCCTACTACTGCGTCCTGGAAGGCATCTTCTTCTATTGCGGCTTCACCCAGATCCTGTCCATGGGCCGCCGCAACAAAATGACCGGCGTGGCCGAGCAGTTCCAGTACATCCTGCGCGACGAGTCGATGCACCTGAACTTCGGTATCGACGTGATCAACCAGATCAAAATCGAAAACCCACACCTGTGGGATGCCGAGATGAAGGAAGAAGCGACCCAGATGATTCTGCAAGGGACTCAGCTGGAGATTGAATACGCTCGCGATACCATGCCGCGCGGCGTGCTGGGCATGAACGCGGCGATGATGGAGGACTACCTCAAGTTCATCGCCAACCGTCGCCTGTCGCAGATTGGCTTGAAGGAAGAGTATCCGGGGACGACCAACCCGTTCCCTTGGATGAGCGAGATCATGGACTTGAAGAAAGAGAAGAATTTCTTTGAGACCCGTGTGATCGAGTACCAGACGGGTGGGGCATTGAGCTGGGATTGATTCCTGAGCCGACCATCACCATAAAGCCCTGACCTGTTCAGGGCTTTTTTATGCTCAGTGAACTGCCACTTCTTGAAGCACATCACGTCAGGCACCTCGCCCAGAAGGGTTCGGATCGCACCGCCAATGCTGTAGCCTTGTGCCCCAATTGCCATCAGCGTTGTCACCGGTCGAGTGACCGAGTGGCTTTCACCGAAGGGCTTTACGCCAAAATCGGAAGATTGGCACGGGAGTAGACTCCTGCTGTCACACCTGATGCACACTCAAAAATACTAGATAGGACCGAGGCCAACCCGTGAACCCAGACATGCTCGAAGCCGGCCCCATCGACGCCAAAGTGCTTTCCGTCTTTGACTTCGACGGCACCCTGACCCACCACGACAGTTTCGTGCCCTTCCTCAAGTTTGCCTTTGGCCCCGGCGAGTTCTATGGCCGCATGGTCAAGCTGGCGGTGCCGGGGCTGCGCTTTTTGGTGCGGCAGATCAGCCGGGATGAGTTGAAGGCGCAGTTGATCCGCACCTTTATGACTGGGGTGGAGAAGGCGTGGGTGCAGCAGAAGGCCGAGGAGTATTGCCAGCGCAATTGGGCGCGGTTGATGCGCCCAGCGGGGGTGTTGTCGGTGGAGCAGGAGTTGGGCTCGGGCGCGGTGGTGACACTGTGTTCGGCGTCGCCGGCGTTGGTGTTGCAGCCGTTTGCCGATCGGCTTGGGATCAAGTTGATTGGCACTGAGCTTGAGGTGATCGACGGGGTGTTGACCGGCAAGCTCACCGGGAATAACTGCCGGTGTGAGAACAAGGTGCTGCGGCTTGAGGCGGTGTACGGGGATTTGGGCGAGTATCGGCTCAGGGCCTGGGGCGATACGCGTGGGGATCGGGAGTTGCTGGCGGCAGCGCAGGATGCGCATTTTCGGCATTTTCATGCGAAGAAGAAAAAGCGGGCTCGGTTGCAGCGGTGATGGGGGTAATTGGGATCGGCTGGAACACCGAGTCGATCACTTCGCAGCCCCGCTGGGGCTCGACAGTTCCCACATTTGGATCCGCGTGGTGCGTAAGCCGTATTCGGGACGGCGTTTTAACACGCCGCTTACACCCAATCTTCTACCCGCAAACCTGGCACGCGGTCGAACTCGCGCCGGTTGTTAGTGACCATAATCAGGCCCTGCGAACGGGCATGCCCAGCGATCATCTGGTCGTATGAACCTATCGGAGTACCAGCTCTCGCTAGCTCAGCACGAAGTTGGCCTGTGTGCATAGCGGCATCCTGGTCGTATTTCAAAACTTCCAGACGTGCTGCAAAGCCTTCGACATCAGCCAGGTTTCGCTCTGGGTTAGGTGATTTTTCCGCGCCGTAAATCAGCTCCATCAGGGTTACTGTACTGATAGCTAGTTGGCCATAGTGCTTTTTGAATGTTTCGCGCACCTGCTGGGGTCTGTTTTTGATTGTGAAGATACAGATGTTGGTATCGAGCATGAACTTGAGCATTAAAAAGATTCCCGCTCTTGGTCAGCAGGCTGATCCCGGTCGTTCATGAAGTCCGGCGTGACACCCTCGCCATCGAACCAGCTGTCCCATGACTCACCGGCTGGGGTGATGATTCGGGCCCTACCGATTGAGACGACATCTACACGTTTTACGTCATCCGGCAGCGCAGCAGCCTTTGGCAAACGTACAGCTTGGCTGCGGTTGCTTTGAAATACAGAACCTTGGTCCATAATGGCCTACCTCCAGTGGTCGTGTGATTACGCAACGCTACACCACCGAATGGATATGTCAATGGGATATACATTTCGTTACTGGTCGAACGTTGATTTTCGACAAACCAAGCAGCTCGCGGTCTTCGTGAAACAGGCCCGTCATCCGCTGCGGTCGCGAAAATGGTAATGAGTGCTCAAATTCGTTAATAAATCCACTTCTCGCCTTGAAAACGCTAGCGATACGGGTTTATAGCTACGCCACGGGCCCCATGGTCGGCATGGTGATTGCCGGGCACATGCCGTTGGCGCCGTTCCTGATTGCCAGCGCGATTGCCTTCAGCAGTGTGTTCCTGATGCTCGGTATCCTGCTGGCAACCGTGCTGTTCATTGCGGGGCCGATCGGCTTCAGCCAGGCAGACAGCCTGCTCACCTGGTGCCTGGCGATGTTCGTGTTCACCTTGGGTGAGATGATCATCTATCCCTCGGAGTACCTGTTCATCGACACCATTGCCCCAGATGCCCTGCGCGGCAGTTACTACGGCGCCCAGAACCTGACGGCGGTGGGTGGCACCTTATGTTTCTTGAGTGGGCGGCGGGTTGCAGGTTCTTGCTGATATTTACGTGGGATCCCGCTATTAATAGCGAAACTTCTCACGGACCCGAGCCCCATGAAATTCGACACGGCCTACAGCCTGAGTCTCGATGAAAAGCTGTCGATCTACGACGTACGAGAGCTGAATTTCGACGAAACCGCTGTCTACGACTCTGAAAAGGACAGTTTCCTCTGTCCCAACGATGCGTGCCGAGGGGCGTTCGATACGGGCAATGCGTTGAGCACGTTCAATGCAAAAAACGTCAACTACGTGCGCACGCCGCATTTCAAGAACAAGACCAGCACCCGGCACATCGAAGGGTGCCGCTACGCCAGCACGCACAAGGGCGCTACCGATGAAACCGACGACGAGCGCGAGGACCATTTCCCGTCGGAATTTTTACTGACTCGACGTACGTACCCGCGCAGCACGCCGGTGGCTGGTGCCGAGGCGCAGATCCCACAGGAGCCCGCGAAAACTCCTTCAAGCCTCGCCAGCCCATCTGTCAGCAGCAGCGACACCACTGCGGATAAAACCAGCGTATTCGCCCACCCAGTGGAGTGCTTTGTGTCCAATATCGACGACAAGGACACGCTCAAGCGCATGCCGCTGAAAATCGGCGAGCACACCGCGACCTACTGGACGTTTTTCAAGAAGATCGAATACCTGCAAGACAACAAGGGCCTGATCTACTGGGGCAAGATCAAGGCGATCAAGGATTACACCAGCAGCTTTCGCATCGACTTCGAAAAGAAGGTATGGCTCGACAAGAAGCCCTACTCGGTCAATGTGTACCTGAATAAAAAACTGATCGAAAACTACCGCAAGCGCACGGCGTTCCTGGAGCAGATCAAGGCCGCGGTGAACAGTGAGCGGGCGCTGTATTGCTTCTTCTTCGGGGTGACTCCGCAGCTGAGGCACGTGCCCAGCAAGAAGAACCCCGAGCAGACCTTCGGCGTGTTCAGCGCGAATATCGAGAACCTGGATCACCTGATTATTCGGGAGGCGGCAGGGGTGGAATAAGGGGTGGCAGAAATGCCGTCAAAAAAATCCAGTTGATGAGCGGTCAAAACAACTGTACAAAAACACAGTATAGTTTGCCCTCCCCGTCGAACCCTGGAGAAACCCCATGTCCTCCCTGGCAATGAGCTCTTTTGTAGAACAGCAGATCGTCCTGCACCAATTCACCACCCAACACAGCGTACAGGCCCGTGCAATGCTGGGTTGGAGCCGAGAAGAACTGGCTCGCCAGGCGGGCGTGGCGGTCGAGTCGGTTCAACGGTTTGAAGGCCAGGGCGACGTGGATGATCAAACCCGTTTGATCCTGGCGTTTCGGCTAGAAGCGGAAGGGCTGGTGTTTTTCCCAGGGTTTGCACCGGGATGGGGGATGAGCGCCCGCCGGTTCAACGCATCTCCTGTCGAACCCGCTGCGCGAGGCGTCATCTCCCAACTACGGTACCCAAGAACCGCGTGATCGTTTAAAGCCCAGGCTTGGTATCGACCTTCGCGGCTTGCTCATAACCATGGGCGACGGCCAGCAGCATGGGGTCGCTCCAGAGGGCACCGAAGAAGTAAGCGCTGGTCGGCACACCGCTCTCATCTTTACCGGAAGGTACCGAGATGCCTGGATAGCCGGCCACTGCGACCGCAAAATAGCTGTTCGTTTCGAAGTCCGACACCATAGCATCGAGCTTTTCACCGTCGATCAACTCATCTACGGTGCTGCGGAAATTTCGTATCAACGTATCCCATAGAGGCTTTCGCTCCTCGGTGGTCAGGGTGGACGCGTCAACTTCCTTGAGTAGCGGTTGGTGGTCACTCTCGGTGCCATCGCGTTTGTCATTGAACGAGATCAACTCAGACACTGACTTGATCGGCAGCCCATTGCGCTTACTCAAGTAATCGTTCAATTCCTCCTTCACATCCGCGTACAGCAATTCGCCATAGCGGGAAGGGTCTGCCAAGCGCATGTTCACCGGTACCAGCACTGCGCCTTTGCCACTTAGCACTTGCAGGGTTTGACTGAATTGTGGGCTGTTGTCCATCGGCAGGATTTCGCCATTGATGGAAAAGGTTGCGGGATACCCGATACGTTTATCCTTCAACACGCCAGGCTTAAGCAGTGCGGTGTAGTCAATGCCTTCAGGCGCATTCGCATTTGCCGCATCGTGAGGATCGGTTCCCGACATGGCGTTGAGCATCAATGCGGTATCAAACACCGAGCGCGCCATTGGCCCTGCCGTGTCCTGTCGATGGCTGGCGGGAATGATACCGCTGCGACTCAACAGGCCAACGCTGGGTTTGAAACCGACCACCCCGTTGAACGCTGCGGGCACGATGATGGATCCATTGGTCTCAGTGCCCACGGCAAGCGGTGCCAAGCCGGCAGCGACCGCAGCAGCCGAGCCTGAACTTGAACCGCCCACCTGCGCATCCGCGTGATGCGGGTTGAGCGTTTGCCCTCTCCGGCTGCTGAAGCCATCGGCGCCACCGCGAAAGCCGGCCAATTCAGTCAGGTTGGTTTTACCCAGAATCACCGCCCCCTGCGCACGCAGGCGCTCGACAATGAACGCGTCCTTGCTCGCCGCCGCGCCAATCAATCCATAGGCGCCCGCGCTGGTTTGCTGGGTGTCACCGGTCTCGATATTGTCCTTGAGCAGGACGGGAATGCCGTGCAGCGGGCCTCGAACCTTGCCACTGGCACGCTCGCGGTCGAGTTCGCGAGCAATCTCCAGCGCTTGAGGGTTGAGTTCGATGATCGCTTTTAACGCCGGGTCCAGTTGGCGGATACGCTCTAGCAAGTAACTGACCAAATCTTGCGACTTGAGCCCGTCTGGCCGGCTCATTTGCTCGCTGAGCGTTCGAACACTGGCGTATTCCATACCCGGCGAAACCGCCTTGGCTGCATCAGTTGACGGCTGCCCACTCACCCAATTGGCCGTATTGCGAACCATTGCGTTAAAAACATAACTCACAAGCATGAACGGCTCCCGGGAAGGACAAGAAATAACTAAGTACCACCATTGATCCTCGCACCAGTCTAAAAACGCCCCGCCTCCAAGGGTATGAGCCGTAGGCCATTCACTGCGTAAGATTGTTCAACGCACTGGTTAACCCTGAGCATCCGCCAGGCAACGGGCACTGCGATACGCCTGTATCAGCGTCGCCAGAGAATCCTTCGACCATCGTGCGCTATAGAACCAACATGTCGTTCCGTCCCCAAGCGGCTCGCCAAACACCGGGTACCCACTCCAGCAGGCCGCATGGAACGCAGCGCTTTGGCTGTCTGACACCAAGGCATCGAGCTGGAACTCACTTACAAGCTCATCGATTTCATTGCGACCGTTCTGATTGAATCGCAGGATGTCGTCGGTCCGTTGTGCAGGCACTGACAACAGTTGCGCACCTGCCCTGCGCAGGATATCCAGCGCCCGCAGGAAGGGCTCACGGTGTTCAATGAGTTCGTGGCCATTGCCCCCCCTGTAGCGGTCGGCAAACCCCACCCGCCTGCCTTCCAGCGCTTTGGCGGTGGTGAGGGTGTTGTCGCCATGCACCAGCGGTACTTCCACCATGACGGGCTCCGTGGGGTCGACACCACTCAGCGCGCAGAGTGCAAGCGCCGGGTCACGGAGGGTTTTCATCATCGGCCCCGGCACGTCATACCTGGGGGTTGGCAGACCAGCAACGGGAGGTTTCGTAAGGAGGCACTCTGCCTGCAAAGCGATGCCGCCTTTGGCGCCTTGCTGGTTGTGGCGATCGCAAGGTTGCACTGATGGCGCTGATGGCGCTGATGGCGCTGATGGCGCTGGTGGCGGACAGGGTAGGCGAGAAAATAAGAGCGGCTCTTTCGGGCAGGGCAGCGATGGGAGCCAATTTATCCTACATATTCCTTCCATTAGAAACCGTCCTGGACCATGAGTTTGCCCAGATCATCGCACCTCGCCCGGCCATTTGTCGCAGAGCCGAAACACCCTGAAAACTCCTTTTCTTCAGCTAAAGCGTGGGTTAACTCACAACATGTTCTTCCTGCCCTTGAGCCTCCACGTCCAACCACCACGCGTACCCACGCTCAGGCTGGCTCAAGCTGAATGCCTGACCCATCGGTGGCGTGGCAATCGACACATTGCGCTCCCATGCCAGCGCCATGATCCGGTCAAACGGCTCGTGCCAGGCATGGAACGCCAGGTCGAAGGTGCCGTTGTGGATCGGCAGCAACCAACGCCCCTTGAGGTCGATATGCGCTTGCAAGGTTTGCTCCGGCTGCATGTGCACGTGGGGCCAGTCGACGTTGTAAGCACCGGTTTCCATCAGCGTCAGGTCAAACGGCCCGTACTGCTCGCCGATGCGCTTGAAACCGTCGAAGTAACCGGTATCGCCGCTGAAAAAGATTCGCCGAGCAGCATCGATCATCACCCAGGAACACCACAGCGTCTGGTTGCCATCAAACAGGCCGCGCCCGGAAAAATGCTGCGCCGGCGTGGCCACGAACCGAATGCCATCCACCTCGGTGCCCTGCCACCAATCCAGCTGGCGGACCTTGCCGGCCTCCACCCCCCACTTGACCAGGATGTCGCCCACGCCCAACGGCGCAAGAAAGTAACGGGTCTTGTCGGCCAATTGCACGACGGCCTTACGGTCAAGGTGGTCGTAATGGTTATGGGAAAGAATCACCGCCTCCAGAGGTGGCAGCTCTTCAAGGCTGATGGGCGGCTGGTGAAAGCGCTTGGGGCCGGCCCAACTGAACGGCGAGGCGCGCTCGGCAAATACCGGGTCGGTCAGCCAGAATTTACCGCGCATTTTCAGCAATACCGTGGAGTGCCCCAAGCGAAACACGCTGTGATCAGGGGCTGCCAACAGCTGCTCACGGGTCAGCGGCTGCACCGGGATAGTCCCGACCGGGCGCGTGGTGCGCGGCTTGTTAAACAGCATGTTCCAGAAAATACGCAGGGTTTTGCCAAACCCACCATGGGGCACAGGCGGGACGTTACTGAAGTGCGACGTGCCCTGATCAGCGGCAGATGAAGGGGCGACGCGCGATGAGAGGGTGGCCATTGCAGAGTGACTCCTACGGTCCGCTGACAAATTACACTGCACAGTGTAGTTTCAAGATTGCAACAAAATCCGGAGCAAGTAAACTGTCGAGTGTAATTTAGCCCCTGAGCCGAGCCCCACCATGACTGCCCCTCAACGCCTCACCGACCGTAAACGCCAGGCCATTGTGGCAGCGGCCATCGCCGAATTTCGCGAGAACGGCTTCGAGGTGACCAGCATGGACAAGATCGCTGCCACTGCGGGCGTCTCCAAGCGCACGGTGTACAACCACTTCCCCAGCAAAGAAGAGTTGTTCGCCGAGATCCTCCACCAACTGTGGGCCAGCAGCGTCGCGCAACTCGACGTCAGCTACACCAGCGACCGCCCGCTGCGCGAGCAATTGCGCGGGTTGCTGGAGGCAAAGATGAAGATGATGTCGGACGCCAATTTCCTCGACCTGGCACGGGTCGCCATCGCCGCCACCATCCATTCCCCAGAACGAGCGCAAGACATGGTCACCCGCCTGAGCCAGCGCGAAGAGGGTTTCACCCAGTGGGTACGTGCCGCCCAGGAAGACGGCCGCCTGTGCTGCACCGACCCCGCCTTCGCGGCTCATCAGATCCAGAGCCTGCTCAAGGCCTTCGCGTTCTGGCCCCAGATCACCCTGGGCCAGCCCACCCTCGACGCCCCCAACCAAGCCAGTGTGATCGAGTCCGCCATCGACCTGTTCCTGGCCGGCTACGAAGTCACGCCGCTGCCCGCCCAGTGATGCCTGTTGTATAAGCGACACTAAAGGTCGTTTTTGACGCTTTCGCCCTCTGTTTTGCGCAAATGGCCTGGAAGGCCACTGATTATTGCCACGCTAATCACTGACAATATTCACCGGCCTTATCCGATCAACGGCTCATCCAGCGAACGCGCGCCGCCGTATAGGTAAAAAAGCAGCTCAACCGGGATTCTATGGAAAACAGACAAGGCAAAGGACTTTCGTTTGCCAGACGCATCTACAGGCCCAGGATCATCGGCTCTGCCATGTGCAGCATCAGTGTGATTGCGGCCCTGTATCCGTTGGCGATGCCTGGATGGGTCTGGGCAGTGCTGCTGGCCAATGGTTTTGTCTGGCCGCACCTGGCGTATCAAATGGCTACACGCGCCAAAGTCCCCTATGACGCCGAACGTCGCAACCTGGTGTATGACGCGTTATTCAGCGGCTTCTGGGCCGCGGCGTTGCAATTCGCGCCCTTGACCACCGTGACCTTGCTGTCGATGGTCTCCATGAACAACGTCGCCGCGGGCGGTAAACGCCTGCTGTTACGCGGCATAGTCGCCCAAGTATTGGGTGCCGGGGTGGCGATCGCGTTGTTCGGCCTGCACTTCAACCCCAGCGTCAACCTGGCTCAGGTGTACGCGTGCCTGCCAATGCTGACGCTCTACCCGATGGCCATCGGCATGATCTGCTATCAATTGGCGATCAAGCTATCGGAACACAAACGCGCCCTCAGTGCCCTGAGCCGCATCGACAGCCTCACAGGGTTGCTCAATCACGGCTCCTGGAAAGACTTGCTGCACCTCAAGTTCCATAAGTGCCAACAGCAACACACCCACGCCACGATTGCGTTGATCGATATCGACCATTTCAAGCAGATCAACGATACCCATGGCCATATCGTCGGCGACGCCGTGCTCCGCCAATTGAGCCTGGAATTGAGGCGTAACCTGCGGGAAAACGACCTGGCTGGACGTTACGGAGGCGATGAATTCTGTGTGATCCTTCCGCAAATGTCACAGGACGAAGCCGCACGGGTCATGGAGCGCATTCGCGAAATCTTCAGCAACTATCGCGCTCCGCACATCCCAAACCTATGCGTGAGCCTGAGCATTGGCCTGGCGGATTTCCAGCCCTCCTTCACCGACGCTGCCATGTGGCTGAATGCTGCGGACAGGGCGCTGTATGCCGCGAAGGACACCGGGCGCAACCGGGTGAATCTGAGCGACGCAAGAGTCGCCTATTCGGCCTGATATCGCCCTGCTTGGCACCCAAGAAGATGGCGTAGAGCCACCATTTGTCGCCTACCCAAAAAAGGTCCTGCCTTTGGGGCGAACTTCTTGTCACGCTGATCACTCTGAATCCCCTGTTCTATCCCCCCTCTGTCAGCGCCAGGAAGCCGACAATGAGCACGTCAACCGTAGGCCAAGCGCCGTACGGGGGCAGGCGCCCCAACATGGAAAACCCCGACGTTGCTTGCCCGAGCCCCAACGATGCTATTCAACAGCCATAAAAAAACCATCCACACCCTGCAACACCGGGTGGCCCATCAGGCCAGCATACTGGACGCCATCGAGCGCTCCATGGCGGTGATCGAATTCGACCCGCAAGGCAACGTGCTGCGGGCCAATGACAACTTCCTGCAGACGATGGGCTATCGCGCCGAGCAGGTTGTGGGGCAGCCTCACCGGATGTTCTGCACAGCGGCGTTCGCCCGTAGCGCTGAGTACCATCAGTTGTGGTCGAGCCTGCGCAGCGGCCAGTTCCAATCAGGCACGTTCGAACGCGTAGGCAACAACGGTCAGTCGGTGTGGCTGCAAGCCAGCTACAACCCGGTATGTGACGACGCAGGCCATGTGATCAAGGTGGTGAAGTTCGCCATGAACGTGACCCCGCGCCTGCAAGCCGAGAGTGAAGCCAACGCCAAACTGGAAGCGATTGGCCGGGCCATGGCGGTGATCGAGTTCAACCTCGACGGTACCATCATCACGGCCAACGCCAACTTCCTGCAGCGTATGGGCTACAGCCTGGCGCAGATCCAGGGCAAGCATCACCGCCTGTTCTGCACGACGGAGTTGGCCAACAGCAAGGCCTACAGCGAGTTCTGGCAGCGCCTCAACCAGGGAGAATTGTTCAGTGGCCAATTCGAGCGCGTGGATAAAAATGGCCGAACGGTGTGGCTCGAAGCCAACTACAACCCGGTGTACGACGCCAGCGGGCACCTGTGCAAAGTGGTCAAGTTCGCCTCGGACGTCACCGCCAACGTGCAGCAATATGCAGCGGATGCAGCAAGCGCGGCCCAGGCCTATCACATCTCGCTGAACACCCGGCACATCGCCGAAAAAGGCGCCGAGGTGATCCAGCAAAGTGCCAGCGGCATGCGCGAAATTGCCGCCGACATCGACGGCTCCTCGCAACTGATCGCCAAGCTGGGCGAGCGCTCCCAACAGATCACCACCATCGTCAACACCATTCGCGGCATCGCCGACCAGACCAACCTGCTGGCGCTCAATGCGGCCATCGAGGCGGCACGCGCGGGTGAGCAAGGTCGTGGGTTTGCCGTAGTGGCCGATGAAGTTCGCCAATTGGCCGCACGCACCAGCGGCTCGACGGCGGAAATTTCCAGCATGATCGCGATGATCCAGGCCGAAACCCGCCAGGCCATCGACAGCATGGACAACACCCGCGACCGCGCCGCCCAAGGCGTAGACCTGGCCAACCGCGCCGGCACGGTGATCCTGCAGATTCGCGAAGGCACCAGCGAGGCGGTGCAGGCCGTGAGCGCGTTCGCCAATGAGCGGGGCAACCGCTGACCCGATCTTCATGCGGGCGGCGGGCGGCTCGGTCTATAGTGTTTCCTTGTCTTACGTTGAAGATTAGAGCCCAACATGACCCCAGATACCCCTGAAGTCGCCCCCGTCGATCACCTGCGCTTCCACCGCCCCCACGCGCACCTGGCACCGACCTTCGGCAACGACACCTTTGCCCTCAAGGCCGAAGCTTTCGCCCGATTCTTCGGCACGCCGACCTTTCTGGGCGCGCAAACCGCAATCGTGGTGCTGTGGGTGGTGCTGAACATGACCGGCATTACCCACTTCGACGTGTACCCGTTCATCCTGCTTAACCTGGCCTTCAGCCTGCAATCGGCCTATGCCGCGCCACTGATCCTGTTGGCCCAGACGCGCCAGGCCGCCCGGGACAAGGCCCAGTCCGACGCCGATGCCCAGCACCGTGAAGCCCTGGCCATCGCCAACACCGAGCGTCAGGCCCAGGCTGCGCAGACCACCAAACAATTGCTGGAATTGCTGGAGCAAAACACTCGGCTCACGGAAATGACCAAGCAACTGACAGAACATATCGAGAGCCTGACGTGTGAAATGCATGAGCACTTTGTGCGAAAAATCTAATGCCCCGGCAGGCGTACATGCCGTCCCAACTCATCAAACAACGTCACCACTGAACGCAATGCCCGGCAATCGGGACGCGTGAGCAACCATAGCGCCGTGTCATGCCCCGCCAACGCAGGGCCCAGCGGTTGCAGCGTGCCATCCAAAAGAAAGTCCGGCAACGCCGCCACGCCCAGTCCGGCGCGCACCAACTCGGTCACCGACAACATGCTGTTGCAGCGATAACTGGGGCGCACACCCGGCAACTGTTCGCGGCGCCAGGCAACCGTGGGGTGGTCGGGCAAGAAGTCATCCGGCGCGATCCAAGCCAGCTCCGCCAGTTCGCGGCCTGCATGGTGGAGTGCATAGTCAGCACTCGCACAGACTTGGTACGACACAGCGCCGAGACAACGTCCTACGAGATGCTCCGGCGGCGTCTGGGTAAGGCGTAGGGCAATGTCCGCGTCGCGGCGGCTGAGGTTGGCGAAATCGTTGGAGGTGCTCAACTCGAGGGTCAGCGCCGGGTACTTGGGCATGAACTGCGCCAGCGCCGGCAGCAGCAAGCCTTGCAGCACCGAATCGGTACAGGTCAGGCGCACCGTGCCGCTGATCACTTCACCGCCCTGCTCCACGCCAATACGCGCCGCTTCCAACGCCTGTTCGGCACGCTCGGCCTGCTGCGCCAGGTGGGTGGCCAGGCTGGTGGGCAAGTAACCGGCGCGGCTTTTTTCAAACAGCGTCTGGCCCAGCGCCGCCTCCAGGCGCCGTACCGCGCGGAACACCGTGGACACGTCCACCCGCAACAACGCCGCCGCCCGCGCCAGGGAGCCGCCGCGTACCAGGGCGAGGATCAGCGAGAGGTCGGGGTAGTCAATTGAATAGTGCGCTGGCGCATAGAGCATGTGGGTAAACGCCAATATTGATTGCGTGAGCGCCAATCTATAGTGCGCCTCAACCCGCCACAAGCCATGGAGCGCACACGATGACAGCCACACGCCTACGCCTCGCCTTGATTGGCGATTACAACCCGGACGTGACCGCGCACCAGGCGATTCCCGTGGCCCTGCAACGGGCAGCCAACGACCTGGGCCTGAGCATCCATGTGCAGTGGCTCGACACCGACACCCTGCCTGAATCGCTGCACGACTTCGACGGGTTCTGGTGCGTACCCGCCACCCCTTACCGCGATACCGACGGCGCACTGCGCGCGATCCGTTTTGCCCGCGAGCAGCGCCGCCCATTCCTCGGCACCTGTGGTGGTTTTCAACATGCACTGCTGGAATATGCCCGCAACGTACTGGGTTGGGCCGATGCCGAACACGGCGAAGTGGCCCCTGACGCAAAACGCGCCGTGATCACACCCTTGACCTGCGCGTTGGTGGAAGCGACCGACACGGTACGTTTAGTGCCCTACACGCGCATTGCCGACGCCTACGGTAGCCTTGATCTTGAGGAAGGTTATCGCTGCCGTTACGGAGTGAACCCCGAGTTTGCCCGCGCGTTGCTGGAGGGCGATCTGATCGCCTGCGGTCACGACCGCGCAGGCGACCTGCGTGCGGTGGAATTGCTCGACCACCCTTTCTTTGTCGCCACCCTGTTCCAGCCCGAGCGCACGGCGCTCAAGGGCATCACGCCCCCCTTGGCGAGCGCCCTGCTCAAGGCGTGCCTGGCGCAATCGGCATGATCGCCAAGACCCCCACTGCGCCCTACTACGCAGTAATTTTCAGCTCACTGCGCACCGACGGCGATCACGGCTACGGCGAGGCCGCCACACGCATGCTGGAACTGGCACGGCAACAACCAGGCTTTCTCGGCGTGGAGTCGGCGCGGGAAGACGGCCTGGGAATTACCGTGTCGTACTGGAGCAGCGAGGCGGCGATCCTGGCGTGGAAACAGCAGGCCGAGCACCGAGGTGTACGTGAACAGGGCCGCGCCACCTGGTACTCGGCGTTTCAGACGCGGGTGTGCAAGGTGGAGCGGGCTTACGGTTTTGAGGCGAGTTAACTCACCAGACTGCGCAACGCACTGATCTGAGGAATCTCTACTCTGCGCATATAAACGCGCAGCGGCTCAGTGATGTTGATGCGGTCGTCGATGTTCTGGTCCAGCAGCAACTGGATGCGTTCGCGTGACAGGGTCATCGTCTGCTCGGGGGCGGGCAGCCAGACAAATTCGGCGGTAGGAATGATGCCGTCATCGGCCACGTCCATGCCGAAGGAGTCTTCGCTGAAACGTACGATGTACTGGCCGCTCTTGCGGTTAAGGCCCACAAACCCGTGGAGTTGGTCGGCGGCCTGGCAGATAAGCTCGGAAGTGATGCGCATGGTAAACCTCACTGAAAAGTCCCACAGGGACTGGAAAGATGGTTTACACGCGTGGCGGAAATTGCTGCCCTCTAGCGGGGCGGCTGCGGTCAAGAGTACTGCAATGCCTGGAAAAAAAACCGAGAAAATTGACCGGTGCGCACGTTAATGTCGGTTTGGTGATAGCGCCTTTCGCAATCAATTGTTAAAAAGGAGGCCTTCTCAAAGCTACCTCCACGAAAGGACTTCGCATATGCCTGTCACGTTCACCAAGAGCGCCCTGCTGCTCGCCCTGATGCTTGGCCTTGGCCAGGCGCAGGCTGCCGACCCGATCAGCCCGGCTGAATTGGCGACTAACGAAGGCATTCCCTACCCCGCCGTGATCGCTCACCGTGGCGCCTCCTACGACGCCCCCGAGTCCACGGCTGCAGCCTACAAGGTCGCACGCGACTTGGGCGCCGACTACCTGGAGCTCGACCTGCAACGCAGCAAGGACGGTGTGCTGTTCGCCCTGCACGACAACAACCTGCAGCGCACCACCGACGTGGCCACCAAGTTCCCTGAGCGCAAAGACGCGCCAGCCAACGAGTTCACCTGGAAAGAACTGCAAAGCCTCGATGCCGGCAGTTGGTTCAACGCCGCCTACCCGGACCGTGCACGCCCAGGCTTCGTCGGCCTGAAGATCCTGAGCCTGGACGACATCATCAAGATCGCCGAAGGCAACCCGCAGCACAAACCCGGCCTGTACATCGAAACCAAAGAGCCCAAGCAATTTCCCGGTATCGAAGCCGACCTGAAAAACAAGCTGCTGGACAAAGGCTGGTTGAGCTCCGCCGGTTCAAAACTGGGCAAGAGCAACACCGGCGTCGGCCAGGGCAAGGGCCGTGTGGTGCTGCAAACCTTCGAGACCGCCAGCCTTAAAGAGCTGCAGAAAGAAATGCCCAACACCCCGAAAATCCTGCTGTTGTGGGTGGGTGAAGGCAGTATCGAACCGAAAACCAAGCAGACCTTCGCCGAATCCGGCGAACCGACCAAAGCCGCCTACTACGCCAAGCAAGAACCGAAAGACGCCGCCGAATTCGAAAAATGGATCGACGAAGCCAAGAGCCTCGGCGCCATCGGCACCGGCCCTTCGGCTGAACTGACCGACCACGGCGACCAGAGTTACTCCGACCTGGTGAAGCCTGAAATGAACACGCTGACCCACGACAAAGGCTTGCTGGTGCATGTGTACACCGTCGATGAGCCGGTGGATTTCGAGAAAGTGATGAAAGCCGGCGTCGACGGTATCTTCACCAACCGCGCTGCCGAACTGCTGAAGTTCTACAAACGCTGGCCGTCGTCCAGCGTGCAGGATCTGCTCAACGACCATAAATACTGAAATCCTGCGCGCCGTGCGAATTGAACAAACGGCGCAACTGCTTGAAATAATTAAGCGTGAATTAAGTTGTGCTGGTTAACCTGAGGCCACTTAAACAGCTCACCGAAGAAGGATACACAGCATGAAAACCTTGACCACTCTGTTCGCCGCCGCTGCCATGACCCTGACTGCCGGCCTGGCCCAAGCTGATGTTCGCCCGGACCAGATCGAAGGCCTGCTCAAGTCCGGCGCGGTAAAACCTTTCGAACAGCTCAACAAAGACGCCCTGGCCAAACATCCTGGCTCCAGCATCACCGACACCGAGCTGGATCACAAAAACGGTGTACTGGTGTACGAAGTCGAAATGACTGACACCACCGGCAAGAAGTGGGATGTGAAGCTCGACGCCAAGACCGGCGCCGTGCTGGAAGACAAGCAAGACACTTGATCCGAAGCGCAAGAAAAACGCCACCCAGGGTGGCGTTTTTTTATGCCCGATCAGGCCCCCAAGCGCGCCGTGACTTCATTCAACTCGCCGGATAACCCACGCAGGTTATGGCTCGCCGCTTCGGTGCGTTGCACGTTATTGAGGTTGGCCGTGGCCACCTCGGTGATCTGGGTGATATTGCGCGAAATGTCCTCGGCCACCGAAGTCTGCTCCTCTGCCGCCGTGGCGATCTGACGGTTCATGTCGCGAATCGCTTCCACCGCTTGGGTGATGTGCGCAAGCATCGCACCGGCCTGGGTGACTTTCTCCACACTCTCGTCGCTGCACGTCTGGCCGCTGACAATCGCCTCGGCCGCACCCACCGCACCGGTTTGTACCGCCTGGATAATCTGGTTGATCTCGATGATCGACGCCGCCGTGCGTTGCGCCAGGCTGCGCACTTCATCGGCCACCACCGCAAAACCACGGCCAGCCTCGCCGGCGCGTGCCGCCTCGATCGCCGCGTTCAACGCCAGCAGGTTGGTCTGTTCGGCGATGCCGCGAATCACTTCCAGCACCTTGCCGATGCGCACGCTGTCGGTTTCCAGGCGGCGGATGATGGTGCCGGTGTTGAGGATTTCATTGCGCATCCGGCCGATGGTGGCAATGGTCACTTGCATCACTTCACCGCCTTCGCGGGCCGAGTGATCCGCTTCGTCCGCCGCACGTGAGGCGCTCGCGGCATGGCGTGCAACTTCCTGGGCGGTGGCCGACATTTCGGTCATGGCCGTGGCCACTTGGTCGGTGCGGTTGAATTGTTCGTGGGTGCCCGTCGCCATCTGCCCGGCGATGGCATTCAACTCGCCGCTGGCACTGACCAGGTCGGTAGCGCTGCGCTGCAAGCGGTTGAAGGTTTCGGCGAGGAAGTCGCGCAAGGTATTCGCGGCGGCGGCCAGATGGCCCAGTTCGTCCTGGCGACGGCTGGCCACGGGTTCGGCAAAACGGCCGTGGCTGAGTTGGGTCACGTAGTCGATCAAGCCACGGATCGGCAGGATCAGGTTGCGGTTGATCAACCACAGGCTGAACAGGCCGATCAACACGCCGGACAGCAACATGATTCCCAGGCCCACCAGCACGGTGCGCTCGGCATAGGCACTGATGGCCTGGGCTTGCTGCCGGCCTTGAGCGCGCAAGTCGCTGACCAGGGCGCTCATCTGCTCGCTGGCGGCGCGGTCCACGCCTTTGACTGCCGTGTCGCCAACCGTTGCATCACCGCCCGCCGCCACGTAGGCATCGCGGCCCTTCTGATAGGCCACGCCCAGTTGCTGGTGCTCCTGGCGCAGGGTTTCGATGCGTTGGCTCAAAGGTGCGTCGCTGCGGGTCTGGGTCACCAGACGCGTGAGGATGCCCTGCACATCACGCTGGCGATCCTGGAACTGGCCCCAATATTTCTCCATGTCCTGAGGCTGCTTGCCACGCAACAACACGTTTTTCCATTCCTGCACCTGCACCTTGAATTGCAGGTTGGCCTCGTCGATCAGCTGCGAGGTGAGTAACGGCCCATCAATCAAACTGCGATAACTCTGCACCCCATTGGAGAGGAAGTTGAAGCAGGCCAGGGCGATCAACAATATCGCCAGCAAGCTGCCGCCGAGCAGCGAGAGGATTTGTGCTCTCAAGGAGGTTCGCAAAACATTCATCGGGGAAAAGCCTCGATACAGGTAAATAGCGTCTGCACGCCTTGACCTCCCTGTCGACAAAGGCACCGCGCTTCCCTGACGGTTGTTATGCGCTGAATCGGCCGGACTAGAGCCTTCTTTAAGGGTTTTCGACAGTTGGTCAATAAAATGTCACCAAAGCGAAATAAACAAAAAATTGTCATAAAAATGTCAAACAACCCTGTAATCATTCGCCACGCGACCTGTGAAATGTCCTACAGGCCTTTTCTCTGCGAGCCTCCATGAACCACAGCATTGACCACAGCCATCAGGACTCCGATCTGTTTGGCTTGCTTTACGGTTTCCGTTTTCGCCCTGGTGAAAAGGGTCAGCAGATTGACTCAGCCACTGCTCTGGCGGCGTTGAAGCAACCGCAAGACCCGGACGAGTTCTTGTGGCTGCACCTGAATCTGGCCCACGCCGCGTGCGAGCGCTGGATGCAGGCGCACCTGGAACTGCCGCAAGAGTTTTTTGAAGCGCTGCACGAGGGCTCGCGTTCCACGCGCATTGAACACGTCGACTCAGCCTTGCTGGCGGTGGTCAACGACGTGGTGTTCAACTTCAGCAGCATGGTCTCATCGGATATTTCCACGCTGTGGGTATGCGCCCGCAGCCGTCTGTTGATCAGCGCGCGCCTGCAACCGCTGCACTCGGTGGACAAGTTGCGTTCGTCGGTAAAGGCCGGCGAACACTTTCGCTCGCCGCTGGAACTGCTGGTGCATTTGCTGCGCGACCAGGGCGAAGTGCTGACGCAGATCGTGCGCAAGACCAGCCTCAGCGTCGACCATATCGAAGACCAATTGCTCTCCTCGCGCCTATCCACCAACCGCGCCGAACTGGGTGCCGCCCGCCGGGTACTGGTGCGCCTGCAACGCCTGTTGGCATTGGAGCCGGGCTCGCTGCTACGCCTGCTCAACCGCCCGCCACAATGGCTGCAAAAGGACGACGTGAAAGAGCTGCGCAAATCCACCGAGGAGTTCGCACTGATCATCAACGACCTGACGGCCCTGGGCGAGCGCATCAAGTTGTTGCAGGAAGAGATCGCCGCCAACCTCAATGAACAAAGCAGCCGCACCCTGTTCACCCTGACGGTGGTCACGGTGCTGGCGCTGCCGATCAATATCATCGCCGGTTTTTTCGGGATGAACGTGGGCGGTGTGCCGCTGTCCCAGGACCCGGAGGGGTTCTGGATTCTGGTGGCGCTGGTCGCGACCTTCACGCTGATCGCCGGGCGCTGGGCGTTCCGCAAATTTTCAAACTGAAATGAGATCAGCTATGGGAGGGGGCTTGCTCTCGATGGCAGTGTGTCAGCCAACACGTCTGCCAGCCCTGCGCCGCCATCGAAGCCTCGCTAGAGCTTGACATCTCCCACAGGGATCAGTGGTGTCTGTGAGTTTTGCGCCTGTGTGCGCTGCCCGACAGACCAATCGCGCACCTGATTGACTAAACACTGACGTGCGGCAGCATCGCTGTAACATTCTGCAATGACTATGAACAGCATCCTTCATTACCTGGATGCTCCGGCATGGCCACCCCTTCCCTGACCGCCTCACACACCCAACCCAAACCCAGGCTGGACAAGAAACCCGGCCTGGTGACGGTGATCATTTTCTTCGCCGTGCTCGCCATGGGCCTGTTGTTCACCGCCTACAGCCTGATGCACGACATGAAGGAGCTGGGCACGGTGGTCACCACCTGGACGCCGTTCCTGCTGCTGGGCGTGGCGCTGGTAATCGCCCTGGGTTTCGAGTTCGTCAACGGTTTCCACGACACCGCCAACGCGGTGGCGACGGTGATCTACACCCACTCGCTGCCGCCGCATTTTGCGGTGGTGTGGTCAGGCTTTTTCAACTTCCTCGGCGTGCTGCTTTCCAGTGGCGCGGTGGCGTTCGGCATCATCGCCCTGTTGCCCGTGGAGCTGATTTTGCAGGTGGGCTCCTCGGCCGGCTTCGCCATGATCTTCGCCCTGCTGATTGCCGCGATCCTGTGGAACCTGGGCACCTGGTGGCTGGGGTTGCCAGCCTCGTCGTCCCATACGCTGATCGGTTCGATCATCGGCGTCGGCGTGGCGAATGCGTTGATGCACGGGCGTGACGGCACCAGCGGCGTGGATTGGGCCCAGGCCACCAAGATTGGTTACGCGTTGCTGCTGTCGCCGCTGATCGGCTTCGCTTTTGCAGCCTTGCTGTTGCTGGCCCTGCGCGCCTTCGTGAAAAACCGCTCGCTGTACAAAGCCCCCAAAGGCGACACCCCGCCGCCTTGGTGGATTCGCGGCATGTTGATCGCCACCTGCACCGGCGTGTCATTCGCCCACGGCTCCAACGATGGGCAAAAAGGCATGGGCCTGATCATGCTGATCCTGGTCGGCACGCTGCCGATGGCCTATGCCCTGAACCGCACCATGCCCGCCGAACAGTCGTTGCAATTCGCGGCGGTGGCCGAAGTGACCCAGGTCGCCCTGATGAAAACCGCGCCGCAGGCGTTGGCGGCAGACCCGCGCCCGGTCCTGTCGACCTACGTACGTACCAAGGAAGCCACGCCGGAACTGGTACCGGCTCTCGCCGCGCTCACAGGGCTTATCGGTGAAGAAGTCAAAGGCTACGGCTCCCTGGCCAAAGTCCCCGCCGAAGCCGTCGGCAACGTGCGCAACGACATGTACCTGACCAGCGAAACCATTCGCTTGATGGACAAGGCCAAGGTCGGCGACTTCGACGCTGACACCCAAGACAAGCTGCAACTGTTCAAGCAGCAGATCGACAGTGCTACGCGCTTCATTCCGCTATGGGTGAAGATCGCCGTGGCGATCGCGCTGGGCCTGGGCACTATGGTGGGCTGGAAGCGTATCGTGGTGACGGTGGGCGAGAAGATCGGCAAGACCCACATGACCTACGCCCAGGGTGCTGCGGCCGAGACGGTGGCGATGCTGACCATCGGCGCGGCGGATATGTATGGCTTGCCGGTGTCGACGACGCATGTGCTGTCATCGGGTGTCGCGGGGACGATGGTGGCCAATGGCAGTGGATTGCAGATGCGGACCATCCGCAACCTGGCGATGGCGTGGGTGTTGACGTTGCCGGCCGCGATTGTGCTTTCAGGCAGCCTCTACTGGCTGTTCACCCAACTGTTCTGACACAACACTGTAAAAAATGTGGGAGGGGCCAAGCCCCTCCCACATTTTTAGCCTGCGAACAAACCAGCCATCGCCTTCAGCCGCTTCTTGTAGATACGCCGCGCCTCCAGTGCCTGCTCCAGCGTCACCGCCACAAACCCCGCGCGTTGGTTCGGCTGCATCTGGCCGATCAAATCCAGGTCGGCACTGATCACCGTGCCGATCATCGCGTAGCCGCCGCCCGACACCGCATCGCGGTGCAACACAATCGGCTCCAGCCCCGCCGGCACCTGGATCGAGCCGATGGGGTAGCAACTGTCGACGATATTGGAAGGGTCCGAGCCCGCGCCAAATGGCTGCTCCCGTGGCTCAAAACTCAACGCGCTGCCGCCCTTGAAGCGATAGCCGATGCGGTCCGCCTCGGAACCCACGGTCCAGGGTTCGGCAAAAAAACTGCTTTTGGCGGCCTCGGTCAGGCGCTCGTAGTACAGGCCCGGCACGACGCGCAGGGTGATATCGCCGCCCACGGAGCGGCGCAAGGCCATCGGTAAACTGTTGCCCGCCCGTCCCTGACCGCTGGGTTCGCCGATGGGCAATTCATCGCCCGCCTGCAAGCGCCGCCCGTGCAAGCCACCAAGGGCGCCGAGGGTGTAAGTGGAACGGCTGCCGAGCACCAGCGGCACATCAATACCACCGGCCACCGCCAGGTACGTCCGCGCGCCGGCCTTGGGGAAGTCGAAACGCAGCACCTGCCCGGCGCGCACCTGGAACGCGGTGTCCTGATGCACCACTTCACCGTCCAGGTGCGGCGACATCAGCGCGCCACTCAACGCCACCAACGCATCCTGCTGGAATTCCAACTCCGGCCCGATCAACGTGCATTCCAGCCCCGCCGCACCCACCGGATTGCCCACCAGATGGTTGGCCGCACTCAACGCGTACTGGTCCAGCGCGCCCGAAGGCGGGATGCCCAAGTGGTAATAACCTTCACGGCCAAGATCCTGCACGGAGGTAGCGAGGCCGGGTTTGAGGACTCTGATCATGCCAGCGCCTCCTGCAGGGTTTTCGGATAGCCAACCGGGTCGGCGAGAAACGCGTCGAGGGAAAATTCCACCGGGCGGATGCGCAGGTCGAAACGGCCTGCGTCCACCTCGGCGACGGCCAGGTCGTAGGCATCGCGCTCGATGGGTTTGAACTGCACGATGTCACCGGGACGGAAAAACACCATGTGTTCCTTGAGGTAGGCCAACTGCTGCGCCGGGTCGTAGATCGGCGCCGGGGTCACGCCGAACATCTGGTAACCACCGGCGCCACGCACCGAGTAGATGCAGCCAAAACAGCCGCCGTGGCCGAGGGTAAGTTTTGGCGTATCGGTGCGCGGGCGCAGGTATTTGGGCACCTGCAATTGGCGCTCGCGCTCGACCATCTGGAACATGAACGGCAAGCCCGCGACAAACCCGACCATCGACACAAACCACGGCGCGCCACTGTGGGCGGCGATAAACGCGTGCACATCTGCCAGGCCATTGATGCGCGCGGCGTACTCCAAGTCGGTGCCGCTGGGGTCTTGATGGCGGTCGCGAAAACGCATCAGGGTTTCGTGGGTCCAGGGGTCGTTGTACAGCACCGGGATCTCGATGATGCGCGTGTGCAACGTGCGTTCGGCCACGGCCTGGGCTTCGGCGCTTTGCACCGCGTCGAGCAGCACGTGGGGCGCGATACGGTCGGGGTCGAAGCGGATCTGGAACGAGGCATTGGCCAGGCACACATCCAGTACGCCTTCCAGCGCCAGGCGTTCCACCACACGGGTCACCGCCATGCCCTTGAAAAAGGCCTCCAGCGACATGCTGTCGCTGACCTCGGCAAACAGGTGTTCATCACCGCCGAAGCTGTAGCGGATGGGGGACGTTTGAGCCATGTCGCTTCCTCTTGGAATGGTCATCGAAAGGCGGGCAAAAAAGTAACGGATCGATTTTATTAGGGTGTTTTAACCGTGATACCCGCCTGGTCCAAGGCTTCGCGAGTGGCTTCCACCAACTCCAGCGCACCTGGGGTGTCGCTGTGCAGGCAGATGGAATCGAATTCGATAAACAGGTCTTCGCCTTCTACGGTGCGTACCAGCCCCGTCTGACACGCGCGCAAGACGCGGGCCGCCACGGTTGCAGGATCGAGTGCACGCACATTGCGGGTAAACACGATGGAGCCCGTCAGATCGTACTCACGATCGGCATAAAACTCGCGCACCACCGGTTGTCCCAGTTCCTTGGCCACCCGCCAGATCACCGAGTTGGGCATGCAGTAGAGCAACAGCGTCGGCTCGATGAGTTGCAGGTTTTGCACCAGCAATCGGGCCGCTTCTTCGTCGCGGGCCAGGTGCATGTAGAGCGCGCCGTGGGGCTTGATATGTTGCAGCGTCACCCCTTGGGCGCGGGCGATTTCACGCAGGGCGCCGAGTTGGTAGAGCATGTCGTCCACCAGCTCCTGGGCCGGTGCATTGATATGCCGACGACCAAAACCCACCAGGTCACGAAAGCCCGGATGGGCACCGATGGCCACGCCCAGTTGCTTGGCGCGTTCGACGGTGCGGCGCATGGTGCCGGGGTCGCCGGCGTGGAAGCCGGTTGCGATATTGGCCGAGCTGATGTAGGCCATCAGCTCGGCGTCAACGCCATCGCCAATGGTCCAGGGGCCAAATCCTTCGCCCATGTCCGAGTTGAAATCCACTGCCTGCATCGGGGTCGCTCCGCCAAAGGTGATGCAGGAAAAGTAGGCTGCGGCTTGACCCCTTGGGAAGATCTATTATCAGATGACCCATCTTCTGAAAATCAGATAACCCTCTGGGTTGGAGAGGCCGATGTCCCTCACCTTGCGCCAAGTCCGCTACTTCGTCGCCACCGCCGAGATCGGCCAGATCTCCCAGGCGGCGATCCACCTGAATATCTCGCAGTCGGCGGTGACCACGGCGATCAAGGAGCTGGAGGCGATGCTCGGCGTGCAACTGTTTGTGCGCTCGGCCCAGGGCATGAACCTGACCGACGCCGGGCGGCACTTTCTCAACCGCGCCTACGTGATTGTGCGCAGTGTCGACGATGCGCTGAACAGCCCATTGCCCGACCACCGCGCCAGTGGCGTGCTGCGGGTGGCGGCCAGCTACACAGTGCTCGGTTACTTCCTGCCCCACCATTTGCAGCGCATGGAGCATTGGCACCCGGACGTGACCATCAAGGTGTTCGAACAGGAGCGCCAGGCCATCGAACACGGCCTGCTCGACGGCCAGTTCGACATGGCCGTGGTGCTCACCGCCAACCTGACACACCCGGCAATCGTTTCCGAGATTCTGTTCAACTCAGAACGTCGCCTGTGGCTGCCCAGCCATCACCCGTTGTGCGAACGCGGCGCCGTAAGCCTGGCGGATGTGGCGCAAGAGCCGTACATCCTGCTCACCGTGGACGAAGCCGAACACAGCGCCATGCGCTATTGGGAACAGGCCGGGCAGTCGCCGAACGTACGGCTGCGCACCAGTTCGGTGGAGGCGGTGCGCAGCATGGTCGCCAATGGCAGCGGCGTGGCGATTCTGTCGGACCTGGTGCACCGCCCTTGGTCACTGGAAGGCAAGCGCATCGAAACCCTGACCGTCACCGACCCGGTCACGCCCATGAGCGTCGGCCTGGCCTGGCACCGCGAGCGGGCCTTTACCCCAGCGATGCAGGCGTTCCGGGATTACTTTCATGATGCGTTCCTGGCGCCGCAGCAACTGTCGGCGCGGCGTTAAAGATGCGCTTGCAGAATGGCCGCCAGCCAGTCCATGAACACCCGCACCCGTAATGGCAAATGCCGTTGGCCGGCGTACAGCAGCGACACGTCCAACGGCGGTGCCGGGTATTGCGGCAACACCGCCACCAACTCGCCGCTGGCCAGTTCAGCGCCCATGCCCAAGGCCGGCACCTGGATAATCCCGAAACCGCCCAGGCACGCCGATTTATAGGCATCGGTGCTGTTGACCGTGATCCGCCCGGCCATGGGAACGCGCTGCACCTTGTTGCCTTGCAGGTATTCGAAGCCCGCCGAGCGTGAACCCAACGGCCGCACGTAATGCACCAAGTGATGGTCGGCCAGGTCGGCCAGCGTCTGTGGCACGCCGAAGCGTTGCAGGTAGGCGGCGCTCACGCAGTTGATCATCGGCATGCTGCACAACAACCGCGCCACCACCGTTTGGTCCGGCTGCGCGCCGACCCGCAGCACGCAATCAAACCCTTCGGCGAGCAGGTCGACCTGGCGGTCGGTGGTGCTGATCTCCATTTCGATCAACGGGTGGCGCGCCAGGAACTGTGGCAGGCGTGGCAGGATCAAGTCCCGCGCCATGACGTTGGGCATATCCACGCGAATACGCCCGGCCAGTTGAGTTTCATCCTGGCGAAACAGGCCTTCCAGTTCTTCCATGTGCGCCAGCAAATCCTTGCTGCGCTCGTACAACACGCGCCCGTCCTGAGTTGCCTGCACCTTGCGTGTGGTGCGTTGCAATAGCCGAGCGCCGAGCAGTTCTTCCAGCGCCTGCACGTGCTCGGACACGGTGGAACGCGGCAGGCCCAGGCTCTCGCCCGCCCGGGTGAAACTCGACAGTTCGGTGACGCGCACGAAGGTGCGCAGCAGCTCAAGTTTGTTCATTGGATTGTTCGCCCTGCCCGACCAGTGATTCCGATTATTCCCTGTTTATCACGTTAAGGCCGGACAAATACACTCAATCCCACGCTCACATCTTAAAGAGGATTGCACCATGACCCGTAAAATCGCGTTGATCACCGGCGCCAGCCGTGGCTTGGGTAAAAACGCCGCCTTGCACCTGGCGGCACAAGGCGTGGACATCATCGGCACTTATCACAGCAAGGCCGACGAGGCGCAGGCATTGGTGGCCGAGATCGAACAATTGGGTGGCCGCGCCGCCATGCTGCAATTGGATGTGAGCCAGAGCGCAACATTCGGAGGGTTTGTTGGCGACGTTGCCGGCGTGCTCAAGGATGTTTTCGCACAGGATCACTTCGATTTTCTGATCAACAACGCCGGCATCGGCATTCACGCCAGTTTTGCCGAGACCACCGAAGCCCAGTTCGACCAACTGGTGGCCATCCAATTCAAGGGCCCGTTTTTCCTGACCCAGCAACTGTTGCCGGTGATCCGCGACGGTGGGCGCATCCTCAATATTTCCAGCGGCCTGGCGCGTTTCAGCCTGCCGGGCTATGCGGCGTATGCGGCGATGAAAGGCGCGATGGAAGTGCTGACCCGCTACCAGGCCAAAGAGCTGGGTGGGCGCGGGATCAGCGTCAACATCCTGGCCCCGGGTGCGATTGAAACCGACTTCGGCGGCGGCGCCGTACGCGACAATGCCAACCTCAATGCCATGGTCGCGAGCAACACCGCCCTGGGCCGCGCCGGCTTGCCGGACGATATCGGTGGCGCAATTGCCAGCCTGCTGGCAGACGGCAGCCAGTGGATCACCGGGCAGCGCATCGAGGCGTCGGGCGGTATGTTCCTTTAATCCCTACCCCGTCCCTACGGCCCTTGCCCGGTAAGGGTTAAAACGCGATGAGGTGATGATCTATGGGCGTGCTGCCACAGGTTGCAGGAGCTTATCGCGCAGCACGTCATAGCCCCAGTGATACACATAGGTGTACGGCAGGAAGAACAGCAGCACACCTATGTCGAGGATAAACGCCTGCATCAGGCTGATGTTCAGCCACGCCGCAATCAACGGTACACACACCAGGATCAAGCCGCCTTCGAACATGAGGGCGTGCAACATGCGGGTCCAGCCGTTGTTGGCCAGTTGCAGGCGCGCCTTGAGGCGATCGAACAGGCCGTTGAAAATCACGTTCCAGGTTAACGCCATCAGGCTGATCGCCAGCGTGACCATGCCCATTTCCAGGGCAGGCTTGTCCATGATCCACGCCAGCAACGGCGTACAGATCAACAACGCCAGGGCCTCGAAACCTATGGCCTGGCAAACGCGTTCAGTAAGGGACTTGGTAGGGTTCATGACCCGTCTCCGTGAGTGAGGATGGTTGCCATCATTACCCTTTGAATCGATACTTCATAACCAATAACCATCGATCAAGGCGATAGTCATGGCGTCTCACGAAGTGCTGCAGGCGTTTGTCCAAGCGGCCACTCAAGGTTCGTTTTCAGCGGCGGCGCGCAAGTTGGGCAAGAGCCAGTCCACCGTCAGTGCCGCAGTGGCGAGCCTGGAGATTGACCTGGATGTGGTGCTGTTTGACCGCAGCAGCCGCAAGCCCACGCTGACACCCGCCGGGCATGTGTTGCTGCAACGGGCCGAGCAGGTGCTGGAAGCCAGCAGCCGCCTGGCGCTGGCGGCGAGCCAGTTGGCCCAGGGGTTGGAGCCGAAGCTGACCATCGCCATGTCCGATACTTACCAGTCGGACCGCTTTGAAATCGCCCTCCGCTCGTTCGACGCACGTTACCCGGACCTCGAACTGGAATGCCTGATCGCCGAATGCGAAGACTTGATCGCCTTGGTGCAGAGCGGTCGGGCGCAGATTGCGTTTATCGAGAAACAAGACACCTACCCGCCCGACCTCACCGGCGCACCGGTGGAAGAACGCACGGAAATCGGCCTGTTCGTGGCGCCCACTCACCCGCTGGCGCGCTTGGACAACATCCCCGCCGACACCTTGCAACAACACCGCGAATTGCGCCTGGCCAGCATCATCAACCCGAATGAGACACGCGCCAGCGGCCGCGTCTGGTCGGCGCCCAGTTACCTGATGCTGATGGAGATGGCGCAACTGGGGTTCGGCTGGGCGCCCCTGCCGCGCTGGCTGGTAGAGCGTTTTGACGCCGGCCAGTTGGTGGAACTCAAAGCGCGCAGTTGGCCGCGCTCGGTGGCGGTGGATGCACTGTGGTCACGGCATCATCCGCCGGGGCCGGCGGGGAGTTGGTTGCTGGGCAAGATGTTGGAGTGACGAACATGGCCTTGCTGACACCTTGTCTTCATTGACTGGGCGATTGGAGTTCGGCGATACGTTGCTGGAGGAAGCGTTTCTCCGGGGTCTGCTGGGTCAGGGAAAGGGCTTTTTCATAGGCGGCGCGGGCTTCTTGCACCCGCCCCAATTGCCGACAAAATTCGCCCCGCGCCGAATGCGCCAGGTGGTAATCCAGCAATTCCCCGCGTGCCAGAATCGCCTCCACCTGCTGCAACCCCGCCAACGGCCCATCGCGCATGGCCAGCGCCACTGCGCGGTTCAACTCGATCACCGGCGACGGCATGGCCCTGAGCAGCACGTCGTAGAGCCCGACAATCTGCGGCCAGTCCGTTTGCCCGGCACTCGGCGCTTCGGCATGCACTGCGGCGATCGCCGCTTGCAGGCAATACGGCCCAAAGCCTCGCATGGCCAGTGCCCGTTCTACCAGCGTGCAGCCTTCGGCAATCAACGAAGCGTCCCACAGCACACGGTCCTGTTTATCCAGCAGCACCAGTTCGCCGCTGGCCGAGGTGCGCGCCGCACGGCGGGATTCGTGCAGCAGCATCAGCGCCAGCAGGCCCATGACTTCCGGCTCCGGCAGCAGTTCCATCAGCAAGCGGCCCAGGCGAATGGCTTCGCGGGTCAGGTCTTCGCGGGTGATGCCCGCCCCCATCGACGCCGAGTACCCCTCGTTGAACACCAGGTAAATCACCCGTAACACACTGTCCAGGCGCTCGGGCAACTCGGCCAGGGACGGCACTTGATAGGGGATTTTGGCCTCGCGGATCTTGCCCTTGGCCCGCACGATGCGCTGGGCGATGGTAGCCGGCGTGGCCAGGAAAGCCCGGGCGATTTCCTCGGTGGTGAGGTCGCAGATCTCACGCAAGGTCAGCGCCGCCTGGGCATCGGCCGCCAGTGCCGGGTGACAACAGGTGAACATCAGGCGCAGGCGGTCGTCTTCCACGTCTTCAACGCTCCAGTCAGCGGCCTCCAAGGCGTCGGCCTGCGCCTGCGATAACGGGGTGAACCGGGCCTGGCGGCGCAAGCGGTCGATGGCTTTGAAGCGCCCGGTGGAGACCAGCCAGGCGCGCGGATTGTCCGGCATGCCGTCCTGCTGCCAGCGCTCGACCGCGACGAAGAACGCCTCGTGCAAGGCCTCTTCGGCGAGGTCGAAATCGCCGAGCAGGCGGATCAGGGTGGCGAGCACGCGCCGCGATTCGCTGCGGTAGATCGCTTCGATCTGCGGCGTCAATCGCGCATCTCTTCGGTCACCAGCTTGACCAAACGGTCGAGGCTCTGGCCCCAACCATCGTGAAAGCCCATAGCTTCATGGGCCTGTTTGTCTTCGGCACTCCAGTGCATGGCGCGTGCGGTGTAGAGGGTCTTGCCGTCTCGCTCCTCAAAGGTCACTTCGGCGCTCATGAACGGCTTGCCCGAGGGCAGCCAGCCCGGCATGAAGGCATCGGTGAACACCAGGCGGTTGGGCGCGTCGATCTCCAGGAACACGCCTTGGGTCGGGTACTCGCTGCCGTCGGGTGCACGCATCAGGGTGCGAAACAGCCCACCGACCCACAGGTTCATTTCGCACTCCGGGGTGGTCATGCCGTGGGGCCCCCACCATTGTTGCAGCAAGGCGGGCTCGGTCCAGGCGCGAAACACCCGGCTGCGCGGGGCGTCGATCAAGCGGCTGATGGACAGTTCAAATTCGGCAGGTTGCTTGGACATGGGGTAAACCTCCTGAGTATTTGGCTTGTTGTTTTCAGAGATTCAGTTCACGCACAGGGCGTACTTCGACACTGCCGACCCGGGCGGCCGGAATACCACCGGCCACCTGGATCGCGTCGTTGAGGTCGCGGGCTTCGATCAGGTAGAACCCGGCGAGTTGTTCCTTGGTTTCGGCAAACGGCCCGTCGGTGATCGACAGCTTGCCGTTGCGCATGCGCACGGTGGTGGCGGTGCTCACCGACTCCAGCGGTTCGGCGGCGAGCATGCGGCCGCTGGCCTGCACGGATTGGGCGTAGGCAAAGCACTCCGGGTCTGCGGGGCTGTCAGGCGAGGTGTGCAGCACCTGTTCGTTGCTGTAGATCAGGCACAGGTATTTCATGGCGTTCTCCGTTTTGGACTACTGACTATAGTTCGCGGCGCTCAAGGTTTCAGGTCAAACAGCGCGGTGCCGCTTTGCATGTCGAAAGGTGCCGACCAGTGCTCGTGCACCACGCGCCACTGGCCATTGATGCGCTGATAACCGGCGGTGACACGCATCCAGCACGCCTTATCTGCACCGCCGCAGTGGGCCAGCCAGTGGGCGAAGGCGCTGTCCTGGGCTTCCACGACGCGCAGTTCGTGGAACTCGAAAATGCCGGGGCCAGGACAATGCTTCATGCATTCCTCCCAGTGTGCGCGGTAGGCCGCCTTGCCTTTGAATTGCAGGGCGGTGACGGCGTCGAATGAGACGATATCGTCGGCGTAAAAGCTGACAATTTTATCGATATCCGCGCTGATGACGGCCTGTTTCCATTGTTCGATCAGGCTGTTGATTGCAGTGCTCATGGCGATACTCCTGGGGGTGAAAAAATCATGGAGGACACCCTTGGTCGAATGCGCTCGGAGCAAATCGACAGCCCACTGAAAAATAATTTCGCCTGCGGTAAACCCGATAGACTGCGCCCTTCTTTGCAGCCGTTCGGACGCTCCGATGCAAACCCGCCTTGTCGCCTACGAGACGCTGAATGCCGTGCAACAACAGCAACTCAGCGCCATCGAAGTTCACCCCGAGCAACTGCCGTTCTGCGGCGATATGTATTGCGCGCTCAATTCGCTGCTGGCCAAGCCCAGCCCCGGCGTCAAAGGCTTTGCCCTGTTGGCCGATGACATCCCGGTCGCCTTCCTTTTGCTTAAACGCCCGCCCTGCCTGCCCCATTGGGCGGATGAACACAGCGCCACGCTGCATGCGCTGCAGGTGGATCGGCGGCAACAGGGCATGGGGTTTGGTAAAGCGTGTTTGCAGGCGCTGCCGGCGGTAGCGCTTGAGGCGTGGCCGCAGATCAAGGGGCTGGAGTTGTCGGTGGATACAGCCAATGTGGCAGCGATGGCGTTATATCTGGGATCGGGATGGATGGATAACGGGGAGGCGTACAAAGGACGGGTTGGTTATGAAAGGCGGCTGAGCCGGGCGTTTGATCGGAGCAACCTTGACACCTCAAAAATGTAATGCATACATGACATACCCCATCAAAAGTAATGAATACGTGACATGGACACCTCAATAATCACCCAACGACTCGCCGAACAAGTCCGCTCTATGCGTCTCAACCGTGGCTATACGCAAGCATATATGGCCCAGCTCGCAGGGGTTACCCGGCAAAAACTGATCGAAATTGAACAAGGAAGCCCGTCGGTTTCCATGAATGCTTATGCTCGCGTGATTGCGGCGTTGGACAGCGAAGTGAAATTGATGCCCGCCTCCAAGCCAACACTGGAAGAGCTGAGGGACGTGTTCAATGACTAGTGGCAGTTTGCGAGTCAACACCCCGCAAGGTGACAGCGGCAGCGTGTTGACGAGTGCTGCCGACTACCTGTTTCGCTATGTCGATACTGCGGGCAGGGATTTCTGGCGTGCAGCCCAAGGTACTCGTCCCGGAAAAGCCTCAGGCATCCGAGTCGAAATTCACCTCGAAAACCAATGATCTGATTATCAAGCGCGGACGCGACGAGTTTCCGGGGTTGGCCATCAATGAGTACCTGTGCATGTCGGTTGCCCGGGGCGCAGGCCTGCCCGTGCCCCCTTTTTATCTTTCACAGAACCATAAGCTGTTCATCATGCGGCGCTTTGACCGGGACGAACAACTCAACCCGCTGGGCTTCGAAGACATGACCACGCTGATGGGCCTGACTGCCGAACAAAAGTACACGAAGAGCTACGCCACCATTGCCAAAGCCGTACGCGTGTTCTGTTCGCCAGAGCATATACGCAGCTCGCTCGATCAGTTGTTTGATAGCGTGGCACTCAGTTGCATCGTAGGAAATGGCGATGCCCACTTGAAGAATTTCGGTGTGCTTTACAGTGATCTGGTGAAATCGGATGCACGACTTGCCCCGGCATACGATATCGCGAACACCACTGCTTATATCCCCGAAGATTCACTCGCGCTGGACTTGAGCGGCAACAAATCTATGTTTGCCTCACGCTTGGGCATCCTTGAGTTTGCGCGAACCTGCGAAGTCGAAAACCCCGAAGCACGCATCCAGGCCTTGCTTCAAACCCTGGAAGTCGTGCTCAAGCGCGAAGACGAATATTGCAGGCTAGCGCCTGATGTCGCCAAAGCTATCCGGCAATCTGCGCAGGGCTACCAAACCAGCTTTGGGGGCTGACCACTGCCACGTGCCTCAGACCCGGCACGGGGCGAAATGACGGTCTGCACCGGCAACCAGATGTCCACGGTACCCGTGCCTTTGCGCGCATCAAAATCCGCGCTGTAGCGCTCGAAATCCGCCCCCATCACCTTGTAGCCCGAGTGCGGCAGCCACTCGAACATGATGCGCTCGTAGGTCTGTTCCAATGCCTGCACCGGGCCGTAATGCGCGAACACGGCGTAATTAAGCGGTGGAATTTCGATCACTTCGAAGTTGCTCGGCACGTCGCTTTTGCTCGGCACTTCAACCCCGGCCATGTAGTCGAATTCGCCGTGCTGGGGGTTATGGCAAACGCCGTACGTCACCCCGCCGATGCGCTTTTTGATGTCCTTGATGCAGGTGTCGAACAGTTCCCACAACCTGGGAATATCGCCCACCGTCGCCTTGGAATAACGCCCCTTCACCCCAGCGATTACCAGCGCCTTGCCGGCTTCCATGCGTGGCTCTAACGGTTGTTTTGTCTGCTGATCCATACGAACAGTCTCCTTCTTATGAGGGAACAAACCCGTATCGAGTATAGGGGCATATCCACGCTACGCTCCACGCAGAAAATTTTCCGACGCATCTGGACAACTGGCCATCACCGACCGTATTGTCTGCCCCGCAGGCCACCGCAGTGGCCGACGTCGCTCGGACGGTTCCGGGCGCTTACGTACCTCGAGGCAACAATGGCAGACCAAGGTTCGCCGCGCCGCTTTGCGCGCATAGATCGACTCCCCCCGTATGTTTTCAATATCACTGCCGAGCTAAAGATGGCTGCGCGTCGGCGCGGCGAAGACATCATCGACTTGAGCATGGGTAACCCCGACGGCGCCACGCCGCCGCACATTGTCGAAAAACTCGTACAAGTCGCCCAGCGTGAAGACACTCACGGTTACTCCACGTCCAAAGGCATTCCGCGGCTGCGCCGGGCGATTTCGCGCTGGTACAAAGACCGCTATGAAGTGGACATCGACCCCGAGTCGGAAGCCATCGTCACCATCGGTTCCAAGGAGGGCCTGGCGCATTTGATGCTGGCCACCCTGGACCAGGGCGACACCGTGCTGGTGCCCAACCCGAGCTACCCGATTCACATCTACGGTGCCGTGATTGCCGGTGCCCAGGTACGTTCGGTGCCCCTGGTGCCGGGCGTGGACTTCTTCGCCGAGCTGGAACGGGCGATTCGCGGCTCGATCCCCAAGCCCAAGATGATGATTCTTGGTTTCCCGTCCAACCCCACCGCGCAGTGTGTGGAACTGGATTTCTTCGAGCGCGTGATTGCGCTGGCCAAGCAGTACGACGTGCTGGTGATCCACGATTTGGCCTACGCCGATATCGTCTACGACGGCTGGAAAGCCCCGTCGATCATGCAGGTGCCGGGCGCCAAGGACATTGCGGTGGAGTTCTTCACCCTGTCCAAGAGCTACAACATGGCCGGCTGGCGCATCGGTTTCATGGTGGGCAACCCGGAACTGGTCAACGCCCTGGCGCGGATCAAGAGTTACCACGACTACGGCACCTTCACCCCGCTGCAAGTGGCGGCGATCGCTGCGCTGGAAGGCGATCAACAGTGCGTGAAAGACATCGCCGAGCAGTACCGCCAGCGCCGCAATGTGCTGGTCAAGGGCCTGCATGAGTTGGGCTGGATGGTCGAGAACCCCAAGGCGTCGATGTACGTCTGGGCCAAGATTCCCGAGCAGTATGCCGCCATGGGCTCGCTGGAATTTGCCAAGAAGCTGCTGCTGGAAGCCAAGGTGTGTGTGTCGCCGGGGATTGGGTTTGGCGAATATGGCGATGACCATGTGCGCTTTGCGCTGATCGAGAACCAGGACCGGATTCGCCAGGCGGTGCGGGGGATTCGCGGGATGTTCCGGGCGGATGGGCTGGTGGCGAAAGCCTGAGCCGATCCACCTGAACAAATGTGGTCAAAATGTGGGAGGGGGCTTGCCCCCGATAGCAGAGGTTCAATCACTGTATCTGGTGACTGACCCACCGCCATCGGGGGCAAGCCCCTCCCACATTTGATTGCATTCCAACATTTGCTTGGTGGTGTGGCTTACACCACCAACGACAGCAACATGATGAAAATCAGTGCCACCACCGACAGGATGGTCTCCATCGCCGTCCAGGTCTTGAAGGTCTCGGCCACGGTCATGTTGAAGTACTGCTTCACCAGCCAGAACCCCGCATCGTTGACGTGAGACAGGATCAACGAACCCGCCCCCGTCGCCAACACCAGCAACTCACGGTTAACCCCTGGGATCATGCCCACCACCGGCACCACAATGCCCGCGCCCGTGATGGTCGCTACCGTCGCCGAACCCGTGGCGATACGAATCACCGCCGCCACCAGCCAGGCCAGCAGGATCGGGTTGATCTGCGCGTTCACCGCCATATGGCCGATCACGTCACCCACGCCGCTGGTCACTAGCATCTGCTTGAAGCCACCGCCGGCACCAATGATCAGGATGATCGCAGCGGTCGGCGCCAGGCTGGCGTCGAGCAGTTTGAGGATTTGCTTGGAGTGGATGCCCTGGCGCGTGCCAAAGGTGTAGAGCGACAGCAGCAACGCCAACAGCAGTGCGCTGATCGGGTGACCGATCATGTCCATCCAGTTGCGTACCACATTGCCTTCGGCAAACGCGATGTCGGCGAAGGTTTTGAGCAGCATCAGGAACACCGGCAGCAGCACGGTGATCAGGGTGACGCTGAAGCTCGGCAGCGACTTGTTATCGGTCTCGCGGGCCAGTTGATCGACCAGTTCCTGGGACGGGTTGCCCGGAATGTACTTGGCGATAAACGTACCGAAGATCGGGCCGGCGATGATGGCGGTCGGCAGTGCGACGATCAGGCCGTACAGGATGGTCTTGCCGATATCCGCGCCAAACACGCCAATGGCCAGCAGCGGGCCCGGGTGCGGCGGCACCAGGCCGTGCACCGCCGACAGGCCGGCGAGCAGCGGGATGCCGATCTTGATCAGCGACACACCGGTGCGGCGCGCCACGATGAACACCAGCGGGATCAGCAGCACAAAACCGATCTCGAAGAACAACGGGATGCCCACCAGGAACGCGGCGAACATCATGGCCCACTGGACCTTCTCTTTGCCAAAGGCGCGGATCAGGGTCTGGGCGATCTGATCGGCGCCGCCGGACTCGGCCATCATCTTGCCGAGCATGGTGCCCAGCGCGAGGATGATGCCGACAAAGCCGAGCACCCCGCCGAAACCGTCCTGGAAGGCCTTGATGATCTTGTCCACGGGCATGCCCGAGGTCAGGCCGAGGAAGCCGGCCGCGATGATCAGTGCGATGAACGGGTGGACCTTGAACTTGGTGATCAGAACGATCAACCCGATGATAGTGACGACTGCGTCTAGCAGCAGGTACGACTCGTGGGACATGCCAAACATGGGGGGTCTCTCCTGTTTGTTGTTGTTATTAAAGCGGGTGTTGAATTTCCTGCCGGGGATAGCGCTATCTTTTGCGGCAAAAAATTAATGAGTTCGTTCAAAACCGTGCTTGAGCCACCAAGCGTTGGTCTGCTCGGCCAATGCTTCGACACTGTCTTCGCTGGCATTGAGGGCCAGGGTCAGCGGTTCGCCCTTGGGCGATTCAAGCGTGGCGAACTGGCTGTCGATCAGGCTTGCCGGCATGAAATGACCGGGACGATGGGACACACGGTCCGAGGCGACTTCGCGGGTCAGCTCCAGGAACACGAAACCCAGGCCCGGCGCGGCTTCGCGCAGGTGGTCGCGGTATTTTTTCTTGAGCGCCGAACAGGTGAGCACCGGATGTTCACCGGCTTTGAGCGAACGGCGCAGTTCCTCGCACAGGATGTCGAGCCAACCGGCGCGGTCGTCGTCGTTGAGGGGGTGGCCGGCGCTCATCTTTTCGATGTTCGCGGCAGGATGGAAGCTGTCGCCTTCAATGGCGGTGGCGCCGTTCAGCCGGCACAGGGCCTCGCTGACGCTGGTCTTGCCACAGCCGGCAACACCCATGATGACCAGGGCGGTAACAGGTTGACTCATGAAACACCTCAGGACGCAGATAGCGCTACCTTTGCACGCCGTAAGGCGAGTGCAAAAACAGGCTTTTCCCGCGCCGTCTTGTCATTTTTATGGAGTGACGCGTGCATCCGCTCCCATCATTTGAACCGGATCAGGCAACCCAAAGTTCAATAATTTGCAGCCATTTGGAGACAGCGCTACCTTAGTGCCTCGATTTTTGTTTGGCAAGCTGCCTGATGACCTCTAAGAACGATAAAAATACGCGCACCACGGGTCGTCCGACCCTTAACGAAGTCGCCCGCCTGGCCGGCGTCAGCCCGATTACCGCCTCCCGCGCCTTGCGCGGCATCAGCACCGTGGCCGTTGAGCTGGTGGAAAAAGTCCAGCAGGCCGCTGCCGAACTCAACTACGTGGTCAACCCCGCCGCCCGCGCCCTGGCCTCGGCCCAGAGCCATTCGGTGGTGGTGTTGGTGCCGTCGTTGTCCAACCTGCTGTTTATCGAAACCCTCGAAGCTATCCACCAGGTACTGCGGCCCAAAGGCTTCGAAGTGCTGATCGGCAACTCTCACTATTCGCGCGATGAAGAAGAAAACCTGCTGCGCAATTACATGGCCTATCAGCCACGGGGTTTGCTGCTGACCGGCTTCGACCGCACCGAAAGCGCCCGACGGATGGTCGAGGCCAGCAACGTGCCCTGCGTCTACATGATGGACCTTGACCCGAATGCCGGCGTGAACTGTGTGGGTTTCTCGCAATTGGCCGCCGGTGAAACAGCCGCGGCGCATTTGCTGTCCCGTGGCCGCAAGCGCTTGGCGTATATCGGCGCACAACTGGACCAACGCACGTTGCTACGTGGCGAAGGTTTCCGCCGCGCCCTGCAACAGGCCGCAATGTACGACCCGGCGTTGGAACTGCTGACACCGCGTCCTTCTTCCGTGGGCTTGGGCGGCGAGTTGTTCTTGCAGTTGCTGGCCGCACATCCGGATGTGGATGCGGTCTTCTTCGGCAACGACGACTTGGCCCAAGGCGCACTGCTGGAAGCCATGCGCCATGGCATCAAGGTGCCAGAGCGGGTGGCGGTGCTGGGCTTCAACGACCTGCCTGCGTCGTCCTTTATGGTGCCGCGCCTGAGCAGTATCAGCACGCCACGGGAAGCCATTGGCCGGCGTGCGGCGGAGCATTTGTTGACGATCATGGCGGGCAACAAGATCGCCAAGCCGGTGGTAGACATGGGGTTTGAGTTGCAGGTGCGGGAAAGCACCTAGGACGCCTGTAGGACTCGGCTGACATTGCAGTAAGCGCCTTGCCCGGTTGCCTACGCTTACGTCAGAACTATCTGGCTTGTAAGTATGGCCGGTGGAGACTTAAGGTTTGCCGGTCTCTGAATGTTTCGGGGATCGGGAGACTGTCAGAAATTTTGTGTTCGGGCATAACATGTAGCTAGAGGTGCATCTATGCCGACCAAAAAGAAGCCCGCCCATGCAGCAGCGAGGGAGTTACCCTCGATTCCCCAAGAGCTGATCGAGCAGTTTGTTAAAGGCCCGATGAGCGCCGAAGCCATTCAAGACGCGTCCATGGCGTTCAAGAAGGCTCTGATCGAGCGCGCGCTAGGTGCCGAGCTGGGTCACCACCTTGGTTATCCTCAGGGCGCGGAGCGCCCTGAGGAGTCGACCAATCAGCGCAATGGCAAGAGTGGCAAAACGGTTCTTACCGACGATGGGCCGCTTCGCCTGGATATCCCCAGAGACCGCGATGGTAGCTTCGCCCCGATCCTGATTCCCAAGCACGAACGCCGTTTTACAGGCTTCGACGACAAGATAATTGCCATGTACGCCCGGGGTATGACGGTGCGTGAGATCCGCGCTTTTCTGTCTGAGCAGTATGGAACTGACGTGTCCCATGACTTCATCAGCTCAGTCACCGATGCCGTAATGGAAGAAGTCGGCTCTTGGCAGCAGCGCCCCCTGGAGCCTATGTACCCGGTCATCTTCTTTGATGCGCTACGGGTCAAAATCCGGGACGAGGGGTTAGTGCGCAACAAGGCCATTTATCTGGCGCTGGGCGTATTACCCGATGGCACACGTGACATTCTGGGGATCTGGATTGAGAGCACCGAGGGCGCCAAGTTTTGGATGAAGGTCTTCAACGACCTCAAAACGCGTGGGGTAGAAGATGTTCTAATCGCCGTCACGGATGGCCTTAAAGGGATACCGGAGGCTTTGGGAGCGGTTTTTCCTGCCACGACGCTGCAAACCTGCATCGTGCATCTGATCCGCAACAGCTTGGACTATGCCGCTTGGGATAAACGTCGGGCATTGGCCAAAGCCCTCAAGCCGATCTACCAGGCGATCAATGCGGACGTGGCCGAGCAAGAGCTCAACGCCTTTGAAGCGGGGCCTTGGGGTAAGCAGTATCCGACAGTAGTTGCTGCATGGCGTCGCGCCTGGGATCGGGTTATACCGTTTTTTGTATTCCCGGCGGGTATCCGAAAAGTGGTCTACACGACCAATGCCATCGAAAGCATCAACGCTCAGCTACGAAAGATTATTAAAACCCGTGGGCACTTCCCGACCGACGATGCGGCAACGAAGCTGATCTGGCTGGGACTACGAAATATCACGGCTAACTGGGGGCACCCGGCGCATGATTGGAAAGTGGCAATGAATCAGTTTGCGATTCTTTACGGAGACCGATTTACCAGACCGAGCTGGTAAAACAACGGCCTGCCTGACGGCAGGCCCTAACCAGCCCGAACACAAAAAAACTGATACTCCCGGGATCGGGTTTAGACGCCTGAAGTTTCCCACGCACTCAGCCAAAATCAGGTACTTCAAAAATGCATAGCACCCATCCCACGCATGCGCTTTTCACCGTCCTCCCCAACACCCCCACCGAGACCCTGCTGATCAACAGCTACGAAACGGTATGTTCCGTCAGCACCCTGCTGCTCGACCTCTCCGACGACCTCACCGGCAAACAACGCGATGTGGCCCTGGCCATTCACCAACTCAGTGAACTAAGCGTGTTGCTGGTGGGCAAGGCGATGGACCAGCACACGCCCCGCGGCTAAAGCCCTCCCACATTGCTATCACCCCTGCTAGATTGGCTGCTCTCCTCCGCAAGGAAAGCACCATGGGACACTCACTGAAAATCTTGGGTCGCACGTCTTCCATCAACGTGCGCAAAGTGCTCTGGACCTGCCAGGAACTGGGCATCGACTACCTGCGCGAAGACTGGGGCATAGGCTATACACCCACCCAATCCCCCGAGTTCCTGGCCCTGAACCCTAACGCCCAGGTGCCGGTACTGATCGACGACCACGGCGTGTTGTGGGAATCCAACACCATTTGCCGCTATCTGGTCGGCCTCTATCAACGCCATGACCTGCTGCCCGCCGAACCCGCACCACGGGCGCGGGTGGAGCAGTGGATGGACTGGCAAGCCACCGAACTCAACCCGTCGTGGGGCTATGCGTTTCATGCGCTGGTACGCAAGCACCCGGACTACCAGGACCCACAACGCCTCGCTGCCGGCGTACAGGCCTGGAACGACAAGATGGGCCTGCTGGAACAGCAACTCGCAAGGACACATGCCTACGTCGCCGGTGATGAGTTCACCCTCGCCGACATCCTCATCGGCCTCTCGGTGCACCGCTGGCAGATGGCCCCGATGGAGCATCCGCCCTACCCCGCCGTCGCGGCGTACTACGAACGCCTCAGCCAGCACCCGGGCTTCCAGACCTTCGCACTCGACGGCCACAACTAAGGACATGCACCTGAGCGCAGGCGGCAACGGCTGGCCGTCGACAGGCCAACACTTGCCGCCAGGGCGGTGGCGCGCCCAGTAAAACCTGGGCTTTTGCACCCGGCACGCTATTTGCTCCAGCGAAGGCACCGTAGCTTTCTCCAGGTGACCGATCATGCTGGTTAACAACAACACCCAAGCCGTGTCGACCGTCCAACAGCTCAAGCGTCCCGACATGGACCCTGCCAACGCCGCCGCCAGCGCGCTGTACAGCGGCGCCCTTCAAGCCGTGCAGCAAAGCGTGACCGTGCCGGCCGCGCAGAAGGAACTGGACAAGGCCACCGACCGTATCGACGAAGCCTTCGCCAAGACCCGTGTGCAGTTGCAAGCCTCCACGACAGCAACCACCTCAGCAACAGAGGCGCCTGCCACCACATCCACTACGGGTGCGCGTTCGGAGTTCACCGAGTACATGAGCAAAACCCCGGCCGAGCGCATCCGCGAGCAATTGCTCAAGGAGCAAGGCTTGACCGAAGCGGATGTACAGAACATGTCCCAGGAAAAACAGGACGCGATTTCCAACCAAGTCGCCGAGCGCCTGAAGCAGCAGCAAGAGCAGCAGGTAGCGGCGAAGGCGACTGATCCGGCGCAGAGCGTAAAAGAGACCCTGGCAGCGATCTAAGCCACACAGGGGTTAAAAATGTGGGAGGGGCGTGCCCCCTCCCACGTTTGAATTTCTTTCACAGTGGATTTTCAGTGTTGTTTAGATCAGCTATTGCAGTTGCAACGTCGAATTGAACTGACTGATCGCATCCACCACATGCCGTGACCCTTCCTGAATCTCCAGGATCACGTGCCCCGCCTCGTTCGCCAGCTCCACACCCAGCCCCGTGCGGCTCAAGCTCGACTGCATGCTCGACACCGCGCTCAGCGACAGGTCGTGGTTCTTGCGCACTACTTCTACAATTTCCACCGTCGCCTGGCTGGTACGCGCGGCGAGGCTGCGCACTTCGTCGGCCACCACCGCAAACCCGCGCCCATGCTCACCGGCCCGCGCCGCTTCAATCGCCGCGTTGAGCGCCAGCATATTGGTTTGCTCGGCGATGCTGCGGATGGTCTGCACGATGGCACCGATAATGTCCGACTGCTTGCTCACAGCATCGATGCTCTGCGCCGCCTGGTTCAGGTTGTGGGAAATTTCTTCGATGATCTGCACGGTTTGCTGCACCACCTGCGACCCTTTGCGCGCGCAGACATCGTTTTGTACCGAGGTGGCGTGGGCCGAATCGGCGGCGGTGCGCAGGGTGGTGACTTGATCGGTGATGTCGCTGGCGAACTTCACGACTTTGTACAAACGCCCATTGGTGTCGAAGATCGGGTTATAGGACGCCTCCAAAAACAGGGTTTTGCCATATTTGTTTTTGCGCTCGAAACGGTGCGAGTGGTATTCGCCGCGATTGAGCGACGCCCAGAACGCCTTGTACGCAGGCGACTCTACTTCGCTGCGGTGGCAAAACAGGCTGTGGTGCTGGCCAACGATTTCATCCAGCGAATACTGCACGGTCTTCAGGAAATTATCGTTGGCGTTGAGGATCTGCCCGTGGGGCGTGAACTCGATGACCGCCATGGAGCGGCTGATGGCGTCGATCAGGCTTTGGTTTTCATGTTCGTGGTGGACTCGTGCGCTAATATCCGACGCGACTTTGATCACGCTCTGCACGTGGTTGTCACTGTCCAGCACCGGCATGTAGCTGGCTTCGAGCCACACTTCCTGGCCGTGCTTGTTCAAGCGCATGAAGGTGCCACTGAGGGCCTCGCCCCGTGCCAGGTCGCGCCAGAGTTTGGCGTAGGCGTCGGTGTGGGTGTACGCCTGTTCGCAAAAGATCCGATGATGCTGGCCGCGAATTTCCTCGGCGCTGTAGCCCATGGCTTTGCAGAAGTTGTCGTTGGCATCAAGAATCACCCCGTCGCGATCAAATTCGATCATGGCCATGGACCGGCTGATGGCGGCGAGCTTGGCGTTGGATTCGGTGAGTGCGCAGGAGAAACGCTGGATTTCAAGCAGGTCGGACTTGTGATGGAGGTTGAACATGATCAGATCACCCTTGATTCCCGGCGCCAAAAAGGCGCATTACATTTTTTCAGTTGGGTACTGGGGAAAAAACCATCCAAATCGCTTTATATGCCAAGCGTCATCAACGGTTATGGGTGAGCATAGACAGGGCTTGGCGCTATGCAAGGCCATCAGCACGCCAGTATTGAAAGCAAGTGTAGGCAAGGGCAGGTGAACGCAGGGTGAGCGAGCGGCCAACAGGGAGGGTTGCGTTGGCCGCTGAAAATCCTTGAGCTGAACGCTGATCAGTGACCGAACAGGCCGCTCTCGGATTTCTTGGTTTTCTTGTCGGCGCGTTTTTCGTCGGCGGTCTTTGCCGGTTTTTTCTTCGCGGCTTTCTTTGAATCCATACCTTTGGCCATGATGCGTGCTCCACTGAAAGAGGATGTAACACTGGGTATAACACCGATCACCCGACAGAAGGGGTTTATAATCCCGGCCCCTTTCTAACGCCTGCCTGAACACCATGCCTGAGTTGTCCATCGATCTGCTGGCAGAGCCTCTGTGGCCGCTGCTGAACAAGTTTTACCGCAGCCACAACTCGTCGATGAAGGCGCTCAAGGACGGACGTTTGTGGGTGGCACGCGATGGCGAGATTGTCGCTGGCTTGTGCCTGACGCCAGTGGTGGGCGGGCAATGGCTGACCGGGGTGTTTGTGGCGCCGTCGTATCGTGGCCAGGGCTTGGCGGCGCGCTTGATTCTTCAGGCAGTGACGGCTGTGGAGGGCACCGTCTGGCTACTGTGCCATCCGGACCTGGAACGCTTGTATCAGCGTATGGGGTTCACCCAAGACACGCTCCTGCCCCAATCCCTCAGCGAACGGCTGGTGCGTTACAAGCGCAACAAGCCGATGATCGCCATGGGCTTAGAACCGTTGGTGAGGTCGACCTCAGATAATGTGTGATCGACCGGTATCGAGCCCATGCTAGCCTCGGCAGCACAGTGGCCCCTACCAGGATGATCATGAAAACGACGCTTGCAGCCCTCTCCCTTGCCGCCCTCCTCGCCCCGGCCTTGAGCCAGGCAGCCGATGCACCGATCAGTGCCCAGCAATACGCCAGCGTGCTCGCTGGCAGTTGGCGCGATGCGGCCAACAGTGCCCGCGATGGGTATCGACATCCACAGCAGACCTTGGAGTTCTTTGGTCTGGGCGCCAAACAGCGCGTGATCGAAATCACCCCCGGCGGCGGTTGGTACAGCGAAGTGCTGGCACCGTTGCTCAAAGACCACGGGCAGTACATCGCCGCTGTGCAGGCCGCGAGCAGCAGCGCTTACGCGCGTACGTCCGAAGAGAACCTGAAGCAGAAATTTGCCGCCGACCCGCCCCGTTACGGCAAGGCCGAAGTGGTCGAGTTCGATCCCAAGGCGCCCGTGTTCGGCAAACCGGCTTCAGTGGACGCCGTGTACACCTTCCGTAATGTGCATAACTGGGTGCTGGCCAATACGGACGAAGCGAGCTTCACGGCGTTCTACAAGGTGCTCAAACCCGGTGGCGTGCTGGGTGTGGTGGATCACCGCGCCAAGGATGGCGCCTCACTGGACGACATCAAGCACAGCGGCTACCTGACCACCGCCTATGTGGTGAAACTGGCCACCGATGCCGGGTTCAAGCTGGAGGGGCAAAGCGAGGTGAATGCCAACCCGAAAGACACCAAGGACTACCCGGATGGCGTGTGGACATTGCCGCCAGCGTTGAAGTTGGGGGAGCAGGACAAGGCCAGGTATGTGGCGATTGGCGAGTCGGATCGAATGACGTTGCGGTTCGTCAAACCGGCCAAATAACCTGATTTGAACTGCAATCAACTGTGGGAGAGGGCTTGCCCCCTGCCACATTTTTGATTTCAGTGTGTCTGGGGGGTTATTCGTCGGCGGTGGGGTCCATGTCGGGGAACATGACCTCGATAAACCCGAACTTGCTGAAGTCGGTAATCCGCGACGGGTACAACCGGCCGATCAGGTGATCGCACTCATGCTGCACCACCCGCGCATGAAAGCCGTCGGCAATGCGCACGATCGGCTCGCCCTTGGGGTCGAAGCCTTCATAGCGGATCTGCTGGTAACGGTCCACCGCGCCACGCAAGCCGGGCACGGAAAGGCAGCCTTCGTAACCCTCCTCCAGCACTGGGCTCAGCGGCGTAATCAACGGATTGATCAGGATGGTCTGCGGCACGGGCGGCGCATCCGGGTAGCGTTCGCTGGCTTCGAAACCAAAGATCACCAATTGCAGGTCCACACCTATCTGCGGCGCCGCCAGGCCCACGCCGCCGACGTGCTCCATGGTCTGGAACATGTCGTCGATCAATTGCCACAACTCGGGGCTGTCGAACATTTCGGGCGGGACCGGGGGCGCGATACGCAGCAAGCGCTCGTCGCCCATTTTCAGGATTTCACGGATCATTGATCAGGCTCAACGGGAGTGGGCTTGGAGTGGTCTCGGCCGAGGCCTGAGACATGCTGTTTTTCATCGGTGTGGCCGGGCTCGTCGAACGCTTTTTCACCCGGATCCTTGCCTTCGGCCGACATGTGTTCGATTACCGCATTCATTTCCGCCCCAAGCAGCAGCACGGCGGCAGAAATGTAGAAGTACAGGAGCAGCACGATGATCGCCCCGATACTGCCATACATGGCGTTGTAGTCGGCGAAGGTTTTGACGTAGTAGCCAAAGCCCAGGGAGGCCACGATCCAGACCACCACCGCCAGCACTGAGCCTGGGGTGATAAAGCGAAATTTTTGCTCGACGTCAGGCATCACGTAGTACATGAGGGCCACGGCGAACATCAGCAAAATCACGATCAGCGGCCAGCGCAGGATGGTCCAGAGTGTGACCACGAACTCCTGCATGCCGATCTGCCCGGCAAGCCATTCCATCACTTGCGGGCCGAGCACCATCAACGCAGCGGCAGCCAGCAGCATGCCGGCGATGCCGACGGTGTACAAAATCGACAGCGGGAAACGCTTCCAGATCGGCCGGCCTTCCACCACGTCGTAGGCCGCGTTCATCGCGCTCATCATCAGGCGCACACCGGCGGAAGCGGTCCATAACGCAATCACGATACCCACCGACAGCAGACCGCCCTTGGACTGCTGCAACTGGTCGATCACCGGGTTGACCTGCTCCAGGGCCTGGGGCGGCAGCACCAGTTCAGATTGCAGGCGCAGCCAGGTGAAAAAGTCAGGCAGGTGCAGGAAGCCGATCAGGGCAATCAGGAACAGCAGGAAGGGAAACAACGAAAACAGCATCTGGTAGGCCAGTGCCGAAGCGTAGGTGGACATTTCGTCGTCGACGAATTCCTTGACGGTGCGCACCAGCACTTTGTGCAGCTTGAGACCATCGAGAACCGGAAAGATCATAGCGTCTCCTTTCGCCGCAAAGAGGGTGAGGTCGTGGGCGACTCAGGGGCCGTTTTCTACATCAAAGTAGCCCATTTGGCGACTTTGAAACAATTTCGAAAGTTTAGTTGCAGTGGCTGATAGAAAAACGGCCATCCGTGGATGGCCGCAGGGCGGTGTGAACACAACCCGTGATGCTGGCTTACTTGGTGGCTTTTTTGACCGCATCTTTGGTGTCGCCGACCGCTTGCTGCACTTCGCCTTTCTTTTCCTGGATCACGCCTTCGGCGCGCAGCTTGTCGTTGCCGGTGACTTTGCCGACACCCTGCTTGATGTTGCCGACTGCCTCATTCGCCAAACCTTTTGCCTTATCCGATGTGCTGCTCATGGTATTTCTCCGAAGGAACAATCAAGGGTTTTGGTCATTACCTAGAGATTGACCTGAGGCCGTTCGGCAGAGTTTCAATTATTTTCCACGGGCATTTCATCGAAAGCCGTAGGTTTGGCTTTATGTTTTGCGGCCAACCCACGAGAATGCCTGGCAGATTCAGGCTACAACGCTGAATAACAGATCCCGTAGGAAGGTTATGAAACTCAATAAAGCACAGGCCATTGCCCGCAGAAACACCGAACTGGGCGGTGCCGTACTCGGCGTCAACAACTGCCACTTCACCGACCTGGACCGCAAACGCAACATCTGGTGGTTCGACCTGCCGCTGGGCCGTATTGCCGTGGGCCAGTACGAGTGGATTCACTTGTTGATGCACAATGCCGAGACCGACCAGTTGCTGCACTTGAAGGTGCCGACGGCGTTCCTGCGCGAGCACATCGAAAGGTTGGTGGTGCGTAATTCGGGCAAGCGCAAGCCGGAGATTACGTTGGAGCTGAGCGCAGACAAGGACTCGCTCCTGAAGGACGTACGCCCAACCGGTGCTAACGTGAACTTCGCGCAGTTCGCCCTGTAAAAACACGATTAAACATGTGGGAGGGGGCTTGCCCCCGATGGCGATGGGTCAGTCACAGTATGTGTTGACTGAACCACTGCTATCGGGAGCAAGCCCCCTCCCACATTGGATTGCATTTCAATTGGCGGGTTACTTTTTAAGACCGAGTTTCTTCAGTTCTTCATCGCGCAACTCACGACGCAGGATCTTGCCCACGTTGGTGGTCGGCAACGCATCGCGGAACTCTACAGCCTTGGGCACCTTGTAGGCGGTGACGTTGGCGCGCATATGCTCCATCACCTGGTCCTTGGTGAGCGTAGCGCCCGGCTTGACCACGATGAACAGCTTGATGATCTCTCCGGACTTCTCGTCCGGCACGCCGATGGCCGCGCACTGCAACACGCCCGGCAAGCCGGCCAGCACGTCTTCCAGCTCGTTGGGGTACACGTTGAAACCGGAGACCAGGATCATGTCCTTCTTGCGGTCGACAATCCGCATGTAGCCGTCTGGCTGGATGATCGCGATGTCGCCGGTCTTCAGCCAACCTTCGCTGTCGAGCATCTCGTCGGTGGCGTCCTGGCGCTGCCAGTAGCCCTTCATCACCTGCGGGCCCTTGACGCACAGCTCGCCGGTTTCGCCCAGCGCCAGCTCGGTGCCGTCATCGGCAATGACTTTGCACACCGTGGACGGCACCGGAATGCCGATGGTGCCGATCTGGATATGCTGGATCGGGTTCACCGTGGCCACCGGGCTGGTTTCGGTCATGCCGTAACCTTCGCAGATGCCACAGCCGGTCACGGCCTTCCAACGCTCGGCGGCCGCCAATTGCAGGGCCATGCCGCCCGACAGGGTGACCTTGAGCGCGGAGAAGTCCAGCTTGCGGAAGCCTTCGTTATTGCACAGCGCAACGAACAAGGTGTTCAGGCCGACAAAGCCGCTGAACTTCCACTTCGACAGTTCCTTGACCATCGCCGGCAGGTCGCGCGGGTTGCTGATCAGGATGTTGTGGTTGCCGATCAGCATCATCGCCATGCAATGAAAGGTGAACGCATAGATGTGGTACAGCGGCAGCGGGGTGATCAGGATCTCGCAACCTTCGTTGAGGTTGGAACCCATCAGCGCCTTGCATTGCAGCATGTTGGCGACGAGGTTGCGGTGAGTCAGCATCGCGCCCTTGGCCACGCCGGTGGTGCCGCCGGTGTATTGCAACACGGCAACATCGCTGCTGGCCGGGCTGGCATCACTGACCGGTTGGCCGTGGCCTTTGGCAAGCACGTCGTTGAATTTGATCGCGTGCGGCAAGTGATACGCCGGGACCATTTTCTTCACGTACTTGATGACGCTGTTGATCAGCAGGCGCTTGAGCGGCGACAGCAGGTCGGCGACTTCGGTGACGATCACATGCTTGACGGCGGTCTTGGGCACGACCTTTTCCGCCAGGTGGGCCATGTTGGCCAGGCAGACCAGGGCCTTGGCGCCGGAATCGTTGAACTGGTGCTCCATCTCCCGCGCGGTGTACAGCGGGTTGGTGTTGACCACGATCAGGCCGGCACGGATGGCACCGAACACGGCGACCGGGTATTGCAGGACGTTGGGCAGTTGCACGGCGATTCGGTCGCCAGGCTTCAAGTCGGTATGTTGTTGCAGGTACGCGGCGAACGCGCCGGACAATTCGTACAATTCACCGTAGGTGATTGTCTTGCCCAGGTTGCTGAAAGCCGGTTTGTTAGCGAAGCGCTGGCAGGACTGTTTCAGTACCGCCTGAATATTCGGATACTCGTCTGGATTGATGTCTGCAGCAATCCCGGCGGGGTACTTATCCTTCCAAAAGTCTTCGTTCATGGAAGCCCACTCCTCAGCGACGCGAATTCATCATCGCATTTGATGCGATTATTATTGGTGTATGTTTTTTTAAGGTGAATCTGGCGCTTTAAAGCAGGCCTAGACGTCACAAAGCGCGCCGAGAGTAGCAGCTTTGCCAAGGGCCGACTAGAGCCTAAAGAGGGCTCGACAGTCATAATCATGACTGTCCTACAATATCTGGTCACACTTTAAACATGGCCGAAATAGCCCAGCAAAAGGCTCTGGAATAGGCTCTTCAGAACAACACAAACAATGTGGGAGAGGGCTTGGCCCCGATAGCAGAGTATCAGTCACTGCATCGAGTGACTGGTCCACTGCTATCGGGGCAAGCCCCCTCCCACATTGTTTACCGCAGTTCACATCAGGCGATGTCGCGCAACTCACGCCGCAAGATCTTGCCCACCGGCGTCATCGGCAACGAATCGCGCAGGACAATCTGCTTGGGCACCTTGTACCCCGTGAAATTGGCCTTGCAGTAGTTCTTCAGCTCCTCAACGCTCACGCCTTCGGCACGTGCCACCACGAACAGCTTCACCGCCTCCCCCGTGCGCTCGTCCGGCACGCCGATCACCGCGCAGTTGGCCACCGCCGGGTGAGCCATTACGACGTCTTCGATTTCGTTGGGGTACACGTTGAAACCCGAGACGATGATCAAGTCTTTCTTGCGATCGACAATCCGTACAAAACCGTCCTCGTCGATCACCGCAATGTCACCGGTCTTGAGCCAGCCTTCAGCATCCAGGGCCTCGGCCGTCGCGGCCGGTTGCTGCCAGTAGCCCTTCATCACCTGCGGGCCCTTGATGCACAACTCGCCACGCTCGCCCAGCGGCAGCTCGACACCTTCATCATCGATCACCTTCATCGCTGTCGCCGGCACGGGAATACCCACGGTGCCAAGGCGCGATTTATTGCCGTAGGGGTTGGTGCTGGCCACGGGTGAGGTTTCCGTCAGGCCGTAGCCCTCGCCAATCGTGCAGCCGGTGGTTTGCTGCCAGCGCTCGGCCGTGGCCTTGATCAGTGCCGTGCCACCGGAGTTGGTGAGCTTGAGATGGGAGAAATCCAGGGTCTTGAAGTCGGGGTGGTCCATCAACGCCACAAACAGCGTGTTGAGCCCGAGCAGCCCGGTAAAGCGCCACTTTTTCAGCTCCTTGATAAACCCGCCGATGTCCCGTGGGTTGGTGATCAGTACGTTGTGGTTCCCCGTGACCATCATGCACATGCAGTTCGCGGTGAAGGCATAGATGTGGTAAAGCGGCAGCGGCGCGATCATCACCTCCTGCCCTTCCTTGATCAGCGGATGGCCGTCGTCGCCAACTTGGGACATGCACGCGCGCGCCTGCTGCATGTTTGCCACCAGGTTGCCGTGGGTGAGCATCGCGCCCTTGGCCAGCCCGGTGGTGCCGCCGGTGTATTGCAGCACCGCGATGTCGTCCAGGCTCACCGGATGGCGGGTGATGCCCAGCCCGGCGCCCATGCGCAGCGCACGCTTGAACGACATTGCACGCGGCAGGCTGTAGGCCGGGACCATTTTCTTGACCTTGTCGACCACGGTGTTGACCAGCCAGCCCTTGGCGGCGGGCAGGAAGTCGCCCATCTTGGCTTCGATGAGGTAGTCGATCTCGGTGTCGCTGCACACTTCCTGCACGCGCGAACCGAACAGGTTGAGGTAGACCAGCGCACGCACGCCGGCGTCCTTGAACTGGTGACGCATCTCGCGCGGGGTGTACAACGGGTTGGTGTTGACCACGATCAGCCCGGCGCGCAAGGCACCGAACACGGCAATCGGGTAATGCAGCACGTTGGGCATCTGCACTGCGATGCGCTCGCCGGGCTTGAGGTCGGTGTGCTGTTGCAGGTAGCCGGCGAACGCCGCACTCTGGCGCTCAAGCTCGGCGTAAGTCAGGGTGACGCCCATGTTGCTGAATGCCGGACGGTCGGCAAAGGCCTTGCAGGAACGCTCGAAGACTTCGATCACCGACTTGTAGGCCGTGAGGTCAATGTCATTGGGAACGCCCGCCGCGCGTTTGTCATTCCAGAAATCAGGTTGCATTATTCTTGTCCCCTTACCTGAGTGTGTCCGGCCGCTTATGAAAAGCGGAGCTTTGGGGACGTTAGCAGCTATGGCCAAACAGGCAAATACGCTAAATCGTGTCATTGATTGTATGAATCTTGCCGCTGATGCGTGGGCAGATACCGCGCCCTTCGGCAGATGAGCTATACACTGCAACGACCCCGAGCAGACTGGAGGAAAGGAACCGCCATGAACCACAGCACCTTCTGGTTGACCGCGAATGACCACAGCCGCCTGTACGTCAACCAATGGATGCCCGACGGCGCGGCCCACGCGCTAGTCATGCTGTCCCACGGCATGGCCGAGCACAGCGGGCGCTATGAGCGGCTGGCCGAAGCCTTGTGCAGCGCAGGTTATGGCGTATATGCACTCGACCAACGTGGCCACGGCCGTACGGCCGACGCAGGCACCCTTGGGCTGTTCGCCGAGAAAGATGGCTGGAATAAAGTTGTGGGCGACCTCGCCAGCCTCAACCAGCATATCGGCCAGCAGCACCCTGGGCTGCCGATCATCCTTCTGGGCCACAGCATGGGCAGCTACATCGCCCAGGCCTACCTGCTGCACCATAGCGCCAGCCTGCACGGGGCGATTCTCAGTGGCTCGAATTTCCAACCAGTGGCCCTGTACCGCGCCGCACGCTTGATCGCCCGTGCCGAGCGTTTGCGCCAGGGTGTACGCGGGCGCAGTGCATTGATCGAATTCCTGTCGTTCGGCTCATTCAACAAAGCCTTCAAGCCCAACCGCACAGCATTCGACTGGCTCAGTCGCGACCCGGTTGAAGTCGACAAGTACATCAACGACCCGCTCTGCGGTTTTCGCTGCACCAACCAACTCTGGATCGACCTGCTCGGCGGCTTGCAGCAAATCAGCAAAGCGTCCAATCTCGCGCAGATCGATCCGGGCCTGCCGATCCTGGTCATGGGCGGCGAATGTGATCCGGTGAGCGAAGGCAAACGTCTTACCCATCTTGCCAACGCCTTGCGCGTGGCCGGCTGCCAGCATTTACAATTGAACCTTTACCCGCAGGCGCGTCACGAAGTGTTCAACGAAACCAACCGCGATGAAGTGATCGCGGACCTGCTGACGTGGCTCGACCAGGCCCTGACCTTACGCAGGCCAGCTCGCTGCGAATAACGTTGTGTTTAAAATCAGCCGATAATTACCGATTAGCCACAGGATGCACCTTTAGATGACCCAGGTAACCAACACCCCGTACGAAGCCCTCGAAGTCGGCCAGACCGCCAGCTACAGCAAGACCGTTGAAGAGCGCGATATCCAGCTGTTCGCCGCCATGTCCGGCGACCACAACCCGGTGCACCTGGATGCCGAATACGCCAAGGCGACCATGTTCAAGGAGCGTATCGCCCACGGTATGTTCAGCGGCGCATTGATCAGCGCCGCCGTGGCCTGCAAGCTGCCTGGGCCGGGCACTATCTATATCGGCCAGCAGATGAGCTTCCAGAAACCGGTCAAGATCGGCGACACGTTGACTGTGCGCCTGGAAATTCTTGAAAAACTGCCGAAATTCCGTGTGCGTATTGCCACCCGTGTGTTCAACCAACGCGATGAGCTGGTAGTGGATGGCGAAGCCGAGATCCTCGCGCCACGCAAACAGCAGGTCGTGACCTTGACCGAGTTGCCGCCAATCAGCATTGGCTAACTCAAGGCCTATACAACACAAATGTGGGAGGGGGCTTGCCCCCTCCCACATTTTTTACCGCGTTTGGCTTACGACTGAGCGCGAGCCTGGTTACGCAGGGCTTTGACCTGGTCGTGGTTGCGTTGTACGCCGTGGTACTGACGCTCAACCAGGTCACGAATGCCTAGCAGGTTGTGCTTGTTGATCTTCTCGATGGCTTCTTTATAAGCCTTGAGTGCATGGTCTTCACCGCGCTCGGCTTCGTTCAACACCGCCTCTTCGTCTTTACCGGTGAGCATCGACTTCACGTCGACCCAGCCACGGTGCAGGGCGCCGGCTACGCTGCCGGAATCTTCCGGGTCGCCGCCCAGGGCACGCACGGCGGTTTTCAGTTCGGCGGCGGCGGTGGCGCAGTCAGCGGAGCGCTTGGCAAACAACGCCTTGAGTTCTGGGTGCTTGATGTCTTCTGCGCACTCTTTGAAACCTTTCTGGCCGTCGATGCTGGTTTCGATCAGGTCGTTGAGTACGGAGATCGATTCTTTATTGATGTCAGTCATTTTTCAATTCCTTAGGCAGGTTACGAAGGGTTGTCTTAATGATTGCAGCGCCCGTGCCAGCTTTTGAAAAACAACTTTTATGTTTAATTTCAACAGCTTAAAAATAGTTGAACCATCTGTATGTACGTTATTTGCATGATCTGTCATTTGGCCTTCATGCAGAATGCCTGTATTTTCCATGGTCTCGACTTGTGTACTGAATCCCCATGAACCCCGAAAAACTCGAACTGCTGATCACCCGCGAAATGCCCTTCGGCAAATACAAGGGCCGGATCATCGCCGACCTGCCGGGGCCTTACCTGAACTGGTTTGCCCGCGAGGGTTTTCCCCACGGCGAATTGGGCGGTTTGCTGGCATTGATGCAGGAAATCGACCACAACGGCCTGTCCGAACTGCTTGAACCGCTGCGCGCCAAACACGGCAAACCCGCCCCTCGCCATTAACCAGAGCCTCGCCATGCCAAGGAATGCCGATAACGAACTGCACTGGCAGGCCATCGCCCAGCGCTATGACCTGGAACCAGGCCCGATCAACTTGGAAAATGGTTACTTCGGGCGCATGAGCCGTGCGGTGCAGGCGCAGTACCTGGAGCACGTGGCGTTTATCAACCGCAGCAACTCGGTGCATGTGCGCCAGCGCTTCGAACAAGGCGAAAACGTCGAGATCCGCCGCCAATTGGCCGGGTTGATCGATGTAGCCCCTGAGTCGGTCGCCTTCACCCGCAACGCCACCGAAGCCTTGCAATCGCTGATCCGCAACTACAACCGCCTGCAACCGGGCGACCAGGTGCTGATCAGCGACCTGGAGTACGACACCGTCAAGGGCGCCATGCGTTGGTTGGCCGGGGCTCGCGGTATCGAGGTGATCGAGCTTTCCCACACTCACCCGGCCAGTTTCGACAGCCTATTGCAGACCTATCGCACCGCCTTCGCTGAGTACCCGGGTTTAAAGCTGATGGCGCTGACCCACGTCACCCACCGCACCGGCTTGGTGATGCCGGTTGCCGCCATTGCCAAGGCCGCGAGTGAACACGGTATCGACGTGATCCTCGACGGTGCCCACGCCCTGGGCCAGATCGACTTCAACCTCGCCGAATTGGGTATCCAGTTCGCCGGTTTCAACCTGCATAAATGGATTGGTGCGCCGCTGACCTTGGGCTTTCTGTACATCGCCCCCGAACGCCTGGCGGACATCGACCCGGACATGGGCGAATTCCACTACCCCATCACGGATGTGCGCGCACGCACGTCCTACAGCACGCCGAATTTTCCGGCGCTGATGACCCTGCCATTGGTATTTGAAGAACATCGGGCATTGGGCGGTGCGGCGGCCAAAGGTGCACGGGTCAATTACCTGCGCGATCTGTGGGTAAACCAGGTGCGGCCGCTAAATGGCATTGAGGTGCTAACCTCGGATGACCCACGGCTCTATTGCGCGATTACTGCGTTCAAATTCATCGGCCGCGATCAGCAGGTGATGGTGGATCGTTTGCTTAAAGAGTACGACCTGTTCGCCACCACGCGCACCGGGGCGGCGTTTGGTACGTGCATTCGGGTCACGCCAGGGTTGGTGACGTCGGCCGAAGACATCAATGTGCTGATCAACGCGGTCATTGAACTAAGCACAGATTAAACATGAGTGGGTCTCAAGGTTTTTTGCAGGCAAAAAAAAGCGGTACACCGACCAAGTGCACCGCAAAAATGCCGTTAAGCACAGCAACAACGATTCGGTAAATCAGATCAGTCCAACAGCGCCAGCGCCTCAGCGGTGACTTCCTGGATGCGTGCCCAGTCGCCGTTCTTGATCCACTCAGGATCAAGCATCCAGCTGCCGCCCACGCACATCACGTTTTTCAACGCCATGTAGTTTTTGATGTTGGCCGGGCCGACGCCACCGGTCGGGCAGAATTTCACTTCGCCGAACGGGCCGCCCAGGGCCTTGATCGCCGCTACGCCGCCGCTCACTTCAGCCGGGAACAGCTTGAAGCGGCGATAGCCCAGGCCGTAGCCTTCCATGATGCCGGAGGCATTGCTGATGCCCGGCAACAACGGGATCGGGCTGTGCACCGAGGCTTCCAGCAGGTCGCGGGTGATGCCGGGGGTGACGATAAATTGCGAGCCGGCCACTTCGGCCGCTTCGAGCATGTGACGGTCGAGCACGGTGCCGGCACCGGTGCACAGTTCAGGGCGCTGCTCGCGCAGGACCTGAATGGCCTTGAGGCCGAACTCCGAACGCAGGGTCACTTCCAACGCGGTCAAACCACCGGCCGCCAAGGCGTCGGCCAGCGGCAGGATGTCCTGTTCACGGGCGATGGTGATCACCGGCAGGATCCGCGCCTTGGCGCATAGGCTGTCGATCAAGGCAACTTTATCCGCCATGGATACGGTCGGTTGAGGGCTTTTCATAGCGGCTGATCCTTGGCTCATGGGCACCAGTAAATCTCTAATGTAGGTTGCAAAAACGCGCGAATTGGCATGGCAGCAACGTCGTCGCTGGCCAGGGCGGCGCTCAAGGTGGTCAATTTCGAACTGCCGGAAATCGACAGCACGGTGTAATGGGCCGTAGCCAGCAGTGCACGACTCATGGTCAGGCGCTGGTGTGGCACGGTCGGCGCCAGCATCGGCCAGCAACGGCGGGTACCGTCAGCCTGCAACGCTTGCGCAAGGTTCGGGCTGTTGGGAAACAGCGATGCGGTGTGGCCGTCATCGCCCATGCCCAGTACCAGCACATCAATGGCTGGCAATTCGGCCAGCAGGCGATCGGCCTGCTCGGCAGCGTCGTCCAGATTGGCAGCAGCGCTGTACAGGCTGAGGAACTTGGCCTTGGCCGCCGGGCCTTGCAACAGGTGCTGCTTCAACAAGCCGGCATTGCTGTCGGCGTGCTCAACCGGCACCCAGCGTTCATCGGCCAGGGTGATCGTGACCTTGGACCAGTCCAGGCCTTGCTTGGCCAGGTTTTGGAAAAACGCCACAGGGCTGCGGCCACCGGAAACCACCAGGGTCGCCTCGCCGCGGGCACTGATGGCCGCGCGCAGTTGTTCGGCCACGTCATTGGCCAAGCCATCCGCCAGCAGCGCAGACGTACGGTACTCATGGGCGGTTACACCCTGAGGCAGTTTCAATTCAGATATCGCCATACCACGACCTCCCATCCCGCGTGATCAGTGCAATGGAGCTCATCGGCCCCCAGGACCCCGCCGCATAAGGCTTGGGCGCGTCACCGGATTTTTTCCACCCGGCGATCAACTGGTCACACCACTTCCACGCGGCTTCGATTTCATCTTTGCGAACAAACAGGTTCTGGTTGCCGCGCATCACTTCCAACAGCAAACGCTCGTAGGCATCGGGGATGCGTGCACTGCGATAAGTGTCGGAAAAATTCAGTTGCAGCGGCCCGCTGCGCAGTTGCATGCCCTTGTCCAGGCCTTGCTCCTTGGTCATCACTCGCAAGGAAATACCTTCGTCCGGTTGCAGGCGGATGATCAGTTTGTTGCTGATCTGCAGGCGCTGCTCAGGGGCGAAGATGTAGTGGGACGGTTCCTTGAAGTGGATAACAATCTGCGACAGCTTTTGCGGCATGCGCTTGCCGGTGCGCAGGTAGAACGGCACCCCGGCCCAACGCCAGTTACGGATATCGGCCCGCAGCGCGACGAAGGTTTCGGTGTCGCTCTGGGTGTTGGAGTTCTCTTCTTCCAGGTAACCCGGTACCGCTTTGCCAGCGCTGTAGCCGGCGATGTACTGACCGCGTACCACTTGGGTAGTCAGGCCATCCGGGCTGATCGGCGCCAGGGCCTTGAGCACCTTGACCTTCTCGTCGCGGATACTGTCGGCAGACAGGTCGGCCGGCGGGTCCATAGCGATCAGGCACAGCAGTTGCAGCAGGTGGTTCTGGATCATGTCCCGCAGTTGGCCGGCCTTGTCGAAGTAGCCCCAGCGGCCTTCGATACCGACTTGCTCGGCCACGGTGATTTCTACGTGGGAGATGTAGTTCTGGTTCCACTGGGTTTCGAACAGGCTGTTGGCAAAACGCAGGGCGATCAGGTTCTGGACGGTCTCTTTGCCCAAGTAGTGGTCGATGCGGTAGGTGCGGTTTTCCGGGAAAAACTGCGCCACGGCGTCGTTGACCTTGCGCGAGGACTCCAGGTCCGAGCCGATGGGCTTTTCCAGCACCACACGGGTGTTTTCCGCCAAGCCGGCCTTGGACAGGTTTTCGCAGATCGCACCGTACACCGCCGCCGGGGTGGCAAAGTAGGCGATCAGGCGTTGCTCGGTGCCAGCGATGTGGGCCAGGGCCGCGTAGTCGTCGGCATTCTTGAAGTCGACATGCACATAGGTCAGGCGCGCCAGGAAACGCTGGGCGATGGTTTCGTCCAGTTCCTTGCCGACGTAGTTGCGCAGTTCTTTTTCGATATGGGCCAGGTGCTGTTGCTCGGTACCGGCTTCACGGGCCAGGGCCAGGATGCGCGTGTCGTCGTGCAGCAGCCCCGCGCCATCGAGTTGATAGAGGGCAGGAAATAACTTGCGCAGCGCCAGATCACCCAAGGCGCCAAACAGGGCAAAGGTGCAGGGTTCTACGGTTATCGAAGGCATGATGTTTGTTCTTTTATCAAGTTAAGCTACAAATACCTTTTTTCAAGGCATCACTCAAGGAAAAATGTAGTAATAACCACAACATTTTCCCGAAATACGCATTCCGAGTGGTGGTGTTCAGCTACCCTCAGTAGGATAGGCCACCGCGAAAAGCCACTCGTCATTGGCTACCGCCCTTTATTTGCATCGTCGCCCGAAGGAAAGACTGAATGGACCGCGTGCGAAATCTTCTGGAACAGATCCGGAACCGCCTCGAAGAATTGAACAAGGCCGAGAAAAAAGTCGCCGAGGTCATCCTGCTCAACCCGCAGCAGGCGACCCGCTTCTCTATCGCCGCCCTCGCCCAAGCCGCCTCGGTCAGTGAACCGACGGTCAACCGTTTCTGCCGTTCGTTCGGCGTCAGCGGCTACCCTGAACTCAAACTGCAACTGGCGCAAAGCCTGGCCAGTGGCGCGGCGTATGTCAGCCGTGCCGTGGAAGCCGATGATAACCCCGAGGCCTACACCCAGAAGATCTTTGGCAGCGCCATCGCCTCGCTGGACAGCGCCTGCCAGGCCCTGGACCCGAACCTGATCAGCAAGGCCGTAGACCTGCTGATCCAGGCGCGCCAGATCCACTTCTTCGGCCTGGGCGCCTCGGCCCCGGTGGCTATGGATGCCTTGCACAAGTTCTTCCGCTTCAACCTGTCGGTGACTGCCCACGCCGACGTGTTGATGCAGCGCATGATCGCCTCGGTGGCGCACACCGGCGAGCTGTTCGTGATCATTTCCTACACCGGGCGGACCCGTGAGCTGGTTGAAGTGGCACGCATCGCACGGGAAAACGGCGCGTCGGTGCTGGGCGTGACCGCCGAAAACTCACCCCTGGCCAAGGCCAGTACGGTGAGTTTGAACATCCCGTTGCCGGAAGACACCGACATCTACATGCCGATGACTTCGCGGATCATTCAGTTGACGGTGCTGGACGTACTGGCCACCGGTATGACCTTGCGCCGTGGCGTGGATTTCCAGCCGCATTTGCGCAAGATCAAAGAAAGCTTGAATGACAGCCGCTACCCAGTGGGGGATGAGTTTAACTAAGGTTTGCAGTAGGCAGGCTTACCGCGCGGGGCGTCACGGCAGTGCCGGCACTACATCCAGGCGGTAGGGTTGGACGATCCGCTGGTACTCGCCGTTGTGCATCAGTTGCTCAAGGGCGTGGTTGAGCTCACGGCGCAATGCGGTGTCAGGCTTGCGCAGCGCAATCGCTACGCCATCCCCCAACAGCTCGGCCGAAACCGGGGGGCCAAGGAAGTCGAAATCCTGGCCGTCGATCGTGTCGAGCAGCGTTTCACGAATCTCCAAGGTGCCCTGCAGTGTCGCATCGATTTCGCCGGCGACCAGGCTGCGGACCAACTCCTGGTTGAGCCAGAAGCTCTTGACGATGACCCCATTGGGCGCCCACTTCGAACGGGCAAAGGCCTCACGGTTACTCCCCAGCAATACGCCGAGCCGCTTGCCCTTGAGCGATGTGGCGCTGGGCATCAGGCCCGATGCTCTGCGGGCCACGAGGCGCGTGGTAAACGGGTAGAGGATATCGGTGAACCCAGCCCAGCGCTGCCGCGCCGACGTAGGCGCAATGCCCATGATCGCGTCGACGTGCCGGGCTTCAAGGGCGCGAAAGTCTTCGACAAGCACTTGGTCGACCCACGTGCAGCGTACATTCAACTGCTCGCACAGGGCGTTGCCCAAATCGATGTTCAAACCCACCAGTTGCCCTTGCGGGTTGCGGCTTTGAAAGGGGGGGAATTGCGCGACAACGCCAAAACGGATTTCGCCTCGGGGTTGATCATCGGCCACAACGGTAGTCGTCAAGAGCAGCAGGGCGAGCATTGAACAGATGTTTATCTGGGCCACAGAGACGTCCTTTTCCGGAAAGACTTGCTTCACCCTGCCCTGCCCCAAAAACCAGTGGGGCACAGGAGAGGCAGTGCAGCTTTCTAGAAATGGTCGTAGGCCTACAACCAGAAATATCAGCAGGTGTTGTAGGCAACGTCCTGCTCGACTTGCAATCTATTGCCCTCAGCGTTTACCCATCGAACGACGGGTACCCGGCGGGGCCATACCTGGTGACTTGGTGTGGCCGTTTTTGGCGCCGTTTTTGTACCACGGCTGAGCGGCCTGCTTGGTCCCGGCCAGTTCGCCCGGCTTGAACGGAAACTTGAACGCCGGGATCTCAGCGTTTTCAACGCCATCGGCGCTGGCTGGATCGACGATGTCGGCCGCTTCAACAGGGGGTTGTGTCGGGGAAGTCATGAGGGGCTCCGGCGCAGCTATTAGTGTAAAAGCGCGAGTATAGCGGGGCCGGAGCCGCAAGCGGTAAGCTTCAAGCGGCCAGTTAAAAGCGCCAGCTGTCACGGCTGTCAGTTTGACGTCACGGTGCTGACCGGATCGCGCCGTTATAAAGCACAGACTCAAACCCCGACTTGCAGCTTGCAGCGTCAAACTTGCAACTGCGCCTATGGCGTCCCTCTCATGCACATTCAACGAAAAACCGCCCTGATCGCAGGAGCCCTCGTGCTGATGGCGGTTGCGGCCTGGGCCCTGACCCGCCCGGCCAAGGCCAAGCTGGCCGCACCGACCGCAATCCCGGTACGGGTGGTGAATGTTGCGCAGCAGGACATTGCGCGTTTTGTCAGCGGCATCGGTACGGTGTTGTCGTTGCACAGCGTGGTGGTTCGCCCGCAGGTCGACGGCATTCTCACCCGGTTGCTGGTCAAGGAAGGCCAGTTGGTCAAGACCGGCGACCTGCTGGCCAGCATCGACGATCGCTCAATCCGCGCCAGCCTCGACCTGGCCAAGGCGCAGTTGGGCGAGAGCCAGGCGCAGTTGCAGGTGGCGCTGGTCAATCTCAAGCGCTACCAGCAATTGAGCGTCGACGACGGCGTGTCCAAACAGACCTATGACCAGCAACAGGCGCTGGTCAACCAGCTCAAGGCCACCGTGCAAGGCAACCAGGCGGCGATCGATTCGGCCCAGGTCCAGCTTTCCTACACCCAGATTCGCTCACCGGTCAGTGGCCGCGTCGGTATTCGCACCGTGGATGAAGGTAATTTCCTGCGCACCAGCGATACCCAGGGCTTGTTCTCCGTGACCCAGATCGACCCGATTGCCGTCGAGTTCTCCCTGCCGCAACAAATGCTACCCACCCTGCAAGGCCTGATTGCCGCGCCTACCCAGGCCAGCGTCGACGCCTACCTGGGCGCCGACACCGACGGCCAGACCGGCGATCTGCTCGGTGAAGGCCACTTGAGCCTGATCGATAACCAGATCAGCTCCACCACGGGCACCCTGCGCGCCAAGGCCCAATTCAACAACGCCTCGCAACGTCTGTGGCCAGGGCAACTGGTGACCATCAAGATCCAGACCGCCCTCGACAAGAATGCGCTAGTGGTGCCGCCGACCGTGGTGCAACGCGGCCTGGACTCGCATTTCGTGTATCGGGTCAACGGTGACAAAGTCGACGTGGTACCGGTGCAAGTGACCTATCAAGACAGCAACGTGAACATCATCAAGGGCGTGCAGGCCGGGGATGTGCTGGTCAGTGATGGCCAGTCGCGGCTCAAGGCCGGTGCCCAGGTGGAGGTGCTCAAGGAGCCGCCGCAGGTGATCCAGACCGTCGACGCCAAGGTGCAGCCGTGAGCCGCTCGCCGTCGGCCTGGTGCGTCGACCACCCGGTCGCCACGTTGCTGCTGACCTTCGCCTTGGTGCTGCTCGGGATGATTGCCTTCCCGCGCCTGGCTATCGCGCCACTGCCGGAAGCGGAATTTCCGACGATCCAGGTCACTGCGCAACTGCCCGGCGCCAGCCCCGACACCATGGCTTCGTCCGTGGCCACGCCACTGGAGGTGCAATTCAGCGCCATCCCCGGCATGACCCAGATGACCTCCAGCAGTGCCTTGGGCTCAAGCCTGTTGACCCTGCAATTCACCCTCGACAAGAGCATCGACACCGCCGCCCAGGAAGTGCAGGCGGCAATCAATACCGCATCCGGCAAGCTTCCAAGCGATATGCCCAGCCTGCCGACCTGGAGGAAGGTCAACCCGGCGGACAGCCCGGTACTGATCCTCAGCGTCAGCTCCGACAGCATGCCCAGCACCGAACTGAGCGACTACGTGGAAACCCTGCTGGCGCGGCAGATCAGCCAGATCGACGGTGTGGGCCAGATCAACATCACCGGCCAGCAACGCCCGGCGATTCGTGTGCAGGCCTCGCCCGACAAACTCGCCGCCATCGGCCTGACCCTGGCCGATGTGCGCCTGGCGATCCAGCAATCGAGCCTGAACCTGGCCAAGGGCGCGATCTACGGCGAAAACAGCGTGTCGACCCTGTCGACCAACGACCAACTGTTTCAGGCCCAGGACTATGCCCAACTCATCGTGTCCTACAAGAACGGTGCACCGGTGCAACTGCGCGACATCGCCAACGTCATCAACGGCTCGGAAAACGCCTACGTGCAGGCCTGGTCCGGGGATACGCCCGGTGTGAACCTGGTGATCTCGCGCCAGCCCGGCGCGAACATCGTCGAGACCGTGGACCGCATCCAGGCCGAACTGCCGCGCCTGCAAGGCATGTTGCCGGCTTCGGTGCAGGTCAGCGTGTTGACCGACCGCACCAAGACCATCCGCGCCTCCCTGCATGAAGTGGAAGTGACACTGCTGATCGCCATCTTGCTGGTGGTGGCGGTGATGGCGCTGTTCCTGCGCCAACTGTCGGCGACGCTGATTGTGTCCAGTGTGCTTGGCGTGTCGCTGGTCGCCAGTTTTGCCCTGATGTACGTGATGGGGTTCAGCCTGAACAACCTGACCTTGGTGGCGATCGTGATTGCCGTAGGCTTTGTGGTGGACGATGCCATTGTGGTGGTGGAGAACATCCACCGCCATCTGGAAGCGGGCCTCGACAAGCGCGAAGCGGCGATCAAGGGCGCGGGCGAGATTGGCTTTACGGTGGTGTCCATCAGCTTTTCGCTGGTGGCGGCGTTTATCCCGTTGCTGTTCATGGGCGGCGTGGTCGGGCGCTTGTTCAAGGAGTTTGCGCTGACGGCGACTTCGACCATCCTGATTTCGGTGGTGGTCTCGCTGACCCTGGCCCCGACCCTGGCCGCGCTGTTCATGCGCGCCCCCACTCACCCCGCCCACGGCAAACCCGGTTTCAGCGAACGCCTGCTCGCCAGCTACGCACGCAACCTGCGCCGTGCACTGGCCCACCAACGCACCATGGCAGCCCTCTTCCTGGTGACCCTGGCGCTGGCCGTGGTCGGCTACGTGTTTATCCCCAAAGGCTTCTTCCCGGTGCAGGACACGGGCTTTGTGCTCGGCACCAGCGAGGCGGCGGCGGACGTGTCGTACCCGAACATGGTTGCCAAGCATAAGGCCCTGGCCGAGATCATCAAGGACGACCCGGCGGTGCAGGCGTTTTCCCATTCGGTCGGCGTGACCGGCAGCAACCAGACCATCGCCAACGGCCGCTTCTGGATCGCCTTGAAAGACCGCGGTGACCGCGATGTCTCCGCCAGCCAGTTCATCGACCGCATCCGCCCGAAACTGGCCAAGGTGCCAGGTATCGTTCTCTATCTGCGCGCCGGCCAGGACATCAACCTCAGCTCCGGTCCCAGCCGCGCCCAGTACCAATATGTGCTCAAGAGCAACGACGGCCCGACGCTCAACACCTGGACCCAGCGCCTCACCGAGAAACTGCGTGCCAACCCGGCGTTTCGCGACCTGTCCAACGACCTGCAACTGGGCGGCAGCATCACCCACATCAGCATCGACCGTCAGGCGGCCGCGCGCTTCGGCCTGACCGCCACCGATGTCGACCAGGCGCTGTACGACGCCTTCGGCCAGCGCCAGATCAACGAGTTCCAGACCGAAATCAACCAGTACCAGGTGGTGCTGGAACTGGACAGCCGACAACGCGGCAAAGCCGAGAGCCTGAACTACTTCTACCTGCGCTCACCGCTCACCAACGAGATGGTGCCGCTGTCGGCACTGGCCAAGGTCGATCCGCCCACCGTGGGGCCATTGTCCATCAGCCATGACGGCATGTTCCCGGCGGCCAACCTGTCCTTCAACCTGGCGCCTGGCGTCGCCTTGGGCGATGCAGTGATCATGCTCAACCAGGCCAAGAATGAAATCGGCATGCCGACCACCCTCATCGGCAATTTCCAGGGCGCGGCCCAGGCGTTCCAGAGTTCGCTGGCCAGCCAACCGTGGCTGATCCTCGCCGCGCTGGTGGCGGTCTATATCATTCTGGGCGTGCTGTATGAGAGCTTCGTGCACCCGCTGACGATCATTTCCACCTTGCCGTCGGCCGGTTTGGGCGCGCTGATCATGCTGTGGTTGATGGGCCAGGACTTTTCGATCATGGCGCTGATCGGCCTGGTGCTGCTGATCGGCATCGTCAAGAAGAACGGCATCCTGATGATCGACTTCGCCCTAGAGGCCCAGCGCGTGCGCGGGTTGGCGCCGCAAGAAGCGATCTACGAAGCCTGCGTGACGCGGTTCCGGCCGATCATCATGACCACCCTCGCCGCCCTGCTCGGCGCCGTGCCGCTGATGCTCGGCAGCGGCCCCGGCGCAGAAATGCGCCAGCCGCTGGGGATCGCGGTGGTCGGCGGCCTGCTGGTGAGCCAGGCGCTGACGCTGTTCACCACGCCGGTCATATACTTGTACCTTGAGCGTTTTTTCCATAGACCCAAACCAGCTGCCGAGTTGGCGACCACACACTGAGGCGGGGTCATGCGCGTACTGATTGTTGAAGATGAAGAAAAAACCGCCGACTACCTGCATCGCGGCCTGACGGAACAGGGCTACACCGTCGACGTGGCCCGCGAAGGCGTCGAAGGCCTGCACCTGGCGCTGGAGAACGATTACGCGGTGATTGTGCTCGACGTGATGCTGCCCGGCCTCGACGGTTTTGGCGTGCTGAGGGCCTTGCGTGCACGCAAGCAGACGCCGGTGATCATGCTCACCGCCCGCGAGCGCGTGGAAGACCGCATTCGCGGCCTGCGCGAAGGTGCCGACGATTACCTGGGCAAACCGTTTTCGTTCCTCGAACTGGTGGCGCGCTTGCAAGCCCTGACCCGGCGCAGCGGCGGCCATGAGCCCGTGCAAGTCACCGTCGCCGACCTGTGGATCGACCTGATCAGCCGCAAGGCCAGTCGCAACGGCGTACGCCTGGACCTGACGGCCAAGGAATTCTCGCTGCTCAGTGTGCTGGCGCGGCGCCAGGGTGAAATACTGTCCAAGACGGCCATTGCGGAGATGGTCTGGGACATCAATTTCGACAGCGACGCCAACGTGGTCGAGGTGGCGATCAAGCGCCTGCGTGCCAAGCTCGATGGGCCGTTCGAGCACAAGCTGCTGCACACCATTCGCGGCATGGGCTACGTGCTGGAGAACCGCAGTGTCGTCTAACTCCATCGCCCTGCGCCTGAGCGGCATGTTCACCTTGGTGGCGCTGCTGATCTTTGTGTTGATCGGTGGCGTGCTGTACCAGCAGGTAGACCGCGGCCTGGGATTGTTGCCGGGCGCGGAATTGGATGCGCGCTACAGCGTGCTGGAGTCTTCGGTCAATCGCTTCGGCACGCCGGACCATTGGGTCAAGATCAAGGCCAAGCTCAAGTTGTTGGGTGAAGAAGACAAGCGTATCCGCTTCTGGGTGGTCAGCAGCGACCCGAGCTACGAATACGGTGAACCGGATGCACAGATCCGTGCGTTTGCCCAAGGCCCCACCGGCAAGCGCGACTTGCACCTGCAAGGCCATGCGTATCCGTTCAAGGTGCTGGTGAGCCAGTTCCCGGCAAAAGAGCAACGCCCGCCACTGCGCTTCATGATTGCCATCGACACCGAAAACTTCCGTGCAACCCAGCACCATCTGCTGGTGGCGCTGGTCAGCCTGGCGCTGGTCGGCGTGGTCCTGGCCGCGCTGCTGGGGTTCTGGGTGTCGCGCATTGGCCTCAAGCCGCTCGGTAAGCTCTCGGATGAGGCGCAGAAACTCGCGCCACCCAAACTCTCCGGGCGCCTCCAACTGTCGCCGTTGCCGCCGGAACTGAGCCAGTTCGTCAACTCGTTCAACGCGACCCTCGACCGCGTGGAGCTGGCCTATTCGCGTCTTGAGTCCTTCAATGCCGACGTCGCCCACGAACTGCGCTCGCCGCTGACCAACCTGATCGGCCAGACCCAGGTGGCGCTGACCCGTGGGCGTTCGGCCGAGCATTATCTGGAAGTGCTGGAGTCCAATCTGGAGGAGCTGGAGCGCCTGCGTTCGATCATCAACGACATGCTGTTCCTCGCCAGTGCTGACCAAGGCAGCAAGGCCACCAAGCTGATCGAAAGCTCACTGGCCGACGAAGTGGCCACCACCCTCGACTACCTGGACTTCATTCTCGAAGACGCCCAAGTGCGAGTGCAGGTCCACGGCGATGCCCAGGTACAGATCGAAAAAGCCCACCTGCGCCGCGCACTGATCAACCTGCTGGGCAATGCGGTGCAGCACACGGCTCCCGGGCAAGTGATCGAGGTGAACATTGACGTGCTGGAGCACCAGGTGTGCATCGGCGTGACCAACCCCGGCGAAGTGATTGCCAGCGAGCACCTGCCGCGGCTGTTCGAACGCTTCTATCGGGTGGATGCGTCGCGCAGCAACAGCGGGGCGAACCACGGCCTGGGCCTGGCTATCGTCAAGGCGATCGCGCTGATGCATGGCGGTGATGTGTTCGTGCGCAGCGACAGCGCCGGCAATACCTTTGGCATCACCTTGCCCGTCTGATCGCACCTCAAACCGCAGCGCGAGCCTGCAGACTGAGATGCGCCCGCTCCCCCGGGGCCAGGCTTGCAGCGGCCATCGCCGACTCCACGCACACAAACCCCGAAGCCTCGTTGAAGCTCACGCCCAACAACGGCCGGCTGCCCGGATGCCAGACCACGGTGTCCGCACTGTCGCCGGTGTCGATGCACAGTTCACGCTGCCAGGCGTGGTCCTTGAGCTGCAATTCACCCTCGTGCTGGAACACCCGCTGGCAGCCGCCGTCCACCCGCAATTCGCCTTCTTGCTGGCAAACCTGGCGACTGAGCTGGTCGTAACCCTGCGCACCGTCGAGCCCAGACAGCGCTATCTCATCAACGTGACCAATACGCCAGTAAGCGTGCAAAGCATGGCTCAACTGGCACGGCAACTCGTCCTGATGCTCGGTGCTCAGGCGCAGTTCCAGGGTTTCGCCCAAGTGTGCGTGCAGGTCCACCTGCCAGTCGCACAGCTGCAATTGCCAGTGCAGGCGCACGCCGTCGTCGTCGGTGCTGCTGTCGAGCAGTTTCCAGTCGATCAAGCGCGCCCAGCCATGGGACGGCCACGCGTTTTCGCTCGGATGACGGCCATACCACGGCCAGCACACCGGCACGCCGCCACGGATGGCGCCGACTTGCGGCCACTTGGCCGCGCACCACAGCCAGGGTTTCTGACCACGGGGCTGAAAATGCAACAGTTGCGCGCCCTGGCGACTGAACACCGCCTGGCACAGGGGATGGTCGATCACCAACACGTCGCGCATCTGAAAGCGCTCCCAGGCGAACACCGGACGCTCGCGCAGGGATTTGAAAAAGCGTTGCAGCGGTTGCTCATGCATGTGCCACGGACCCGAATATCACAGTGCTGCCCAAAAAAAAGCGGATAGCTATGGCTACCCGCAAATGCGCACAGAGAGAAGGAGCTTATCGCAACAGCGTTAGAACGTAGACTGAATTTTCAGGCCCGCCACCAACGCGTTGTCGACTTTATCCACGCCGCCCGGTTGGACAACGTACTGCAGGTTGGGACGCACGGTCAGCCAGTTGGTGACGTGGAAGCCGTAGTTGATTTCGAAGTTGTACTCGGTTTCGCGGATTGGCGAGAACAGGGGGTTGTCGTAGTCGCTCACACCGTTGGAGGCGTTGAGCAGCTCGGCGTTTTTCTTCACGTCATCGTTAACGTGCAGGCGCGCAGCACCAATACCGACGTCATCTTTTGGACGCGCATCGAATGGGCCTTTGTACACCAACATGATCGACTGGTAGTTGTCGACGGTGTTGGTTTCCTTGTCGTGGAACGTGGCGTTGGCGGCAATGTTCAGGCCGCGGGAAGCGTCGCCGTTATGGGTGGTGAGTTGCTGTTGCGCAACGAACCAGTAGCCTTTTTTGCTGCTGTGGGTACGGTAGTCTGCGCGCGTAGTGGCAGCGTCGTTGCCATTCACGTCTTCACGGACGTCGCTGGCATCGGCGGCGCTCTTGTAGAAGCCCACACGGTATTCGCCCGGCAGGTTATTCACCTTCGGCGACCAGACCAACTCCACCGGAATCACGGTGCCTTTGGTGCCGCTGCCGCTCAGCTTGAAGCCGTTGCCGTGCTCCAGTTGCGACGGGTTCTGGTTGTACGCACCGATCTGCGCATACAGCTCAGGGGTGATGTGGTACTTCACGCGGATAGCCGCTTGGCTGACCGGCCAGTTGTACCAGGTGCTGACGTAGTTACCCACTTGCGAGCCGCAGAACGACAGGTTCTGGAAGTCGCATGGGAAGGTGTTGAAGTCTTCGCCTTCGCCGAAGTAACCGAGCTTGACGTCCAACTTGTTGTCGAACATCTGGTGCTGGATCCAGAACTGGGTCAGACGCACCATGTGGCCACGGCCGTAGACTTCCATCGACGAGCTCAGCGTGCCGGCACGCGGGTCGCCGATACGGTCGTTGGAGATGTTCTGGCCATTACGGTTGGTCAACTGGATCTTGGCCTGAGTGTTGTCCCAGCCCCACAGTTTTTGCAGGTCCAGCGCCACACCGAGACCGAACTGGTCGGAGTAGCGACCGGTCTTGTCAGTGTTATAGCCGCCGTGGGCGTTGTAGCCCATTTCCCCCACGTAGTCGGCCTTGATATCGATACCTTGCTCGATCAGCTTGGTACGCTCCCCGCCCCAATCGCCGGTCATCCACTTGGAGTCGGCGCTGAACGCTTCATCCGCCATCGCATTGGCGGACAAAACCAGGGCTGCTACTGCTGACAGTTGGCAGATCAGCCGAGTGTTGTTGTGTTGCTTTTTCATCCCTACATCCTCGTCTTTATTGTTATTAAACTGTTTTTATCTAACGCGGGTTACATTTTTTAACTAAAACAACAACTTATCTGCTTCTGTGGGAGCCGGGCTTGCCCGCGATGCGGGCAACTCGGTCCTTCAGTTACAACGCGCTGATGCCATCGCGGGCAAGCCCGGCTCCCACAGAGGCAGGCTGTGACTGCACGGTGCCGAGGCGCTCACCGGTATTGGCGTCGAACAACAACACCTTGGCCGGATCGAATTGCAGGGTCAGGGTCTCGCCCACCTGCGGCGCCACATCAGGCGCCAGGCGGCAGCAGACCTTGGTGTCATTGAGTTGCACGAACACCAGGGTGTCCGGCCCGGTCGGCTCGGTGACCTGGACTTCGGCACGAATGCTCGACGCATTGTCGCCCTCGCCCGTCGCCAACAGGATTTGCTCCGGGCGCAGGCCCAGGATCACGTCGCGGTCTTCAAGGCCGGCATCCGTCACGTTCAGCGCCAGCTCACAACGGGCCTGGCCACTGTCGAGCAGCGCCACCAGGCGACCGTCCTTGCGTTGCAGGCGCAGTGGTACGAAGTTCATCGGCGGCGAGCCGATAAAGCTCGCCACGAACTGGTTGGCCGGGTTGTTGTAGATCTCTTTCGGCGTGCCGAACTGCTGGATGATGCCGTCCTTCATCACCGCCACTTTGTCGCCCAGGGTCATCGCTTCGATCTGGTCGTGGGTCACGTAGACCGTGGTGGTCTTGAGGCGCTGGTGCATCAGTTTCATTTCGGTGCGCATCTCGACACGCAGCTTGGCGTCGAGGTTGGACAGCGGTTCGTCGAACAGGTAGATCTTCGGCCGACGCGCCAGCGCCCGGCCCATGGCCACGCGCTGTTGCTGGCCGCCGGACAGTTGGCCCGGCTTGCGATTGAGCAGGTGTTCGATCTGCAGCAGCTTGGCCACGCGCGCCACTTCGGCGTCGATGTCGGCTTGGGGCATCTTGCGGATCTTGAGGCCGAACTCGATGTTCTCGCGCACGCTCATGGTCGGGTACAGCGCGTAGGACTGGAACACCATCGCGATGTCGCGATCCTTGGGGCTCATGCCGCTGACGTCCTGGTCACCGATCATGATTGCGCCGCCGGTGATGGTTTCCAGGCCGGCGATGCAGTTCATCAGCGTGGATTTACCGCAGCCGGAAGGGCCGACCAGGATCAGGAATTCACCTTCCTTGATCGACAGTTCGATGTTCTTCAAGGTGTCGGGCAGGCCGGCGCCATAGGTCTTGTTTACATTGCGAAGTTCAAGCGTAGCCATGATTACCCCTTGACCGCGCCGGCCGTGAGGCCGCGCACGAAATACTTGCCTGCGATCACATAGACCAGCAGGGTCGGCAGCCCGGCAATCATCGCCGCCGCCATATCCACGTTATATTCCTTGGCCCCGGTGCTGGTGTTGACCAGGTTGTTCAGCGCCACCGTGATGGGCTGGGAGTCGCCACTGGAGAACACCACGCCGAACAGAAAGTCGTTCCAGATCTGGGTGAACTGCCAGATCAGGCAGACCATGATGATCGGGGTCGACATCGGCAGAATGATCTGACGGAAGATGGTGAAAAAACCCGCACCGTCCAGGCGCGCAGCCTTGATCAGCGCATCCGGAATGCTCACGTAGTAGTTACGGAAGAACAGCGTGGTGAACGCCAGGCCGTAGACCACATGGATGAACACCAGGCCGGTGGTGGTGCTGGCCAGGCCCATCTTGCCGAGGGTGAACGACGCCGGCAGCAGTACGGTCTGGAACGGCAGGAAGCAGCCGAACAGCAGCAGACCGAAGAACAGCTGCGAACCGCGAAAGCGCCAGAACGACAGCACATAGCCGTTCAATGCACCGATGGCGGTGGAAATGAGCACAGCAGGAACGGTGATCTTGATCGAGTTCCAGAAGTAACCATCGACGGTGTCCCATGCCTTGACCCAGCCAATGCCGGTGACCACGCTCGGCCAGCTCAGCAGGTTGCCGTTGGTGATGTCTTCCGGGGTCTTGAAACTGGTGAGCAGCATCACCACCAGCGGTACCAGGTACAGCAGCACGGCGAGAATCAGCACCGCATAGATCGCGACGCGGCTCAGGCTGATGGACGGTTTGGAGGCGAGACTAGTCATTACGTTTGGTCCTCAGCTCGGAGTAGAGGTAAGGCACGATGATCGCGAGGATCGCACCGAGCATCAGGATGGCACTGGCCGAACCCATGCCCATCTGGCCACGGCTGAAGGTGAACGAGTACATGAACATCGCCGGCAGGTCGGACGAGTAGCCCGGACCACCCGCGGTCATCGCCGCCACCAGGTCGAAGCTCTTGATCGCAATGTGCGCCAGGATCATCACCGCACTGAAGAACACCGGACGCAGGCTTGGCAGCACCACGCTCCAGTAGATGCGCGGCAGGCTTGCGCCGTCGATCTGGGCGGCGCGGATGATCGACTGATCAACGCCACGCAGGCCGGCGAGGAACATCGCCATGATGAAACCGGAGGCTTGCCATACAGCGGCGATCACCAGGCAGTAGACCACGCGGTCCGGGTCGATCAGCCAATCCAGGCGAAAGCCTTCCCAGCCCCAGTCACGCAGGAGTTTGTCCAGGCCCATGCCTGGGTTGAGCAGCCATTTCCAGGCGGTACCGGTGACGATCATCGAGAGCGCCATCGGGTACAGGTAAATAGTGCGAATGAAGCCTTCGCGACGGATCTTCTGGTCGAGGAAAATCGCCAGGGTCACGCCGATCACCAAGGTGATGCCGATGAACATGCCGCCAAACAGCGCCAGGTTCTTGCTCGCCACCCACCAGCGATCGTTGTCGAATAAACGTTGGTACTGCGCCAGACCCGCCCACTTGTAGCTCGGCAGGAAGGTAGAGGTGGTGAACGACAGCACAAACGTCCACAGGATGTAGCCGTAGAAGCCCACCAACACGATGAACATGCTGGGCGCCAGCACCAGTTTGGGTAGCCAGCGCTGCAGTGCATCGAACGGCGAGGCTTTGCTGAACACAGCAACAGAACTCATGGGGAAATCCAATACAGGGAAAAAGGACTACAGGGTGAACCGCCCCCTGTAGGAGCGAGCAAACTCGCTCCTACAAATGGGCTGGGTTACTTGGCAGACTTGATCGCAGCGCCCAATTTCTTGGCGGTGTCGGCCGGGTCGGCTTTCGGGTCGTTGATGAAGTTGGTCACGACGTCAAAGAACGCACCTTGCACGGCCAGGGTGGTGGCCATGTTGTGCGCCATGCTTGGCTGCAGGCCGCCGGTCTTGGCGTCTGCCAGGAAGTCCTTGGCTGCGGTCTGGGCGCAGGAGTCAAAACCGTAGGACTCCATTTTGGTCAGCATGTCGTTGCGCACAGGGATCGAACCCTTGTTGATGCTGAACACTTTCTGGAAGTTTTCACCCAGCACGACTTTGGCAATGTCTTGCTGGCCGGCAGCGGTGCCTTTGTCTTTCTGCTTGAACACCGCCAGGGAGTCGATGTTGTAGGTGAAGGCTTTGTCGGTGCCCGGGAAGGCTACGCACTCGTAGTCCTTGCCAGCGACTTTCTTGGCGGCAGTCCATTCGGACTTGGCCCAGTCACCCATGATCTGCATGCCGGCCTTGCCATTGATGACTTTGCCAGCTTCCAGGTTCCAGTCCTGGCCCTTGCCGTCGACGTCCATGTAGGTCGCGACTTTCTTCAGTTCGGTGAGGGACTTGACCATTTCCGGGCCGGTCAGCGCGGCATTGTCCAGGTCGACCAGGGCTTTCTTGTAGCCATCGGCACCCATCACCGACAGAACGACGGCTTCGAATACGGTGCTGTCCTGCCACGGCTGGCCACCGTGGGCGAGCGGGATGAAGCCGGCAGCCTTGAGCTTGTCGCCGGCGGCGTAGAATTCTTCGAGGGTGGTAGGGTTCTTGGTAATCCCGGCTTTCTTGAAGACTTGCGGGTTGATCCACAGCCAGTTCACGCGGTGGATGTTGACCGGTACGGCCACATAGTCACCGTCGTACTTCACGGTGTCGGAGACTTTCTTGTCGAGCAGCGAGTCCCACTTTTCTTCTTTGGCGACGTCTTTGAGCACGTCGGTGTCGAGCAGGCCGGTGGACGCCCATTCCTGGATGTCGGGGCCTTTGATCTGGGCAACGCCGGGCGGGTTGCCGGCGACCGCGCGGCTTTTCAGCACGGTCATGGCAGTCGCGCCACCGCCACCTGCGACAGCACCGTCTTTCCAGGTGAAGCCGTCTTTCTCAACTTGGGCCTTCAGGACATCTACAGCCGCTTTTTCGCCACCCGAGGTCCACCAATGCACAACTTCAACCGTCCCTTTGGAATCGGCGGCAAATGCACTGAGGGGAAACAACGAGGCAACGGAAATAGCTACGGCGAGGCGATTAATCGCGTTCATCTGAATACCTTTTCTTGTTGTTATGCATGCAAGTCTGGAGCTTGCGCTGCACGGAGTTTAAACATGGATTTTTCGAGCGCAGGTAACAAAGGGATGCACAAATGTCACCACTTGGTGACATAGCACCCAGCGCCTAAAGCGCTGGCCATGCTCGGTGCCAGGGGCAGTGCAGGCAGCACCACCGCTTGCCAGGCATGGTACAGGTCCGGCTTGCCACCCCAGATAGTGCTGCTGGGCTGGTTGTGCGGGCTGAGTTCGTGGTGCCAGCTGCCATTGAGCCGGTCGATAAAATGGGTGTCGCAGAATTCCCAGAAACGCCGGTACCAGGTTTCGTAATGCAGCTCGCCGGTACGTTTAAGCAAGGCTTGGGCGCCAGCGCAGGCTTCGGCGTGGGTCCAATGCAAGCGTTCGCGCACCACCGGCTGGTGGTTCCAGTCCAGGGTGTAGACGAGGCCAGGAGCGCCATCCACGGCCCACGCGTATTCGCAGGCGCTGGCGAACAGGCCCTCGGCGTCGCTCACCAGCCAATCGGGGGTGGCCAGCCCGGCTTGCATGCGGGCAGCTTCCAGGTGCAACACCAACCGCGCCCATTCAAAACCATGGCCGGGGGTGATGCCGTAGGGACGGAAGCCGTCGGCGCGATTGTCTTCGTTGTAGTTGAGCAGCGGTCGCCATTGCGGGTCGAAGTGCTCGATGACCATGAACTGATTGCTGGCAGCATGGGTGTGAATCACCCGCTCGACGATACGCAGCGCACGGTCAAGCCAGCGGGTATCACCCGTGACGTCTGCCAGGGCGAGGAAGGCTTCGGTGGCGTGCATGTTGCTGTTGGCGCCGCGATAGGCTTCGACGCCACTCCAGTCCTGGGCAAAGGATTCGAGCATCACGCCCTCCTCTTCACTCCAGAAAAACTGGTCGATGATATGGGTCGCATCATTGAGCAGGTTTTGCGCACCGGGAGCCCCCGCCACCACCGCAGAGCTGGCCGCCAAGGCGACGAAGGCGTGCAGGTAGGCAGCCTTGCCGGTGTTGCCGTCGAGGGCCTTGGGTGTTGCGAACCAACCGCCGTGTTCGCTATCACGCAAAGGGCCATTGAGGGCCGCAACGCCGTGCTCAACCAGTTGTGCGTAGCCCGGCAAGCCCATCGCATGGGCCATGGCGAAGCTGTGGGTCATGCGTGCGGTATTCATGGTTTCGGCGTGAGCGTTGGCCGGCAGTTGGCCTTTGTCGTCGAGGTTGCCAAAACCGTCAGGCAGACGGGAAGCCTTGGCAAATGACAGCAGGCGATGGCCTTCGGCGGCGAGCCAGGCGTAATGAGCAGGCGCGTTCAGCCAACTGCTGGCAGGCAGTGGTTGCATGGTCATGGAGGGCCCTTATTATTTTTTGTGGGATGACCGGAGTCTAAACAAGGGCGTGATGAGGACAAGTAACGAAGGGGATGGGAAATGTCACCAGTCGGTGACATTTCTCCTGAAACCTGTATCTATTGGCCGAGCGGCGTGACCTTCGCCGGCGCGTTGAGCTGTTGCTGCAGGTTCTGCACCTGGCTTTGCAGGGTCGTGATGTTGCGCGTGGTCTGGATGCGGAACACGTCAAACTCTTTGTTGGTCGGCGCATCGCTATTGGCGGGCTGGCTATCCTGCGCGCTTTTGAGTACGACGAGGTCCTGCTCAAGGCGGGCAATGGCGGCGCTTGGGTTGCCCTGCTTTTTCAGCGCGGCAACATCGGCGGCCAATTCCTTTATTTCGGTATCGCGCTTGCCGGTGTCACCTTGGGCGGCCTTGAGGGTTGCCACGGCGTCGGTCAGGGCCTGCACCTGGCCTTGCAACTTGGTATTGGCGCTCGACAGCTCGGTGGTACTGGACGTCATTTGTGCGAGGCGCTTGTCCAGTTCAGTGGCCTGGCCGGCAACGCCGAGCTGCTGCTTGCCCTGTTCCAGCAACTGGCTTTCCAGCTGTTTGATCTGCAGTTTCAGCGCTTCGCTGCCGTTGTTAACACTGGCCTCACTGGCCACCACCTTGCCGGAAATGTCCTGCAGGCGCCCCGCCGCTTCTTCGCTGATGCGCGCAAAGCTTTCCTGGGTCGCAACCAATTGCTGGCCCATCAGGGAGATCTGCTGGAAGCTCCACCAGGCCAGGCCGGCAAAGGCGATCAGCAGCGCGCCGATCAACGCCCACAGCGGGCCGGTGCTGGCGCCCTTGACCTTGACGACCGGCACGTTGCGCGAACGCACCGAGGTGGCCGGGGAAGGTTCGAAATCATCATCATCCCCGTGGTCGGCCCGCAGGCTGGGAACGTTGTCGAAATCGTCTTTAGCATCGTTACGCATGAATCAACCCTGAATCGGTGAGTTAGCTGGTTGGAAAGCCGAGCGCCGGGAGTATAAACCGCAGTTGCGTCGCACTGATCGACCCGGAACCCTGAATTCGGTTCCCGATATGTTGCCTGGCGTGACCTTACTTGAACCCCGGATCCTGAGCCTTCCACCAACTGCAAAACTCGTCGAGGGCGGTCCACAGGCTGACCTTGGGCTCGTAGTCCAGATAATGCCTGGCGCGACTGATGTCCAGGGTGAAATCTTTGTTCATCACCTGCATGCCCAGGCGCGACAACGCCGGTTCCGGCCGCCCGGGCCACAGTGCGCAGAAGGCCTCGTTCAACGCCGCCACGCTGTAGGACAAACCATAGGACCGATAACGGGTGACCTGGGGCAGTTCCATTTGGCGCATCACGTAGTTCACCACATCCCACACCGGTACCGGCGCGCCGTTGCTGATGTTGTAGGCCCGGCCCAACGCTGAGCCGGGGGCCAGCAAGCTGCTGAGCAATGCTTCGTTGAGGTTGTGGATGCTGGTGAAGTCGACCTTGTTCAGGCCATCGCCGACGATCGCCAGGCGCTTCTTGCGCTGCATTTTCAGCAGCCGCGGGAAGATGCTCATGTCCCCGGCACCGGTGACGAAGCGCGGACGCAGGGCCAGCACTTCAAGGCCGAACTCCTGGGCACCGAACACCTTCTGCTCCGCCAGGTATTTGGTGGCGGCATAAGGATGCTTGAAGCGTTTGGGCACTTGCTCTTCGGTGAGGCCCAGGTGATCACGGCCATCAAAGTAGATCGACGGCGAGGACAGGTGCACCAGGCGCCCAACCCGCTGTTTAAGGCAGGCTTCAACGACGTTTTCGGTGACCAGCACGTTGCCCTGATGAAAATCCTGATAACGCCCCCACAGCCCCACGGCACCGGCACAGTGCACCACGGCTTCGACATCGCGGCACAGGTCGCGTACCAGGTCGGCGTCATTCAAATCACCCTGGATAAACTCGGCACCACGCCGCACCAAGTGCTCCACGCCCTCGGCGCGCCGCCCGTTGACCCGCACGTCCAAGCCCTGCTCCAGGGCGAAACGCGCAAAGCGCCCGCCGATGAAGCCGCTTGCGCCGGTGACCAGAACTTTCATGGAGCCTCCTACGGATGCAGCTGTAAGCGTCAGGCTATAAGCTGCAAGTTAAATACGGTCTGCAAGCTCTTCTCTTGCAGCTTGCAGCTTGACGCTAGTCACTGCTCATACGGCACCAACCACTGGCCACATGCCTGGGCCAAGTGATCGGTCAACAGGCCCAGCAACTGCCCGCCACTGCGCCAATGATGCCAGTACAACGGCACATCGATGGGCTTATCTGGTAACAACTCGACCAGCACGCCCTTTTCCAACTGATCGCGCACCTGTAATTCGGGCACCAGCCCCCAACCGAGCCCGGACTCCGCCAGGCGGATGAAGCCTTCGGACGATGGGCATAAATGGTGCTCGAAACCACCGTCTACACCGAGGGACGCCAGGTAGCGATGCTGTAGGAAGTCATCCGGGCCAAACACCAACGCCGGGGTGCGGGCCAGTTGATCGGCACGCACCCCGCCAGGAAAGTGCCGGGCAATAAAGGCCGGACTGGCCAGCGCCCGATAACGCATGGCGCCCAGCAACAGGCTGCGGGCCCCAGCGACCGGGCGTTCGCTGGCGCAGATACAGGCTGCCACTTCACCGGCGCGCATGCGTTTGAGGCCGACGGTCTGGTCTTCCACAATCAAATCCAGCAGCAAATGCTGTTCGGCGCAGAAGTTGCTGACGGCCTCGGCCCACCACGTGGCCAGGCTGTCGGCATTCAGGGCGATGCGCAGGCGTTCGGGCATGCCCTCTTCATCCAGCGCCGGCACCTGGCTTTGCAGGTCGCGTTCCAGCAATCGCACCTGTTGCACATGGTTAAGCAGGCGCCGACCAATATCGGTGGGCGTCGGCGGCGAGGCGCGCACCAGCACCGGTTGGCCGATGCGTGCCTCCAATAATTTGATGCGCTGGGAAATCGCCGACTGCGACAACCCCAGCACTTGGGCACCGCGCTCGAAGCCAGCCTGTTCCACCACGGCCGCCAGGGCAGAAAGCAATTTATAGTCGAACATCAGTTTCCCTAATGAGCGATCAGCAATATTGGTTTTTCTTATACAGCTAAGCCCGTGAGAATGACCAGCATTGCTTACCTCTATCAAGGAACCTCACATGGCTGGCGAAACCGCTCTGGCAACCCTGTTGCGCAGCATGAGCCCTCACCTCAACGAAGGTGACTACGTGTTCTGTACCTTGCCCGACCACCGTATCCCGGACGGTTGCGAGGCAATCGGCAGCTTTCGCGAACAGGAAGGCCTGACACTGATCCTGGAACGCCAGCAAGCCGAACACGCCGGGTTGGCCTTCGATTACGTGGCCGCCTGGATCACCCTGAACGTGCATTCGGCCCTGGAAGCCGTGGGTCTCACCGCTGCCTTCGCCAGTGCGCTGGGCAAGGCCGGGATCAGTTGCAACGTGATTGCCGGCTACTACCACGATCACCTGTTTGTCGGCCGCGCCGATGCCGAGCGCGCCATGCATGTGCTGCGCCAGTTGGCGGCGAACGCGGAGTAAACCCTATGTGGCAAAGCTATCTGAATGGGCTGTTGGTCGCCCTCGGCCTGATCATGGCCATCGGCACCCAGAACGCCTTTGTCTTGGCGCAAAGCCTGCGCCGTGAACATCACCTGCCGGTGGCGGCATTGTGCGTGGTGTGTGATGCGCTACTGGTGGCGGCCGGGGTGTTCGGCCTGGCCACGGTTCTCGCGCAAAACCCGCTGCTATTGGCGATTGCCCGCTGGGGCGGGGCGGCGTTCCTGTTGTGGTACGGCACCCTGGCCCTGCGCCGGGCGTTTTCGACACAAAGCCTGGAACAAGGCGGCACCCTCAACGTGCGTTCATTACGCGCCGTGATGCTCAGTGCCCTGGCCGTGACCCTGCTCAACCCCCACGTTTATCTGGACACTGTGCTGCTGATCGGCTCACTGGGCGCGCAGCAGACCGAGCCCGGTGCCTATGTCGCCGGGGCCGCGAGTGCATCGTTCCTGTGGTTTGCCACCCTCGCACTCGGCGCAGCGTGGCTGGCACCCTGGCTCGCGCGCCCCGCCACTTGGCGCCTGCTCGACCTGTTGGTGGCCGTGATGATGTTCAGCGTGGCCTACCAATTAATAAGTGCACCGTGAAGTTATTCCAAAAGGCTCTGGAACCTCTATCCCACACAGTTGTTGCGTGGTTTTGCCGCACCCCCGGTGCTATGATCCTGCCCCTGCGCCGCAAAGAGTACAAACTCCCCGGCGCTTGTTTGGCCGCCCGTGATCGGCCTTGCGCTCACCGCAACTGACCTGATTAGGAGAATCATCATGGCTTTCGAATTGCCGCCGCTGCCCTACGCACACGATGCCCTGCAGCCGCACATCTCCAAGGAAACCTTGGAGTTCCACCACGACAAGCACCACAACACCTATGTCGTGAACCTGAACAACCTGGTGCCTGGCACCGAGTTCGAAGGCAAGACCCTGGAAGAGATCGTTAAATCCTCTTCGGGCGGCATCTTCAACAACGCCGCGCAGGTCTGGAACCACACCTTCTACTGGAACTGCCTGGCGCCAAACGCCGGCGGCCAACCTACCGGCGCGCTGGCTGAAGCCATCAACGCTGCGTTCGGTTCGTTCGACAAGTTCAAGGAAGAGTTCACCAAAACCTCCGTCGGCACCTTCGGTTCCGGTTGGGGCTGGCTGGTGAAAAAGGCTGACGGCTCCCTGGCCCTGGCCAGCACCATCGGCGCCGGCAACCCGCTGACCAGCGGCGACACCCCGCTGCTGACCTGCGACGTGTGGGAACACGCTTACTACATCGACTACCGCAACGTGCGTCCAAAGTATGTGGAAGCGTTCTGGAACCTGGTCAACTGGAAGTTCGTGGCTGAGCAATTCGAAGGCAAGACCTTCACTGCCTAAGCAACGCTTGCAGTAGAAAGAGCCCGGCGATCGCCGGGCTTTTTTGTGGGAGAGCAATGGAAACCGAAACACATCCGGGAACTGCGCAGTTGAATGTCACCACTCAGTCGCCGAGAGGAATACCTCCTCTTCCTCATAATCCTCGGAGATATTCATAATGTTGACTGCCCTATTTGCACTCCCTGCGCTTGCATCAGTGGCTGGCACCGCTGTAAAGACGGGAACGGACATGGCAAAAAAACTGTTAACTCCATTTGCCGAAGGGCCAATAGATTTCGCGCAAAAAACTGTCACTAACGCCATAACGTTCTGACTCGTGCATTCTGCTGTACCCGTTCAGTGCAGCAGACGCAGGCGGCGGAGATGATCCGCCGTCGGTTTAAGCCTTGCCGATACGCGCTTGTGCCCCCCGCCAAACACTCCCCAGCCTCTGTGCCGTGAATGTCCCTTTGACTGCCATCACCAGATTGCCAATACTCATGGCATATTGACGGCCACCCGCATGAGACAAGGAATGCCCCTTTGAAGCTGGAACTCAAAAACAGCTTGTCAGTGAAGTTGCTACGGGTTGTGCTGCTGTCGGCATTGATCGTGGGCGTGGCGCTGAGCGTGGCGCAGATCGTTTTCGATGCCTACAAGACGCGCCAGGCCGTGGCCGGCGATGCCCAGCGCATCCTCGACATGTTTCGCGACCCCTCGACCCAGGCCGTCTACAGCCTGGACCGCGAGATGGGCATGCAGGTGATCGAAGGGCTATTTCAGGACGACGCGGTGCGCATGGCCTCCATCGGCCACCCCAACGAAACCATGCTGGCGGAAAAAAGCCGCGCCTTGCAGCAATCCTCCAGCCGCTGGCTGACCGACCTGATCCTGGGCCAGGAGCGCACGTTCACCACGGCATTGGTCGGCAAAGGCCCCTACAGCGAGTATTACGGCGACCTGAGCATCACCCTCGACACGGCCACTTATGGCAAAGGCTTTATTGTCAGCTCGGTGATCATCTTTATTTCCGGGGTGTTACGCGCGTTGGCCATGGGCCTGGTGCTGTACCTGGTGTACCACTGGCTGCTGACCAAGCCGCTGTCGCGGATTATCGAACACCTGACGTCGATCAACCCGGACCGCCCCAGCGAGCACAAGATCCCGCAGCTCAAGGGCCACGAACGCAACGAGCTGGGGCTGTGGATCAATACCGCCAACCAGTTGCTCGAATCCATCGAACGCAATACCCATCTGCGCCACGAAGCGGAGTCCAGCCTGCTGCGCATGGCCCAGTACGACTTCCTCACCGGCCTGCCGAACCGCCAGAAACTGCAGGAGCAGTTGGATAAGATCCTGATCGACGCCGGCCGACGCCAGCGTCGTGTGGCGGTGCTGTGCGTGGGCCTGGACGATTTCAAGAGCGTCAACGAGCAGTTCACGTACCAGGCTGGCGACAAATTGCTGCTGGCCCTGGCCGACCGACTGCGCGCCCACAGCGGCCGCCTTGGCGCCCTGGCCCGCCTGGGTGGCGACCAGTTCGCCCTGGTGCAGGCCGATATCGAACAGCCTTATGAAGCCGCTGAACTGGCGCAAAGTATCCTCGACGATCTCGAAGCGGAGTTCGCCCTGGACCACGAAACCATCCGCCTGCGTGCCACCATCGGCATTACCCTGTTCCCGGAAGACGGCGACAGCACCGAAAAGCTGCTGCAAAAAGCCGAACAGACCATGACCCTGGCCAAGAGCCGTTCGCGCAACCGCTATCAGTTCTACATCGCCAGCGTCGACAGCGAAATGCGCCGTCGCCGCGAGCTGGAAAAAGACTTGCGCGAGGCCCTGGGCCGCGAGCAGTTTCACCTGGTGTACCAACCGCAGATCAGCTATCGCAACCAGCATGTGGTGGGCGTCGAAGCCCTGATCCGCTGGCAGCATCCGGAACATGGCCTGGTCCCGCCAGACCTGTTCATCCCGCTGGCCGAGCAGAACGGCACCATCATTGCGATAGGCGAATGGGTGCTGGACCAGGCCTGCCGCCAACTGCGCGAATGGCATGACCAGGGTTTCACCGAGCTGCGCATGGCGGTCAATCTGTCTACCGTGCAGTTGCACCACACCGAGTTGCCACGGGTGGTCAATAACCTGATGCAGATCTACCGCTTGCCCCCGCGCAGCCTGGAGCTGGAAGTCACCGAAACCGGCCTGATGGAAGACATCAGCACCGCCGCCCAACACCTGTTGAGCCTGCGCCGTTCCGGGGCGTTGATCGCCATTGATGACTTCGGCACCGGCTATTCATCGCTGAGTTACCTCAAGAGCCTGCCGCTGGACAAGATCAAGATCGACAAGAGCTTCGTCCAGGACCTGCTGGACGATGACGACGACGCGACCATCGTGCGGGCCATTATCCAGTTGGGCAAAAGCCTGGGCATGCAGGTTATCGCCGAAGGCGTGGAAACCGCCGAGCAGGAGGCGTACATCATCTCCGAGGGTTGCCATGAAGGTCAGGGCTACTACTACAGCAAACCCTTGCAAGCCCGGGAGCTGGGAGTTTTTTTGAAGCAGGCCGAGCGTAATAACGCAGCCATTCTCTGACGCGGCAAAACGATACTGAATATTTCCCGCGTTTAACCCTTTACACAAAATGCAAATCTTTCGCATTATGTCGCAGTTTTTGCGCTCCCCCGCGCGCCCTATCAACAACCGAAGCAGGATGTTCGCCATGATTCGTATGCCCCTGGCCACCGCCAGTCTGCTGGCCATTGCCATTTCTCTCGCCGGTTGCGGCGAAGGTAAAGACAAGGCAGCAGCACCTCAGGCGCCGACCCCGGCTGCCAGCACTACCGCTCCAGCGGCTGCCACCCCTGCCGGCCAGGTCGACGAAACAGCGGCCAAGGCCGTTGTCGCACATTACGCCGACATCGTGTTCGCGGTGTACAGCGACGCCGAGTCCACGGCGAAAACCCTGCAAACCGCTATCGACGCGTTCCTTGCCAAGCCGAACGACGAAACCCTGAAAGCCGCCCGCGCGGCCTGGGTTGCCGCACGCGTGCCGTACTTGCAGAGCGAAGTGTTCCGTTTCGGCAACACCATCATTGACGATTGGGAAGGTCAGGTGAACGCCTGGCCCCTGGACGAAGGCCTGATCGACTACGTCGACAAATCCTACGAGCACGCCCTGGGTAACCCAGGCGCCACTGCCAACATCATCGCCAACACCGAGATCCAGGTCGGCGAAGACAAGATCGACGTGAAGGACATCACCCCGGAAAAACTCGCCAGCCTCAACGAGCTGGGCGGTTCCGAAGCCAACGTCGCCACCGGCTACCACGCCATCGAATTCCTGCTCTGGGGCCAAGACCTGAACGGCACCGGCCCAGGCGCCGGCAACCGTCCTGCGTCGGACTACCTGACCGGCGATGGCGCCACAGGCGGCCACAACGAGCGTCGTCGCGCCTACCTGAGCGCCGTGACCCAACTGCTGGTCAGCGACCTGCAGGAAATGGTCGGCAACTGGAAACCCGCCGTCGAAGACAACTACCGCGCCACCCTGGAGGCAGAACCTGCCACCGACGGCCTGCGCAAGATGCTGTTCGGCATGGGCAGCCTGTCCTTGGGCGAGCTGGCCGGTGAGCGCATGAAGGTTTCCCTGGAAGCCAACTCGCCGGAAGACGAACACGACTGCTTCAGCGATAACACCCACAACTCGCAGTTCTATGACGCCAAGGGCATCCGCAACGTCTACCTGGGCGAGTACACCCGCGTCGACGGCACCAAGATGACCGGCGCCAGCCTGTCGTCCCTGGTAGCCAAGGCCGACCCGGCTGCCGACACCGCCCTGAAGGCCGACCTGGCTGCAACCGAAGCCAAGATGCAGGTCATTGTTGACCACGCCAACAAGGGTGAGCACTACGACCAGTTGATCGCAGCCGGCAACGAGGCAGGCAACCAGATCGTGCGCGAGGCGATTGCTTCGCTGGTCAAGCAGACCGGTTCGATCGAAGCCGCCGCAGGCAAGCTGGGCATCAGCGACCTGAACCCGGATAACGCCGATCACGAGTTCTGATCAGTGCCGTGTTGAATGAGGCGACCTTCGGGTCGCCTTTTTTGTGTGCCCTGACAACTACCGCGTCCTCCCTGTGTATGTGACTTACTGTAGTGAGCGGGCTTGTCGAATCGTCGCACCGCCCGCGCTGGGCTGCGAAGCAGGCCTGATGGATCTGCAGTGAACCCGTCGGGGGACAAGCCCCCTCACCACAGCAAGCCCCCTCCCACATTTGATCCATGTTGTTCCAAAATTCGCCGGTTTACATGCCCTGCACCCCAGGTAGAATGGCGCCTGCCCTCTATCACCCGAGCGAATTTCATGGCGTTGCCGACCCTACGCATCATCGGTTTCATCATCGGCATCTTCCTGATCACCCTCGCGATCGCCATGGTCGTGCCCATGGCCACGCTGGTGATCTTCGAACGCACCAGCGACCTGCCTTCGTTCCTGTGGGCCAGCTTGATTACCTTTATCGCCGGCCTGGCGCTGGTGATTCCCGGTCGCCCCGAACACGTCCACCTGCGTCCCCGGGACATGTACCTGCTGACCGTGACCAGTTGGGTGGTGGTGTGCGTGTTCGCGGCGCTGCCATTCTTGCTCACCCAACACATCAGCTACACCGACTCGTTCTTTGAAAGCATGTCCGGCATCACCGCCACCGGCTCCACGGTATTGAGCGGGCTGGACAACATGTCACCGGGCATTCTGATGTGGCGTTCGCTGCTGCACTGGCTCGGCGGTATCGGTTTTATCGGCATGGCGGTAGCAATCCTGCCGCTGCTGCGCATCGGTGGCATGCGCCTGTTCCAGACCGAGTCCTCGGACCGCTCGGAAAAGGTCATGCCCCGCTCGCACATGGTGGCGCGCCTGATCGTGGCGGCCTATGTGGGCATCACCATCCTTGGCAGCCTGGCGTTCTGGTGGGCCGGCATGGGCCTGTTCGATGCGATCAACCACGCGATGTCGGCCATTTCCACCGGTGGTTTCTCCACCTCCGACGAATCCCTGGCCCACTGGAAGCAACCCGCAGTGCACTGGGTAGCGGTGGTGGTGATGATCCTCGGCAGCCTGCCGTTCACCCTGTATGTCGCCACCTTGCGCGGCAACCGCCGGGCGCTGATCAAGGACCAGCAGGTGCAAGGTCTGCTCGGTTTGCTGGTGGTGACCTGGCTGGTGCTCGGCACCTGGTATTGGTGGACCACCAACCTGCATTGGCTGGATGCCCTGCGTCACGTGGCGTTGAACGTCACATCGGTGGTGACTACTACCGGCTTTGCCCTGGGGGACTACAGTCTGTGGGGCAACTTCTCACTGATGCTGTTTTTCTACCTGGGCTTTATCGGCGGTTGCTCGGGCTCCACCGCCGGTGGGATCAAGATCTTTCGCTTCCAGGTCGCCTATATCCTGCTCAAGGCCAACTTGAACCAACTGATTCACCCGCGCGCGGTGATCAAGCAGAAGTACAACGGCCACCGTCTCGACGAAGAGATCGTGCGCTCGATCCTGACCTTTTCGTTTTTCTTCGCCATTACCATCTGCGCCATCGCCCTGGCTTTGTCGCTGCTGGGCCTGGACTGGATGACTGCACTTACCGGCGCCGCCAGTACCGTGTCCGGCGTCGGCCCGGGGCTGGGGGAAACCATTGGTCCGGCCGGCAATTTCGCCAGTCTGCCGGATGCGGCCAAGTGGATCCTGTCCCTGGGCATGCTGCTGGGCCGATTGGAGATCATTACAGTCTTTGTTCTGTGCATCCCGGCGTTCTGGCGTCACTGATCGTCGACGCGTCCTGCAACCGCGCCCGGTATTCACCGGGTGTGGCATCGAACCAGCGGCGAAACGCACGGAAGAAGTTGCTCGGGTCGGCAAAACCCAACAGATAGGCGATTTCCAGCAGGGTCATGCTCGGCTGGGCCAGGTACTGTTCGGCCAATTCACGGCGGGTGTCGTCGAGCAGGGTCTGGAAACTGGTGCCCTCCTCCTGCAAACGTCGCTGCAGGGTGCGTTGGGACAGGTGCAGGGTCTGGGCCACCACTTCGCGCTTGGGCTCGCCCTGGGGCAGCAACCGGCACAGCACTTGCCGCGCCTTGTGGGTCACACGGCTTTCCGAGAAACGCGCCAGGTATTCACCGGCAAACCGATCGTGCAACAGCGCCATAGCCTCATTGGCCGTGGGCAGCGGCGCATCCATGTCGGCGCGCTCGAAAATCAGTGCGTCATACGACGCGTTGAACTCCAAGGGCGCATGGAAGGCGTTTTTATAGGGCGCCAAGTCAACCGGCTGTTCACCCTGCAACATGACTTTGCGCGGTTGCAAGGTACGCCCGGTCAGCCAACCGCACAGCGCCAGCGCACTGGCCAGCGAGGCTTCGGCGCTTTGCCTGGTGGGCGGTAGATGGTCGCCGTGCACCGTCAGAATCAGCGCATAGCCTTCGGGTAACAATCGGAAACTCAAGTCCGCACTTTCGGCGATGATGCGTTGATAACGCACCAACCGCATAAAGCCTTCCGCCAGGGTGTTGCTGGACATCAAGGCATAACCGGCGACATGAAACGACGCCGGACGCACCACCTTGCCCATGTTCAGGCCAATCGCGGGGTTGCCCGACAGCTCGACCGCGCGCTGCCACAGCCGCGTCATCGAGTCCTGCGGGAAACGTGCATCAGGGTCGTTGAGGGCGGCGTAGTCCAGGCCCAGCTGCTTGAACAGGGCGCGGCAATCCAGGCCATCCATTTCCAGTGCCTTGACTATCCCCATCGCCCAGCTTGCAGAAGTTGTTCGTTCGCTCATGGCGTCTTCTTAATAAAGCAGGCTCAAAACGGCAGCCAGGAAGCCAAGGATACTAAAGTGGCATCTAATGTCACTGGCTGTTACCACTGATCACTCTAGACTCAAATAAGCTCCCCGCCGAACATCTGTTGGGCGGTACAACAACCAAAGGGCCGGTCACCGTGGAAAACGTCAAGCGATTCAATAGCTTCGCCGAGTTTTACCCTTACTACCTGGCCGAACACGCCAACAGTACCTGCCGGCGCCTGCACTTTATCGGCACCACGCTGGTAATCGGGATCCTGGCGTATGCCATCGGCCGTGGCTCTTTGGGCCTGTTGATCGCCTTGCCCATCGCAGGCTACAGCTTTGCCTGGGTAGGCCACTTCTTCTTCGAAAAGAACCGCCCGGCCACCTTTCAGCACCCGTTCTACAGCTTGCTGGGGGATTTTGTGATGTACCGCGACATGATCCTGGGCAAGGTGCCGTTCTAAGCCTGTGACGGTTTGTCACTTGCGTAAAAACCCTGACGCTTTGTACATCCGACGATTTAAAAGTCTTTTTGTCATTTACAGTGCTGTATCCTGCCAAGGCTTTTTGAGAGCGCGGAATCACCTGCGATTGAAAAAACAGACCTTGCGAGGAGCGACGACGATGCACGAGATACCTAATCTCCCCTTCCCAAGCCTGCACGAAACTGAGCAGCCAACACCGCAGCAGGCCAGCGTGAAGCAGCCTGAGGCCAAAGAAGCAAAACCAGTCGACAGCAAAAGTCAGGACTGACGCCGTACCAGACCGTGTGGAAAGCGCAGCTTTGAGCGCTTTCCACACTGCCTGAATCACCCGAGATCCCCGCCATGACCGACACCCTCTCCGACACCCCGGACACCGCCGTGCTCGACGCTGCCTTGCAGATGGTCGAGGTATGGAACCGCCTCAGCGCCGACAAACAAGCCGTTCTGCTCAAGCGCTTCGGTACCCAGGAAAACGCCTTGGCCGCCCTGGTCACCACCCAATTGCTGGCACCTGCCAAAGACTGATGTCTTTTTGATCTGACGTTTTTGCGTTTTACCGCCCTGCGCACGCCAAAGCCCCGGTATCATTAGCAGCCTATCTTTACCTGCTGCGACAGTGGACCTCTCCCCATGCCAGATACCCAGCGCCCCATGGCGGTCACGCTGCAAGTTGTTTCCATCGTGTTGTTCACCTTTATCGGCTACCTGAATATCGGCATTCCCCTGGCCGTGTTGCCGGGCTACGTCCACAGTGAGCTGGGCTATGGCGCAGTGATTGCGGGCCTGGTGATCAGCGTGCAATACCTGGCCACCCTGCTGAGCCGCCCGTACGCGGGCAAAATCATCGATAACCTAGGCAGCAAGCGCGCCGTGCTGATCGGCCTGGCGGGCTGCGGCCTGAGTGGCGTGTTCATGTTGCTTGCCGCGTGGTTTTCCAGCCTGCCGGCCGTCAGCCTGGGCAGCCTGCTCGTCGGTCGATTGGTATTGGGCAGTGCGGAAAGCCTGGTGGGTTCGGGTGCGATCGGCTGGGGCATCGGCCGTGTAGGCGCGGCGAATACGGCAAAGGTCATCTCCTGGAACGGCATTGCCAGCTATGGCGCGCTGGCCGTCGGCGCGCCGTTGGGCGTGGTGTTGGTCAAGCATTTCGGGCTGTGGAGCATGGGCGTCAGCATTATCCTGCTGGCCATCGTCGGCCTGCTGCTGGCCTGGAACAAGGTTGCCGCGCCGATTGTGGCCGGTGTGCGCTTGCCGTTCATGAACGTGCTGGGCCGCGTACTGCCCCACGGCTGCGCGTTGGCCTTGGGTTCTATCGGCTTTGGCACCATCGCCACCTTCATCACCCTGTATTACACCACCCAGCACTGGGATAACGCGGTGTGGGCCCTGAGCCTGTTCGGCGCGAGTTTTATCGGCGCACGCCTGCTGTTTGGCAACTTGATCAACCGCATTGGCGGCTTTCGCGTGGCAATTGCGTGCCTGTCGGTGGAAATCCTCGGCCTGCTGTTGCTGTGGCTGGCGCCCGACGCCAACCTGGCCTTGGCCGGCGCGGCGTTGAGCGGCTTCGGGTTTTCCCTGGTGTTCCCGGCGCTGGGGGTGGAAGCGGTCAACCTGGTGCCTGCGTCCAGCCGGGGTTCGGCGGTGGGTGCCTACTCGCTGTTTATCGACCTGTCCCTGGGCATCACCGGCCCGCTGGCCGGGGCCGTGGCGGCAGGCTTCGGCTTTGCCTCGATCTTCCTGTTCGCCGCCCTCGCCGCGCTCGGTGGCCTGCTGCTGAGCCTGTACCTGTACCGACAGGCGCCCAAGGCCCGTGAGGCGCGCGGCGACTAAAAGTCGACCTTGCCACGCCCGGCCTTGATGCTGCCGCGCTTGGTCTTGGATTCCAGTCGACGTTTTTTCGAACCCAGGGTGGGCTTGGTCGGACGGCGTTTCTTTTCCACCTTGGTGGCACTGAGGATCAACTCCACCAGGCGTTCCAGCGCATCGGCGCGGTTTTGTTCCTGGGTGCGGTATTGCTGGGCCTTGAGGATCAGCACTCCTTCGCTGGTGATCCGACTGTCACGCAGCGCCAGCAAGCGCTCCTTATAGAACTCCGGCAACGACGAGGCCGGAATATCAAAACGCAGGTGCACCGCGCTCGACACCTTGTTGACGTTCTGCCCACCCGCGCCCTGGGCGCGGATGGCGGTCAACTCGATTTCGGCATCGGGCAGGTGCACGTTGTTGGAAATAACCAGCATCACTCAATAAACCCTAGGCAACAGACACGCCCAATCAGGACAACAACCTCGACAACAAGGACGCATGACAATGAAAAGACTATTGATCACTTTGCTCGGCACCTTATCACTCATTCAAACGTCACTGTCCTTTGCAGATAACGCCAATGGCAAAAACCTCTATTCACAGCGCTGCGCCATGTGCCACGGGCCAGACCTCAAGGCAACGGGACCGTTGGCCAGGAAAAGCAACCCGCCTACACCTGACCTGACAACCCCAGCCTTCAAAAAACGGCTGGCGGCTTACCCGGGCGTTATTGTGTCGTCGGTCATACTTCGCCCGAATGGAGACCTGATCCCAAAAACGCTGCGCGAGAATGGAGTAAAGGTCCCGCCGCATGCCTGGAACGTTAAGGACTTTCGCGACTTGAATGAATACATGAGCGGTGTGATTTCAAAAAGTTGACGGCTTCAAAATGCAAAAACCCCGCGCCCTATACAGGATGCGGGGTTTTCCAGGTAGGCGCCTGTTTACTTCAACGCCGCACTCGCGGTGTTCAACGCCGCTTCAGCACTGCGCTTGTTCTTGATCCAATAACACACTGCCATAAACGCCACCCACACCGGGATCGCATACACCGACACCTGAATCCCCGGGATCATCAGCATGATCACCAGGATAAACACTACAAACGCCAGGCACACGAAGTTGCCGTAGGGGTACCACAACGCCTTGAACAGCGGCACCTGGCCGGTGCGGTTCATGTGCTGGCGGAACTTGACGTGGGAAAAACTGATCATCGCCCAGTTGATCACCAGGGTGGCCACCACCAGGGACATCAGCAGTTCAAGGGCATGTTGCGGGATGAAGTAGTTCATCAGTACCGCCACCAGGGTCACGGCCGCCGAGGCAAGGATGGAGCGTACCGGCACCCCACGCTTGTCGATCTTGGCCAAGGCCTTGGGTGCATCGCCCTGCTCGGCCATGCCCAGCAGCATGCGACTGTTGCAGTAGGTGCCGCTGTTGTACACCGACAACGCTGCGGTCAAGACCACGAAGTTGAGGATGTGCGCAGCAGTGTTGCTGCCCAGCATCGAGAACACCTGCACGAACGGGCTGCCGCTGTAGGCATCACCGGACGCGTTGAGCGTGGCCAGCAGGCTGTCCCACGGTGTCAACGACAACAGCACCACCAGGGCACCGATGTAGAAGATCAGGATGCGGTAGATCACCTGGTTGATCGCCTTGGGGATCACGGTGCGAGGCTGGTCGGCTTCTGCGGCGGTGAAGCCGAGCATTTCCAGGCCGCCGAACGAGAACATGATGATTGCCATGGCCATCACCAAGCCGCCCACGCCGTGAGGGAAGAAGCCGCCGTGCTCCCACAGGTTGCTCACCGACGCTTGCGGGCCGCCGCTGCCGCTGACCAGCAGGTAGCTGCCCAACGCGATCATGCCGACGATGGCTACGACCTTGATGATCGCGAACCAGAACTCAGCCTCACCGAAGACTTTGACGTTGGCCAGGTTGATCAGGTTGATCAGCACGAAGAACGCTGCCGCCGAGACCCAGGTCGGGATTTCCGGCCACCAGTAATGCACGTATTTGCCGACGGCCGTCAGCTCGGACATGCCCACCAGGATGTACAGGATCCAGCAGTTCCAACCCGACAGGAAGCCGGCGAAACCGCCCCAGTACTTGTGGGCAAAGTGGCTGAAGGAACCGGCGACCGGCTCTTCGACGATCATTTCGCCCAGTTGGCGCATGATCATGAAGGCGATGAAGCCGCAGATGGCATAGCCCAGGATCATCGACGGGCCGGCCGACTTGAGCACCCCGGCCGAGCCGAGGAACAAGCCGGTGCCGATGGCGCCACCGAGGGCGATCAATTGGATATGCCGATTTTTCAGGCCGCGTTTCAGCTCGCCTGAAGAGGAATGGGGTCCACTCATGAAAAGGGTCTCACGCAAGGTTTGAGGATGTTGAATTGCACGTTGCTGTCTTGAGTCTCGACTCAAGCAGCGCCGCTCAAACCCCAGCGCAGGCACCAGGAATACAGCGTCTTTCTAACGGTCATGCGTCACCTGTTTGTTTTTATCTGTGACGAAATCGAACCCGCCGGGCTCGTGGCCAGGCGGAGTGATCGGGGTGGATACACCCCAAGGTCTTGGCCTTTAGCGTGGTTACGCAAGGGGGTCACAGTAAAACGCGGCGCATTGTACACCGCTCGACCGCTTACGCCCGCACCTGAAAAGTGCATGCGACGATCTGTCAGCAAATCCTTACAGCAGGAGGCAGGCCAATAAACACGCACACCCCACGTAAATTAATCGTTACAGCGCGGAAAAACAGCGTTACAGCTGTCATTGCAAGAGAAACTGGCGGTGGGCCAACGCACCAAGATTTACCTGGCCGGCTCGCTACCTGTAAACCATGTCTGCGGCTTGTGCCGGCACAAGCCCCCTCCCACAATTGATTGCATTGCGAATCCATATCCAAAAAAAAACGCCAACCCGAGGGTTGGCGTTTTTTATACCGCGACTAAATCACTGCGGTTTCTTGCGACCAAAGCCTGGACGCTGACCCGAGCCGGCCGGGGCGCCACGGCGCTTGCCCGACGGCTCGTCGGCGACCAGTTTCGGGCCGGGGCGTTTGTTCGCCGCCGGCTTGGCTGGGCGCTTGGTGCTAGCGTTGTCGGCTGGACGATCCGCTTCACCGCGGTTGCTACGACCACCGGCCGGCGCAGGACGCGGGGTGCGCGGTGCGCGCTCGCCTTCCTGACGCGATGGCGCCGTTGGGCGACGCTCACCTTCGATGTGCGGCTGACGCGAGATACGCCCGCCAGTGGCCGGAGCATCCAGCGCCGGGCGCACGGTGCGCGCCACACGCTCGGTACGGGCCACAGGACGCGACGATTTACGCTGCATACGCTCAAGCTTGTCTTTGCTCTTGGCGTTCATCTGCGGCATGGCGACTGGCGTCAGGCCGACTTCGGCGCTGAGGATGTCGACTTCGTACTGGCTCATTTCGCGCCAGCGGCCCATCGGCAGGTCGGAGTTCAGGAACACCGGGCCGAAACGCACGCGCTTCAGGCGGCTGACCACCAGGCCCTGGGATTCCCACAGGCGACGTACTTCGCGGTTACGACCTTCCATCACCACGCAGTGGTACCAGTGGTTGAAACCTTCGCCACCTGGCGCCTGCTTGATGTCGGTGAACTTGGCCGGGCCGTCTTCGAGGACTACGCCAGCTTTCAAGCGCTCGATCATCTCGTCATCGACTTCGCCACGCACACGCACGGCGTATTCGCGGTCCATTTCGTAGGACGGGTGCATCAGGCGGTTGGCCAGCTCACCGTCGGTGGTGAACATCAGCAAACCGGTGGTGTTGATGTCGAGGCGACCGATGTTGATCCAGCGGCCTTCTTTTGGCTTGGGCATCTTGTCGAACACGGTCGGACGGCCTTCCGGGTCGTCACGGGTGCAGATCTCGCCATCGGGCTTGTTGTACATGATCACGCGGCGCACCGATTCGGCGGCCTCTTCACGCTTGATGACCTTGCCATCAATGGTGATTGCATCGTGCAGGTCGACGCGCTGGCCGAGGGTAGCCTCGACGCCGTTGACCTTGATGCGCTTCTGCGTGATCCAGGCTTCGACGTCGCGGCGCGAGCCCACGCCGATACGCGCCAGCACCTTTTGCAGTTTTTCACCTGCTGGGCCGATTTCCTGGCTGTCGTTCTGGTCTTTGTCGTTCATCTTAAGCACCTCCCGGTGGGTCGATTCAGGCGTGGCCTGAAGAGTGTTGAAAGCGGGGCTTTGGCCGAATAGGTCGGCAAAGGGTCGCGAATCATACGCGTATGGCGCGCGTTGCGCATCAGAGACTAGTCGATAAGGCCCAAGTCATTTGCTTTTCCGCCGACCGGTGGCACCCAGGGCCAACAGACGCAGTTCGGCTTCGGCCAGGACACTGCGCTTGTCGACTTTGTCGAGTTTCTTCCAGGCGCGGATTTCACGCTTGCTGCGGCCGCAACCGACGCAGATGTCGTCGGTGAACTTGCAGATGCTGATGCAAGGGTCTTTGGTAGAACTCATGCTTTCTCCCAGACAGTAGAGATCAAATGTGGGAGTGGGCTTGCCCCCTCCCACATTTGCCCTCATCAGTCTTCGAATTCGCGACGTTCGGCCTCAATGGCTTCGGCCAACGCGCGGGCTTCGTCTTCTTCATCGCTTAACGGCGGCTGTTCGAGCGCGGCGACGGCGGCCAGGAGTTTTTCCCGGGCTTCGGCCACCCCAAGGATGTCTTCCTCTGGCTCTGGCTCTGGTTCAGGCTGGGCTTCGGCCTCAGGCTCGGCCGCACCATCACGCAACAAATCGTCAAAGTCGGTCTTGATCCCCTGTTCCATGTCGTCCAGTTCCAGCAACAACGTATGGAAACTGGTTTCGTCCTTGGGCTCTTCTGGCTCGGCGCTGGCGTCGGCCAGTTCTTGCAGGCTGGCGGGCACCGGGGCGTCGTCGAAGTCCAGCACCGGCTCGGCCTCCATCTCGCGCAATTCGGCGAGCGGCGGCAGGTCGTCGAGGTTTTTCAGGTTGAAGTGGTCGAGAAACACTTTGGTGGTGGCGAACATTGCCGGTTTACCCGGCACGTCGCGGTAGCCGACGATGCGGATCCACTCACGCTCCAACAGCGTCTTGACGATATGGCTGTTGACCGCCACGCCCCGCACATCCTCGATTTCGCCCCGGGTGATTGGTTGGCGATAGGCGATCAGCGCCATGGTTTCGAGCATCGCCCGTGAATAACGCTGCGGGCGTTCTTCCCACAAGCGGCCGACCCACGGGGAAAACTTCTCACGGATTTGCAGGCGATAACCCGACGCCACTTCGCGCAGTTCAAAGGCGCGGCCGTCGCAGGATTTGCGCAAGATCTCCAGCGCCTTCTTGAACACCGGCGGCTCCGGGCGTTCGGCCTCTTCAAAGAGTTCGAACAGCCGCTCCAGGGATTGCGGCTTGCCCGAGGCCAGGAGAAAGGCCTCCAGCAACGGAGCGAGTTCGCGGGGTTCAGTCAGATTCATCGTTTCAGCTCTTTATTCGGCTCGCGCCCGCACGTGGATAGCCGCAAAAGGCTCATTCTGGACCAACTCGACCAGGGACTCCTTGACCAACTCAAGGACCGCCATAAAGGTCACCACCACCCCCAGGCGCCCTTCTTCTTTGGTGAACAACTCGACGAAGGGCACAAACCCGCCGCCCTTGAGGCGTTCCAGCACATCACTCATGCGCTCGCGAGTGGACAGGGCCTCGCGGCTGACCTGGTGGTGTTCAAACATATCGCCACGGCGCAGCACCTCGGCCATGGACATCAGCAATTCTTCCAGGCTCACATCCGGCAACAATTTGCGCGCACGGGCTTCGGGAGCATCCAGCTTGGGCACCACCACGTCGCGGCCCACGCGACTCAAACCATCGATGCCTTCGGCGGCGGCCTTGAAACGTTCGTACTCTTGCAGGCGGCGGATCAGTTCGGCACGCGGGTCGTCTTCTTCGGCTTCGACCGTCTCCGAACGCGGCAGCAGCATGCGCGACTTGATCTCGGCGAGCATGGCGGCCATCACCAGGTACTCGGCGGCCAGTTCCAGGCGCACCGACTGCATCAACTCGACATAGCCCATGTACTGGCGGGTAATTTCCGCCACCGGGATGTCGAGGATGTTGATGTTCTGTTTGCGGATCAGGTAAAGCAGCAAGTCCAGCGGGCCTTCGAAGGCATCAAGGAAGACCTCCAGGGCGTCCGGTGGAATGTACAAATCCAGGGGCATTTCCAGCACAGCCTGGCCGTACACCATGGCAAACGGCAGTTCCTGCTGGGCGCCTGCCTGAGGGTCGACGGTTTCCACTGACGACATTCAGGCCTCGACCATAAACGGCGCTGGATCGCCGCAACCGACACGGATGACTTCGGGTTCGCCGTCGGCCAGGTTGATCACGGTGGAGGCTTTGCCGCCGCCGAAGCCGCCGTCGATGATCAGGTCCACCTGCTTCTCAAGCAGTTGGCGCATTTCGTATGGGTCTTCCAGGGGTTCGGTGTCGCCGGGCATGATCAACGACACGCTCATCAACGGCTCACCCAACTCAGCCAGCAACGCCAGGGCAATCGGGTGCTCCGGCACACGCAGGCCGATGGTGCGCTTCTTAGGGTGCAGCAGCAGGCGCGGGACTTCGCGGGTGGCGTTGAGAATAAAGGTGTAGGGCCCAGGCGTGTGGGCCTTGAGCAAGCGGAATGTGCCAGTGTCGACCTTGGCGAACAGCCCCAGTTGGGACAGATCGCTGCAGATCAACGCAAAGTTGTGCTTGTCGTCCAGTTGACGCAGGCGCCGCACACGTTCGACCGCGCCCTTGTCGCCGATCTGGCAACCGATGGCGTAGGACGAGTCCGTTGGGTAGATCACTACGCCGCCGGCGCGAATGATCTCTACGGCCTGTTTAATCAGGCGCGCCTGGGGGTTTTCCGGATGAATCTGGAAGAATTGACTCACGGGTTCTACCTGTTCAGACGGTGGCAATAATGGGGTCATGCTTGAATCGCCCCCACAAAAGCGGCAAATCTTCCGGGATCGCGCGGTACTCGCCGATCTCGGACCAGCCGCCTGGGCCATGAAAGTCACTGCCGGCACTGACCAGCAGACCAAATTCGCGGGCAAGAATCGCCAGGCTGCCGACCTGTTCGGCGGGTTGATGCCCGTTGACCACTTCAATCGCGTGGCCACCCGCTCCAATATAGTCGCTGATCAGCTTGCGGCGCTTGCTGCGGGTGAAATCGTAATGCCAGGGATGCGCCAGGCTGACCCACGCCCCGGCGGCCCGCAGGGTCTGGACGGTGTCTTCCAGGGTCGGCCAGTGTTGCTTCACATCGCCCAGCTTGCCGGCACCCAGCCATTTGCGAAACGCCTCGGCGCGGTCTTTGACAAACCCTTCACGCACCATCCAGTCGGCAAAGTGCGGACGGGCCGGTGCATTGCCGCTGTCACCCAGCTCTTGCTGGATCGCGCGGGCGCCGTCAAGGGCATTGGGCATGCCTTTGAGGGCCAGCTTGCGGCTGATTTCTTCGGACCGCAGCCAGCGACCGTCGTGCAAAGCGGCGATGGCCTGCACCAGCGGCGGGGCATTTTGGTCGAAACCGTAGCCGAGTACATGAATGGTGGCGCCGCCCCAGGTGCAGGACAATTCCACACCGTTGACCAGCTGCATGCCCAGGGCGTGGGCCGCCGTACGCGCCTCATCGAGACCTTCGAGGGTGTCGTGATCGGTCAACGCCAGGACTTGCACGCCCTTTTCAAACGCACGCGCAACCAGTACCGCAGGCGCCAGGGCGCCATCGGAGGCCGTGCTGTGGCAGTGCAAATCAACATTCACGGGGGTATGTAACCTCAAGTCAGGTGGCGCTTTCGCAACCAAGGATGTTTGTTATTATGCCGCCACATCCAGCTTCTGGCTCTTACTGTGAAACAATTCATCGACTTCATCCCGCTGTTGCTGTTTTTCATCGTTTACAAACTGGACCCTCGGGTCATCGATCTGGCCGGCCATGAACTGACAGTCGGGGGCATCTACAGCGCCACCGCCGTGCTGATCATCAGTTCCCTGGTCGTCTACGGCGCCCTCTTCATCTCGCAGCGCAAACTGGAAAAAAGCCAATGGCTGACGCTGGTCGCGTGCCTGGTCTTCGGCAGCCTGACCCTGGCCTTCCACAGCGAAACCTTCCTTAAATGGAAAGCTCCGGTGGTGAACTGGCTGTTCGCCCTGGCGTTCATCGGCAGCCACTTCATCGGTGACCGCCTGCTGATCAAGCGGATCATGGGCCACGCGCTGACTCTGCCGGAGCCAGTGTGGACGCGGCTGAACGTGGCCTGGATCGTGTTTTTCATCTTCTGTGGCGCCGCCAACCTGTTCGTCGCATTCACCTTCCAGGAATACTGGGTCGATTTCAAAGTGTTCGGCAGCCTGGGCATGACCGTGTTGTTCCTGGTCGGCCAGGGCATTTACTTGTCGCGCCACTTGCATGATGCCGAGCCCACCACGCCGAAAACCGAGGACTGACATGCTCTACGCAATCATTGCCACCGACGTTGCCAATTCGCTGGAAAAACGCCTTTGCGTACGCCCGGCCCATGTGGAGCGCCTGAAAGTGCTGCAAGCCGAAGGGCGCATGATCCTGGCCGGCCCGCACCCGGCCGTGGACAGCAACGACCCGGGCGATGCCGGTTTCACCGGTAGCCTGATCGTCGCCGAGTTTGCCTCCTTGGCTGATGCCCAGGCCTGGGCCAAGGCCGATCCTTATGTCGCAGCCGGCGTTTACGCCGATGTCGTGATCAAGCCGTTCAAGCAAGTCCTGCCTTGACCCGGTTGCGCCGAACCTATTGGGTTCGGCGCACTCCTAATTGCTCATTATTCTCGGTAACCTGCCGACAACGTTCTGAATATTCGTGTGGAATCAGGAGTTCCGATGCGCTTACGTCAGTTGTGTCTGTTGGCAGTGTTAACGATCGGGGCTACGGCCCACGCTGAAGAAACCTCAAACACCGGCAGCTCCACGCCGCTGTCCTTGAGTGCTGGCAGCCAGATCACCGAGCTGCAGCAACGTTTGAAAGAAAGCGAACGCCAGCGTGAAGAACTGAGCAAGCAACTGCAAAGCGCGGATGCGACCCGCGAAAGCGCTCAACTGAGCCGCCTTCGCCAAGAGAACCAACGGCTGGCCCAGCAACTCAAAGATTCACAGGGCGGCGCCTTGACCCGTTGGCTGACCGAACAACAGCAGTGGTTTGTCACGGGCGGGGCCGTCGCGCTGATCGCCTTGCTGTGCGGGATCTTCGCCAGCGGTGGGCACCGTCGCCGTCGACAATGGCTAAATTGAGTAAGTCATGAGCGAGCTGTTACTGATAGATGATGACCAGGAGCTCTGCGAGCTGCTGACCAGTTGGTTGAGCCAGGAAGGCTTCCAGGTGCGTGCCTGCCACGATGGCTTGAGCGCGCGCAAGGCCTTGGCTGACAGTGCGCCGGCTGCGGTGGTGCTCGATGTGATGCTGCCCGACGGCAGCGGCCTGGAGCTGCTCAAGCAATTGCGCAACGACCACCCCGAATTGCCGGTGCTGATGCTCTCGGCCCGGGGCGAACCGCTGGACCGTATCCTCGGCCTGGAACTGGGCGCCGACGATTACCTGGCCAAGCCCTGCGACCCGCGCGAACTCACCGCCCGCCTGCGCGCCGTATTACGCCGCAGCCACCCGGCGGCCGTGTCCAGCCAGCTTGAGCTGGGCGACCTGTGCTTCAGCCCGGTGCGTGGCGTGGTCAGCATCGACGAACAGGAATTTACCCTCACCGTCTCCGAAAGCCGCCTGCTGGAAGCCTTGCTGCGCCAGCCCGGCGAGCCGCTGGACAAGCAGGAGCTGGCGCAGATCGCCCTGGGCCGCAAGCTGACCCTGTACGACCGCAGCCTGGACATGCACGTGAGCAACCTGCGCAAAAAGATCGGCCCGCACCCGGATGGCCGGCCACGGATCGTGGCATTGCGCAGCCGCGGCTACTATTACAGCCTTTGAAGCAGCTGCAAGCAGCAAGTCAGAAGCGCTTGAACTTGCAGCTTGCAGCTGAAAACCTGCAACTGCGGCCCTCCCCCTTACCAAACCTTTACGCTCCCCTGACCGCCGCTGACCTTGATCTGAGTAATCTACTCACATCCGGACTCACCGGAATAGAGACAGGAGAATCACCATGCGCAAGACCCTTATCGCTTTGATGTTCGCCGCCGCCCTGCCGACCGTTGCCATGGCTGCCATGCCCGAAGGCCCAGGCCCGATGGGCGGCCCAGAAGGCCACATGATGGGTGGCCCGGGCCACGGCGGTGAACACGGTCCGCGTGGCAAAGGCGGCCCCTTCAGCCAACTGGACCTGAGCAAGGAGCAGCGCCAGCAGATCGGCAAGCTGATGGGCGACCAATGGCACGCTCGCAAAGACCTGACCAAAAAGTACCTGGACAAACTGCCGGCCGCTGACCAGAAGGCCATGCAGGATGAAATCGCCGCCGGCAAGCAGAAAACCCAGGCCGATATCCGTGCCGTGCTCAAGCCGGACCAGCAGAAGCAGTTCGACGAGATCGTCAAGAAGCAGGAACAGCGCCGTGCCGAGTGGAAGGAATTCCAGGCCTGGAAAGCGCAACAGCCGCAAAAAGCGCAATAATGCCCTCGCGTTAATGCTCCCAGCCCAGTGGCCCCCGCCACTGGGCTTTTCCTGTTTGAGGGTTTCCTGTGCGTTCATTGTTCTGGCGCATCCTGGCCAGCTTCTGGCTGGCCATCGCCTTGGTTGCCGGGCTGTCGATCCTGCTTGGGCACATGCTCAACCAAGATGCCTGGATTCTCAGCCGTCACCCTGGCCTCAACAACCTGGCGCAAGAGTGGACCCAACTCTACGAAGCCCAGGGCGAGGACGCCGCCCAGGACTTGCTGCAACAGCGCAAGCGCCAGTACCACATTGATGTGCAAGTGCTGAACGAAAGCGGCGAGCCGGTGGTACGCGGCACCTTCCCGCGCCGTGCTGCTGCCTTTGAAGCCCGCCAGAACGACAGCAAGGAAGGCCACCTGCCCTGGCGCCGCCTGACCGCCGAATACACCAGCGAGAAGACCGGCGACACGTACCTGCTGATCTACCGTATCCCGCACCCGGAACTCGACCAATGGCACCGCAGCAGCCTGACGTGGCCATTGAGCGCATTGGCCATTGCCCTGGTGGTGTTGACCCTGTTCAGCCTGTTCGTCACCTTGTCCATCACGCGCCCGTTGAGCCGCCTGCGCGGTGCCGTGCATGACCTCGGCCAGGCCACCTACCAGCAGAACAGCCTGGCGCGTCTGGCCAATCGCCGCGATGAGTTCGGCGTGCTCGCCACCGACTTCAACCGCATGGGCGCGCGCCTGCAAAGCCTGATCAGCAGCCAGCGCCAGTTGCTGCGCGACGTGTCCCACGAGCTGCGCTCGCCCCTGGCCCGCCTGCGCATTGCGCTGGCCCTGGCCGAACGCGCCAGCCCCGAAGAGCGGGAAAAACTCTGGCCACGCCTGACCCGCGAGTGCGATCGCCTGGAAGCCCTGATCAGCGAAATCCTGGTGCTGGCCCGTGTCGATGCCGACAACGCCAGCGCCGAAAACGTCGAACTCACGCCCCTGCTCAAGACGCTGCAAAAGGACGCCCAGCTCAGCGCGCCAGAACAAGTGGTGCAACTGAGCGCCGACAACGACCTGCACCTCAAAGGCTGGCCGACCATGATCGAACGGGCGGTAGATAACCTGCTGCGCAATGCCCAGCGCTTTAACCCGAAGGGGCAGCCGATCGAGCTGCACGCCCGACGCCAGGGCGAGCATATTGTGATCAGCGTGCGCGACCACGGCCCCGGCGTTGAAGCCGATCACCTCAGCCAATTGGGCGAGCCGTTCTACCGCGCCCCCGGCCAGACCGCCCAGGGCCACGGCCTGGGCCTGGCGATTGCACGGCGTGCAGCCGAGCGCCACGGCGGCAGCCTGCGCCTGGCCAATCACCCCGATGGCGGTTTTATCGCCAGCATCGACCTGCCGCTGGAACCTGGAGTTGTCACACCCGCGTGATGATCTTCTATAGTGGCCCTTCTCTTACGGAGGGCCTTTGATGACTGACCTGCTGACTCCCATCCAAGCAGCACTCGACCTACCCCACACCCCGCTGACCCTGACCGAGGCCGGCGCCCTGCCCTCGACCTTCGCCGTCACCGAACTGGCCAGCGCCAGCATCGGCGCCGCCGGCCAAGCGCTCGCTCAGTTGATCCAGCAACAGACCGGGCGCTTGCCCAGCGTGAGTGTGGACCGACGCCTCGCCTCGTTTTGGTTCTCGTCCTCGATTCGCCCGGTGGGTTGGCAAGTGCCACCACTGTGGGACCCGGTGGCCGGCGACTACGCCAGTGCCGACGGCTGGATCCGCCTGCACACCAATGCGCCCCATCACCGTGCCGCTGCCGAACAGGTATTGGGCAGTGTCGTAGATCGCGCCGAGATGGCAGCCAATGTCGCAACGTGGAATGGCGCAGAGCTGGAACAAGCGATTGTCGACGCTGGCGGTTGCGCGGCGCAGATGCGCACATGGCAAGCCTGGCAAACCCATCCGCAAGGGCTGGCGGTGAATGCACAAGCGCTGATACAGCGCCAGACCTTCGAAACCACCCGTGATACGCCGTGGCTCGGCTCGGTCGCCCGCCCGTTGGCCGGCATCAAGGTGCTCGACCTGACCCGCGTACTGGCCGGCCCCGTAGCCAGCCGCTTTCTGGCGGGCTTGGGCGCGAACGTGCTGCGCATCGATTCGCCCACCTGGAGCGAGCCCGGCGTGGTGCCAGAAATGACCCTGGGCAAACGTTGCGCCCGACTGGACGTCAAACACCCCGCAGACCGCCAGGTGTTCGAAAGCCTGCTCAAGGACGCCGACATCCTGTTCCACGGGTACCGCGCCGATGCCCTTGAACACCTGGGCTACACCCCAAGCGCACTGCAGAGCCTCGCCCCCGGCCTGATCGACGTCAGCCTCAACGCCTACGGCTGGAGCGGCCCGTGGCGCAACCGCCGGGGTTTCGACAGCTTGGTGCAGATGAGCAGCGGCATTGCCGACGCGGGTATGGCCTGGAAACAATCGGATAAACCAGTGCCGCTGCCGTTGCAGGCCCTGGACCACGCCACCGGGTATTTGATGGCGGCCAGCGCGATCCGGGCATTAAGCGAGCGCTTGGAATCCGGGCGTGGTGGGTCGGCGCGGTTGTCATTGGCGCGTACGGCGAAGTTGTTGGTGGAGGCGGGGCACGTGCCGGAGCAGCCGGCGTTGCGGGCTGAAGAACCGAGTGATCAAGGCTTGGTAGTGGAACAGACCGCCTGGGGCCAGGCCCATCGGTTGCTGCCCCCGCTGACCATCAGTGGTACGCCATTGCAATGGGATTTGCCGGCAGGGGAATTAGGCTCGCACCGAGCACAGTGGTGATCTGGCTGCCGCTATCGGGGCATAGGTATCTACACAACTCTTAAAGGCTGACACATAACTCTGTGGTGAGCGGGCTTGCCCCGCTCACCACAGAAGCCTGATTGCCATAGATTCCGTATTCACTGGAAGTTGTGTAGATACCCATGGCTATCGGGGGCAAGCCCCCGATGAGGCCGGTACAGCCAATTCATAACGATAAAAACCCACTGTACAACCCATACGCCGCCAACCCCGCCCCCGCAATCACGCAGCTGAAAATGCCCTTCTCAACATGGCTGAACAACGGCTGCCCCTGCTCACGCTTGGCCTGGGCAAACAGAATCACGCCCGGCGCGTACAACAGCGCCGACAGCAACAGGTACTTCAACCCCCCGGCGTACAGCAGCCATACCGCATACCCCAAGGCAATCAAGCCCACCAGCAAGTCCTTCATGCGCCGGCCTGGGAGGCCTTCATAGGTTTCGCCGCGTGCGCTCAGCAACACTGCATAGGCTGCCGACCACAGGTAAGGCACCAGGATCATCGACGAGGCCAGGTAAATCAGCGTGGTGTAAGTGCTGTGGGAAAACAGCGTGATGACCAAGAAGGCCTGGATCATCACATTGGTCAGCCACAGGGCATTGACCGGCACCTGGTTGGCGTTTTCTTTTTTCAGGAACGCCGGCATGGTGTGGTCATGGGCGGTGGCGTAGAGGATTTCCGCGCAGAGCAACGCCCAGGACAACAACGCCCCCAACAGCGATACCGCAAGGCCGAGGCTGATCAACATCGCACCCCAGGGGCCGACGATATGCTCCAGCACTCCCGCCAGCGAAGGGTTTTGCAGGCCGGCCAGTTCCGGCTGGCTCATGATCCCCAGGGACAACACATTCACCAGCACCAACAGCGCCAGCACGCCAAGAAAACCAATGACCGTGGCCCGGCCGACGTCCGAACGCTTCTCGGCCCGCGCCGAATAGACGCTTGCGCCTTCGATGCCGATAAACACAAACACCGTGACCAGCATCATATTGCGCACCTGGTCCACCACGCTGCCGAGCTGCGGGTTACCCAGGCCCCAGATATCGCGGGTGAAGATATCGGCCTTGAACGCTAGCGCCGCGATCACGATAAACATCAGCAACGGCACGATCTTCGCCACGGTGGTGACCTGGTTGATGAACGCCGCCTCCTTGATCCCGCGCATCACCAGGAAATGCACGGCCCATAGCAGCAGCGACGCGCAGCCGATAGCCACGGGTGTATTGCCCTGGCCAAACACCGGAAAAAAGTAGCCCAGGGTGCTGAACAGCAACACGAAGTAGCCGACGTTGCCCATCCACGCACTGATCCAATACCCCCAGGCCGAGGAAAACCCCATGTAATCGCCAAAACCGGCCTTGGCGTAGGCATACACCCCGGAATCCAACTCGGGTTTGCGATTGGCCAGGGTCTGGAACACAAAGGCCAAAGTAAGCATGCCGACGGCCGTGATCGCCCAGCCAATCAACACCGCACCCACTTCGGCGCGGGCAGCCATGTTTTGCGGCAGCGAGAAGATCCCGCCACCAATCATCGAGCCCACCACCAAGGCAATCAGGGCGCTGAGTCGAAGTTTCTGGGCCGGCTGGGACATGGACACTCCTGGATACATAATCTTTTGAGCTGACAACCGTGCACTCAACTAATTAACTCAGCGAGTGTAGCGTTTATTAGAGACGGCGATAAAACCAACGCACTCAGAACCTAATGGCAGGTCAATTCAACGCTATTTAGGCTTATTTAGATTTTAAATACCGCATCACCTTTAACCTTTATAGCGAATAGGTCAAACATCGTTAAAAAGTTTGCACATCCGGAAAAACGTTCTAGCTTCAAACGTCCATGACCCTGGCCAAGTAATTAATCCTAATGGCGTAACCGCTCTACATAGAGCGTTTCCGAGGTTTCATATCGCCCACGATTTTCCATCCTAAGTCATTAATTCACAATGGAATGTGCCAATGAAGTGATCTGAGTCAGCTGTTTGATTAGCGCACGGAATTATTCTGTGGTCTCTCTTCTCCTGCATTGGAGTTATGCGATGTCTGAAGCTCCCGGAAAACTTCGATTAGGCGCGTTGGTTGCACTTGTCGTCGGCTCGATGATTGGTGGCGGGATCTTCTCGCTGCCGCAAAACATGGCCGCCAGTGCCGATGTCGGCGCGGTATTGATTGGTTGGGTGATTACCGCCATCGGCATGTTGACCCTCGCGTTCGTGTTCCAGACCCTGGCCAACCGCAAGCCCGACCTCGATGGCGGCGTGTATGCCTACGCCAAGGCCGGTTTCGGCGACTACATGGGTTTCTCGTCTGCCTGGGGTTACTGGATCAGCGCGTGGCTGGGCAACGTCGGCTACTTCGTGTTGCTGTTCAGCACCCTCGGTTACTTCTTCCCGATTTTCGGCGAGGGCAACACACCAGCGGCGGTGATTGGCGCGTCGGTGTTGCTGTGGGCCGTGCATTTTTTGGTGCTGCGTGGGATCAAGGAAGCGGCGTTCATCAACCTGGTGACCACCGTTGCCAAGGTCGTGCCGCTGGTGCTGTTTGTGTTGATCGCGCTGTTCGCGTTCAAGCTTCAGATCTTCACCGCTGACATCTGGGGCGTGAAAAACCCTGAACTGGGCAGTGTGATGAACCAGGTGCGCAACATGATGCTGGTCACCGTATGGGTGTTCATCGGCATCGAAGGCGCGAGCATCTTCTCGTCCCGTGCGGAAAAACGCTCCGACGTGGGCAAGGCCACCGTGATCGGCTTTATCACCGTGCTGCTGTTTTTGATGCTGGTGAACGTGCTGTCCCTGGGGATCATGACCCAGCCCGAGTTGGCCAAGTTGCAGAACCCGTCGATGGCCGCCGTGCTGGAGCATGTGGTGGGCCACTGGGGCGCGGTGTTGATCAGCGTCGGCTTGATCATCTCGCTGCTGGGAGCGCTGCTGTCGTGGGTGCTGCTGTGTGCGGAGATCATGTTCGCCGCCGCCAAGGACCACACCATGCCGGAGTTCCTGCGTAAGGAAAACGCCAACCATGTGCCGGTCAATGCGCTGTGGCTGACCAACGCGATGGTTCAGGTGTTCCTGGTGATCACGCTGTTTTCCGCCAGCACTTACCTGTCGCTGATCTACCTCGCCACCTCGATGATCCTGGTGCCTTACCTGTGGTCGGCGGCCTACGCGCTGTTGCTGGCAGTGCGCGGCGAGACCTACGAAAACGCCCTTAAAGAGCGCAAGAAAGACCTGTTCATCGGCGCCGTCGCGCTGATCTATGCGGTGTGGCTGCTCTATGCCGGCGGCACCAAATACCTGCTGCTCTCCGCCCTGCTCTACGCCCCCGGCGCGATCCTGTTCGCCAAGGCCAAGCGTGAACTGGGCAAACCGATTTTCACCAACGTCGAGAAGCTGATTTTCGCCGCAGTCGTGATTGGCGCCCTGGTGGCTGCCTATGGCCTCTACGACGGCTTCCTGACTCTGTAACTGTTCACCCTTGGAGGATCTGTAATGACCACGGAAAAAGTGAAGTACGGCGTACATTCCGAAGCCGGCAAACTGCGCAAAGTCATGGTGTGCTCCCCAGGCTTGGCCCACCAGCGGCTGACCCCCAACAACTGCGATGAACTGCTGTTCGATGACGTGCTGTGGGTGGCCCAGGCCAAGCGCGACCATTTCGACTTCGTGACCAAGATGCGCGAGCGGGATATTGATGTGCTGGAAATGCACAACCTGCTCACCGACATCGTGGCGAACCCTGAAGCCCTGGACTGGATCCTGGCGCGCAAGATCACCGCCAACCAGGTCGGCCTCGGCCTGGTCAATGAAGTGGGTTCGTGGCTGCGCAGCCTGGAGCCGCGCAAGGTCGCTGAATACCTGATCGGCGGCGTGTCGGCCGATGACCTGCCGACCAGCTTCGGCGGCAAGACCATCGAGATGTTCCGCGATTTCCTCGGGCATTCCAGCTTCATCCTGCCGCCGCTGCCCAACACCCAGTTCACCCGCGACACCACCTGCTGGATCTACGGTGGCGTCACCCTCAACCCGATGTACTGGCCGGCGCGCCGTCAGGAAACCCTGCTGACCACCGCCATCTACAAATTCCACCCTGAGTTCACCAACGCCGACTTCCAGGTCTGGTACGGCGACCCCGACCAGGAACACGGCAACGCCACCCTCGAAGGCGGCGACGTGATGCCCATCGGCAACGGCGTGGTACTGATCGGCATGGGCGAGCGTTCCTCGCGCCAAGCCATCGGCCAGCTTGCCCTCAACTTGTTCAAGCACAAGGCGGTGGAACGCGTGATCGTCGCCGGCCTGCCCAAATCCCGCGCCGCCATGCACCTGGACACGGTGTTCAGCTTCTGCGACCGCGACCTGGTAACGATCTTCCCGGAAGTGGTCAGCCAGATCGTCGCCTTCAGCCTGCGCCCTGACGAGAGCAAACCCGGCGGCATCGATGTGCGCCGCGAAGACGCGAGCTTCCTCGACGTGGTCGCCACCGCCCTCAAGCTCAAAACCCTGCGTGTGGTGGAAACCGGCGGCAACGCCTTCGCCGCCGAGCGCGAGCAGTGGGACGACGGCAACAACGTGGTGGCCGTGGAGCCAGGCGTGGTGATCGGCTACGACCGCAACACCTACACCAACACCCTGCTGCGCAAGGCCGGTGTGGAAGTCATCACCATCAGCGCCGGTGAACTCGGCCGTGGCCGTGGCGGCGGCCATTGCATGACCTGCCCGATCATCCGCGACCCAATCGACTATTAAGGAGATCCATCATGGCTTTCAACATGCGCAACCGCAGCCTGCTGTCGCTGATGCACCACACCACCCGCGAGCTGCACTACCTGCTGGACCTGTCCCGCGACCTCAAGCGCGCCAAATACACCGGCACCGAGCGGCCGCACCTCAAGGGCAAGAACATCGCGCTGATCTTCGAAAAAACCTCGACCCGCACCCGCTGCGCGTTCGAAGTGGCGGCCCATGACCAGGGCGCCCACGTCACCTACATCGACCCGGTGTCGTCGCAGATCGGCCACAAAGAAAGCATGAAAGACACCGCCCGCGTGCTCGGTCGGATGTTCGATGCCATTGAATACCGTGGCTTCGAGCAGGAAATCGTCGAAGAACTGGCCAAGTTCGCTGGCGTGCCGGTGTTCAACGGCCTGACTGCCGAATTCCACCCGACGCAAATGATCGCCGACACCCTGACCATGCGCGAACACAGCGACAAGCCACTGCATGACATCAGCTACGCCTACCTGGGCGACGCCCGCTACAACATGGGCAACTCGCTGCTGATGATCGGCGCCAAGCTCGGCATGGACGTGCGCATCGGCGCGCCGAAAGCCCTGTGGCCCCATGAAGACTTCATCAAGCAGTGCCAGGCGTTCGCCGACGAAAGCGGCGCGCGTATCACCATCACTGAAGACCCGAAAGAAGCGGTCAAGGGCGTGGACTTCATCCACACCGATATCTGGGTATCGATGGGTGAGCCGGTGCAAGCGTGGGACGAGCGTATCGAGCAACTGCTGCCGTACCAGGTCAACGCCAAGATGATGAAAGCCTCGGGCAACCCGCGCGTGAAGTTCATGCACTGCCTGCCGGCGTTCCATAACAGCGAAACCAAGGTCGGCAAGGACATCGCCGCGCGGTATCCGAACCTGGCCAATGGCGTGGAGGTGACTGAGGAAGTCTTCGAGTCGCCGGCCAACATCGCGTTCGAGCAAGCGGAAAACCGCATGCATACGATCAAGGCGATTCTGGTGTCGGCACTCGCGGATATATAAATCTTAAGTGTGAAACTCGGTCAATGTGGGAGCGGGCTTGCTCGCGAAAGCGGAGTGTCAGTTGATGCATCAGGTGGCTGATCCACCGCCTTCGCGAGCAAGCCCGCTCCCACATTTTGTGCAGTGTTCACAAAGCTGAATTCTAGAAGGATCGTTTTATGCGCATCGTCGTAGCTTTGGGCGGCAACGCCCTCCTGCGCCGTGGTGAACCCATGACGGCAGACAACCAACGCGCCAATATTCGCATCGCCACCGAACAGATCGCCAAGATCCACCCCGGCAACGAGTTGGTGATCGCCCACGGCAATGGCCCGCAGGTCGGCCTGCTGTCGTTGCAGGCAGCGGCCTACACCAGTGTCTCGCCTTACCCGCTGGACGTGCTGGGCGCCGAGACCGAAGGCATGATCGGCTACATCATCGAACAGGAACTGGGCAACCTGCTGGACTTTGAAGTGCCGTTCGCCACCCTGCTCACCCAGGTGGAAGTGGACGCCAAGGACCCGGCGTTCCAAAACCCCACCAAGCCCATCGGCCCGGTGTACTCCAAGGCCGAGGCTGAACAACTCGCCGCCGAAAAAGGCTGGGCCATCGCCCCGGACGGCGATAAATACCGCCGTGTCGTCGCCAGCCCACGCCCCAAACGCATCTTTGAAATCCGCCCGATCAAATGGCTGCTGGAAAAAAGCGCCATCGTGATCTGTGCCGGCGGTGGCGGCATCCCGACGATGTATGGCGAAGACGGCAAACTGCGCGGCATCGAAGCCGTCATCGACAAAGACCTGTGCTCATCGCTATTGGCCTCACAACTGAACGCCGACTTGCTGGTGATCGCCACCGACGTCAATGCCGCCTTTATCGACTTCGGCAAGCCGACCCAGAAGGCCATCGGCCAGGCCCATCCCGACGACATGGAAAAACTCGGCTTCGCCGCCGGCTCTATGGGGCCCAAGGTGCAAGCCGCCTGCGAGTTCGCCCGCCAGACTGGCAAAACCGCCGTCATCGGTTCACTCTCGGATATCGAAGCCATCGTCCAGGGCACTGCCGGCACGCGCATCAGCACGGCAACACCTGGCATCACCTACCTGTGAAGTAAGGAGATACGCCTATGGCCACCTTTGAACCCGGTCACCTGCATATCGAGCGACACGCGCTGAACAAGGACGACTACAGCTACAACCTGTGCATCGACTACGAAGTCAGCCAGGATCCAAAGGAGGGCAAGGGCATGCTGTTCAAGCTTCACGGCTCGGTGCAGGGCAAGGACCTCAAGGAGGAGTTCTACTTGCCCAAGGACCAGGCCTTCGACTTTGCGCGGCACGCGATGAACATCGCGCAGAAGTATGGAATGCCGAAGATCGCCACGCTCAACGGCCAGATGCACAAGCAGTACGACTTGATGTTCGAGGATGTGCGCCATCAACTGGATGTGAAATCCGGAGACCCGGTAAAACCCGAACATCTGGAATAACTCGGTCCACATGTGGGAGGGGGCTTGCCCCCGATGGCAGTGGATCAGTGACCTTTCTATCAACTGACACACCGCTATCGGGGGCAAGCCCCCTCCCACATTTTGATCTCCATCACCTGTCAGATTTCACCTGCGCCCCGCTCCAAGGCATACTTGCCGCCTCTCGCTCTGCAGAATTGCCAGCACCCCATGCGTATCCACGTCAGCTTCATCGACCGCGTCGGCATCACCCAGGAAGTCCTGGCCTTACTCGGCGGGCGCAATCTCAACCTGGATGCGGTGGAAATGGTGCCGCCCAATGTCTATATCGACGCGCCGACGCTGAGCGCCAACGTGCTCGAAGAACTGCGCGACGCGCTGTTCAGCGTGCACGGCGTGCAGGCGGTGACCGTGGTGGACATCCTCCCCGGTCAACGCCGCCACCTGCAACTCGACGCCCTGCTGGCCGCGATGACCGACCCGGTGCTGGCCCTGGACAGCGCGGGCAAGATCCTGCTGGCCAACCCTGCATTGATCGCCCTGTACGGGCGCGAACCGGCCGGGGAGAGCATCGCCGAGTTGTTCAACGACCCGGCGCTGCTCGATACCTTGTTGGAAAACGGCTTCCGCCTGCCCCTGCGCGAGATCAGCGTCAACGGCCAGACCTTGCTGCTGGACGCCACGCCGATCACCGACGCCGGCGCCCTGCTCACCCTGTACCAACCCAATCGCATTGGTGAACAACTGTCGGCGCTGCACCACGACCATGCCGAAGGCTTTGATGCGCTGCTCGGCGAATCGCCGGTGATCCGCACCCTCAAGGCACGGGCGCAACGGGTCGCTGCGCTGGATGCGCCGTTGCTGATCCAGGGCGAAACCGGCACCGGCAAAGAACTGGTGGCCCGCGCCTGCCACGCCATCAGTGCACGCCACAGTGCGCCGTTCCTGGCCTTGAACTGCGCGGCGTTGCCGGAGAACCTCGCTGAGAGTGAGTTGTTCGGTTACGCACCGGGCGCGTTCACCGGCGCCCAGCGCGGCGGTAAGCCGGGGCTGATGGAGTTGGCCAACCAGGGCACGGTGTTCCTTGATGAGATCGGCGAGATGTCGCCGTATTTGCAGGCCAAGCTGCTGCGTTTTTTGAATGACGGCAGCTTTCGCCGGGTCGGTGGTGACCGTGAAGTGAAGGTCAATGTGCGCATCCTCAGCGCGACCCACCGCGACCTGGAAAAGATGGTCAGCGAAGGCACCTTCCGCGAAGACCTGTTCTACCGCCTCAATGTGCTCAACGTCGAAGTACCGCCCCTGCGCGAACGCGGCCAGGACATCCTGCTGCTGGCGCGCTATTTCATGCAGCAGGCCTGCGCGCAGATCCAGCGCCCGGTATGCCGCCTGGCGCCAGGCACTTACCCGGCGTTGCTGGGCAACCGCTGGCCCGGCAATGTGCGCCAGTTGCAGAACGTGATCTTCCGCGCCGCCGCCATCTGCGAAGGCAGCCTGGTGGACATCGGCGACCTGGACATCGCCGGCACCTCCGTCGCCCGCCAGAGCGACGGCGAAGTCGACAGCCTGGAACAGGCCGTGGAAGACTTCGAGCGCAGCCTGCTGGAAAAGCTCTACGTCAGCTACCCCTCGACCCGCCAACTGGCCAACCGCCTGCAAACCTCCCATACGGCCATCGCCCATCGCCTGCGCAAGTACGGCATCCCCAACAAGCTTTGAATACTGGACAATGTGGGAGGGGCAAGCCCCGTCACACATTTGCAAAGCATTTCAAGTTTTGGTCTGAGAACGACATCCGCTGTCCTGAAATCGCTACAGCGTAACGATATCGCTACAGCCCTGCTTTTTACGCGCCATGCAAGGCTTTGATCCACATAGGCTTTTTTTAACGCACCGCGCTGTATCGAATTCGCTACAGCCTCTGCGCATAACCTCATAACCAATTTTATCAAGCCATTGATTTATAAGGACTTAATGACATTGGCCGCGATCTTGCTATGCAACTCCCCATTATTCCAATCCCGTCCACCAGACGAATCTGGCCCTGAGGAGTTTCCATGAGCGAGTTGCGTTTCACTGAAGATCACGAATGGCTGCGCGCCGAAGCCGATGGCAGCGTCACCGTGGGGATCACCGCTTTTGCGCAAAACGCGCTGGGTGATGTGGTTTTCGTGCAACTGCCTGAGCTGCAGGCCTACGACAAGGGCGCTGAAGCGTCCACCGTTGAGTCGGTAAAAGCCGCCAGCGGTGTGTACATGCCGTTGGACGGTGAAGTCCTCGAAGTGAACGACAAGCTCGATGGCAGCCCGGAGTTGGTCAACGAAGACCCGATGGGCGAAGGCTGGTTCTTCCGCTTTAAACCGGCCGATGCCGACGCAGTGGCTAAGCTGTTGGATCAGGATGCGTACGACCGCCTGATCAAAGCCAACGCTGAAGCCTGAGGAGCGCGCCATGACTGTTAATTTGAGCACCGCCAACGAATTCATTGCCCGCCACATCGGCCCGCGCCACGAAGACGAGCAACAGATGCTCGCCAGCCTCGGCTTTGACTCCCTCGAAGCCCTCAGTGCCAGCGTGATCCCGGAAAGCATCAAGGGCACCAGCGTGCTCGGCCTGGAAGACGGCTTGAGCGAAGCCGAGGCCCTGGCCAAGATCAAGGCCATCGCGAGCCAGAACCAACTGTTCAAGACGTACATCGGCCAGGGCTACTACAACTGCCACACGCCGTCGCCGATCTTGCGCAACCTGCTGGAAAACCCGGCCTGGTACACCGCCTACACCCCGTACCAGCCAGAGATTTCCCAAGGCCGCCTGGAAGCGCTGCTGAACTTCCAGACCCTGATCAGCGACCTCACCGGCCTGCCGATCGCCAACGCCTCGCTGTTGGACGAAGCCACTGCCGCTGCCGAAGCCATGACGTTCTGCAAGCGCCTGAGCAAGAACAAAGGCAGCAACGCCTTCTTCGCCTCGATCCACAGCCACCCGCAGACCCTCGACGTGCTGCGCACCCGTGCCGAACCGTTGGGCATTGATGTGGTGGTGGGCGATGAGCGCGAGCTGACCGACGTGAGCGCGTTCTTCGGCGCCCTGCTGCAATACCCGGCCAGCAACGGTGACGTGTTCGACTACCGCGACCTGACCGAACGCTTCCACGCTGCCAATGCCCTGGTGGCCGTGGCCGCCGACCTGCTGGCCTTGACCCTGCTGACCCCACCGGGTGAGTTCGGTGCCGACGTGGCCATCGGCAGTGCACAACGCTTTGGCGTACCGCTGGGCTTTGGCGGCCCGCATGCGGCGTACTTCTCCACCAAGGATGCGTTCAAGCGCGACATGCCGGGCCGTCTGGTCGGTGTGTCCGTCGACCGTTTCGGCAAGCCGGCCCTGCGCCTGGCCATGCAGACCCGCGAGCAACATATCCGCCGCGAGAAAGCCACGTCGAACATCTGCACCGCCCAGGTGCTGCTGGCCAACATCGCCAGCATGTATGCCGTGTATCACGGCCCAAAAGGCCTGACCCAGATCGCCCAGCGCATTCACCAGTTGGCCGCGATCCTGGCCAAAGGCCTGACGACCCTGGGCTTGAAGGTCGAGCAGGAACACTTCTTCGACACCCTCACACTCAACACCGGCGCCAACACCGCCGCCCTGCACGACAAGGCCCGCGCCCAGCGCATCAACCTGCGCGTGGTGGATGCCGAGCGCGTTGGCCTGTCGGTGGATGAAACCACCACCCCAGCCGATATCGAAACCCTGTGGTCGATCTTCGCCGACGGCAAGGCTCTGCCCGCCTTCGCCGCCACTGAAAGCGCGCTGCCAGCCGCGTTGCTGCGCCAGTCGCCGATCCTCAGCCACCCGGTGTTCAACCGCTACCACTCGGAAACCGAGCTGATGCGCTACCTGCGCAAGCTGGCCGACAAGGACCTGGCGCTGGACCGCACCATGATCCCGTTGGGCTCGTGCACCATGAAACTCAACGCCGCCAGTGAAATGATCCCAGTGACCTGGGCCGAATTCGGTGCCCTGCACCCGTTCGCCCCAGCCGCACAGAGCGCCGGCTACCTGCAACTGACGTCGGACCTGGAAGCCATGCTCTGCGCGGCCACCGGTTATGACGCGATCTCGCTGCAACCCAACGCGGGCTCCCAAGGTGAATACGCCGGCCTGCTGGCCATTCGTGCCTATCACCAGAGCCGTGGCGAAGAGCGCCGCGACATCTGCCTGATCCCGTCGTCGGCCCACGGCACCAACCCGGCCACTGCCAACATGGCCGGCATGCGCGTCGTCGTGACCGCCTGCGATGCCCGCGGCAACGTGGACATCGAAGACCTGCGCGCCAAGGCCATCGAGCACCGCGAGCACCTCGCCGCGCTGATGATCACCTACCCGTCCACCCACGGCGTGTTCGAGGAAGGCATCCGCGAAATCTGCGGGATCATCCACGACAACGGCGGCCAGGTGTATATCGACGGCGCCAACATGAACGCGATGGTCGGCCTGTGCGCACCGGGCAAGTTCGGCGGCGACGTGTCCCACCTGAACCTGCACAAGACCTTCTGCATCCCTCACGGCGGTGGCGGCCCGGGCGTTGGCCCGATCGGCGTCAAATCCCATCTCACCCCATTCCTGCCGGGCCATGCGGCCATGGAACGCAAGGAAGGCGCGGTCTGCGCGGCACCGTTCGGCAGCGCGAGCATTCTGCCGATCACCTGGATGTACATCAGCATGATGGGCGGCGCGGGCCTCAAGCGCGCCTCGCAGTTGGCGATCCTGAATGCCAACTACATCTCCCGTCGCCTGGAGGAGCACTACCCTGTGCTCTATACCGGCAGCAACGGCTTGGTGGCGCATGAGTGCATCCTCGACCTGCGGCCACTCAAAGACAGCAGCGGCATCAGCGTGGATGACGTGGCCAAGCGCCTGATCGACTTCGGCTTCCATGCCCCGACCATGTCGTTCCCAGTGGCCGGCACCTTGATGATCGAGCCGACCGAAAGTGAATCCAAGGAAGAACTGGACCGCTTCTGTGACGCCATGATCGCCATCCGCTGCGAGATCCGCGCAGTGGAAAACGGCACCCTGGACAAGGATGACAACCCATTGAAGAACGCCCCGCACACGGCGGCGGAACTGGTGGGCGAATGGAGCCACCCATACAGCCGCGAACAGGCGGTGTATCCGGTTGCGTCGTTGATCGAAGGCAAGTACTGGCCGCCGGTTGGCCGGGTCGACAACGTGTTTGGCGACCGCAACCTGGTCTGCGCCTGCCCGTCGATCGAGAGCTACGCCTGATCCGTCTGGCTGAACGCGGTCAAAAAATGTGGGAGGGGCAAGCCCCCTCCCGCATTTGACCACCTCAATAATAAGAAACCGGAGAACCACTCATGTCTTTAAGCGTGTTCGACCTGTTCAAGATTGGCATCGGCCCCTCCAGTTCCCACACCGTCGGCCCGATGCGCGCCGCCGCTCGATTCGTCGAAGGGCTCAAGCGCGACAACCTGCTGACCACCACCTGCAACATCAAGGTGGAACTCTATGGTTCGCTGGGCGCCACCGGCAAAGGCCACGGCAGCGACAAAGCCGTGCTGCTGGGCCTGGAAGGCGAACACCCGGACACCGTGAACACTGAAACCGTCGCCGCACGTCTCTTGGAGATACGCAGTAACGGGCGCTTGAACCTGCTCGGCGAACACCGCATTGCATTCAATGAGAAAGAACACCTGGCGATGATTCGCAAACCCCTCGCCTACCATCCCAACGGCATGATTTTTCGGGCCTTCGATGCCGCGGGCATCCAGGTGCGCAGCCGCGAATACTACTCGGTAGGCGGCGGTTTTGTGGTGGATGAAGACGCCGCCGGCGCCGACCGGATTGTCGAAGACGCGACACCGCTGACCTTCCCCTTCAAGCACGCCAAGGACTTGCTCGGCCATTGCACCACCTACGGGCTGTCGATCAGCCAGGTGATGCTGACCAATGAAAGTGCCTGGCGCCCGGAAGCCGAAACCCGCGCCGGCTTGCTGAAGATCTGGCAGGTGATGCAGGACTGCGTGGATGCCGGATGCCGCAATGAAGGGATCTTGCCCGGCGGCTTGAAGGTAAAACGCCGCGCTGCCGCGTTGCATCGCCAACTGTGCAAACACCCTGAATCAGCCCTGCGCGATCCGTTGTCGGTACTCGACTGGGTCAACCTGTATGCACTGGCGGTCAACGAAGAAAACGCCAACGGCGGGCGTGTGGTCACGGCGCCCACCAACGGTGCGGCCGGGATCATTCCGGCGGTGCTGCACTACTACATGCGCTTTATCCCCGGCGCGAACGAAGACGGCGTAGTGCGTTTCCTGCTCACCGCCGCCGCCATCGGGATTTTGTACAAGGAAAACGCATCGATCTCGGGCGCCGAAGTCGGCTGCCAGGGCGAAGTCGGCGTGGCCTGTTCCATGGCCGCAGGCGCCCTGTGCGAAGTGTTGGGCGGCAGCGTGTCCCAAGTCGAAAACGCTGCCGAAATCGGTATGGAACACAACCTCGGCCTGACCTGCGACCCGATTGGCGGGCTGGTCCAAGTGCCGTGCATCGAGCGCAATGCGATGGGCTCGGTGAAGGCCATCAATGCGGTGCGCATGGCTTTGCGCGGCGACGGGCAGCATTTCGTCTCGCTGGATAAGGTCATCCGCACCATGCGCCAGACCGGCGCCGATATGAAAAGCAAATACAAGGAAACCGCCCGTGGCGGTTTGGCGGTCAACATTATCGAGTGCTGACGCCCAAAGGCGCGCCAGCACGTTTTTCAGGAGCTGAATATGTCCACCGAAACCCTGTTGAAAACCCCACTGCACGCCCTGCACATCGAGTTGGGTGCACGCATGGTGCCCTTCGCCGGCTACGACATGCCAGTGCAATACCCGCTGGGCGTGATGAAGGAACACCTGCACACCCGTGAACAGGCCGGGTTGTTTGACGTGTCCCATATGGGCCAGATCCGCCTGACGGGCGCCAATGCCGCCAAGGCCCTGGAAACCCTGGTGCCGGTCGACATCATCGACCTGCCCGTGGGCATGCAACGCTACGCCATGTTCACCAACGAGCAAGGCGGCATCCTCGACGACCTGATGGTTGCCAACCTGGGTAACGACGAATTGTTCCTGGTGGTAAACGCCGCCTGCAAGGACCAGGACCTCGCGCACCTGCGCAAACATATCGGCGAGCAGTGCAGCATCGAACCGCTGTTCGAAGAGCGCGCCCTGCTCGCCCTGCAAGGCCCGGCGGCGGTGCAGGTGCTGGCGCGCCTGGCGCCGGAAGTGACCAAGATGACCTTTATGCAGTTCGCCTCCCTGCGCCTGCTGGGCGTGGACTGCTACGTCAGCCGCTCCGGTTATACCGGTGAAGATGGCTTTGAAATCTCCGTACCTGCCGCGAATGCCGAAAGCCTGGCGCGCAGCCTGCTGGCCGAGAGCGAAGTACAAGCCATCGGCCTGGGCGCCCGCGACTCCCTGCGCCTGGAAGCCGGCCTGTGCCTGTATGGCCATGACATGAACACCGAGACCACGCCGATTGAAGCCAGCCTGCTGTGGGCGATCTCCAAGACCCGTCGTGCCGATGGCGCGCGTGCGGGTGGCTTCCCAGGTGCCGACCGAATCTTTACCCAACAGCAGACCGGTGTGAGTCGCAAGCGCGTGGGTCTGTTACCCCAGGAACGCACCCCAGTGCGCGAAGGCGCAGAGATTGTCGACGAGCACGGCACGGTGATCGGCAGCGTCTGCAGCGGCGGCTTTGGCCCAAGCCTCGGCGGCCCGTTGGCTATGGGTTACCTGGACAGCGCGTTCACTGCACTGGATACCGAAGTGTCTGCGTTGGTGCGTGGGAAAAAGGTGCTTCTGCGTGTAAGTAAAATGCCATTCGTGCCACAGCGTTACTACCGTGGCTGATTGACTGTTCCTGTAAGTAACGCGGTTGCGTTAACGTGCACTAACCTGTAACGCAACCGCCATAAAACAGTGCATTTTCGATAGTCATCGTTATAGGGATATCGCTATAACAAGTGAATAAATCTATCGAATAAGTCCGCCCCACATTATTCAACGAAGTGTCATGAGGCCGAGCAAAACCTGGGGTTTTTCGGGGCTTGTTTTTTCTCTATTAGTTGGCGTAGAGTTTGCCCACTGTGTTTGCATGGGTCGCTTGGAACCTGGACCTGGGCAGTAGCTGAAATAGTTACGCTACAACCCGTTCGACGTCTCTTACTTTCCTGCAACCCAGCCCAGTACTCTTTCATGTGAAAGGGGCTGTCATTAATTTATAGCGTCAAGGAAATAAGAAAATGGCTGATCGTCAGAGCGGTACCGTCAAGTGGTTTAACGACGAAAAAGGGTTTGGTTTTATCACTCCAGAAAGCGGTCCGGATCTGTTCGTGCATTTCCGCGCTATTCAGGGCAACGGTTTCAAGAGCCTCAAAGAAGGCCAGAAAGTGACGTTCGTTGCGGTGCAGGGCCAAAAAGGCATGCAGGCTGACGAAGTTCAAGCAGAAGCTTGATCCTTGCTGCGACAAAAAGCCCCTGACATGACATCAGGGGCTTTTTTATGGGCGCGATTCCGTAAAATGCGTTTTTTCCTCAGAGAATCCTGCCATGCCCAAACCCCTGTTGAGCCCCCAAGGCGAGTTCCCCGCCGTTGGCCTGGGCCGCCGCCTGGCAGCGATGTTCTATGACTTCCTGTTGTGCACCGCCCTGCTGATCGTCACTGCGTTTATCTACAAGCTGGTGTGGATGGCGTTCTTGGGCGAAGCCAAGATGCGCACCCTCACCGAGTCCGGCGCCTTGGACGGCGACCCGTTGCTGTCGACGATTCTGTTCTTTGTGTTGTTCGGCTTCTTCGCCAAGTTCTGGACCCATTCCGGGCAGACCCTGGGCATGCAGGTGTGGGGCGTACGCGTGCAGAACGCCGACGGTTCGCGCATCAGCCTGTGGCAGGCGCTTCTGCGCTTCGTGGTGTCGATTGCGTCGTGGTTGTGCGTGGGGCTGGGGTTTATCTGGGCGTTGTTCGACAAGCACAAACGCGGCTGGCATGACATCTACTCAAACACGCAGTTGGTGCGCATCCCGAAGCAGAAAAAGTAACCCCAGGAACACTGAAGATCCAAATGTGGGAGGGGGGGCTTGCCCCGATGGCAGTGGTTCAGTCAATGCACCTGTGACTGTCACACCGCTATCGGGGGCAAGCCCTCTCCCACATTTGGACTGTATTCACAGCTGGCTCAGGCGTTGCCGGCCAGCTTCAAACGCGCAGCCTGGGTAAAGTCCAACATACGCTTGAGCGGGCGCACGGCGTGAGGAATCACCGAAGGCTCGACGAAGATCTCGTTGCTGCCCTCACGCAGGCACTGCAACGTGCGTTCCAGCGTGTTCATCGCCATCCACGGGCAATGCGCGCAACTGCGGCACGCTGCGCCGTTGCCGGCCGTAGGGGCTTCGACGAAGACCTTGTCCGGGCACAGCTGCTGCATCTTGTAGAAGATGCCGCGGTCGGTGGCGACGATAAAGGTCTTGTTCGGCAGACGCTGTGCCGCTGCAATCAGCTGGCTGGTGGAACCCACCGCGTCGGCCAGTTCGATCACCGACGTCGGCGATTCCGGGTGCACCAGGATCGCCGCGTCCGGGTACAGCGCCTTCATGTCTTCCAACTGCTTGGACTTGAACTCTTCGTGGACAATGCACGCACCGTCCCACAGCAGCATGTCCGCACCGGTCTGGCGCTGGATGTAGGTGCCCAAGTGTTTGTCCGGGCCCCAAATGATGGTCTCGCCGTTGTCCATCAGGCTTTCGACGATTTCCAGCGCGCAGCTGGAGGTCACCACCCAATCGGCCCGGGCCTTGACCGCCGCCGAAGTGTTGGCGTACACCACCACGGTACGCTCGGGATGCTGGTCGCAGAAGGCCGAGAACTCATCCACCGGGCAGCCAAGGTCCAGGGAGCAGGTGGCTTCCAGGGTCGGCATGAGGATGCGTTTTTCGGGGGTGAGGATCTTGGCGGTCTCGCCCATGAAACGTACACCGGCGACCAATACGGTCTTGGCCGGGTGCGCGGCGCCGAAGCGGGCCATCTCAAGGGAGTCGGAGACACAGCCGCCGGTTTCTTCAGCCAGGGCCTGGATCACCGGGTCACAGTAGAAGTGGGCGACCAGCACCGCGTCCTGAGCTTTGAGCTCGGCGGCGATGGCGGCGCGCAGGCTCGCCTCTTCATCGGCGCTGAGGGGCTTGGGCTGCTTGGCGTCGAGGTGGGCTTGAACCAGTAGGCGTTCGGAAATGTGCGTCATGTTCGCAAGACCTGCAGGCGCAGTTGCGCGAAAGTCGAGTGTACCACCGGCTCTGGAGCCTTTCGGGCGCCGCCGGACGAAGTGATTGTGTTCATCAAGCACGGGTGAAGCTGCGCAAGGCTACAGAATATCCAATGGTTTCAAAAGCCTAATCTGGCATTTGCGAGTGCATGTATCGGACAAAAAAGCGAACCGCCGGACTTGGAGTTTCGCGTTATTTACAACCGCTGTCAGTGTGTCAGTGCAGAAGGCGCTTGCTGCAACATGACCGATACATGCATGTTCGCCAGGGCATCGGTCAAGGTGGACTCCAGCACCACCAGGTCGTGGCGCTGGGTCGAGGCAGCCTTGGGCACAACACGCTCGTCCACCAGTTTGCCCATGACGTACTTCTGCGTGCGGGTGTTCTGGCAGTCCTCCTGCGAAACGGGCGCGCAGGTCGGTCTGAGGGACTGTCAGCCTGGGGCACCAGAGCGGACAAAGTTACGTATATGACCATCGCCCGTATGAGCACTGACATCCTTATCCAGCTTACTTAGAGCGGCAGTCACTGCCTTCGGTTCATCCGGTCGATTGATATGCGGCGTATAGATTGGAACTTCCTGCGAAATCAAATAAGCACTGCCTGGAATTTTTTTTGCTACCAAAGGCAATAACTCATCCCCACCTTGCTCTTTAGCCTTATCTAACAACGACCGCCCCAAGGGAAGTTTCCAAGGCTGCATATCGTAATACGGCACCTTTCCTGTCAGCGACAAAAATTCTCCCAGAGATTGATCACCGCTCGCCATACCCGAATGAGAAAGACTCACAAAATCCAGAAAAATATTCTTTGGCAAAAAATCAACAAGCACAATATTCACATTCCGCCGCCCCTGACCGACAATATCTTTCTCCAAGGAAAGCCTATGCTCGCGAGTGTCCGCAACGTAAATTTTTACATTGGAGTAAAGCGAAGGAAAATCATAAACATTTTCCTCTTGGTAGTTCAATACCTCATCCACACCAGCAACGAGCTTCTTCTCCATTTGCTTATCAAGCTTGCGCAACACCATTATATAGTTGACATCACGCTCATCACCCACGCTATCAGCCAGGGTATTATTAATAAAAACTTTCGAATTTGAAACTGCATCATCCGAACTAATATAAGCCAAATTATAATTGGCGTTAGCATGCAACGAAAAATTATAGCCATCCAACAGTTTACCCAACTCACGGGATACACGATCCTTGATCATTTGCACCGTGTGCTTATCAACGGGGAGATAACCGATGGCCCCTTGGGAAAACCCTAGCTTTTTTGACTCTACCACTTGAAAACCCAACGCCTTCAACATTCCCTCACGCTCGGGCAAACCTAAGGAAGGATCGCTGACCGTTCTATCCATTTCCTCAACCAGCATGACATCTTGCAATTTAAAGTTATAGGTATCACGAATATCTTGAAGTTTTTTTCGCAACACCTCGGTTGGTAGGATACCAACAGGCGACACGATAAACATTGGATTATTCAAGTCTCCAATAGTGTGCGCCCCAGCAAGACTAGGATTGCGATGAGGTAACTCTTTAGAGGCATCTGCCACACTGACAGGAACAACTGTAACCCTACAACCTTCCTCCAGCGCTATATTGCCAATTTTATTCGCCAACTCATGATCACCACCCCCGGCACAATACGGGTTTATCACAACAATATCCCGACCACGGATTGACTCTTTACACAATTCCGATACATCCAAACCAGCATTACACTTTGCGCCAGATATTGTATTGAGCACTGGCGCAACATAAAGCTCCGACTTCATTCGATCACCTATCGTTAATCAAAGTTCAGGCATAGTCCACCACATGACATAAAAAATAAAACACCAATTTGTTACTACTTGAGATAATAATCACATAAATCTCAAAGTGCCGTACATATCGCCACGAAAACTTTGCCACTGCAAAACTACGGAAGAGTATCTTAATAAAACAAGGCCTCATCAGTAGTGAAAATCGGAAGCAGCAACCCTCCTCACCCTCTACAACCACAATGATTACCCGGACACCTAAAAACCAAAGCACGACTCCGTGACGCAACAGGCATCAGCAAGCGCAATTACTTTGACGCTAGAATAGTTTCTAAGTCGCTTGGACGCCGATACTTATGAAGCAATAGAAAAATCTGACGCACTTTATGGATTTTACGTAAAGCCAACACTGCGTTCAGCCTCAGACGGCTGCATGCCTGACAGGTTGAATCGGCTTTTGCGAAACCTTCCAGCCCCGTACCTTCACCAAATCGCGGGCAAAAAAAAACCCGGAAATCCTCACTTGCGTGGGCCTTCCGGATTTTCTAAACCGCCAAAAATGGTGGGTCGTGTGGGATTCGAACCTACGACCAATTGGTTAAAAGCCAACTGCTCTACCAACTGAGCTAACGACCCGCTGTGTTGTGGCGCGTATAATACTGATTTCTAAGGATTATTCAACACCTTATTTGAAATAAATCAGAAATAACGCGTCGGGTCCGTAATTCCGGCCATTTGGAAGCCTTCTGCACGCAGTCGGCAGCTGTCGCATTTCCCACACGCACGGCCGTTATCGTCCGCCTGATAGCAGGAAACGGTCAGCGCATAATCGACGCCAAGGCCTACGCCAGCCTTCACGATATCGGCCTTGCTCATGTTTTGCAGCGGCGCCTGGATACGAAACCCCTGCCCTTCTACGCTGGCCTTGGTCGCCAGGTTGGCCATGCGTTCGAAGGCTTCGACGAACTCCGGGCGGCAGTCCGGGTAGCCGGAATAATCCAGTGCGTTGACGCCGATAAAGATATCGCGGGCATTCAGCACTTCGGCCCAGCCAAGGGCCAGGGACAGGAACACGGTGTTGCGTGCCGGCACGTAAGTAACCGGGATGCCTGGCGTGGGTGCCTCTGGCAGGTCGATGGAGCTATCGGTCAAGGCCGAACCACCCATGCCGCCTAAGTTCAGGCCAATCACCTTATGCTCGGCGACACCAAGGTCGTGGGCAACACGCGCAGCGGCGTTCAACTCGGCGCGATGGCGCTGGCCATAGTCGAAGCTCATGGTGTAGCAACTGTAGCCTTGCGCTCGGACCATGGCGACCAACGTGGCGGAGTCGAGACCACCGGACAGCAGGATGACTGCACGCTTCTGATCCGTCATCTCAGCGCCCCGGCTCGTCGTTCCACAGGTATTTATGCAGCTGCAACTGCAAGCGCACGGGCAAATTGTCGGCAACCACCCAGTCGGCCAGGTCGCGTGCGTTCAGGTCATGGTGGCTGGGGGAGAACAGCACTTCACCGGCGCGGCGATCAAGGCCGTACTGGATCAGCTTGGAGTTGGCCCAGTCGTAATCCTCACGGGAACAGATGACGAACTTGACCTGATCGTTGGGCGTCAGCAGGTCGATATTCTCGTACAGGTTGCGGTGTGCTTCCTTGGAGCCTGGGGTCTTGAGGTCGACCACTCGGCTTACACGCGGGTCTACCGCAGAGATATCCAAGGCGCCGCTGGTTTCCAGGGACACCTCGTAACCGGCGTCACACAACTGCTTGAGCAAAGGAATGGCGTTGGGCTGGGCCAGGGGTTCGCCACCGGTCACACAGACGTAGCGCGGCCGGTAGCCGGCAACCTGTTCAAGGATGTCTTCGAGGGTACGCACGGTGCCGCCACTGAAGGCGTAGGCGCTGTCGCAGTATTGGCAACGCAGGGGACAGCCGGTCAGGCGCACAAATACGGTGGGCAGGCCAGCGGTGCGCGTTTCACCCTGTAACGAGTAAAAAACTTCGGTGATGCGTAATGTGTCTTGCATAGTCGCCACGGGCGTAACAGCTAAACAGGCTGTCCGCCTCCGTCAGGCACTTCAAGGAACCCCGCCAACGCGTAGGCCCCAGGAAGCGGGTGTCATAAAAGGGCGTGGATTCTAACGAAAAAACCCGCGCCAGGCGCGGGTTTCTTCTAAACGGGCAGCGTCGCTTACAAGCGCTGCAGATCCCGTTGAGCCAACTGTGCTGCAGAAGTGCCCGGATATTGGGCAACGACCTGCTGCAGAATGCCTTTGACCTTGTCGGCATGACCCAGGCGGCGTTCTACATCAGCGAGTTTGTACAGCGAGTCCGGCACCTTGGCGTGCTTGGGGTACAGCTGGCTGACCTTGGCAAATGCCTGGCCTGCCCCCTGCAGATCACCCTTTGCCAGGTTCACCTCACCCAGCCAGTACTGGGCGTTGCCCGCGTACTGGCTGTTTGGGTAACGGCCCAGGAATGCGGTAAAGGCCTTGCTGGCCTTGTCGAAATCCTTGGCTTTGATCAGGTCGAAGGCTGCATCGTAATACAGCTTTTCCTTCGCCGGATCACCCGGTTCGCTGCTGGCGGCAGGGGCTGCGGCCCCTGCTGCTGCACCACCGGCAGCGGCGCTTGGCGCGCCACCGGCAGAAGAATTATCAGGAGTAGCGGCAGGTGTAACACCGGCTCCTATACGTCGATCAAGATCCTGGTAACGCTCCAGGCCTTCTTGCTTGAGCTGACGCACTTCATTCTGCAGAACTTCAATGGTGCCTTGTTGCTGCGCCAATTGATCCTGCATGCGTTGCAGCTGGTTGAACAGTTCGCCCTGTGCCGAGGGAGCGGACGTAGCCGCCCCCCCAGCATAGGCGCCGTTCGTGCCATAACCTGCTGGCGGATAGCTGCTCCCGCTATTGTTATAGCCAGAATTGCTATCTTCCACAGGAACCGCAGCCCACACCGCAAGCGGTGCGAAGCTGAGAGCCAATACAGTTAGAGCACGACGGCACGTTCGCATGACGAATTACTTACGCAGTTCGACGCGACGGTTTTGAGCCCAGGACTGCTCGTCGTGGCCAGTAGCAACTGGACGCTCTTTACCGTAGGAAACCAGTTCCAGTTGGCCTGGAGCAACACCTTGCAGTACCAGGTAGCGCTGAACGGCTTTCGCACGACGCTCGCCCAGTGCCATGTTGTACTCGCGAGTACCACGTTCGTCGGTGTTACCTTCCAGAACAACGCGAGCGCCGTTAGCTTTCAGGTCCTTCGCGTGAACGTCCAGAGCGCGCATGGCTTCTGGTTTCAGGTCCGAACTGTCGTATTCGAAGTAGAAAGTGGTGATAGCGCGCAGAGCAGCTTCTTCGCTCAGGGAGCCGTCAACTGCACCAGTGTTAGCGCCGTAACCAGCGTTTGGATCAACAGCTGCGCCTTCACCGGCATTGTCGCCGCCTTTAGACGAGCAACCAACGGCTACGGACAGAGCCAGAGCCAGAGCAGCAAACTTACCAAACTTCAGCATTTCCATCGTGAAACTCCTAATGAACCCCAGTGTGTTAAGTACTTCTTTTTGTAGCGCCGCGTCAGTTCAGGTAAGGGGACCAGGACGGTTCTCTGACTTCGCCTTGAGCGGTAGGAAGCGGGAGCCTTACGCGTCCGTTAATGGACACGAGCATCAAGACTCCCCGGCCCTGCTGGCGGGTGGCGTAGATTACCATGGTGCCGTTGGGCGCAACAGTAGCTGACTCATCAAGGTTGGTATCTGTGAGGATTTTTACGGTTCCGCGCTGCAAATCCTGGGCCGCAACCCGGAAATTAGTGAAACCATCCTGACGGTGAATCATCACCAACGTCTTTTCATCAGCCGAAAGCTTAGGGTTGGCGTTGTAGTTACCAATAAAGGTCACTCGTTCCGCGCCGCCACCACTAACGCTCGATTTGTAGATTTGTGGCTTGCCGCCCCGGTCAGAGGTGAAATAGATGGTTGAACCATCCTTGCCCCAGAACGGTTCAGTGTTGATGCCCGGGCCACTGGTCACGCGGTTGATCTGGCGCGAAGCCATGTTCATCACGTAGATATCCGGGTTGCCGTCTTTAGACAGTACAAAAGCCAGGCGCGAACCATCCGGCGACCAGGCTGGCGCACCGTTGAGGCCTTCGAAGTTTGTGATCTGCTCACGACGGCCAGTATCGATGTGCTGGACGAAGATACGCGGACGCTTCTGTTCGAAAGACACGTAGGCAATACGCTTGCCGTCCGGCGCAAAGCGCGGCGACAGGATTGGCTCACGCGATTGCAGCAAGGTCACCGCGCGTGCACCGTCGTAGTCCGAGCGCTGCAAGGTGTAGCGCGTGTTATCCACAGAAAAACGCTCAGCCGTTACATAAAGCAGGCGTGTCGAGAACGCCCCCTTGATGCCGGTGAGTTTTTCAAACGACTGGTCCGAGATGTAGTGGGCCATGTCCCGCAGTTGTTCGGTGGTGCCCGAAACGCTGCCGGTCAGGACCTGCTGCTCGGTCGCGACGTTGAACAAGGTGTATTGGATTTGCAGACGACCGCCGGCCGGCACGATGTTGCCGACCATCAGGTACTGCGCGCCCACCGCTTTCCAGTCACGGAACACGACTTCGCTGGCCTGGTTCGGCTGGCTGATCATGTTGCCCTTTGGAATCGGCGCGTAGTAGCCGGAGTTGCGCAGGTCGTCGCTGACGATCTGGGCCATGTCGTCCGGCAACACGCTGCCGCCCTGCCAACCGAACGGTACAACCGCGATCGGGGTGGCCCGGTCGCTACCGCTGGTTACCAGGATGTTTTTTTCATCCGCCGCCGCTATCCCTGCCATACAGCAAATAACGACAAGCATTCCTCGAAGAAGGTTTCTCACAAGGCTAGATCCTCAGGTGTGAATGTCATCTTGAATGAACGATAGGGAGCGAAGTCGCTTGGTTTCATTCCCTGCATCTCGGTCAACCGGCCAATGTTCTTGACCGCGGCAACCGCCGAACTGTCGAACGAACCGTCACCACTGGACTTGGCCACACTGACCGAGGTCACCGTACCGTCCGGCAACATGCCGATCTGCAGCACTACTGTCATGCCTTTGCGTGCCGAAGGTGGACGTGTCCAGCCTTCTGCTGCCCGTGCCCGAATCAGGTCGTCGAAACTGCCCGCGACTTCATCGCCACGCTCATCGGCCAAGGCTTGCTGACGCTGCGGCGTGTCGGAGAGCAAATCTGCCAAGGCCTGGGCCTTTTTCTCTTCGGCGGATTTGCGCGCTGCTTCCTGGGCCTTTTTCTTGGTGGCGTCGGCGGCAGCTTTCTTCTTCGCGTCGTCGGCGATTTTCTTCTTCGCCTCGTCTGCTTCAGCTTTTTTCTTGGCGTCTTCGGCGGCTTTCTTCTTCGCGTCTTCGACAATCTTTTTCTTGGCGTCTTCAGCGGCCTGTTTCTTGGCCTCTTCTTCGGCAGCTTTTTTCGCTTCTTCTTCAGATTTCTTCTTGGCTATATCAGCCAATTGTTTCTCTTCAGCCTTTTTAGCTTCGGCAGCTTTCTCGGACTTCTTGGCTTCATCAGCCTTTTTCGCCTCGTCAGCCTTCTTCGCTTCGTCAGCCTTTTTCGATTCCTCGGCCTTTTGAGCCGCCTCTTCTTTCTTTTGTTCCGCAGCAGCCTTCACCGCTTCCTGCTCGACCTTCTTCTGTTCCATCTGCTCGACTTCAGTCTGGCGCGCAGCCGACTTCTGGGCCTCACCCGCAATCTTCTGATTGGTCTGGGTGGTGGCCTGACTTTTCGATTTCAGCTGATACAGGGTCGCCTGCACGATCGGCTTGGCTGGCGGCAGGTCCGGGGTCATGGCAAAGCTGACGAACAGCATGCCAAACACCAGGACGTGCAGGGCAATTGCCCAGACGCTAGGCCAGAAGTAACTTTCCGAGGCGGACGGCTCTCGCTGTTGCTGCATCAGGGCGCCTCGGTAATCAAGCCAACGTTACCGACGCCGGCCTTCTGCAGCCCGCCCATGGCGCCCATGACGGAGCCATAGTCGACCGACTTGTCACCGCGAATGAACACCTGGGTGTGCTTGCCACCTTCGTTACCGGAGCGAATGATCTTGGTCACGGCATCAGTCATCGCCGGCAGGGTCAGGGCCTTGTCCTGCTGCTTCTGAGTGTCGACTTCGCTGCCAAGGTTCCAATAATAGGTCTTGTCAGCCTTGATCGAGATGGTCAGCACCTGGGTGTTGTTGTCCTGGGGCAAGGCTTCGCTGGAAACCTTGGGCAGATCAACCTTCACGCCCTGGTTGAGCATCGGCGCGGTCACCATGAAGATCACCAGCAGCACCAGCATCACGTCGATGTAAGGCACTACGTTCATCTCGGCGACCGGCTTGCGCTTGGTTCGAGCTCGAGTGATTAAAGCCATCGGGGAGTACCTGCTTATTCTTCGCTGGTGTGCACTTTACGGTGCAGGATCGCCTGGAATTCATCGGCGAAGGTGTAGTAACGGCCAATCAGGTTTTCGCCGCGAGCGGCAAAACGGTTGTAGGCGATTACTGCGGGGATAGCGGCGAACAGGCCAATCGCGGTGGCGATCAGGGCTTCGGCGATACCCGGGGCCACAGTGGCCAAGGTAGCTTGCTGGGCCTGGGCCAGGCCGCGGAAGGAGTTCATGATCCCCCAAACGGTACCGAACAGGCCGATATACGGGCTGACGGAGCCTACGGTGGCAAGGAACGGCAGGCTTTGCTCAAGCTTCTCTTCTTCGCGGGAGATGGCGACGCGCATGGCGCGGGCCACGCCTTCCATCACCGCTTCCGGATCAACACCCGGTTGTTGGCGCAGACGGGAGAACTCCTTGAAGCCGGCACGGAAGATCTGCTCGACGCCCGAGTCCGGGTCCGGGTTGCTGCCGGCCTGGCGATACAGCTTGGACAGGTCGATACCGGACCAGAAGCGCTCTTCAAAGCTCTCCAGGGCACGTCGACCGGCACGCAGCAGGTTGCTGCGCTGAAAAATCATGACCCAAGAGGTAACCGATGCGGCTACCAGGATCAGCATCACCAGTTGAACCACAACACTGGCATTGCTGACCAGGCTCCACATGGAGGAATGGTCGACGACGGTAGGTTCCACGCTAAATCTCCTGCTTTGATTGTTTACCCGCGCCGCTCACGGCGGCAAAGGCCGCACGTAGAGTTTCGGGAATGGCCCGAGGTTTCAAACTGTTGGTGCGCACACACGCCACCAGGAACTGCCCCTCACAGAGCAGCGTTGCATCCGTTGCCCGCCTGACCTGCTGCTTGAAACGCAGGCTGGCACGGTTCAATTCGATTACTTCAGCGCTGACCAGCAGCTCGTCGTCCAGTCGCGCCGGAGCGTGATAACGCGCCTCGCTGGAATGCACGACGAATAACAGGTCCTCCCCTGCCAGCTGGGATTGGGCAAAGCCCAGCTCCCGTAGCCGCTCGGTTCGAGCCCGCTCCATGAACTTGAGGTAGTTGACGTAATAAACGATGCCGCCAGCATCGGTGTCCTCGTAATAAACGCGACAACGATGTGCGAACGACTGATCCCCGTTTTGCGCGCGCATACTCTAGTGCTTACTCCTCAGGTTGCCAATCCGGCTGGGCAACTGTTTTTTCGTTGTACGAAACATTTCTACTGACTGAATGACGACACCAGCCACTAGGACAGCACAAACCTCGGATAAATCGTCTGGCGTGAAGCTTTTAATCGTCCACTGCATCAAGGAATTCGTCTACTACAGGCATCTCGCCCAATCGTGACGGAATGTTTAACCCGAAGTGCAGATAGGCGTGGCGTGTGACTACTCGCCCCCTCGGGGTACGCATTATGTAACCTTGTTGGATCAGATACGGCTCCAGCACATCCTCGATGGTGTGGCGCTCTTCACTGATGGCCGCAGCCAGGCTGTCGACGCCCACCGGGCCACCGTCGAATTTTTCGATCATGGTCAAGAGTAGACGTCGATCCTGGTGATCGAAGCCATGCTCGTCCACGTCCAACAGGTTCAGGGCCAGGTCAGCCACGGCCTTGGTGATATGCCCCTTGGCCCGCACTTCGGCAAAATCACGCACGCGGCGCAACAAACGGTTGGCGATCCGTGGCGTGCCACGGGCCCGGCGCGCAATCTCAAACGCACCTTCCGGGTCCAGCGGCAAGCCGAGGATGCTCGCCGAACGACTGACGATCGTCGCCAGGTCCGCCGTGCTATAGAACTCCAGACGTTGAACAATGCCGAAACGGTCTCGCAATGGGTTGGTCAGCATGCCCGCACGGGTGGTCGCGCCCACTAGCGTGAACGGCGGCAGGTCGAGCTTGATCGAGCGCGCCGCCGGGCCTTCGCCGATCATGATGTCGAGCTGGAAGTCTTCCATCGCCGGGTACAGCACTTCCTCGACGATGGGCGACAGCCGGTGGATTTCATCGATAAACAATACGTCGTGAGGTTCAAGGTTGGTCAGCAGCGCCGCCAAGTCACCTGGACGCTCCAGCACCGGGCCGGAGGTGGACTTGATCGACACGCCCATTTCCTGGGCAATGATGTTGGCCAGGGTGGTTTTACCCAACCCCGGCGGGCCGAAGATCAGCGTGTGGTCCAGGGACTCACTGCGCCCGCGCGCGGCCTGGATAAACAACTCCATCTGCTCACGCACGGTGGGCTGGCCGATGTAGTCGGCCAGGCTCAGGGGGCGGATGGCCCGGTCCTGGACTTCTTCACGGTCACGCGGGCCGGTGGCCGCAATCAGACGGTCAGCTTCTATCACTTAAATCATTCCCTTCAGGGCACGGCGGATCATGTCTTCACTGCTCAGGTTCTTGTCCTTGATGGCTGACACCGCCTTGCTGGCTTCCTGCGGCTTGTAGCCCAGAGAGATCAGCGCGCTGACCGCATCACTTTCGGCGCTCGCCACCTGGCCCGCCGGCATGTCCGGCTGGTTCGGCACCAGGGCGAACATGCTCGGGACGACTTCCCAGGCCTTGAAGCGGTCCTTGAGTTCCACCAGCAGGCGCTCGGCGGTTTTCTTGCCGACACCCGGCACCTTGGTCAGGGCCGAAGTGTCCTGGGCTGAAACAGCCCGCACCAACTCGTCCACTTCCAGGCTCGACATCAACGCCAGCGCCAGTTTCGGCCCTACGCCATTGAGGCGGATCAATTCGCGAAAGAAGTCGCGGTCGCGCTTGCCAATGAAACCATAGAGCAATTGCGCATCTTCGCGCACCACCAAATGGGTGTGCAGTGTTATCGGCTCACCGACCGATGGTAGGCGGTACAGGGTGGTCATGGGCACTTCCAGCTCATACCCCAACCCGTTTACATCCAGAATCAGGTGCGGCGGCTGTTTCTCAGCCAGGGTGCCGCGCAAGCGTCCAATCACGGTTCAGATCCTTAAAGCTTGAGGGTCAGATCATAGGCCTGACCGGAAAATACGATTGCGCTGATGCTATCAGAGACGCAGGCGCCCGCCACGACTGCGTGCCGTGCCCAACCCGTGAGGCAACAGGCTTGAACGGGTGTGCGCATGGCAAATGGCAATGGCCAGGGCGTCGGAGGCGTCGATCTGCGGTTTTGAGGTGAGCTTGAGCATGTGCATGACCATCATCTGCACCTGCTCTTTATTGGCAGCGCCGGTGCCGACCACGGCCTGTTTGACCTGGGTCGCCGTGTACTCGGCGATTTCCATGCCCTCCTCGGCCCCTGCGACGATGGCAGCGCCACGGGCCTGGCCGAGTTTCAATGCCGAGTCGGCGTTCTTGGCCATGAAGACTTTTTCGATGCCCATGGTCACCGGCCCGTAGGTCTGGATCACTTCACGCACGCCGCGATAGACAATCTGCAGGCGCTCAGCCAACTCGCCGGCGCCAGTGCGGATGCAGCCCGAAGCGACGTAGACGCAGCCGCGCGGGGTGTGTTGCACCACACCAAAACCGGTGATGCGCGAACCGGGGTCGATACCTAGGATTAAAGTCATAACGCCTGCGGGTTGGATGAAAACAATTTTGATACAGGGAAAATCCAATGTGGGAGGGGGCTTGCTCGCGAAGGCGGTGTATCAGTTCATGCATCTATAACTGACGCACCGCCTTCGCGAGCAAGCCCGCTCCCACATTTTGATCTACATCGTCCTTCAGGTGAGCTGCTCGGCTACCGATTCGGGGATGTCGGCATTGGAATACACATTCTGCACGTCATCCAGGTCTTCGAGCATATCCAGCAGCTTGAGCACTTTTTGCGCACCATCCAGGTCCAACTCGGCGCTGGTGGTCGGCAGCATCACGATTTCAGCGTCCGTACCTTTGAAACCGGCAGCCTCGAGCGCGTTACGCACGGCGTAGAAGCTGGCAAACGAGGTAAACACGTCGATCGAGCCATCGTCATTGGTGACGACGTCGTCGGCATCTGCCTCCATCGCCGCTTCCATCAGCGCATCCTCATCCACACCCGGCGCGAAGGAGATCTGGCCCTTGCGCTCGAACAGGTAGGCCACCGAACCGTCGGTACCGAGGTTGCCGCCACACTTGCTGAACGCATGGCGCACGGCGGCGGCCGTGCGGTTACGGTTGTCGGTCATGCACTCGACCATCACCGCCACGCCACCCGGACCGTAGCCCTCGTAGGTCAGCTCGACCATGTCGTCGGTGTCGGCAGCGCCAGCACCACGGGCCACGGCGCGGTCGATGATGTCGCGACTCATGTTGGCGCCCAACGCCTTGTCCAACGCCAAACGCAGACGCGGGTTGGAACCCGGGTCACCACCGCCCTGACGGGCAGCGACGGTCAGCTCGCGGATCCACTTGGTGAAAATCTTGCCTTTCTTGGCATCCTGACGCTCTTTGCGGTGCTTGATGTTCGCCCACTTGGAATGGCCAGCCATAACACAACTCCGAAATTCTCTAGAAACCTTGATCAATCCCGCCCCAGGCAGGAATTCCCTCTTTTAAACGCAAAGGCGCATCCGAAGATGCGCCTTTTTGACTGCCTACCACTTTATCGCGCTTTCACGCAGCAGCCTTACTCAGCCTTTGGCGTCTCGCGCAAACGGATATGCAGCTCGCGCAATGCCTTGGCATCCACCACACCCGGTGCCTGGGTCATGACGTCCGCAGCACTCTGGGTTTTCGGGAAGGCGATCACTTCACGGATCGACTGGGCGCCAGTCATCAGCATCACCAGACGGTCCAGGCCGAAGGCCAGGCCACCGTGGGGCGGTGCACCGTATTTCAGGGCGTCGAGCAGGAAGCCGAACTTCTCTTCCTGTTCCGCTTCATTGATGCCCAACAGGCGGAAGACCGCTTGCTGCATCTCCTTGCGGTGGATACGGATCGAACCGCCGCCGAGTTCAGTGCCGTTGAGCACCATGTCGTAGGCACGGGACAACGCGCCTGCAGGGTTGGCTTCCAACTCTTCGGGCGAGCACTTCGGCGCGGTGAACGGGTGGTGCAAGGCGCTGAAGCTACCGTCGTCGTTCTCTTCGAACATCGGGAAGTCAACGACCCACATCGGCGCCCACTTGCAGGTCAGCAAGTCCAGGTCGTGGCCCAGCTTGATGCGCAGCGCGCCCAGGGCTTCGCTGACGATCTTGGCCTTGTCGGCACCAAAGAACACGATGTCGCCATCCACTGCGCCCACGCGATCGAGGATTGCGTTGAGGTTGTCCAGCGGAATGTTTTTCACGATCGGCGATTGCAGACCGTCAACACCGTTGGCGCGCTCGTTGACCTTGATGTACGCCAGGCCCTTGGCACCGTAGATGCCGACGAACTTGGTGTAGTCGTCGATCTGCTTGCGCGGCATGCTCGCGCCACCAGGCACGCGCAGGGCGGCGATGCGGCATTTAGGGTCGTTGGCCGGGCCGCTGAACACCTTGAAGTCGACTTCTTTCAGTTGGTCGGCTACGTCCACCAGCTCCAGCGGGTTACGCAGGTCTGGTTTGTCGGAACCGTAGCGGCGCATGGCTTCTTCGAAGGTCATGTGCGGGAACTCGCCGAATTCCAGGTCCAGCACTTCCTTGAACAGGTTGCGGATCATTTGCTCGGTCAGGCCCATGATCTCTTTTTCATCGAGGAAACTGGTCTCGATGTCGATCTGGGTGAATTCCGGCTGGCGGTCGGCGCGCAGGTCTTCGTCGCGGAAGCACTTGGCGATCTGGTAGTAACGGTCGAAACCGGCGACCATCAGCAGTTGCTTGAACAGCTGCGGCGATTGCGGCAAGGCAAAGAACGAACCGGCGTGGGTGCGGCTAGGCACCAGGTAGTCACGTGCACCTTCCGGGGTGGCCCGGGTCAGGATCGGCGTTTCTACATCGAGGAAGCCGTTCTCGTCGAGGAAGCGACGGATGCTGGTGGTCATGCGCGAACGCAGACGCAGCTTCTCGGCCATTTCCGGACGACGCAGGTCCAGGAACCGGTAGCGCAGGCGGGTTTCTTCGCCAACGTCGGAGTATTCGTTGAGTGGGAACGGCGGGGTTTCCGACTCGTTCAGCACTTCAAGCTCGTAGCCCAGCACTTCGATGCCGCCGGACGCCATGTTCTTGTTCACCGCACCGGCCGGACGCAGGCGCACCTTGCCGGTGATCTTCACCACGTACTCGCTGCGCACACGGTCAGCGGCGGCGAAGCTCTCGGCGCGGTCCGGGTCGAACACTACTTGGGCCAGGCCATCACGATCACGGATATCGAGGAAGATCACCCCGCCGTGGTCGCGGCGACGGTGAACCCATCCGCAAAGGGTAATTTCCTGACCTTCCAGGGTCTCGTTCAGTTGGCCGCAATAGTGGCTGCGCATCATGGTCGTGGTTTCACTTCTCGTAATTCGTAATTCGGTGGAGGCCTGCCTCGTCACCGTACATTAAAGCAGGGGACGGATAATGCAGGAGCCTGCGCGTAGAGTTCAACTCAGTCTGCTTTGTCGCCGCCCGCCAAGTTCTTCTTCGAGCCGGTCTTGAAGTCGGTCTCGTACCAGCCGCTGCCGCTCAGGCGGAAGCCTGGCATGGACAACATCTTCTTGAGCTCGGGCGCCTGGCAGGCTGGGCAATCGACCAGCGGCGCTGCGCTGATCTTCTGAATGGCTTCCAACTGATGACCACAGGAGGCACATTGATAGTCGTACATGGGCATGGCGATGTCTCGGCGATCAGATCGTTACTGCGCCACGCCTGCCCCTGAGGCGAAGCCCAGGCATGCGCAGCAAAGCGCGGGATTATATCTGGTAAATCGAGGCAGCGCAGCCGGCTTTCTGCCCGGAGCCTTGCCCTTCTGCACAGCGGGCAGGCCCCGGAACCACCGATTCACTCCGCGTCAGGCGAGGCCGCACGGCCTTTTAACAGGTGAACCACGCACACCACCCTCACCAGCCCACTGAAGTTCTTCACGCCGCCATACCGCAAGTGCACCTCCCGATCGACGTAGGACAGCAACGCACTGACCGAACAGGCATTGAGCCTGGCTATTTCCGTGAGGATGTTCCAATAGATCTGCTCCAGACGCAGACAGGTTGAAAAACCATTGAGCCTGACTGATCGGGACAATGGCCTGGCCAGCCCCATATCGAACCCTTTGGAAAACGGATCGACCTTTATCTTATGAAAACCGCAGGTTTCCATCACTCCACTACCCACTCCGCATGACATACACCTGACACTCCATTGCCAAACACTGGCCCACGGGTCACTCCCATTGGGCGATGGGCCTATGGAACAGCAGGAGCGCGGGGCACAGCCAGAAGACGCGGAGTTGATGGTTGTAGGACAACGCTAGCAAGCGCGCAGAAACAGGCGAGCGACGCCAGGGCGGCGCCGCTCAGGCTTGTACTTACTTGGCTTCGAGCAGGGAGCGCAGCATCCAGGCGGTTTTCTCATGCACTTGCATGCGCTGGGTCAGCAGGTCAGCTGTCGGCTCATCACTGACTTTGTCGAGCAATGGAAAAATGCCGCGCGCGGTGCGTGTGACCGCCTCCTGGCCCGCTACCAGCTGCTTGATCATCTCTTCTGCGCTGGGTACGCCCTCTTCTTCCTTGATAGAAGACAGACGGGCATAGACCGAATAGGCACCCGGGGCCGGGAAACCCAGGGCGCGGATACGCTCGGCAATGGAGTCAACCGCCAGCGCGAGTTCGTTGTACTGCTCCTCGAACATCAAGTGCAGCGTGCGAAACATCGGCCCCGTGACGTTCCAGTGGAAGTTGTGGGTCTTCAGGTACAGTACATAGGTATCGGAAAGCAGTCGTGAAAGCCCATCGACGATGGATTTACGATCTTCTTCACTGATACCGATATCGATTGCCATGTTCATCCCCTTCAATTGACAAGCATTTATTGAGCAGGTGCAGACCCACTCTAGCAAGAGAGCCGCTGATGCGCAGCCCGACAGGGGTAAGGTGCGGCAAATTGCCCTGCACTGCCTAAATTACCTTCACAGGCAAGCCCTCAAGCTGGGTAGGAATTTTGCCTGCAGCCCGCTCAAAACACGCGCACCTGTCTAGCACAAGCATTTGACGCAGAAATGCCCAAAGCCTTGCAACACCGGGCAATGCTTGATTTGAGTAGGCACGGCCTTTGCTGTTAAATAGAGGGCGTGCTGCCGCCGTTATTTCCACGGCGCGCGGCATAGGCTGATACCAACGCACGTGCCCAACGCCTCCCATTGTTCAGAAGCGAACCGTGCCAGTCAGCTCTTCCTTGTGATCCGTCTTAACGTGAGTTAATCAAAATGTTGAAAATCGTCCACCTGCTAACGGGCGTTGCAGCTCTGCTGCTGTCCTTTATCCCAAGCCTGCAGCCTGAAAGCCTGCCCTACCTGCAACAGCATGATGCTTTGTACCTGGCCTTGTTCGGCCTTCTTAACCTGACGCTCGCACCCGTAATCCCTTACTGGAACAAAGGCACGCGTCATCAACTGCAAAACCTGGTCAGCGCGCTGCTGGTACTGACCGTTGTCGTCCAAACCCTCACCCTCCTGGCCCCTATGCCTGAAGTCGGCGGCCACCCGGCCATCCTGCTCAGCCTGGTGATTGCTGTGGTTGCCATTGCTCTTCACCTGGCCATCAGCTTCTACCGCTCGTCCCCGGCGGCCGCATCGCAAAACTACGACATGACCAACCGCGATACCGGTACCGTCAAGTGGTTCAACACGTCCAAAGGCTTCGGCTTTATTTCCCGTGATTCGGGCGACGATATCTTCGTCCACTTCCGGGCCATTCGCGGCGAAGGTCATCGCGTCCTGGTGGAAGGCCAGCGTGTGGAGTTCTCCGTCATGAATCGCGACAAAGGCCTGCAAGCCGAAGACGTGATCGCTGCACTGCCGCGTCGCTGACTCCAGCCTTCGCTGCAAAAAAAACCGCGATTCAGCCTGGCTGGATCGCGGTTTTTTGTTGCCTGCCGATCAATAGTGAGGCGGCGGCGCTTCTTCTTCGGATGACTCGAACTGCCCGCCCATTTCTTCCTGACGCTTAAGCAACGCCGTCATCTGCAATTGCAGGCGTTCAACCGCACGCTGCTGAGCGACCAGGATGTCATTGAGGGTCTCGATGGTGTCGTCCTGGAAGGCCAGGCGGCTTTCCAGGTCGGTGACGCGGTCTTGCAGATCCATGATTCAGCCCTGGGTAAAGATGAAGTCGGCAGGCAGCAGCTCACGCAGGCGTGCACGCATGTCGTCTGCCTGCGCTTGTGTATAAGGCCTGGCCGGATGCTTGCCCCACACCGGCGCAGGCCAGGCGGCGTCATCCCGCGTTCGTACGATCACGTGCACATGCAACTGACTGACAACGTTACCCAACGCACCAATATTCATCTTGTCGGCGGCCAGGCCAGCGCTCAGCCATTGCGCCAGGGCCGTCGTTTCCTGCCACAGCGTCTGCTGGTCGGCGACATCCAGTTGAAATACTTCGCTGATACCGTTGATACGCGGCACCAGGATGAACCAAGGGTAGTTCGAATCATTGGACAACAGCAGGCGGCACAGCGGGAAGTCCCCGATGACCAGTGTGTCTTGTTGCAGGCGTTGATCTAAGGCAAACACCACGGGTACTCCGTTCGGCAGGTCAGGTTCAGGGCGCCAGCATACCGTTGAATGCCCCTGGCTTCACGGCGAATGCTTGCCTCGCCAGGCAACCTGATAAAAAAACTGCACCCTTTCGAGGCAGGCGAATAATTGAGCTACGCTAAATCGGGCCTCACAGGGCCGCACCAAAATGACCCACTCGTGCCTCAAAGGGATCCGCCGATTACCCACTCAGAGGGGTGAACCGGTAACATTTTTCTACAGCACGGTTTTTTTTCTCACCAAACAGGGATAACACGAACACGTCAACCCTAAATAAAACGGCGTAAAAAGCCCGTACTTATGAGGTTTTTACGTGGGTTTCACGTTTTTCACGAAAAAATCACATTCGGCTGGCCGTTTGTGCACGCTTGTTGCATTAACCCTTTTATCGTCGGCAACGACACCCGTTCGGAAGCAGGTGTTTCGCGATAAAAGAACAGCGGCGTTTCAATGCGTATCAGGGAAGAATTCGAACTTCGAAAGGCGTTTGAAAAACAGTATTGAAGTTGTCAGTCCCGTGACACTCGGACTGTGAATTTGCGACATGGAGCTAGCAATTTACGACAGCCTCGTAAAGAAGCTGAAAGGAAAGTTGGGTAAGTATCGTCATTAGAGTCTGCGTGATATAACTTTGCGCCGACACAAAAAGAAAGAGCCGCCCAGATAAAAATACAGGTGGGACGGCAGTACTCTTCCTAAAACCAAAGGAGCAAATCACGATGCGCGTGATGAAGTGGAGCATGATCGCCCTGGCTGTTTCAGCAGGCACCTCGCAGTTCGCAATCGCGTCCTCCCAGGACGACGCCAAGGGCTTTATCGAAGATAGCACCCTGACCGCGAAAACCCGTGCAATGTACATGAACCGTGACTACAAGGACGGCGTGGGCAACGTGCGTCGTGGTAACGGTACCTACACCACCGGCACCGACGACAAAGTCAGCGGCTACCGTGAAGACAGCGGCATCAGCGAGCTGCTCAACTATCAATCCGGCTTTACCCAGGGCACCGTCGGCTTTGGTGTCGACGCCATGGCCATGGGCAGCTTCCGACTCGACGGCGGCGCGGGCCGTGCCGGTAACGGCCTGTTCGGCACCAATGGTGCCGGCGACCCCGAAACCACCCAGTCCAAAATTGGCGGCGCGGCAAAAGTCCGTCTCTCCAACACTGTTCTGAAATACGGTAACCAATTCGTATCCAGCCCGGTATTCACCACCGACGACGGTCGTCTGCTGCCTGAAGTCGCCACCGGTACCTTGATCACCAGCAACGAGATCAAAGGCCTGGAATTGATCGGCGGCCGCTTCACCGCGTTGAGCGCACAAACCGGCATGGGCCGCGACAGCATCAACGGTCGCAACCGTGTTACCGGCGAGCAAAACCCAGGGCTGAGCTCAGCGAACATCGTTGGCGCAACCTACTCGGGTTTTGACAACCTGGTTTTGGCCGCGCACGCGTCCGATATTGAAGACTACTGGAAGAAGCAGTACGTCAACGTCTTCTACACCCTGCCGCTGAGCGACAAGCAATCGTTGAGTTTCGACTTCAACGGCTACCGCAGCAAGGACGACGGCAAGAAGCTGGCCGGCGACTTGGACAACCGCGTCTGGAGCCTGGCAGCTGCCTATAGCATCGACGCCCACAAGTTCACCCTGTCTTACCAGAAGTCTTCGGGTAAAACCGGTTACAACTACGGTGTAGACGGTGGCGGTACCGTTTACCTGGCCAACTCCGTGCAGATCTCTGACTTCGTTGGCAAAGACGAGAAGTCCTGGCAGGCTCGCTACGACCTGAACATGGCCTCCTTCGGCGTGCCGGGCCTGAGCTTCATGACCCGCTACATTCGCGGTAGTGACGTTTCCGTTGAGGATTCCAGCGACGGCAAAGAGCACGAGTGGGACGTAGAAGCCAAGTACGTACTGCAAGAAGGCCCGGCCAAGGACCTGTCGTTCCGTCTGCGTAACGCGATCTATCGTGGCACCAACAGCGATTACCGCGCGACCAACTACGACAACCTGAACGACCTGCGTCTGATCGTAGAGTACCCACTGAGCATCTTGTAATTTAAGTGCCCAGTTGATTGCGCGGACGCGCAACGCAAATAAAAACCGACGCCCGAATCAGGGCGTCGGTTTTTTTTGCCTGACAGAAGGCGTATCAACACGAACACTCACTTAAATAGCAAGCTAACTAAGTAAATCACGTTTACTAGTTGTGATACTCGGCGCTGATTTGAACTTGGTAGTTACCAGGACCTAACAATAAACAAGGGGCCTCAAGCCCCTTGTCTTAGACAGCATTAGTTGACCGAAAGGCCAAGTAGTCTGAATGGCGTATTACACCGCAGCTTCCTGAACCACGCGAATCACCCGTTGCGGGAAAGGAATATCGATTCCCGCCGCCTTTAAACGATCACGTGCCAGTTCATTAAGCATGAACACCACATCCCAATAATCAGGGGTGTTGGTCCAGCAACGCAGGGAAACCGTGATCGAACTATCGCCCAAGGTCGACACCACGGCTACCGCGGCAGGGTCGGTCAGCACACGCGGATCTTTTGCCAGTTCCAGCAGCACTTCACGGGCTTTTTGCAAGTCGGCGTTATAGTCCACACCCACGTCAAACACCACCTTGCGGGTCGGTTGACGGTTGGTGTTGGTGATGATGCCGTTGGACAAGATGCCGTTCGGCACGATAACGGTTTTGTTGTCGCCGGTACGCAGCACGGTGTGGAAGATCTGGATGCTGTCGACAGTACCCGAGGTGCCCTGGGCTTCGATCCAGTCACCAATGCGGAACGGGCGAAACAGCAGAATCAGCACGCCGCCGGCAAAGTTCGCCAGGCTGCCCTGCAGCGCCAGGCCGATGGCCAGGGTTGCGGCGCCGATGGCCGCCACGAACGAGGTCGTCGCCACACCAATCATCGAGGCCACACTCACAATCAGCATGACTTTCAGCGCAATGTTCGCAAGGCTGGTGATGAAGTGTTGCAGCGCCAGGTCCGCGTTGCGGATGGCCAGTAAGCGTCCGACCCGGTGGGTCAAAACGTTGATCAGCCACCAGCCAATGGCCAGGGTGATCACCGCCAGCAATACGCGGCTGCCGTATTCCATGATCATCGGGATCCACGACTGCGAGGTCTTGATCAAGTGATCCATTTCAGCGTTTAAATCCATGTGGTTTCTCCTGTGTGGCGGATATGCGGCTTTATTGACAGCCTAAAAACGCAAATGAGCCCCGTAGGGCTCAAGTGTAGGCGCAGGTTCTGGGGCGTGGGACGTCAAAATCGCCTACTGGTTCCCCAAAGTGCCATCAGTCGCGGAAGTTATTGAACTGCAGCGGCATGTCGAAGGTCTTGGCACGCAGGGCCGCGATGGCCTCTTGCAGGTCATCGCGCTTCTTGCCAGTGATACGAACCTGCTCACCCTGGATGGCTGCCTGGACTTTGAGCTTGGCATCCTTGACATGGGCGACGATTTTCTTCGCCAGCTCCTTGTCGATACCTTCCTTGAGCACAGCTTCCTGCTTCATCAGCTTGCCGGAGGCGTAGGCATCTTTGATTTCAAGGCACTGCGCATCGATCTTGCGCTTGACCAACGACAGCTTGAGGATTTCGATCATCGCTTCCAGCTGGAAATCGGCTTCAGCGGTCAGGTTGACGGTCAGTTCCTTTTCCTTGAATTCGAAGCTGCCCTTGCCTTTCAAGTCATAGCGACGGTCCAGCTCCTTCACGGCGTTCTCGACGGCGTTGGTGACTTCGTGTTTGTCCAGTTCGGATACCACGTCGAACGAAGGCATGTGATTTCTCCAATATAAGGGGCGGACTCAGTAGAGATGGAGCGCGCCCGAGCTAAAATGCCGGGGCATTATAGCGGTTCTTTCGCCCCGTTCACCGCAGGCGATCCTTTGGAGTACAAACTGATGTCAACCACCTGGCATATTCTCGGCGCCGGCAGCCTGGGCACACTCTGGGCCACGCGCCTGGCTCGCGCCGGTGTGCCCGTAAGGTTGATCCTGCGCGACGAGACGCGCCTGGCCAGCTACCAGTCGAGCAAAGGGCTGACCCTGGTGGAACAAGGCATAGAGCATACGTACCCGGTGATCGGCGAAACGCCTGACAGTCCCGAGCCGATTCGTCGCCTGCTGGTGGCGTGTAAAGCCTACGACGCCCAGAGCGCTGTCGCTCAGTTGCAACACCGCCTGATGCCGGACGCCGAACTAATCCTGCTGCAAAACGGCCTTGGCAGCCAGGATGCAGTTGCCGCGCAGTGGCCCCACGCACGCAGCCTCTTCGCCTCCAGCACCGAAGGTGCGTTTCGCGACGGTGATTGGCGTGTGGTGTTCGCCGGCCATGGCTACACCTGGCTCGGGGACCCGGGCCACCCTACTCCACCGCTGTGGCTGGACGACCTGCGCGCTGCCTGCATCCCCCACGAGTGGAGCACCGATATTCTTACGCGGCTGTGGCGCAAGCTGGCACTCAATTGCGCGATCAACCCGTTGACCGTGCTTTACCAGTGCCGCAACGGCGAACTGCAAGCCCATCAATGCGAAGTGGCAACCCTGTGCGCCGAACTCGGCGAACTGCTGGAATGTTGCGGCCAACCCGCCGCTGCGCAGGACCTGCAACACGAAGTGGAACGGGTAATCCACGCCACCGCGGCCAATTACTCCTCGATGTACCAGGACGTCGCCAACGCCCGGCGCACCGAAATCAGCTACCTGCTGGGCTATGCTTGTCAGGCGGCCATCCGCCATCAATTGAACCTGCCGCATTTACAACAGTTGCAGGTACGCTTGATCGAGTTGTTGGATGCACGCGGATTGCCCCGCGACTGAAGCACGCGCTACCCTGCCCGCCTGTCTATCACCTGGGAAAACCCTGATGCCGTTGCGCCAGCGCCTCGAAAATCTACCGGTAGGGCAGAAACTGCTGGCCGCCCTGCTGGTGTTGTTGACCACCGTGTTGCTGGTGGCCAACCTCACCTTTATCAGCGCCGCGTACTGGATCTCCCAGGAAAGCATGGCCCCCCAGGCCTTGCAGGCCATCGGACGCCTGGTCTCCAACCCGGCCCTCGCTGCTGAAGCACTCGAATCCCCGGCCAAGGCCAACGCCCTGCTCAATGAACTGACCAGTTATTCGCCGTTGCGCGCCGCCGCCTTGTATGACGGCGAAGGTAACCGTTTGGCGCAGATGCAACACGGTGATCGCCTGCACCTGCCGGACAACTACCGGCATATCGAAGCGTGGCGCGTAACCGAATTTCGCAGCAACCAAGTGATTACCCTGCCTCGCCCCGGCCAGCCTTCCGGACATTTGCTGCTGGTGGCCAGCAGTGAACTGCCAGTGGCGTTCTATACCGGCACGCTGACCGCCAGCCTGGGCATCCTGATTTTCAGCGTGCTGCTGTGGCTGATCATCGCCCGGCAGATCAAGCGCCTGATCACCCGGCCGATCCATGAACTGGAAGAACTGTCGCGCCAGGTGACTCGCGAAGAGAACTACGCCCTGCGCGCCGGCCGTGGCAACCACGATGAAATCGGCAGCCTGGCCGAAGCCTTCAACACCATGCTGTCGCGCATCGAAGCTCGCGAACAGCAGCTCAAGCGCGCAAGGGACGACTCCCAGGCCGCTTATGACCAAGCCCAAGGCCTGGCAGAAGAAACACGCCACACCAACCGAAAACTGGAACTGGAAGTCCAGGTTCGCAGCAAAATCGAGAAAAAACTCACGGGTTTTCAGAATTACCTGAACAGCATCATCGACTCGATGCCCTCGGCGCTGATCGCCCTGGACGAGCAGCTCTACGTCACCCAGTGGAACCAGGAAGCCAGTGCGCTTTCCGGGACGCGCCTGGATGAAGCCTTGAACCAGCCGATTTACCTCGCCTTCCAACCGCTCAAGCCGTACCTGCCGCAAATCAAGGCCACCGTTGAGCAGCACACGGTGGAGCGTATCGAGCGTGTCACCTGGATCAAGGACGACGAGCCAAAACATTACGCACTGACCTTTTACCCACTGACGGGCGGTGCCGGGCGCGGCGTGGTAATCCGCATCGATGACATCACCCAGCGCCTGTCCCTGGAAGAAATGATGGTGCAGTCGGAAAAAATGCTTTCCGTCGGCGGGCTGGCTGCTGGCATGGCACATGAGATCAACAACCCGTTGGGGGCGATCCTGCACAATGTGCAGAACATCCGCCGCCGCCTCTCCGCCGATTTGCCCAAGAACCTGGAATACGCCGAACAGGCGGGTATCGAACTGGAAACGGTCAACCGCTACCTGGAGGGCCGCGAGGTACCGCAACTGCTCGATGGCATCCAGCAAGCCGGGGCACGGGCAGCCAAGATCGTCACCCATATGCTCAGCTTCAGCCGCCGCAGCAACCGACAGATGGCGCCCTGCGACTTGCCGGCGCTGATCGATCAGGCCGTTGAAATTGCCGGCAACGACTTCGACCTGGCCATCGGCTTCGACTTCAAGGGCCAGGCCATCACTCGCCAGTTCGACCCGCAACTGGGCCCCGTGCCCGGCACCGCCAACGAGCTGGAACAAGTGCTGCTCAACCTGCTGAAAAACGCGGCCCAGGCCATTCACCTGCGCGAAGACGATCGCGAGCCGGGGCGCATCATCCTGCGCACCCGCCTCAACCCACCGTGGGCGGAAATCCAGGTAGAAGACAACGGCATCGGCATGAGCGAAAACGTGCGCAAGCGCACCTTCGAACCGTTTTTCACCACCAAGGAAATCGGCCAGGGCACCGGGCTTGGGCTGTCGGTGTCGTACTTCATCATCACCAACAACCACAAAGGCCAGATGGAGGTGCACTCGACCCTCGGCCAAGGCACCTGCTTTACCCTGCGTATCCCCTTGGCCGGCAGCCAACTGCCGCCCTACGAACTGACCCAACTGGAGCACTGACCATGGGCTTTCGCCTGTCGAAGATTTACACCCGCACCGGAGACCAGGGCGAAACCGGCCTTGGTGACGGCCGCCGCGTGCCCAAGGACCATCCACGGGTGGAGGCCATTGGCGAGGTCGATACGCTGAACAGTCAATTGGGATTGCTGCTGGCTTACCTTGAAGCGCTCGGTGGACAGCATCCCGGCTTACAGGACGTGATAGAGGTGCTGACGCCGTGCCAACATCGCCTGTTTGACCTGGGCGGTGAGCTGGCGATGCCGGTGTACAAGGCCTTGAATGCGGCGGAAGTGGACCGGCTGGAAGCGGCGATCGATCGCTGGAATGAAGAGGTGGGGCCGCTGGAAAACTTCATCTTGCCCGGCGGCTCAGCGTTGATCGCCCAGGCTCATGTGTGCCGCAGCCTGGCGCGCAGTGCGGAGCGGCGGTGTCAGCAGTTGAATGCGGTCGAGCCGTTGGAAGGGGTGGGGTTGGCGTATATCAATCGGTTGTCGGATTTGCTGTTTGTGGCGGCCAGGGTGATTGCCAAGCGCCAGGGGGTGGCTGAGGTGTTGTGGCAGGCGGCCGCGAAGCCACACTGAGGTTTTTTGGGTGACCTTTAGGGCCCTATCGGGGGTTTGCCCCCGATAGGGCCAGTCAGGACAATATCAACCCTCAGGCCAGAATGCCCGAATCCCAGCAACACCCTGAGCCCCGGCCTCCCAAGCCTGTTCCCGCTCAGCAGGGCCAACCCCGCCCAGCAGAAACACCGGTTTGCTGAACCCACGGATCAGCTCCGCCGCCTGCTCCCAACCCAATGGCTGGGCATCCGGGTGAGTCTGGGTCGGTTGCACCGGTGACAGCGTGACAAAATCCACGCCCATCAACTCGGCCAACGCCAGTTCTTCAGCGTTGTGGCACGACGCCGCCAACCAACGATCCTTCGGCAATGGCCGGCCCTTGCTCGCGTATTTGCGCAATTGGGCCGAGGTCATGTGCCAGCCGGCGGACGGAAAATCCCCCAGCCATTCGAACGGCCCCTTGAGCATCAACTGCGCCTTGCCGGCACACAGCCCTACCGCATCCACTGCCAGGTCGCGGTATTTAGGATCGTAACCGTTGGGCGCACGCAGTTGGACCAGCTTGATGCCGCCCGCGATAGCCTTCTGAATCCCGCGCAACAACGTCGGGGTTTCCAGCTCGCCGGGGGTAATCAGGTAATCGGCGGGCAGGCGTGCGGCGGCAATGATCGGCGCGTTGGCCGCCGGGAATTCATAATTGATCAGATCCCGAGGCGCAACCCACTCCAAGGGTTGCCCTTCGGCACCGTGCGGTTCACCCGTGAACGCTGAAACTTCCCAGACATCCAGCAACACCTGCTTGTCGGGGTAGTCATGCTGCACCTTGATCAACGGCCGCGCCGTGGTGACCTGGATGCCCAGTTCCTCCTGCAATTCACGGGACAAGGCCGCAGCGACTGACTCGCCCGCCTCCACCTTGCCACCGGGAAACTCCCAGAGACCGCCCTGATGCTGGGTATCGGCGCGGCGTGCCAGCAGGATCCTGCCATCGACACCGCGGATCACCGCTGCTGCTACATGCACTCGTTTCACCGCGCTTATCCTCCAGGCTTAGGTACGGTATTCCGCGTTGATCTTCACGTACTCGTGGGACAGGTCGGTGGTCCAGATGGTTTCGCTGCACTCACCGCGACCCAACTCGATGCGGATGGTGATTTCTTCCTGCTGCATCACCGCTGAGCCCTGGGCTTCGGTGTAGCTCTCGGCGCGGGCGCCACGGCTGGCGATGCACACATCACCGAGGAACACGTCGATCTTGCTCACGTCCAGGTCCGGCACACCGGCACGACCCACAGCGGCCAGGATGCGGCCCCAGTTCGGGTCAGACGCGAACAACGCCGTCTTGATCAGCGGCGAGTGCGCCACGGTGTAGCCGACATCCAGGCATTCCTGGTGATTGCCGCCACCGTTGACTTCAACCGTCACGAACTTGGTGGCGCCCTCGCCGTCGCGCACGATGGCCTGGGCCACGTCCATGCACACGTCGAACACAGCCTGCTTCAGGGCGGCAAACAGCGGCCCGCTGGCGCACGTGATTTCCGGCAGATCGGCTTGGCCGGTAGCGATCAGCATGCAGCAGTCGTTGGTCGACGTGTCGCCGTCGATGGTGATGCGGTTGAACGACTTGTTGGCGCCGTCCAGGATCAGGCTGTGCAGCACGTCGCGGGAGACTTTGGCGTCGGTGGCAATGTAGCCGAGCATGGTCGCCATGTTCGGGCGGATCATGCCTGCGCCTTTGCTGATACCGGTCACGGTGACCGTCACGCCATCGTGCACGAACTGGCGGCTCGCGCCTTTTGGCAGGGTGTCGGTGGTCATGATGCCAGTCGCGGCAGCCGCCCAGTTATCCACAGACAGGTCATCCAGCGCGGCTTGCAGGGCGCCTTCGATTTTCTCGACCGGCAGCGGCTCGCCGATAACACCGGTGGAATACGGCAGCACTTGGCTGGCATCCACGCCGGTCAACTGGGCCAGCTTGGCACAGGTGCGCGCAGCGGCGACCAAACCAGGCTCACCGGTGCCTGCGTTGGCATTGCCGGTGTTGGTCAGCAGGTAGCGGATAGAGCCGGCAACGCGCTGTTTGGCCAGGATCACCGGAGCAGCGCAGAAGGCGTTAAGGGTGAACACACCGGCGACGGTCGAACCTTCGGCACAGCGCATTACCACCACATCCTTGCGCCCTGGGCGCTTGATGCCGGCCGACGCGATACCGAGTTCAAAACCGGCAACCGGGTGCAATGTGGGCAAAGGACCAAGACCAACAGCCATGAATGCGCTCCTTAAAATAGGTGATGTCTGTGCCGTCGTGATCGACGGTGAAATTAATGGCAAAACGCCGCGACGGCAAAGGCCGGTCGCGGCGCGGGGTGTTGCAGCGTCAGGCGAAAATCTTATTCGATCTGGCCGTGGCAGTGTTTGAATTTCTTGCCCGAACCGCAGTAGCACAGTTCGTTGCGGCCCAGCTTCTGATCATTGCGCACTGGCGTCTGGGCCAGGGCCACATCGACCTCTTCGCCCAATACTTCAGGCGCTTCCAGACCCGGTGCTTCGTCATGCTGGAACTGCATGCGTGCCGCCAGGGCTTCGGCTTCCTGACGCAGGCGAGCTTCTTCCTCGATCGGGTCTTCGCGACGCACCTGAACGTGGGAGAGCACACGAATCGAATCGCGCTTGATCGAATCCAGCAACTCGGAGAACAGCGTGAACGACTCGCGCTTGTACTCCTGCTTCGGGTTCTTCTGGGCATAGCCACGCAGGTGGATGCCGTGACGCAGGTGATCCATGGTCGACAGGTGGTCTTTCCACAGGTCGTCCAGCACGCGCAGTACGATTTGTTTCTCGAAGGTGCGCAGCGCTTCGGCACTCGCCTGCTCTTCTTTCTCGTTGTACGCGGCCAGCAGCTCGGTCATCAGCTTCTCGCGCAGCGTCTCTTCGTACAGGTGATCGTCTTCGTCGAGCCATTGCTGGACCGGCAGGTCGACACCGAAGTCGTTCTTCAGCGCCGCTTCCAGGCCGGCAACATCCCACTGCTCTGGCAGGGACTGTGGCGGAATGTGTGCGCTGACGGTGGCGTTGAGCACGTCCTGACGGAAATCGGCAATGGTCTCGCCAATGTTGTCGGCGGCCAGCAACGTGTTACGCATGTGATAGATCACTTTACGTTGTTCGTTGTTGACGTCGTCGAACTCAAGCAGTTGCTTACGAATGTCGAAGTTACGGCCTTCAACCTTGCGCTGGGCCTTCTCGATGGCGTTGGTCACCATGCGGTGCTCGATCGCTTCACCGGACTGCATGCCCAGGGCCTTCATGAAGTTCTTCACCCGATCCGAGGCAAAGATACGCATCAGGCTGTCTTCCAGGGACAGGTAGAAGCGGCTGGAACCGGCGTCACCCTGACGGCCGGCACGGCCACGCAGTTGGTTGTCGATACGGCGCGATTCGTGACGCTCGGACGCGATCACCTGCAGGCCACCGGATTCCAGCACCGCCTGGTGACGTTTCTGCCAGTCGGCCTTGATCTGGGCAATCTGCTCAGGGGTCGGGTTGTCCAGCGAAGCCACTTCCACTTCCCAGTTGCCGCCCAACAGGATGTCGGTACCACGACCGGCCATGTTGGTGGCGATGGTGAGTGCGCCTGGGCGACCGGCCTGGGCGATGATCTCGGCTTCTTTTTCGTGGAACTTGGCGTTGAGGACCTTGTGCTCGATGCCTTCCTTGTTGAGCAGGTTGGACACGTGCTCGGAAGTCTCGATGGTCGCGGTACCCACCAGGATCGGGCGGCCTTGGGCCATGCCGTCCTTGATGTCGTTGATGATCGCCGCGTATTTCTCTTCGGCGGTCAGGAACACCAGGTCGTTGAAGTCTTTACGGGCCAGCGGCTTGTTCGGTGGAATCACCATCACGGCCAGGCTGTAGATCTGGTGGAATTCGAACGCTTCGGTGTCGGCCGTACCGGTCATGCCGGACAGCTTGTTGTACAGACGGAAGTAGTTCTGGAACGTGGTGGAGGCCAACGTCTGGCTTTCAGCCTGGATGTTGAGCACTTCCTTGGCTTCGATGGCCTGGTGCAGGCCTTCGGACAAACGTCGACCCGGCATGGTACGGCCGGTGTGTTCGTCGACCAGTACCACTTGGCCATCCTGCACGATGTATTCGACGTTGCGATGGAACAGCTTGTGGGCGCGCAGGCCGGCATAGACGTGGGTCAACAGGCCCAGGTTGTGAGCCGAGTACAGGCTTTCGCCTTCAGCCAGCAGGCCGATCTGGGTCAGCATGTCTTCGACGAACTGGTGGCCGGCTTCGTTGAGTTCGACCTGGCGGGTCTTCTCGTCGATGGAGAAGTGACCTTCTTTGGTCACCACGCCTTCCACTTCTTCGATGTGCTGCTCCAGGCGCGGGATCAACTTGTTGATCTCGGTGTACAGGCGCGAGCTGTCTTCGGCCTGGCCGGAGATGATCAGCGGGGTACGGGCTTCGTCGATGAGGATGGAGTCGACTTCGTCGATCACGGCAAAGTTGAGTTCGCGCTGGAATTTTTCATCCATGCTGAACGCCATGTTGTCGCGCAGGTAGTCGAAGCCGAATTCGTTGTTCGTGCCGTAGGTAATGTCGCAAGCGTAGGCAGCGCGCTTCTCTTCCGGCGGCTGGAACGGCGTTACCACGCCGACGGTCAGGCCGAGGAACTCATACAGCGGGCGCATCCAGTTGGCGTCCCGGCGGGCCAGGTAGTCGTTCACCGTCACAACGTGCACGCCCTTGCCGGACAGTGCGTTGAGGTAAACACCCAGGGTTGCCACCAGGGTCTTGCCTTCACCGGTACGCATTTCGGCAATCATGCCTTCATGCAAGGTCATGCCGCCGATCAACTGGACGTCGAAGTGGCGCATGCCCATGACACGTTTACCGGCTTCACGGGCGACCGCAAAGGCTTCGGGCAGGAGCTTGTCGAGGGTTTCACCTTTGGCTATGCGGGCCTTGAACTCTTGGGTCTTGGCGCGCAATTGCTCGTCCGACAGGGCAACCATCTGCTCTTCGAAGGCATTGACCAACTGCACCGTCTTGAGCATGCGTTTGACTTCGCGCTCATTCTTGCTTCCAAAAAGTTTCTTTAACAAAGGCGCAAACATATCGGCAGGTTCTTCCACACATAGGGATGGAGGGCGCACCGTGAGTGGCCCGAGCAGCCCTCACGGCCGCATGCGAACGCGCATTCTACCCGGAATCGTGGGTGAGGAAAGTGGCGTTGTTCCCCGATGCTGGCATGGTGCTGTGAGAGGGCTTGTTTAAAATAAGGGCTTTTGCGCGAACTTCAACCCATAGAGCCCATTGATTTCATGGACAAAGCCTCGGCGATGCATTGCCCGGGGCCGGATAGACGGGTTCTGCTAAGATGGCAGCTCTGTTGCTTAAGGTGTCCAATAATGGCATTTCGCCCTCTTACAGCCCGCGCGCCCAGCGTGTTGCTTCGCGAAGCCAAGCCGTTGAAAGCCATCTTTGGCCATGCGCAACGCTTGGGCCATTTGCAACGCCTGCTCGAAAGCCAACTGCAACCCGCCGCCCGCGAGCATTGCCATGTGGCCTCTTGGCGTGAAGGTAATTTGCTATTGATTGTCACGGACGGTCACTGGGCGACCCGTTTGCGCTATCAGCAAAAACGCCTGCTGCGTCAACTGATGGCATTCGATGAATTTGCCAGCCTGACACGCATCCAGTTCAAAGTGCAGCCATCGACCGTGCAGCAAAGCGCAGTCGGCCACACCCTGGACCTTTCAGAGAATGCGGCCGAGACCATTCAGGCCACAGCCGACGGGATCAGCGATCCAGCCTTGCGCGCTGCACTTGAGCGGCTGGCCGCCCATGGCAAGCCCAAGGCCTGAAGCGCTACTTGCGCTTGCTGCCGCCCAGCAAAGACCCCAACAAACCACGCACCAATTGGCGCCCCATCTGATTGGCCGCCTGTTGCATGGCTGACTTCAGCGCCTTGCCTGCGGTGGTTCCCAGGAACGCCCCGGCCTTGTCCGTGAAGCTAGGCTCCTCGGCGGCCTGCTTGGCCTCTTCGGTAGGCCCCAGTTCCTTGCGGGCCATCAGCACTTCATAGGCAGATTCCCGATCAATTGGCTTGTCATAACGGCCCAGCAACGGCGAGCTGGCCACCAGTGCGGCGCGCTCAGCCGCGCTGAGCGGCCCGATGCGCGATTGCGGTGGCGCGACCAGCACGCGCTGGACCACTTGCGGCGTGCCTTTTTCCTGCAAGGTGCCCACCAATGCTTCACCCGTACCCAATTCGGTCAACACCGACAAGGCATCAAATTCAGGATTGGGCCGGAACCCGTCCGCCACTGCCCGCAGAGACTTCTGTTCTTTGGTGGTGAACGCTCGCAGGCCGTGCTGCACCCGCAAACCGAGTTGCGCCAGCACGGTGTCCGGCAGGTCACCCGGCGATTGGGTGACGAAATACACGCCAACGCCTTTGGAACGAATCAACCGCACCACTTGCTCCAGCCGCTCTTGCAACGCCTTGGGCGTGTCGGCGAACAACAGATGCGCTTCGTCGAAAAAGAGCGCCAGCAGCGGTTTGTCGGCGTCGCCGCGCTCCGGCAGTTGCTCGAACAACTCCGCCAACAGCCATAACAGGAAGGTCGCGTACACCTTCGGCGCCTCATGCACCAGGCGGCTGGCGTCCAGCAGGTGGATACGCCCACGACCGTCACCGGTGGGCTGCAAGATGTCTTCAAGCTGCAAGGCCGGCTCGCCAAACAACGCCTCGGCACCCTGCTGCTCCAAGATAGCCAAACGCCGCAACAGCGCCTGGCTGGAGCCGGTGGTCATCAACGCCGCGTCGTCGCCAAGCAGTTCCGGGTGGTAGCGCAGGTGGTTGAGCAGCGCCTTAAGGTCCTTGAGATCCAGCAGCAACAGGCCTTCGCGATCCGCCACCTTGAATGCCGCATAAAGAGCCGACTGCTGGCTGTCAGTCAGTTCCAGCAGGCTGCCGAGCAACAATGGCCCCATCTCACTGATCGTGGTGCGCAATGGATGACCGGACTGCCCGTGGATATCCCACAGCGTGACCGGATACGCCTTGCCCGTGTAATTAAGGAAAGGCATCCCGGCGATACGCTCGGCCACCTTGCCCTGAGGGTTGGCGGCGGCACCCAGGCCACAGAGGTCACCTTTGATGTCAGCCGCAAATACCGCCACGCCCGCATCACTGAAGGCTTCAGCCAGGCGTTGCAACGTGACGGTCTTGCCCGTGCCCGTCGCGCCGGCGATCAACCCGTGGCGGTTGGCCAGGCGCATGGCCTGGGCAATGGGCTGGCCGTCAAGGCCGGCACCGATAAGAAGTTGCGTGGAATCAGGCATTTCGTCACCCATGGTTAATCTTTAGTAGCGCTAGGTCGATAAGACAGATGTGAGACCCATAAAGTCGAAAAATCACTCAGATAGTTCCTACAGGGACCAACGGAAATATCAAACTTTTTTTACGCTGCCCTTCCGCGTGTTCCACAAGGACGCGCTTCGGATATTAAGACCTTAGCGGACCCTTCAAGCTATGAATAAAAATCTGCGTTTCAGCCACAAGATCCTGCTTGCAGCCTCCCTTATCGTCATCGCCGCCTTCGCACTGTTCACCCTTTACAACGATTACCTGCAACGTAACGCTATTCGTGACGACCTCAACAATTACCTGCATGAAATGGGCGATGTCACCGCCAGCAATATTCAGACTTGGCTCACCGGGCGCATTGCACTGGTGGAAAACGCGGCACAAAACATCGCCATCAACCCTGAGCCTGCGACGGTTGCCAGCCTGCTGGAACAGAAAACGCTGACGTCTTCCTTCATGGCGACTTACGTGGGTGACAGCAAAGGGGCCTTCACCATCCGCCCCGACACCAAGATGCCGGATGGCTTCGACCCCCGCGTTCGCCCTTGGTACAAAGGTGCCCAGAGCAGCAACGGTTCGACCCTGACTGAACCGTACATCGACGCCGCCACCGGGCAATTGATCATTTCCATCGCCACCCCCAGCGCCAAAGGAGGCCAGAGCATCGGCGTGGTGGGCGGCGACCTCAGCCTGCAAACCCTGGTGGATAACATCGGCGCGCTGAACTTCGGCGGCATGGGCTATGCGTTCCTGGTCAGCGCCGACGGCAAAGTGCTGGTACACCCGGACAAAAACCTGGTGATGAAAACCCTGACCGATGTGTATCCGAAAAACACGCCGAAGATCAGTGGCAACTTCAGTGAAGTCGAGGCCAACGGCAAGGACAACATCGTGACCTTCACACCGATCAAAGGCCTGCCGTCGGTGAACTGGTACTTGGGCATTTCGGTCGATAAAGACAAATCCTTCGCCATGCTCAGCGAATTCCGTACCTCGGCGGTCATCGCCACCATCATTGCCGTGGTGATCATTATTGCCCTGCTGGGCATGCTGATTCGCGTGCTGTTGCAGCCGCTGCACGTGATGACCCGCGCCATGCAGGATATCGCCGACGGCGAAGGTGACCTGACGCGCCGCCTGACCATCCAGAACCACGATGAGTTCGGCACCCTGGCTAACGCTTTCAACCGCTTCGTGGAGCGGATTCACACGTCCATCCGTGAAGTATCTTCAGCCACCGAGCAGGTCAACGAAGTGGCACTGCGGGTTGTCAGCGCCTCCAACTCGTCGATGGTCAACTCCGACGAACAGGCCAACCGCACCAACAGCGTGGCTGCCGCCATCAACGAACTGGGCGCCGCCGCGCAGGAAATAGCGCGCAACGCTGCACAAGCGTCCAACCAGGCCAGCGACGCGCGGCACTTGGCCGAAGACGGTCAACAGGTGGTTGAACGCAATATCAAGGCGATGACGCAGTTGTCCGCGATGATCAGCGCATCCAGCAGCAATATCGAAGCGCTTAACAGCAAGACCGTGAACATCGGTCAGATTCTCGAGGTGATCACCAGCATCTCGCAGCAAACCAACCTGCTGGCGCTGAACGCAGCCATCGAGGCGGCCCGCGCCGGGGAAGCCGGACGCGGGTTTGCAGTGGTGGCCGATGAAGTACGCAACCTGGCACACCGCACCCAGGAATCGGCGCAGCAAGTACAAAAGATGATCGAGGAACTGCAAGTCGGCGCCCGGGATTCGGTCAGCACCATGAGCGACAGCCAACGCCACAGCCAGGACAGCGTGGAAATCGCCAACCTCGCCGGTGAGCGCCTCAACAGCGTGACCCAACGTATTGGTGAGATCGACGGCATGAACCAATCAGTCGCCACCGCCACTGAGGAACAAACCTCGGTCGTCGAGTCGATCAATATGGACATCACGGAGATCAACACCCTCAATCAGGAAGGCGTGGAAAACCTGCAATCGACCCTGCGTGCGTGCGCCGACCTGGAACAGCAAGCGGCGCGGTTGAAGCAATTGGTGGGCAGCTTCCGGATCTGATACGCGTTATTTCGCGGCGGTATCAGACTTGGCCTGCTCGCGCTCCCACAACTCGGCGGCACCTGGAAAGTCGGTGCCGTCGTCGCTGTCCAGGTCGTCCGGGTCGTACCGGCTTAAACACCCCTCACCCAGTGTTGCCGGGGCTTTGGAGGTGGCTTTGTCCAGTGGGTCACTCATCGATCAATCCTCAACGCCAGACAAAGAAAAAGGGCCTGGGGAGATTTAACGCCCAGGCCCTTCATTCTTCAATCAAAACGCTGCGATCAGAACACGACGGTCTTGTTGCCGTGCACCAGCACGCGGTCTTCCAAGTGGTAGCGCAGGCCACGGGCCAGCACCATCTTCTCGACATCGCGACCGAAGCGCACCATGTCTTCAATGCTGTCGCTATGGCTGACGCGCACCACGTCTTGCTCGATGATCGGCCCCGCATCCAGCTCTTCGGTGACGTAATGGCAGGTTGCGCCAATCAACTTCACGCCCCGCAGGGACGCCTGGTGGTAAGGCTTGGCCCCGACAAACGATGGCAGGAAACTGTGGTGAATGTTGATCACCTTGCCGGCATATTCGCGGCAGAGTTCCGGCGGCAGGATCTGCATGTAACGCGCCAGCACCACCACATCGGCTTCATGTTGCTTGACCAGACGGGAAACCTCGGCGAACGCCGGTTCCTTGTCCTGTGGATTGACCGGTACGTGGTAGTACGGGATGCCATGCCACTCGACCATGCTACGCAGGTCGTCATGATTGGATATCACACACGCGATCTCGCAATCGAGTTCATCACTGTGCCAACGGTGCAGCAAGTCGGCCAGGCAATGGGATTCGCGGCTGGCCATCAACACCACGCGTTTTTTCTGCTCGGTGTCGGTGATGTGCCAGGTCATCGAAAACTCTTCGGCGATTGGCGCAAAGGCCTCGCGAAAAGCCTCAAGACCAAAGGGCAGCGTGTCGGCACGGATTTCGTGACGCATGAAGAACCAACCGCTGAGATTGTCCGAGTGATGGCTCGCCTCGGTGATCCAGCCGTTGTGGGAGGCCAGAAAGTTACTGACTTTGGCAACGATGCCAACCCGGTCCGGGCAAGCAATCACCAGCCGAAAAGTGCGCATTAGGGGGAAACTCCAGAACTTCGCAAAGGTTGCCATTCTAGCGATTGCGCGGGAAAACTGCAGTATTCGTTAAGCTTTATTCTGATCACACCCCTTGCCTTACCCCCTAACAGCCTATGGCTTTGACCGTTTTATATGAATCTAACGCACCTCGCGCGCGCCCTCCCGAATTCCAAGGAGATTATGTTTAGGCCCACGACCTTGTAATTAACTCGATTGCGCAACCTCGCTCCAAACATTTAAAGTAATTCACATAAATGTCTGCTTAAATGTTTACTTGAGCAAACTGCCTGACTATTATTAGGCCACTGTCCCTGTCAATCAGCGTTCTACATAAGGTAGTCCACATGTCTCTGATCAACGAATACCGCGCCACCGAAGAAGCTATCAAAGAGCTTCAAGCTCGTTTGAAGAACCTGTCCCAAGACGACAAACTGAAAACCGAGCTGGAATTCGAAGGCAAACTGCGCACCCTCATGGGTGAATACTCCAAATCCCTGCGTGACATCATCGCGCTGCTGGATCCTGAGTCGAAAGTTAAAGCACCTCGTGGCGCTGTAAAAACGACCGGCACCAAGCGCGCTCGCAAGGTCAAGCAATACAAAAACCCGCATAACGGCGAAGTGATTGAAACCAAAGGTGGCAACCACAAAACGCTGAAAGAGTGGAAAGCCAAGTGGGGCGGTGACGTGGTTGAAGGCTGGGCTACCCTGCTGGGTTAAGCTTCGCCAGGCCTGCGCCTGATACGCGACACATTAAAAACGCCAGCTTGCTGGCGTTTTTATTACTTGTCTATTCTGCAAACCCTGACTGCTGGTTCAAACGAAGAACCAAGGAATTGGCATATTCCTGCCACTGCTGCAGCACCTGCCGCTGAAACGGCGTCGCACTAACCGCCAACTCTTGCCAGGCTTGATTAAATGCCTCAAGGGTATTCGGCGCACCCCACTCAGAATTTGACAAACGTTGCTGACAGAAAAGTTTCCAGCGTTGTTGCTCCTCACTGTTCAACGTATCGGGGAAGTTACGCGCACGGTAGCGAAACAATAATTCCGGTAACCGTTGATCATCGAAAGGCCACTGCTGGCGCGCCAATTGCGCAGGTTCAGTCATTCGGACTTGCTCACATAACCGCCGATCACGATCGCCAATAAAACCATCGTAGAGCTGCTGCTCCGGGTCAGCATTCGGTGCAAATTCCTCATCGGCATAAATTGCCGCCAACTTATCGCGCCAAAGTTCCTGTGCGTCAGTTAGCCGCAGCGCCCGCGACTGATAAGCCCCCCTGTCCAATTGCAGCCGCTCCCAGTCTTCGGCCCGCAGTACGCTCAAAGGAGCGACCACAGGGCAGCGATTGATATGCACCAACTTGAGCGGTACCGGCAACTCACCCTCGGCAAGCTCATCACGGCGGGTGTAAAGGCGTTCGCGCAAGGCGTCGGCATCCATATCCAGCAGGCCCTGGGGATCGAGCCCAAGGTCGCAAACAATCAACGCATTGCGATTACGCGGGTGCCAGGCCAAAGGCAGCACGACCCCCAGGTAATGACGTTCAGCGGAAAATCGCCCGGATATATGCACCATCGGTTGCAACAAGCGCACCTGGTCCATTACTCGTTGTTTGCTGCGCAGTTGAAACAGCCAGTCGTAGAGTTTGGGCTGTTTCTCTCGAACCAATCGCGCCAGCGCAATCGTGGCGCGCACGTCGGATAACGCATCGTGGGCCTGGCCATGATCAATGCCATTGGCGGCAGTCAGGCGCTCAAGCTTGAGCGTTACGCGCCCATCGTCCTGGGGCCATTCGATGCCCCCTGGCCGCAGGGCGTAAGCGGTGCGAACCACGTCGATCAAATCCCAACGGCTATTACCGCCCTGCCACTCGCGCGCATACGGATCAAAAAAGTTGCGATACAAGCTGTAGCGCGTCATCTCATCATCAAAGCGCAGCGTGTTATAGCCGGCACCACAGGTGCCCGGAGCAGCGAGCTCAGCGTGTACCCGGGTCATGAAATCGGCTTCGGCCAGGCCTTTCTCCGCCAATATCTGCGGGGTGATGCCAGTGATCGCACACGCCGCGGGATGGGGCAGGATATCGTCGCTCGGCTGGCAATACAGATTGACCGGTGAACCGACTTCGTTGAGATCGAAATCCGTGCGAATTCCGGCTACCTGAAGCGGGCGATCACGGCGCGGGTTGATGCCGGTGGTTTCATAGTCGTACCAGAAAATGGAGGTCACGGGCTATTCCTGTGCTGAAGGTCGACAAAGTCTAGGCGCTGAACCGCGCCTGGGGAAAGCGACAAATAACTGTACAAACATCCAGAAAAATCTTGAGAGGTTGCTTCCACCGCCGACACTGCTAGCATCCGTGTCTCCCAAATGCTCTGCACTGCCAAGGATCGCGATGCCATCAGCCCCATTGGACACCCGCTACCAGATCGAGACGCCAGAAGGCATCGACCTGGCATTGCGCCCAGCCGGCCTGGTGCCCCGGGCGCTGGCCTTTGCCTTCGACCTCGGCGCACGCGGTGTGATCATGGGCGTGCTCCTGGTGCCATTGGCCTTGCTTGGCAACATTGGTATCGGCCTGGGCTCGCTACTGCTGTTCCTGGCCAGTTGGTGGTACATGGTGCTGTTCGAGGTGCTCAACCAGGGCTGCTCGCCAGGTAAACAGGTCATGGGCCTGCGTGTCGTGCAGGACGACGGCACGCCCATTGGCTGGTCGGCGTCACTCATCCGCAACCTGCTTCGGTTTGTCGACATGCTGCCTTTTGGCTATTGTCTCGGCGCCATCAGTTGCCTGCAACATCCTCACTTCAAACGCCTGGGCGACTTGGCCGCTGGCACGTTGGTGGTCTACCGCGAACAGCCTCTGGTGCGCCCCCAGGTGCCTCAGGCTGCGGCACTGCGTTTACCGTTTGCCCTGGACCTGAGTGAACAGCGGGCCATCCTGGGTTTTGCAGAACGCCAGGGTGAACTGTCCGCCGAACGAGTACATGAGCTCGCCTCGATCCTCGCAACGCCGCTGCACGTCTCTCCGGCACGTGCCGTAGAGCAACTCAATGGCGTGGCGCGCGGCCTGTTGGGGCCGATATGAAGCAGAGCCTCTTCGAAAGCCGCTACCAACCTCAATGGCAAGCCTTTGCCGAGCAACTCAAGCAGTTGGAACAGGGCAAGGCCAAGGCAAGCGAGATGGCCGACTTCCCACATCAATACCGACGTCTATGCCAGCACTTGGCCTTGGCCCAGGAACGCGGTTACAGCAGCTACCTGGTAGACCCACTGCAACAACTGGCCCTGCGCGGCCATCAACAACTCTACCGTCACCGCAGCCAATTGGCCGCAAACGCGCTGAGCTTCGTACTGGCCGGCTTCCCACGACTGGTACGGGAACAGTGGCGTTTTGTGTTGCTCGCCAGCCTGTTGTTCTTTGGCAGCCTGTTGGGTATTGCCGTGCTGGTCTACCTGTTCCCCGACCTGATCTACAGCATTGTCAGCCCCCAACAGGTGGCCGAGATGCAAGGCATGTATGACCCTGATATCAGCCGCCTGGGGCGCACCGTCGAACGGGCATCGAGCGAAGACTGGATGATGTTTGGCTATTACGTAATGCACAACATCGGCATTGCCTTCCAGACGTTTGCCGCCGGTTTGCTCTTCGGCCTGGGTAGCGTGTTTTTCCTGGTTTTCAACGGACTGATCATCGGCGCGATCTCCGGGCACCTCACCGAGATCGGCTACGGACAGACTTTCTGGTCATTCGTGATAGGGCATGGCGCCTTCGAATTGACGGCCATTACCCTCGCGGGAGCCGCGGGGTTGCAACTGGGCTGGGCGTTGATCGCCCCGGGGCAATTGAGTCGCGGAGAATCCTTGCGACTCGCGGCACGTAAAAGCGTGCAACTGTTGTGCGCAGTCATGGTGTTCCTGCTGATCGCAGCGTTTATAGAAGCCTACTGGTCGTCCACGACCCAGATCCCCCCTTGGGGCAAATACCTGGTGGGCGCTGCACTCTGGCTGCTGGTAGCCGCTTACCTGACCTTAGCCGGACGGGCTCGCCATGCGCCTGAGTGATGCCAGCGTCGTCATCCGCCCGCGCACCGCCTGGGAAGCCATGGATCTGGGCATATTAATGGCCAGGGAACACCGCGTGCTGTTGATGGGCAGTTGGGCCCTGGTGACCCTGCCAGTGTTTGCATTGCTCACCGCTTTACTGTGGGAGCATCCATACACGGTCATGCTCTTGTTCTGGTGGTTCCAGCCGGCCTTCGATCGCTTGCCGTTGTATATCCTGTCCAAGACCCTGTTTGGCGAAAAGCCCACCCTGAGACAGGCCGTGAGCCAATGGCCAAGTCTTCTCAAAGGCCAGTTACTGGCCAGCTTGACTTGGCGCCGGCTCAGCCTCAGCCGCAGCTTTGTCATGCCAGTCAGTCAACTCGAAGGTCTTGACGGCCAGGCGCGCCAGAAGCGCCTGGGCGTGCTGCAGCAGCGCAACGCGGGCGCCGCACGCTGGCTTACCATCGTCAGCGTGCATCTGGAAATCGGGCTATGGTTCGGCCTCATGGCGTTTTTCTACCTGTTCATTCCACAACAGGTTGAACTGGATTGGGATTGGCTGAACCTGCTCCTGGCGACCAGTTCCGAAGTACTCTGGCTGGATCATCTGGGCAACGCGTTCTACGCGGTGATGCTGGTGTTTTGGGAGCCCATCTATGTGGCCTGTGGCTTCAGCCTCTATCTCAATCGCCGCACCGGATTGGAAGCGTGGGACCTGGAGCTGGTATTCCGCCGCCTGCGCCAGCGCCTGAGTAATGTGGCGCCATTGTTACTGCTGGTGATCGGGCTCACATTGCTGCCATTCAGCCCGCCCACCATGGCGGATGAAACCACGCCGCTGAGCCCCAAGGGCGCAAGCCAGTCCATCAAGTCGCTGCTCGATGCCCCACCGTTCAAAAACCCGGAAACCGTCACCCGCTATCGTTTTGGCGAAGAAAAGCCCGCGACTGAAAACAAGGCACATGCTGACGGTAAACTACCGGCGTGGCTGCAAGCGCTACTGGACTCGCTCAACAGCAATACGTTCAAGCATGTCGCCCAAGGCCTCGAAGTGCTTTTATGGAGCCTGCTGATCGGCGGCCTGACCCTGCTGGCATGGCGATATCGTGACTGGCTGCGCACGTTTGTCAGCCTGCGCGGCCCACGTGCACCCAAGGCAGCCAAACCCGTACCCACGCAACTGTTCGGTCTCGAACTGGGGACCGAAACCTTACCCATGGATATCGCCAGCACTGCCGAACAACTCTGGCCTACCCAGCCACGGGAAGCTCTCGGCCTTTTGTATCGTGGCCTGCTTAGCCGGTTGCTCCATGACTTCAACTTGCCCCTTAAAAGCGCCGACACTGAAGGCCAGGTCCTCGAACGCGTTCAGCAGTTGCAGCAGCCGCAACTGCTGGCATTCAGTGATGAGTTGACCCGGCACTGGCAAAACCTCGCCTACGGCCATCACCTTCCCCCGACCTCAGCCCAGCAAAAATTATGCTGCGATTGGCGTGCTCTATTCGGTTCAGGGGGCACCCTATGAATCGGTTTTTGCTGGGGATTGGCGTATTAGTGGCATGCCTGCTGGCAGCGGGCGGCTTTTACGCTTGGAGCAAGGCCATCCCCTATGAAGAAGTGGTGGATCGCGGCCCCGCTCCGCAGGCTCTCGCCAATCCCTACCTGGCAGCCGAGCACTTTTTAAGGCAGCAGGGCCTGGCGGTGGAGCATGCCGATAGCCTCGAACGCCTGGCCACGCTGCCCCCCAACGGCAACAGCCTGCTGTTACTGGGCGAACGCAGCAACATGTCACCACGTCAGGTAGCGCAACTGCTGGACTGGGCCAAGTCCGGTGGCCACCTACTGTTGGTGGCCGAGGCGCTATGGGATGACGAAACCGGAAAGAGCGGCGACCTGTTGCTCGATCGCCTGCATGTCCAACAGGCCCTGAGTGACGAACCCGACGAGCCCGAACCGACTCGCAAAAAGAAAGCCCCGGACCTGAGCAAACTCTATGTCGACAACGACACCGCCCCGGTTTACTTCAGCTTCGACACCGACTTCAACCTCATCGACCCCCAGCACCAGGCACAGTTTTCAGCCAATAGCGCCAGGGCAAGCCAACTGATGCAACTCAACCTCGGGCAAGGCCGCGTAACGGTGATCACCGACAGCGACCTGTGGAAAACACCGGATATCGGCAAGCACGACAATGCCTGGCTGCTGTGGTATCTGAGCCAGGGCACTGCCGTGACCTTGTTGTTCAACAGCCACGTGGATGACTTGCTCACCCTGCTGTTGCGTTATTTCCCACAGGCGCTGGTGGCGCTCATTGCCCTGATAGCCCTGGCACTCTGGCAGGCCGGCATGCGACAGGGCCCGATCCAGGAACCCGCCCCCAGAGCGCGCCGCCAGTTGCAGGAACACTTGAGCGCCAGCGCAGATTTCCTGCTGCGCCGTAGCGGCCAGGCGGCGCTACTGCAGGCCTTACAGCACGATATACAGCGCGCGGCCAGACACCGCCATCCAGGTTTCGAACACCTCGACAACACAGAACAGTGGCGCGTACTTGAACACCTCACACATCAACCCTCTCATGTGATCAGCCAGGCCCTCGGCCCACTTGCGGTAAAACGGCTTTCCAGCGCCGATTTCAGCCGTCAGGTGGCATGCCTGCAAACCCTCAGGAATGCCCTATGAGCGATTTCCCCCACGCTGACGCCCTGTCCGGAGAAGCCTTGCAACGCGCCAGCCAGCAGGCACAAGCCTTGCGCGTCGAATTGCGCAAGGTCGTGATTGGCCAAGACCCGGTAATCGATGATGTGCTCACCGCGCTGATCGCTGGCGGCCACGTATTGCTCGAGGGTGTGCCAGGGCTGGGCAAGACCCTGCTCGTGCGTGCCCTGGCCCGGTGCTTTGAGGGCGATTTCGCGCGGATCCAGTTCACCCCGGACCTCATGCCCAGCGATGTCACCGGCCACGCCGTGTACGACCTGCACACCGAACAGTTCAAGCTGCGCAAAGGGCCAGTGTTCACCCACCTGTTGCTCGCCGACGAGATCAACCGCGCCCCGGCAAAAACCCAGGCGGCCCTGCTCGAAGCCATGCAGGAGCGGCAAGTCACCCTCGAAGGCGAAGCACTGCCCATCGGCCAACCGTTCATGGTCATGGCCACACAAAACCCCATCGAGCAAGAAGGTACCTACCCCCTGCCGGAAGCCGAATTGGATCGTTTCATGCTCAAGGTCCGCATGGACTATCCGCAGGCGCAGCAGGAGTTGGATATGGTGCGCGAAGTGACGCGTTCATCACGAGCCGACATGCTGGATGTGCAGCCGCTGCGCACCGTGCTGCAGGCCGAGGATGTGCTGCGATTGCAGCACATCGCCAGTCAATTGCCTCTGGATGAGCAAGTATTGGACTATGCCGTGCGCCTGGCGCGGGCCACCCGCAGTTGGCCGGGCCTGGCCATGGGTGCCGGCCCACGGGCATCCATCGCCTTGGTACGCGGTGCTCGCGCCCGGGCATTGTTGCGCGGCGGTGAGTTCGTCACCCCGGACGACATCAAGGGTTGTGCCCTGGCCGTACTGCGCCATCGGGTCCGTATCTCCCCTGAACTGGACATCGACGGTCTGGAGGTCGACCAGGTGCTCAAGCAGTTGCTGGACCAGACCCCAGCACCTCGACATTGAGCCGCCCATGAAACCGACCCGTCTGCTATTGATCTGGCTCGGCATATTGCTGGGTTTGAGCATACTGCTGGGCGCCGCGACGGCATTGCAGTTCAAAGTGCCGGACACCATGCACTCAGTGGTGTGGGGCTTGCTCCTGGCATTACTGTTGCTGGCCGTGCTCGATGCCCTGCGGCTACAACGCCGTCCCTCGCCGCAAGTGCAACGGCAGATGCCCGGCAGCCTGGCACTGGGACGCTGGGGCGAGGTACGCCTGACCCTGGAGTACGGCGCCCCACAGGCGCTGACGGTGCAGGTATTCGATCATGCTCCCGACGGGTTAAGCGTGGAAAACCTGCCGCAGTCCATCGAGCTGCGCCCCGGTGAACGGAGTGAACTGGGCTATCGCCTACGCCCCCTGCGGCGCGGGCATTTCAATTTCAGCCGCTGCGAAATCCACCTGCCGAGCCCCTTGGGATTGTGGTCGGCACGGCGCTTTATCGAAGCCACTGATGCCACCCGCGTCTACCCGGATTTCGCTCGCCTGTATGGGGCACAGTTGCTGGGTGTGGATAACTGGCTGAGCCAACTGGGCGTACGTCAGCGCCAACGACGAGGGTTGGGGTTGGAGTTTCACCAACTGCGCGAGTTTCGCGAGGGCGATAGCCTGCGGCAGATCGATTGGAAAGCCACCGCACGGCAACGTACGCCCATTGCACGGGAATACCAGGACGAGCGCGACCAACAGGTTGTGTTCATGCTCGACTGTGGCCGACGCATGCGCAGCCAGGACGACGAGCTGTCTCATTTTGACCACGCCCTCAACGCCTGCCTGCTGCTCAGCTATGTCGCCTTGCGCCAGGGCGATGCGGTGGGCTTTTGCACCTTTGCCGCAGACCAACCCCGCTACGTGGCGCCGGTCAAGGGCAGCAGCCAGTTGAACCTGCTGCTCAACGCCGTATACGACCTGGACACAACCCGGCGAACCGCCGACTACGAGGCGGCAGCCAACCAATTACTGGCCCGGCAAAAACGTCGGGCTTTAGTCATTCTGGTCACCAACCTGCGGGATGAAGACGATGAGGAACTGCTGTCCGCGGTCAAGCGCATCAGCCGTCAACACAGGGTGCTGGTCGCGAGCCTGCGTGAGGAAGTCCTCGATCGCCTGCGCCAGTCGCCTGTACAAACCTTGCCCGAAGCCTTGACCTACAGCGGCACCGTGGACTACCTCAACACCCGGGATGAACTGCACGATCGCTTGAAAGCTCACGGTCTGTCGGTGCTGGACACCTTGCCATCCGCCATGGGGGCAGCCTTGGTCACACGTTATCTGGGCTGGAAGAAAGCCGGCGTGTTCTGAACACTCAGCGCCCGAACCCTGCTCGGGAAGCACTGTCCAGGCCGGGTCGACATCACGCAGTATTAGGCGGAAGCCTGCAAAGGATCAAAACTGAAGTACTGCAACAACACACTGATCAGTTGCCCGTACTCCTTGGGCGCCTGGCCTACGCTGAACCCGGAATCGTAATGCTGCGGGTTGATATCTTCATGGCTCCACAGGCATGTCGCCGTAAGATCAACCGCGTGGAAGGTGCCGTCAGCCGTGGGAATCTTCAAGCGCAGCTCGAAATCCACATCGACCATCATGGGCAACTGGCTGATTAACATCAGCCCGTCCTCTGAGACATTGCCCAAAAACCCGATGGGTTTGTCGGTCAGTCGGTTAAATACTTGCAGGAAATAAGGTAATTGATGCCGCTCGATCCGTCGGTCGGTAAACATGGTGAGATCGCCATCGTGTGGCCATAACGTGGCCGTGCCAGTGATTCGGAACGAGCACAACGGCTCGCTCTCCCTGGATCTCGGTGTGACAACGGGCAACGCTGTGTCACTGGACAACCGCCGAGTCCGGGCCGCTCATTCGTTCGAATAGAAACTTGTACAAACGAACATTCAAAGAATAGCCCAAGACTGGCAACGGGCCAGTTATCAAATGACGAATATCATTACAACGACGCGGGGCGTGGTTGAGCAACCCTTGCACCGGGGTAATGCCCCAGCTGTTGCAGGGTGTCCAGCGTGGCGCGGGCACGGTAGGCATACTCGCTCGACGGATACTGATTGATGATGAACTGATACGTCTGCACCGCATCGACGAACAGTTTCTGCCGTTCCAGGCATTGCCCACGCAACATCGAGACCTCCGGCTGCACATACCGACGGGTACGGCTTTCACGGTCGACCTGGGACAACTCCAGGGTGACGCGCTCGCAGTCACCGACCTTGTAGGCGCGGTAGGCATTGTTCAAATGGTGGTCCATCGACCAGCGGGTGCAACCGACAACACTGACGGCCAGTACAGCAATGAGCAAAATTCGCATGAGGGTTCTCCAGTCTTGTGCAGTGTATCGACCCCTCGCCGAAAATCTTCAAGGCAGTTCGTCTATTCAACCGCCGCGAAAACAAGTCAATCGTCGATAAGTAGTGCAAACGAACAATGACTACAACGAAAGAGCATAGTAGCCTTCCTCAGCGCTTGAACTCAGGAGTCTGTGCATGTCCGTCCGTCGTACCAAAATCGTCGCCACCCTTGGCCCGGCCAGCAACTCGCCGGAAGTCCTCGAACAGCTGATTCTGGCTGGTTTGGACGTTGCCCGTCTGAACTTCTCCCACGGCACCCCGGACGAGCACAAGGCTCGCGCCAAGCTGGTGCGTGAGCTGGCCGCCAAACATGGCCGTTTCGTCGCACTGCTGGGTGACCTGCAAGGCCCGAAAATCCGTATCGCCAAATTTTCCAACAAGCGCATTGAGCTGAAGATCGGTGACAAATTCACCTTCTCCACCAGCCACCCGCTGACCGAAGGCACCCAGGATGTCGTAGGTATCGACTATCCGGACCTGGTCAAGGATTGCGGCGTCGGTGACGAGTTGCTGCTGGATGACGGCCGTGTCGTCATGCGTGTCGACACCGCCACCCCGACTGAACTGAACTGCACCGTGATCATCGGCGGCCCACTGTCCGACCACAAAGGCATCAACCGTCGCGGCGGTGGCCTGACTGCCCCAGCCCTGACGGAAAAAGACAAGGCCGACATCAAGCTCGCCGCCGAAATGGAAGTGGACTACCTCGCCGTGTCCTTCCCGCGCGACGCCGCTGACATGGAATACGCCCGTAAACTGCGCGACGAAGCTGGCGGTACCGCCTGGCTGGTGGCGAAGATCGAACGCGCCGAAGCCGTAGCCGATGACGAAACCCTCGACGGCCTGATCAAGGCGTCCGACGCCGTGATGGTTGCCCGTGGCGACCTGGGTGTGGAAATCGGTGATGCAGAGCTGATCGGTATCCAGAAGAAGATCATCCTGCACGCACGCCGCCACAACAAAGCGGTGATCGTGGCGACCCAGATGATGGAGTCGATGATCCAGAACCCGATGCCGACCCGCGCCGAAGTGTCCGACGTGGCCAACGCTGTGCTCGACTACACAGATGCCGTGATGCTCTCGGCTGAAAGTGCCGCTGGCCCGTACCCACTGGAAGCCGTGCAGGCCATGGCGCGTATCTGCGTCGGCGCCGAAAAGCACCCGACCAGCAAGACCTCCAGCCACCGTATCGGCAAGGTCTTCGAAAGCTGCGACCAGAGCATCGCCCTGGCCGCCATGTACACCGCCAACCACTTCCCGGGCGTTAAAGCGATCATCGCACTGACTGAAAGTGGCTACACACCGCTGATCATGTCGCGCATCCGCTCCTCGGTGCCGATCTATGCGTTCTCCCCGCACCGCGAAACCCAGGCCCGTGCGGCCATGTTCCGTGGCGTGTACACCGTACCGTTCGACCCGGCTTCGTTGCCGCCCCATGAAGTGAGCCAAGCGGCCATCGACGAGTTGATCAAGCGTGGCGTTGTGGAGAAAGGCGACTGGGTCATCCTGACCAAGGGCGACAGCTACCACACCATCGGCGGCACCAACGGCATGAAAATCCTGCACGTTGGCGACCCAATGGTCTGAGTGACAGGCTGAAAAAAATGTGGGAGGGGGCTTGCTCCCGATAGCGGTGAGTCAGCTACAAATCAGCAGACTGACCTACCGCATCGGGAGCAAGCCCCCTCCCACATTTGGTTAGCGCCTGCCCCTGAAACCCGACAATGCCGCAATCGCCTCCGGTGACTTCAAGCGCTGGACGAACAACGCGCCCTCCTCCTCGATCACCTGCCGCAACTGTTCACGGTCCACGCTCTTCATCAATTGCTTGGTCACCTGCACCGCCCCTGGCGCCAGGGTTTCAAAGCGCTCGGCGATTTCCCGCGCCTTGGCCAACGCCGCTTCACCACTGCCCAACGCCTCGGTGGCGATCCCCCATGCGGCAGCCTGCTCACCCGTAAACCCCTCGCCCAACAGCAACAACTCAGCGGCCTTCGCGTGCCCCAACAAACGCGGCAGGATCAGGCTCGAACCAAACTCCGGGCACAGCCCCAGGTTGACGAACGGCATGCGCAAACGCGCATCACGGCTGATATACACAAGGTCGCAGTGCAGCAGCAGGGTTGTCCCGATTCCCACCGCAGCGCCCGCCACTGCCGCGATCACGGGCTTGCGACAGTCGAGCAGGCTTTTCATAAAGTGAAACGGTGGGCTGTCGAGGTCGCTGGGCGGCTGTTCAAGAAAATCGCCGATGTCATTACCGGCGGTAAAACATTCGCTGCTGCCCTGGATCAGCACGGCGCTGATGCCTGGATCGGCATCCGCCTGCTCCAGCGCATCGGCCAGTTGCGTGTACATGGCGCGAGTCAGGGCGTTTTTCTTATCGGGGCGGTTGAGCTGCAGGGTCAGTAACCCGCGCTCGCGCTGCTGCAAGATAGCGTCGGTCATGGTGAGTCTCGCGGCTGTAGAGTTCAGCGCTCAACCACGGGGCAGGAACACATCGGCCAGCAGTTGATTGCGCGGCAGTCCTGCCAGGAACAAGCGCTTGGAAAACGCCTCGACGCTGGCGGGGTGTCCGCAGAGTAAGGCCAGTGTTTGCCGGGAAACAAGCCGCAGTTGCGCCAATGCCTGGGTCGACTCGGCCGCTGTCCATAGCTCCACCGTCAGGTTCGAATGACTGGCGGCCAGCGCTGCCAAGGGTTCAGCCAGATAATGACCCTCGGCATCATGGGCCAGGTGAATCGCGCGGATGGCGCCTTGATGATCCTGGCGCAATGCCTCGCGCAACACGCCCCACAACGGGCCAAGGCCAGTGCCGGAGGCCAGCAGCCACAGCGGCCGGGATTGCCAGTCGGGATCGTACTGCAAAGCGCCGCCGCGCAACTCGCCCAGGCGCAGGTGATCACCGACCTGCAACTGCCGGGCAAGGTCACTGAATTCGCCGGGCTGTCGGCAATCGATATGAAATTCCAGAAACCCATCTTCCTGGGGCAAGCTGGCCAGCGAATATGGACGCGCCACGTGCCCAGCCCACACCACCAGATGTTGCCCGGCCCGATAACGCAGGCCACGCTCCGGTTGCAGGCGCAAGCGCAGCACGTTCGAGTTCAGCCAGTCAGCGCCCACCACCTGGGCAGGCAAACCGTCACGCGTCGGGTCAAACGCCTCGACCTGCAGCTCGCCCACCACTTGGCACTGGCAGGCCAACCGCCAACCGTCCTGGCGTTGCGCGGGGCTCAGGGCATCGGGCTGTTTGTCCTCGACCTCGCCCCGGCAGCGCACCAGGCACGCATGGCAACTGCCCGCGCGGCAACTGTAGGGCACGGCGACACCTGCCTGGTTCAAGGCATCCAGCAGGTTGCTGCCGGCAGTTACCGACCAATGGCGTTCGCCGACATACAGTTCAGGCATATAAGGACTCAATCACAGGGGCGCGTGCACAGGGAATCATGCCTGCGACAGTTTGACCATAGTCGGGTGTATCGGCCACCGCGTCGGGTTATACTGCCGCGCCTTTTTAGCGTCGCGCCTACAATACCTGCTCTTCTTGGCGACGCGCCTTGGAAAGGTGGTTTCAGCCGACCGATGCACTTAACTGAAGCCACCTTTATTGAATGTTCCCTTATAGAGGAGCGCGACTCATGACCGTGATCAAGCAAGACGACCTGATTCAGAGCGTTGCCGACGCCCTGCAGTTTATTTCCTACTACCACCCCGTTGACTTCATCCAGGCGATGCACGAAGCCTACCTGCGCGAAGAATCGCCAGCGGCGCGTGACTCCATGGCGCAGATCCTGATCAACTCGCGCATGTGCGCCACCGGCCATCGCCCGATCTGCCAGGACACCGGTATCGTCACCGTGTTCGTGCGCGTGGGCATGGACGTACGTTGGGATGGCGCCACCATGGGCCTGGACGACATGATCAACGAAGGCGTGCGTCGCGCCTACAACCTGCCGGAAAACGTCCTGCGAGCGTCTATCCTCGCCGACCCGGCCGGTGCGCGTAAGAACACCAAGGACAACACCCCGGCCGTGATCCACTACTCCATCGTCCCGGGTAACACCGTGGAAGTGGACGTGGCCGCCAAGGGCGGTGGTTCCGAAAACAAATCGAAAATGGCCATGCTCAACCCGTCCGACTCGATCGTCGACTGGGTGCTCAAGACCGTTCCGACCATGGGCGCCGGCTGGTGCCCACCGGGCATGCTGGGCATCGGCATCGGCGGTACCGCCGAGAAAGCCGCGGTGATGGCCAAGGAAGTGTTGATGGAATCCATCGACATCCACGAGCTGATCAAGCGCGGCCCGTCCAACCGTATCGAAGAGATGCGCCTGGAGCTGTTCGAGAAGGTCAACCAACTGGGCATCGGCGCCCAAGGCCTGGGTGGCCTGACCACCGTGCTCGACGTGAAGATCATGGACTACCCGACCCACGCCGCGTCCCTGCCGGTGTGCATGATCCCCAACTGCGCCGCCACCCGTCACGCACACTTCGTGCTCGACGGTTCGGGCCCGGCGTCGCTGGAAGCGCCACCGCTGGACGCCTACCCGCAAATCGTCTGGGAAGCCGGCCCGTCGGCCCGTCGCGTCAACCTCGACACCCTGACCCCGGAAGACGTGCAGAGCTGGAAACCGGGCGAAACCGTGTTGCTCAACGGCAAGATGCTCACCGGTCGCGACGCCGCGCACAAGCGCATGGTCGAGATGCTGAACAAGGGCGAAACCCTGCCGGTGGACCTCAAGGGTCGCTTCATCTACTACGTCGGCCCGGTTGATCCGGTACGCGAAGAAGTGGTTGGCCCGGCTGGCCCGACCACCGCGACGCGGATGGACAAGTTCACCCGTCAGATCCTCGAACAAACCGGCCTGCTGGGCATGATCGGCAAATCCGAGCGTGGCCCGACTGCGATCGAAGCGATCAAGGACAACAAGGCCGTGTACCTGATGGCTGTGGGCGGCGCGGCTTACCTGGTGGCGCAAGCCATCAAGAAGTCGCGGGTTGTCGCGTTCGCCGAGCTGGGCATGGAAGCGATCTACGAGTTCGACGTCAAAGACATGCCGGTCACCGTTGCGGTGGACAGCAAGGGCGAATCCGTGCACATCACAGGTCCTGCCATCTGGCAGAAAAAGATCAGTGAAAGCCTGGCGGTAGAAGTGCAGTAAGCACTTTACTGCAAGGATAAAGGCGACTGCGGCCCCATGGCCCAGTCGCCTTTTTTATGGCTCATGGTATGGTGCTCCCCCCTTATTGCAGCTGTTCATATCCGTATGATCGCGATCCCTCGCCCCCTGCGCCTGACCTTCTATTCGTTATTGATCATCGCCGGAGCGGTGCTGGCCGCTGCCTTGGCCACGCGCCATGCCGAACGCCAGGCCCTGGCCGACGATGCTGCACGCGCCAATCAACAGCTCACGCTGTATGGCAACTCGCTGCATACCCTGCTCGAACGCTACCGCGCCCTGCCCGCCGTGCTGGCGCTGGACTCGGAAATGATCAGCGCGCTCAAAGGCCCGCTGGATCCCGCGACCCAGGACGTGCTTAACCGCAAGCTCGAACGCATCAACGGTGCCGCGCAATCGTCCACCCTGGAACTGATGGACCGTAACGGCCTGGCCGTGGCCGCCAGCAACTGGGCGCTGCCGAGCAGTTACGTGGGGCACAACTACGCATTCCGGCCCTATTTCAGCCAGACCAAGAGCCAGGGCACCGGGCGTTTTTATGCCGTGGGGGTAACCACCGGGATTCCCGGTTACTTCCTCTCCAGCGCAGTGCTCGATGAGCACGAGCAGTTCCTTGGCGCTATGGTGGTGAAGCTGGAGTTCCCTGAGCTGGAGCGCGAATGGGCGCAGGGCAATGACCTGCTGCTGGTGAGCGATGCCCGCGGCATCGTGTTCATTGCCAACCAGCCGGGCTGGCGCTATCGCAACCTGCGACCGTTGTCGGATAACGACCTCGCCGAGCTCAAGGCCACCCGCCAATACGACAAGAAGCAACTGCTGCCCCTGAAAACCGACCCCCTGCAGCGCTTTGACGAAAACAGCCACCTGATGCGCGTCAACGGCCCCGACGGCACGGCCAATTACATCTGGGAATCCCTGCCGCTGAAGGCCGAAGGCTGGACCCTGCACCTGCTGCGCAAACCGCAATTTCCTTTTGAAGACCAACGCAATGCGGGCCTGGCTGCCGCCGGGTCCTGGCTCGCGCTGGTGTTCCTGGTGCTGTTCCTGAGCCAACGCTGGCGCCTGGCCCGCTTGCGCCAGCGCAGCCGCGAAGAGCTGGAGCAACTGGTGGAAGAACGCACTCAGGCCCTGCGCACCGCCCAGGACGGCCTGGTGCAATCGGCCAAACTGGCGGCACTGGGGCAGATGTCCGCAGCCCTCGCCCACGAAATCAACCAACCGCTGACCGCCCAACGCATGCAACTGGCAACGTTAAGACTGTTGCTCGACCACGGCCGCGTGGGGGATGCCTACAAGGCGCTTACCCCATTGGACGAAATGCTCACCCGCATGGCCGCGCTCACCGGCCACCTCAAGACCTTCGCACGTAAAAGCCCTAGCGGTCTGCGCGAACGTCTGGACTTGGCACTGGTGGTCGACCAGTCCTTGCATCTGCTCGACGCGCGCCTGCGTGATGAAGGCATCGGCGTAGTGCTGGACTTGACTCGCCCGGCCTGGGTCCGCGGCGACGCGATCCGCCTGGAGCAGGTACTGATCAACCTGCTGCGCAACGCCCTCGACGCCATGGCCGACAAACCGCGCAAGCGCCTGGAAATCCGCCTGCACGCCGACCAGCAGTTGTGGCAACTGACCGTCAGCGACAGCGGCGGCGGCATTGCCGAAGAACACTTGAACAACGTGTTCGACCCGTTCTTCACCACCAAGCCCGTGGGTGACGGCCTCGGCCTTGGGCTGGCGGTGTCCTACGCTATCGTGCACGAACTGGGCGGTCGCCTGATCGCCGGCAACCGTGGCGACGGCGCGATCTTTACCCTGACCCTGCCGATTGCGCTGGAGACCCCCGACCTATGTTGAACGCCGTGATTGTGGTCGATGACGAAGCCAGCATTCGCACGGCCGTGGAGCAGTGGTTGAGCCTGTCAGGGTTTGAGGTGCAGCTGTTCAGCCGTGCCGAGGAGTGCCTGGCGCACTTGCCCAAGGACTTTCCCGGCGTGATCTTGAGCGACGTACGCATGCCAGGGCTCAGCGGCCTGGAGCTGCTGGCCGAGGTACAGCGCCGCGACGCCGATTTGCCGGTGATATTACTCACCGGCCATGGCGATGTACCGATGGCCGTCGAAGCCATGCGCGACGGTGCCTACGATTTCCTGGAAAAACCCTTCAGCCCCGACGCCCTGCTCAACAGCCTGCGCCGAGCGTTGGACAAACGTGGCCTGATCCTGGAAAACCGGCGCCTGCACCAACAGGCCGATCACCGGGCGCAACTTGAGTCCAGCCTGCTGGGCGTGTCGCGAGGCTTGCAGAACCTGCGCCGCCAAGTGCTGGACCTCGCGACGCTACCGGTCAATGTGCTGATCCGGGGCGAGACCGGCAGCGGCAAGGAGTTGGTCGCCCGCTGCCTGCATGACTTCGGTCCACGGGCAAAAAAACCCTTTGTGGCGCTCAACTGCGCGGCGATCCCCGAGCAGTTGTTTGAGGCCGAGTTATTCGGCCACGAAAGCGGCGCATTCACCGGCGCTCACGGCAAACGCATCGGCAAGCTGGAATATGCCCACGGCGGCACTTTGTTCCTGGACGAAATCGAAAGCATGCCCCTGGCCCAGCAAGTAAAACTGTTGCGAGTGTTGCAGGAGCAGAAACTGGAGCGGTTGGGTTCCAACCAAAGTATCCGCGTGGACTTGCGCATCATTGCTGCCACCAAGCCGGACCTGTTGGAAGAGGCTCGCGCCGGGCGCTTTCGCGAAGACCTGGCCTATCGTCTCAATGTGGCGCAACTGCGCCTGCCACCATTGCGCGAGCGCCGTGAAGATATTCCGCTGCTGTTCGAGCACTTTGCCCACAGCGCCGCTGAACGCTTGGGCCGTACGGCTGAGCCGTTGAGCGGCCCGGCGCTGGGGCGTCTGCTCAGCCACGACTGGCCCGGCAATGTGCGTGAACTGGCCAACGTCGCCGAACGCCAGGTATTGGGCCTTGGCGATCCTGAACCGGAAGGTATCGAGGCCGGGCAATCCCTCGCCGCGCAGCAAGAAGCCTTCGAGGCCCATTGCCTGAAGGCAGCGCTGACCCGGCACAAAGGCGATATCAAGGCCGTGTTGGCGGAGCTGCAACTTCCCCGCCGAACCTTCAATGAAAAAATGCAGCGCCATGGCCTCGCACGGGACATGTTCCTTAAGGATGAATAAGCGGATTTCCGCTGATCGCCCTGAAATGATCGGCATCTTTCCGCTCAAAAAAACCTGCAATCCCTTCTAGACCGGGCCTTCAGCTACCTGGCACAACTCCTGCTATAGCCCAGCCAGGCTGCGTTCGTGCGGCTCATAAAAACAACTAGATGAAGGATCCTTCAATGGATAACTCCAACACCTTGCCTCTGGGGTCGGCGGCCGCGCCGGCAAAAGCACGCACCACCTCCAGCCGCATCAAGTCGATCTTCAGCGGCTCGGTCGGCAACATGGTCGAGTGGTACGACTGGTACGTTTACGCTGCATTCTCACTGTATTTCGCCAAAGCCTTCTTCCCGAAAGGCGACACCACCGCCCAACTGCTCAACACCGCCGCGATCTTCGCCGTGGGCTTCTTGATGCGCCCGATCGGCGGCTGGCTGATGGGCCTGTACGCAGACAAGGTCGGGCGTAAAAAAGCCCTGATGGCCTCGGTCTACCTGATGTGCTTCGGCTCGCTGCTGATTGCCCTGAGCCCTGGCTATGAAGTCATTGGCATCGGTGCGCCCATCCTGCTGGTGTTTGCCCGTTTGTTGCAGGGGTTGTCAGTCGGCGGCGAATACGGCACCTCCGCCACCTACCTCAGCGAGATGGCGACCAAGGAACGTCGTGGCTTCTACTCCAGCTTCCAATACGTGACCCTGATCTCCGGCCAGCTCATCGCCCTGGCGGTGCTGATCGTGCTGCAACAGGTACTCACCACCGAACAGCTGTACGCCTGGGGCTGGCGTATCCCGTTCGCCATCGGCGCCCTGTGCGCAGTGGTTGCGCTGTACCTGCGTCGTGGCATGGAAGAAACCGAATCGTTCACCAAGAAAGAAAAAGCCAAGGAAAGCGCAATGCGCACCTTGATGCGCCATCCCAAGGAACTGATGACCGTGGTCGGCCTGACCATGGGCGGCACCCTGGCCTTCTACACCTATACCACCTACATGCAGAAATACCTGGTGAACACCGTCGGCATGAGCATCTCCGACTCCACCACCATCTCGGCGGCGACGCTGTTTCTGTTCATGTGCCTGCAACCCATCATCGGCGGGCTGTCGGACAAGGTCGGCCGCCGGCCGATCCTGATCGCCTTCGGCATCCTGGGCACCCTGTTCACCGTGCCGATCCTCACCACCCTGCACACCATCCAATCCTGGTGGGGCGCGTTCTTCCTGATCATGGCCGCGCTGATCATCGTCAGCGGCTACACCTCGATCAACGCGGTGGTGAAGGCCGAGCTGTTCCCCACCGAAATCCGCGCCCTGGGCGTGGGCCTGCCCTATGCACTGACCGTATCGATCTTCGGCGGTACCGCTGAATACATCGCGCTGTGGTTCAAGAGCATCGGCATGGAAACCGGTTACTACTGGTATGTGACTGCGTGTATCGCGGTGTCGCTGGTGGTCTATGTGACCATGAAGGACACCCGCAAGCATTCGCGGATTACCACGGACTAGAAAATGTGTGGGGGCTTGCTCCCGATAGGTGTGCGTCAGTCAACAGAGATGTTGAATGTGCCATTGCCATCGGGGGCAAGCCCCCTCCCACATTGGGTATGATGCCTACCCCGAAATCGAGAGTAGAACCGGCCCATGTCTGACGATATCCATTTCTACGAACCTGCCAACGGCCACGGCCTGCCCCATGACCCGTTCAACGCCATCGTCGGTCCACGGCCCATCGGCTGGATCTCTTCGCACGACAACGCAGGTCGCCTGAACCTGGCGCCCTACAGTTTTTTCAATGCGTTCAACTACATTCCGCCGATCATTGGGTTTTCCAGTGTCGGGCGCAAAGACAGCCTGAACAACATCGAGCAGACCGGCGAGTTCGTGTGGAACCTTGCTACCCGCCCGCTGGCCGAGCAGATGAACCAGAGTTGCGCGGCGGTCTCGCCAGACGTGAATGAGTTCGAGTTGGCCGGCCTGACGCCGGTGGCCTCGACAATCGTCGGCGTGCCACGGGTGGGCGAGAGCCCGGTGTCATTCGAATGCAAGGTGACGCAGATCATCCAGTTGCAACGCGCCGACAAGGGGTTGGTGCCGAGCTGGCTGGTGCTGGGCGAGGTGGTTGCGGTGCATATTGCCAAGTGGCTGCTCAAGGACGGCGTCTACGACACCGCCGCCGCCGAGCCGATCTTGCGCGGCGGCGGCCCGGCGGATTACTTCCAGCTGGGGCCGCAGGCGTTGTTCAAGATGTACCGGCCTAAAGCTTAGGACGCAGGCGCCCAAGCCAACTGGCCTTCTTCGTCGACATTGATCAACCGCTCAAGCTGCACAGTGGCGGCATCATCGGCGTCGGAGGCGGTCTTGAACGTCTGCCCATCCAGGATTTTGTGAAACAGCGGTGCGCCCATACCGTCGAGTGCCTTGACGGCGACGGCGGCGCTGTAGCCCCCTTCACCCGGTACTACGGCGGAAACGGCTTCGTGGTGGGCAAATTGTTTACGTGCCATGTTGCAGGTCCTGGCCAATGGAAAGGCGGCCATTCTAAACCGGTTCAACCGGCCAGTTGCAGGTACTCGCCATAGGCGTTCGCGGCGGATGCGTCGGTGAAAGTCTGGAAGTCCATGCTGCGCACCACCATATCGTTCAACAACTCGGTGAAGATCGTCAGCGCCGGCGAGCTGAAGTAGTCGTTCATCGCCTGCTCACTGCTCCAGAAACCCGAGACCAGCCACACATCAGGATCGACCTGGGAATGCTGCAACGAAAATTGCAGACAACCCTGAGCCTCGCGGCCCGGTTCGATCAAACTGCTCAAGCGTGCACCGAGTTCGGTGCTGCACCCGGTGCGGGCGCGGATAAAGGCCATATGGCTCGCGGGAATGGGGGTGGACATGTTCGACTCTCCCGTTGAGAAGTGATGCTCGGCAAGCACTGTGAGGGTGTGTTGCCACAGGATCAACGATAAGGGCACGGGGGTGGGCGCGGTTAGTCGATTCCTGCCGGCTTATTGCACAATCCTGCGAGAAGCGTAAACAAGGCGATCGGCCCACCGCTTTTGCGCCATGTACAAACGCCGTGTTTCAGGGAGATGACAGGCCTCGCTCTTGCCTGATTGGCCATAAGCCGCAGGATCAGGCAAGGATTGTGCAGAATCGACCTAACACTGTTTGAAAAGCCGCCGCTAAGCTGACCCCATCAACGCCGCCTGCAGAGGACACTTCATGTCGTCGCCCGAACATCAGTCCGTTCCCCTCGATGCAGAGATGGAAAAACAGCGCGCCGAACTGGCCAGCATCGTGCATCGGCACACTTGGGAAGATGGTTCCTACGGCACCGCGATCACCTCGCTGTACCTGAACCGCCACAACACGCCGCGCGATTTTATGCCGGTGCTGGTGGAACCCGCGCTGTGCATCCTCGCCAACGGCAGCAAGGAAGTGCGTCTGGCCGACGAAATCTTTGCCTACGACCCGCTCAATTACCTAGTGTTCTCGGTGGCGATGCCGGTGGCCGGGCGCATCATCGATGCCACGCCCGAAGATCCAAACCTGTCGATACGCATCAACATCGACCCGGCGCAGCTCACCGCGCTGATCGCCGAGGCCGGCCCGATGGGGGTGCCCACACGCCCGACGTCACGGGGCATGTACGTGGACCGCATCGACAACCCGCTACTCGACGCCGTGCTGCGCCTGGCACGCTTGCTGGACACACCCAAAGACATCGCCATGCTGGCGCCGTTGATCAATCGGGAAATTCTTTACCGCTTGCTGCGTGGGCCGCAGGGTTATCGCCTGTATGAAATTGCCGTGGCCAATAGTCAGAGCCATCGGGTGAGCCAAGCGATCAAGTGGCTCAATGGCAACTATGAGCAACCGTTGCGCATCGATGACCTGGCCAGGGAAGTGAACCTCAGCGTCTCGACCTTGCACCACCGCTTCAAGGCGATCACTGCCATGAGTCCGTTGCAGTACCAGAAGCAGCTGCGCTTGCAGGAAGCGCGGCGGTTGATGATTGCCGAAGGGCTTGAAGCGTCGGCGGCGGGGTATCGGGTGGGGTATGAAAGCCCGTCGCAATTCAGCCGCGAGTACAGCCGGTTGTTTGGTGCGCCACCGCTGAGGGATTTGGCCCGCCTGCGCCAAAGCATCTGACACATTTTGATCTTCAGTGTTTGTCAGTCCAAGGTGCGAGGCAGTTGCAAGGTAACGCGCAACCCGCCCTCGCGCAGATTCTGCAAACTCACTTCACCACCGTGGCTATGGGCAATATTGCGCGCAATCCCCAAGCCCAAGCCATAACCCTGCTGCTGCCCGGCCAGGCGGAAGTGCGGTTCGAAGACTTGCTCAAGACGTTGCTCGGGCACGCCCGGGCCTTCGTCATCCACATGCAGGACAAACTCCGCGCCATCATCCTTGATGTGCAAATGCGCGTTCTGCCCGTACTTCAAAGCGTTGTCGATCAGGTTGCCAATGCAGCGCTTGAGCGCCAGCGGCTTGCCTGGATAAGTCGCCAGGGCAGCGCCATCCAGGGTCACACGGCCGTTGCCGTTGGGCGCCACGTAAGGCTCCACCAAACATTCAAGCACATGGTTGAGGTCGACCGGCTGGATGTTTTCGTGGATATCGGTGTCTTTCACACACTGCAACGCGCCCTTCACCAGCAGCTCCAGCTCATCCAGGTCGCGACCGAACTTGGTTTGCAGATTCTCGTCTTCCAGCAGTTCCACGCGCAGGCGCAGACGGGTGATCGGGGTGCGCAGGTCGTGGGAAATAGCGCTGAACAGCTGGCTGCGCTCAGTCAGGTAGCGGCTGATGCGCTCGCGCATGGCATTGAACGCGCGGCCCACTTCCACCACTTCACTGCCGCCACCTTCGGCCACCGGCTCGACATCGGCGCCCAGGGACATATCCCGCGCCGCCCGTGCCAGGCGCTTGAGGGGCCGACTCTGCCAGTGCACCAGCAAGCCGATAAACAACAGTAGAAAACCGCTGGTCAGCACGATAAACCACACCTGCTGGGATGGCAGGCCTTGCTCTTCGAGGCTGGTGTAGGGCTCGGGCAACAATGAGGCGATGTACAACCATTCGCCAGGGGCGAGCTGGATCTGGGTCACCAATACCGGCGGGTTCACCGGTTCCAAGGTCAACGCGTAATGAGCCCAGGAGCGCGGCAGCTCGTCGAGCTTGAGGCCAGCGTTGAAGATGCGCAGGTCTTCGGCGCCGACGAACTCCACCGAGATATGCACGTCGGCGCCCAGGGTCTGGCGCAGCACTTCGTCCACAGCCACCAGCACCGCCTGCTTGCGCGGGGTTTCGGGCAACACTTGCATGTCCAGCGGGCGATCATTGAGGGTCACTACAAACCGCGTGCCACCCATGCTGCGCAACTGGTCGAGGACCAAGGGGCGATAGGCCACTGGCAACGACCGGAAGTAACTCACGCTGGCGGTCATCGAGTGCGCCAGGCTGCGGGCGCTGGTGACCAGGCCTTCGAGCTGGGTGGCACGCAACTGCGAGACCCAGATCACGCTCGACAGCGCCTGGGCGAACAACACCGCAAGCAAGGTCAGCAACAGCATGCGCCCCAGCAACGAGCGCGGTACCGGAAAACGCCGGCGGCGTTCGCTCACAGGCTCAGTGGGCATTGCCGGCAACCACGCTGGCTGCCAGTTGATAGCCACTGCCGCGCACGGTGCGGATCAACCGCGGGGGTTTCTCGGTGTCCCGCAGGCGCTGGCGCAGGCGGCTCACGGCCATGTCGACGATACGGTCCAAGGGCATCAGGTCACGACCGCGGGTGGCGTTGCCAATGGTATCGCGGTCGAGAATTTGTTGAGGATGATCGAGAAACAATTTGAGCAGGGCAAAGTCGGCGCCGGAGAGGATCACTTCCTCACCGTCCACGTGGAACAGCCGGTGACTGATCATGTCCAGGCGCCACTCGTCGAACACCAACACGTCGCCACCCCCGGTGCGTTCCTGGCCGAACTGGCAGCGACGCAACAGGGCCTTGATCCGCGCCTGCAACTCGCGAGGGCTGAACGGCTTGCCGATGTAGTCATCGGCGCCCAGCTCCAGGCCGATCACACGGTCGGCTTCGTCGGAACTGGCGGTGAGCATGATGATCGGCACCTGCGCCTGGCGCGGGTGCTGGCGGATCCAGCGGCAGAGGCTGAAGCCGTCTTCATCCGGCAACATCACATCGAGGATGACCAGGTCGCACGGCGCCTCGCTCATCGCCTGGCGGAACCCCGCGCCATCCGGCACGCCACGCACCTGGAAGCCGGCGCGACTGAGGTAGGTTTGCAGCAATTCGCGGATTTCCTGGTCGTCGTCGACGAGGAGAATCGATTTACTGATTACGCTCACGGGGTCCTCCTTGTTGTTATGGGTGTTCTTGATGGCCTTATCGGGGGCAAGTCGATGAGGTCATCACGGCCTAAGCAAATGCCTGTTCCAATGCCACGCCAGCCCCGGTCAACCCGGAATACGGCGCGGTCACCAACCACACCGGAATGCCGTTGAAGTAGTCGCTCATGCAGCCTTTGTCCGCGAAGCTCCTGGCGAAACCGCTGTGGATAAAGAAGTCGGCAAACCTCGGTATCACACCGCCCACGATGTACACGCCACCGCGACCGCCAGTGGTCAGCACGTTGTTACCGGCCACCCGGCCCAGCCAGATGCTGAACTGTTCCAATACTTCCATCGCCACCGGGTCACCGGCCAGGCCTGCTGCGGTGATCGCTTCGGGCGTGTCCAGCACCGGCGTGTGGCCGTCGACCGCGCAAATCGCCCGGTACAGACGCGGCAAGCCGCCGCCACTCAACGCCGTTTCAGCGCTGACGTGGCCAATTTCGTTGTAGATGTGTTGCCACAGCTGGGTTTCCCGCGGGCTGCTCAGGGGCAGGTCGACGTGGCCGCCCTCCCCCGGCAATGCCGCGTAGCGACCCGCGCCGAGGTCCAGCAACGTGCCGACGCCCAGGCCAGTGCCCGGCCCGATCACCACCGCCGGGCGCAACGGCTCCGGCGTGCCCTCGCACACCACGCGAAATTCATCGGGTTGCAGGCGGGTCATGCCCAGGGCCATGGCCGAGAAATCATTGACCAGCAGCAGTTCATCCACCTGCAAGGTCTTGCAGAACGCCGTCTTGCTCAAGCGCCAGTGATTGTTGGTGAACTTGAATTCATCGCCGCTCACCGGCCCGGCCACCGACAGGCATACCGCGCCGATGTCGCCGATTTCCAGGCCTTCTTCCTTCAGGTAGACCTTGATCGCCTCTTCAGGGCTTGGGTAATCCGCCGTGGCATGCACACGGATCGAGTGCAGCGCCGAATCGCGCCACACTGCAAAACGGGCGTTGGTACCGCCGATATCACCGACCAGCGCTAACTTCACTTAAGCGTCTCCAAGGCAGAGGTAAAGGCGCTGGCGCCCTGCTCTGCGGAGCTTGCGGCCAAGCGCATAAATGCAAACAGCTCGCGACCGGCCCCCACGTTATTGCCCAGAAGGCCCGTGGCAGGCGTGCGCGCTGCAAATTCTTCGGCGTCCACCTTAAGCTCCAAGGTGCCGGTAACGCCATCCACACGAATGATATCGCCATCGCGTACCCGCGCCAGCGGCCCGCCGCTCTGGGCTTCGGGGTTGACGTGAATCGCGGCGGGGATCTTACCCGAGGCGCCGGACATACGCCCGTCTGTCACCAGGGCCACCTTGAAACCACGGTCCTGCAACACACCGAGGAACGGCGTCATCTTGTGCAACTCGGGCATGCCGTTGGAGCGCGGGCCCTGGAAGCGCATCACCGCGACGAAGTCTTTTTCCAACTGGCCGGCCTTGAATGCATCGGCCAGGTCTTGCTGGTCCTGGAACACCACCGCTGGTGCTTCGACGATTTGATGTTCCGGGGCCACGGCGGAGACTTTCATCACGCCACGGCCGAGGTTGCCTTCCATCACGCGCAAGCCACCTTCGGGCGAGAACGCACGGGCCACGGGGCGCAGGATGGTTTCGTCGAGGCTTTCGATAGGGCCGTCGCGCCAGACCAACTCACCGTCGACCAGGAACGGCTCCTGGATGTAGCGGCTCAGGCCCTTGCCGGCCACGGTGTTGACGTCTTCGTGGAGCAGGCCGGCTTCCAGCAGCTCACGGATCAGGAACGACATGCCGCCCGCCGCCTGGAAGTGGTTGATGTCGGCCTTGCCGTTTGGATACACGTGGGACAGGGTCGGCACCACCTCGGAGAGGTCGGCCATATCGTCCCAAGTCAGGATGATGCCCGCAGACATGGCGATGGCCGGCATGTGCAGGGTGTGGTTGGTCGAGCCGCCGGTGGCGTTGAGGGCGACGATGGAATTGACGATGGATTTCTCGTCGACAATTTCGCCGATCGGCGTGAAGTTGCCGTTGGCCTTGGTCAGGCGCGTGACCTGATGCGCGGCCTCACGGGTCAGTGCGTCACGCAGCGGCGTGTACGGGTTGACGAACGAAGCGCCCGGCAAGTGCAGGCCCATCACTTCCATCAACAGCTGGTTGGTGTTGGCGGTGCCGTAGAAGGTGCAGGTGCCGGGGCTGTGGTAGGACTTCATCTCCGACTCCAGCAGCTCTTCGCGGCTGGCCTTGCCTTCGGCGTAGCGCTGGCGCACATCGGCTTTCTGCTTGTTGGAGATGCCCGATGGCATTGGGCCGCCCGGCACGAAGATCATCGGCAGGTGGCCGTAGCGCAGCGCGCCCATCATCAGGCCGGGGACGATCTTGTCGCAGATGCCCAGCATCAACGCCGCGTCGAACATGTTGTGGGACAGCGCTACCGCCGTGGACATGGCAATGACTTCACGGCTGAGCAGGCTCAGCTCCATGCCGGGCTCGCCCTGGGTCACGCCGTCGCACATGGCCGGGGTGCCACCGGCGAACTGGCCGACCGAGCCGACTTCACGCAGGGCTTTCTTGATTTGTTCGGGGAAATGTTCGTACGGCTGATGCGCCGAGAGCATGTCGTTATATGAGGAAACAATTGCCACGTTGGCGGCATTCATCATGCGCAGGCTGTTTTTGTCTTCGGTGCCGCAACCGGCCACGCCGTGGGCGAAGTTGGCGCATTGCAGCTTGCCGCGCATCGGACCGTCGCTGGCGGCGCCGCGAATGAGCGCAAGGTAAGCCTCGCGGGTGGCGCGGCTGCGGGCGATAAGCCGTTCGGTGACCTCAAGAACGCGGGGATGCATGTGTAGAACTCCAGGCTAACGGATGTGGCGACCCTCGTTCCTATGCTGATCAAACGCCCGCAGCTCATGGGATGGCAGGGTGTCGTTTGAATCATCGGACCAGTTGATTCAGGTCACTCGTTGTAGATTGAACAAAATATTGCCACTAAAAAGGCTTGTTTTCTATTTTTATGCGAATAATCTTGTAATTCTTACAACAAATCGACGACAGGCACTCTCCAATGACTCTTCGTATCGCAATCAATGGTTTTGGCCGTATTGGCCGTAATGTCCTGCGCGCACTGTATACCCAAGGCTACCGCCAGGATTTGCAGATCGTCGCCATCAATGATCTGGGCGACAGTTCGATCAATGCCCACCTGCTCAAATACGACACCGTACATGGCACATTCGACGCAGAGGTCGCCCACGATCAGGAAAGCCTGACCGTCAATGGTGACCGGATTGCCGTGAGTGCCATTCGCAACCCGGCCGACCTGCCCTGGGCTGCACACAAGATCGATGTGGTGTTCGAATGCACCGGTCTGTTCACCGACCGTGACAAGGCCGCCGCCCATATTACCGCTGGCGCGCGCAAGGTGATCATCTCGGCACCGGCCAAGGGCGCGGACGCCACTGTGGTGTACGGCGTGAACCACGACATTCTGCGCCAATCCCACCAGATCATCTCCAACGCCTCGTGCACCACCAACTGCCTGGCGCCGGTCGCCCAGGTGCTGCACCGCGAACTGGGCATCGAGAGTGGCTTGATGACCACCATCCACGCCTACACCAACGACCAGAACCTGACCGACGTCTACCACACCGACCCGTACCGCGCGCGCTCGGCCACCCAGAACATGATCCCGAGCAAGACTGGCGCCGCCGAAGCAGTAGGCCTGGTGCTGCCGGAACTGGCCGGCAAGCTGACCGGCATGGCCGTGCGCGTGCCGGTGATCAACGTGTCCTTGGTGGACCTCACCGTGACGCTGAAGAAAGAAGCCACCGCAGAGGAAGTCAACGCGCTGCTCAAGGAAGCCAGCCAGCACTCGAAGATCCTCGGCTACAACACCTTGCCGCTGGTTTCCAGTGACTTCAATCACAACCCGTTGTCGTCGATCTTCGACGCCAATCACACCAAGGTCAGTGGCAAGTTGCTCAAAGTACTCGCCTGGTATGACAACGAGTGGGGCTTCTCGAACCGTATGCTGGATAACTGCCTGGCGCTGTGCAACGCCGAGTAAATCCGTCGTGCGATGAGCTTTATGTGGGACGGGGCTTGCCCCCGATGACGTTGGGTCAGTTATGAATGTATTTACTGACACACCGCTACCGGGGGCAAGCCCCCTCCCACATTTGACCAGTGCAAAGTCTGCAGAAATAGGCCCTTGCCATTTTCGTTGATGATAAGCATTATCATTAACTGCAAATCGGTCTGGTACCCCTGTGAGCCAATCTCGCTTCAACCAAGTCTTTCTCACCCAACGGGTGATTCTGCTACGCACCTTGCAGCGGATGGTCAATAACCACAGCACCGCCGAGGACCTGTTGCAGGAAACCTACCTGCGCGTCACCCGGGCCCTCAGCGAGCGGCCGATCGATCACCTCGAACCCTTCGTCTACCAAACCGCGCGCAATCTGGCGCTGGATCATCTGCGCTCACGTAGGATCCAGGCCCGCACGTTGCAGGAAGATGTCCCGCTGGACATCCTGCAAAGCGTCGCCGCCCCCATCAGCACCCCTGAAGATGCCACCCAGGCCGAGCAATTGCTGGAGCACCTGAGCGTCAGCCTGGGCCAGTTGAGCGCCCGCCAGCAGCAGATCTTCATCCTCAGCCGCCTGCACGGGTGCAGCTACCAAGAGATTGCCGACCAGTTGGACGTGTCCTTGAGCACCGTGCAAAAGGAACTGAAATTGATCATGGCGATCTGCGTAGGTGTGGCCGAACGGTTGGATCGGCCTTAAGCTGCACCCGACAGAAGTGTCGATCCAGGCTTTAGGAAAGATGAATAGAACGTGGCGAAGACCCGAGGCACACCGTGACGGACCCGAATAAACTGCGCCCCCATGAGCTGGCTCATGAGGTGTTGCAAGACACGGCTATGGACCAGGCTCTTGATTGGCTGATCGCCTTGCAGTGCCCGCAACCCGGGCAGCAGGCGGAACTCGAAGCCTGGCTGGCCAGTGACCCCGCGCACGTCGACGCCTTCGCCAAGGCCCAGGCCGCCTGGGGCGGCGCGCCGGTGCACAGCGCCGCAGTGGCCCTGGCTGCGCCGCGCAAGCCCGGCGCCTGGCGGCGGATCAAACCCCATTGGAAACCGCTGGCCACCGCCGCCGTGCTGCTGATCGGCCTGCTCAGCTTCAGCAACCTGCCGGTGCGCCTGCAAGCCGACCACCTCACCGTGGTCGGCGAACGCCAGCGCCTGCAATTGGACGATGGCTCAAAAGTATTGCTGAACACCAACTCGGCATTCTCCAGCAGCATCAAGGATCACCAGCGCATCGCCCGCCTGTACCAGGGCGAAGCGTTTTTCGACGTCACGCCGAGCCCCGGCTTGCCTCTGCAAATCGACGCCGGCCCGGTGCGCGCCAGCGTGCGCGACACCGCCTTCGCCGTGCGCTACCTCAATGGCGAGGCCCAGGTGCAAGTGCAGCGCGGCGATGTGGACCTGAGCAACACCTTCGACGATGCCCGTGTGCGCCTGCGCGCCGGCGAGAGTATCCGCATCGGCCCCAAAGGCTTCGGCCAACCCGCCAAGCTGGATGCCAACAAGGAGCTGGCCTGGGTGCAGGGTCGGCTGATTTTCGAAAACTGCCCGATGAGCGAAGTGCTTGCCGAACTGCGCCGCTATTACCCCGGCTGGATCGTCAACACCAACGACCAACTGGCCAGCGTCGCGGTTACCGGCAATTACCGCCTCGACCAGCCCCTGGACGTGGTGCGCTCCCTGGCACACATCACCTCGGCCAAGCTCTCGGAATACCCGGCGCTGGTCATCCTGAACTAAATGAGAATTATTTTTACTCGATAGCCTCCGGCGGTACGTCTCGTCTTAGCCAATGCAACTGATTCCTATTTGATTCGGTTCGCAACTATAAGATTCGTACCCCGGAGCGCTCTCGATGTCCTCTCGTTTCAACCGCCGGTCCTCTTCGCCCGTCCTGTCCTTGCTGACCGCCGCCATCCTGTTGGCCGGCGTGCCGGTCATGGCCGCCACCGCCGCCGAACCGGTTTCGCGCAGCCAGGGCAACTACAACTTCAGCATCGAGCAGCAGCCGCTGGTCTCGGCGCTCAACGCCTTTACCGCGGTGACCGGCTGGCAAGTCGGCCTGCCGGCAGAGCTGGGCCAGGGCGTATCGTCACCCGGCGCACGCGGCCCGCTGTCGCCGGAAAAAGCCCTGGATCGCTTGTTGGTGGGGACCAACCTGAGCTACCGCAAACTGGGCAATAACAACATCGTGCTGGAAAAGCGCGCGGCGGGCAGCACCCTCAACCTGCAACAGGTGACCATCAGCGCCACCCGTAACGAGCAGGATGTCAGCCGTGTACCGAGCACTGTCAGCGTGCATGAACGCCAGGAGTTGGACCGCCTGAACGTGGGCAACAGCCGTGACCTGGTGCGTTACGAGCCTGGTGTGTCTGTCGGGGGCGCCGGCACGCGCTCCGGCAACGCCGGCTTCAATATCCGTGGTATCGACGGCGACCGCATCCTCACTCAAGTCGACGGCGTTGAAGTCCCGGATCACTTCTCCAACGGCCCTTACGCGCAAACCCGTCGCAATTATGTCGACCCGGAGATCGTCAAGCGCGTCGAGATCCTGCGCGGCCCGGCTTCGGCCCTGTACGGCAGCAGCGCCATCGGCGGTGCGGTGAGCTACTTCACCCTCGACCCCGACGACATCATCAAGCCTGGCAAGGACGTCGGCGCCCGCCTGAAAACCGGCTACAGCTCCGCCGACGAGAGCTGGCTGACCTCCGGTACGGTTGCCGGCCGCGTGCAGGACTTCGACGGTTTGCTCCACGTGAGCCAGCGCAACGGCCACGAGACCGAATCCTACGACGGCAACAACGCCACCGGCCTGAACCGCACCGGTGCCAACCCGGAAGACGCGCGCACCACCAACGTACTGGCCAAGCTGGGCTGGAACTATGGCGATGACAACCGCCTGGGCCTGACCTACGAGAAGTACAAGGACGACCGCGATACCAACCAGAAGAGCGCCGTGGGCGGCCCGTTCAACGCGGGCCCGTCCTCCAACCTGTACCGCTCGCGCGCTGGCAACGACACCATCACCCGTGAACGTTTCGCCATTGAAAACAGCTTCGCCCTCGAGTCGCCGATTGCCGACCGCATCAAGACCAGCCTCAATTACCAGATCGCCAAGACCGACCAGACCACAAACGAACACTATGTGGGCGCGCGCAACTTGTGGCGCGAACGGGAGACGCTCTACCAGGAAAAACAATGGGTCTTCGACGCCCAGTTGGACAAGGCCTTTGCCATCGGCGACACCGATCACGCGGTGACCTACGGCACCACACTCAAACAGGCGAAAGTCACTGGCTCACGCACGGGCAGCGCAACGTGCCTGGCGGTCAGCGTCGGCTGCGCGGCAATCGGCGCGCCCAGCACCAACATTCGTGACATCGTGGTACCCGCCAGCGACTTCCCGGACCCGACCATCAACACCTACGCCCTGTTCGCCCAGGACCAGATCAGTTGGGGCAAATGGACCTTCCTGCCCAGCGTGCGTTATGACTACACCCAGCTCAAGCCCAAGCTGACTGAGGATTTCCTCAACGCCACCGACCCGAACCGCATCTACAACCACGACGACAGCGAGAAAACCTGGCATCGCGTCTCGCCGAAATTCGGCCTGACCTACGCCCTCACCAACAACTACACCTGGTTCGGCCAGTACGCCGAAGGCTTCCGTACCCCGTCGGCCAAAGCCCTGTACGGCCGTTTTGAAAATATCCAGCAAGGTTATGTGGTAGAGCCCAACTCGGACCTCAAGCCGGAAAGCAGCAAGAGCTTCGAGACCGGCCTTCGTGGCAACTTCGAGTCGGGCAACTTTGACGTGGCGGTGTTCTACAACAAGTACCACGACTTCATCAACGAAGACGCGGCGCTGTTGGCCCCCACGGGTACCGCGTTCAAAGCCAGCAATATCAAGCGCGCCACCATCAAGGGCGTGGAAGTCAAAGGTCGCCTGAACCTCGACGCCTTTGGTGCGCCACAAGGCCTGTATACCCAGGGCTCGGCAGCCTATGCCTACGGTCGCAATGAGGACACTGGCGAACCACTCAACAGCGTCAACCCGCTCAAGGGCGTGTTTGGCCTGGGTTACGAGCAGGACAGCTATGGCGCATTGGTCAGTTGGACCCTGGTCAAGAAGCAAGACCGCGTCGACAGCGCGACCTTCTTCTCGCCAGACGGTGACACGAGCAAGGCACCGTTCAAGACCCCAGGCTTCGGCATTCTTGACCTGACCGGGTTCTACAAGGTTTCCAACGACGTAACCATCAACGGCGGCGTGTACAACCTGACCGACAAGAAGTACTGGAACTGGGATGACGTGCGCAGCTTCGACAGCATCGGCGAAGCCGGCGTGACCGCTCCCGCCAACATCGACCGCCTGACCCAGCCGGGCCGCAACTTTGCTATCAACGTGATTTGGGACATCTGACAACGCCTGCCCCACCTCGTCGATTTTCATCGGCGAGGTGAGGATTTTTTACTGTGCCGCGTCTGCTTGTTCGTCTAGTTGATAACAGCTCTCTTTAGGGCAACAAGGCGCTTCCCCTCTCAAGGAATTTTTCATGACCGCTTCTCCTACCGCAGAACGCCCAAGCCTGCGCTCCCAGCGCCTGAACCAAATCACCAACGAGCCACACACCAAGCTGGACGCCTTGGTCAAGGCCCACGCCCCGTTTGAAACCCAGGCCAATTTTGCCCGTTTCGTCGTGGCGCAGTACCTGTTCCAGTCGGAACTGGTGGCCCTGTACAACGATGGCGAACTGATCAAGCTCGTCCCAGACCTGGCCGAACGCTGCCGTGCAGAAGCCGCCAAACTGGACCTGGCCGACCTGGACACCGAAGTGCCAGCGCCGGTCGCTGGTGCCGTGAGCAACCCGAGCAAAGCCGAAGCCTTGGGCTGGCTGTTCGTGTCCGAAGGCTCAAAGCTGGGCGCTGCGTTCCTGATCAAGCGCGCCGTGGGTCTGGGCCTGAGCGAAACCTTCGGTGCCCGTCACCTGGGTGAGCCGGCCGGTGGTCGTGCCGAAGGCTGGAAGCGCTTTACCCGCACCCTCGACGGCCTGGAATTCAGTGCCGAAGAAGAAGCGGCGGTAGAAAAAGGCGCGGTGGATGCGTTTGTGCGCTTCACCGTGTTGCTGGAACAGGCGTACGCTACAGCCCCAGAACTGGCCTGACCCCGCCCAATTGAAGTGCGGTTTAAATGTGGGGGGGGGGCAAGGCCCCTCCCACATTTTGATCGCATTTCAGTTCGGACTTTTTTGTAAACCTTTCCCCCAGAAAAGCTTCACCATGACCGGCAAACCCCAATCCACCTCGAAAATCGCGCAGATCCTGTTCGGCCTACTGGCCTATGTCAGCCTGGGCATCGGACTGGTGGCGATTGTCATACCAGGTTTGCCCACCACCGAATTCATCCTGCTGGCCGCCTGGGCTGCCACCAAAAGCTCGCCACGCCTCAGTGCCTGGCTGGAAAACCACCGCCTGTTCGGGCCGATCCTGTCCAACTGGCGCAACGGCAAGATCATCGCCCGTCGAGCCAAAGTCAGCGCCACCGTGAGCATGCTGCTGTGCGCCATCTTGATGCTGGTGATGCTCGACCATGGCTGGCCGATCTACCTGGCGATTGCCGGGATGGGCCTGGGCAACCTGTGGATCTGGTCACGTCCCGAACGGCTTGCGCAGCCCGTATAACGCTGCGTGTAGGAATTTTCCTACCGCTCATCGCCTCCCTCTCATGAAACCTCCTACCGCGCCGATGCTCCGGATATGGCGCTGAATGGACTTGGCCGTGCTGTGCATTCCAACAAGTCCATTCGCGAGTGAACCTATGTTCGACACCCTCTCTATCCGCTTGAAAATCGTGCTGCTCTCCGGGCTCTGCCTACTGGGCGTGATAGCGCTGGTGGTCGGCATCAATATCTACAACACCAACCAGAACGATCAGTTGGTCAGCGATTCAAGCTCGCGCATGCTCACCGCCAGCGTGGAACAACTGCTGCAAGCCAAGGCCGCCGAACAGGCCGTGCAACTGCAGAAAACCTTCGGCGACAGCCAGGTGGCGTTGACCGCCCTGGCCGACCAGATCAAAGACCTGCGCAACCTCGCGACCAAGCGCTCCCTGGATGCCGGCGCCCTGCGCGAAGAACTCAACCAGAGCGTAAAAACCGCGTTCGAACGCAACAACAAGGTGCTGGGCATCTGGCTGTCGTTCGAGCCCAACGGCCTGGATGGCAAGGACAGCGAATTCATTGATGACAAGGCGCGCGTGTCCAACGAAAAAGGCCGTTTCTCCAGCTACTGGAGCCGGGCCGGTGGTGCAGGCCTGAATACCATCATGGTCGAAGAGGACCTGACCAAGACCACCCTCAACCTCAGCGGTACGCCCTACAACATCTGGTACACCTGCCCACGGGACACCCGCAGCACTTGCCTGCTGGACCCGTATGAAGACACGGTGGCAGGCAAACCCGTGCTGATGACCACTATTTCCCTGCCACTGATCGTGGACGGCAAGGTCATTGGCATTGTCGGTGTCGACATCGCCCTCACCGCCCTGCAAGCGGCCACCGATGCGGCGCAGAAAGACCTGTTCAACGGCGCGGCACACCTGGAGATTCTTTCCAGCACCGGCTTGATCGCCGCCTACAGTGGCGAACCGGCCAAGGTCGGCAAGAACCTGATCGATACCCTTGGCGCCGAAGGCAAGGAAATCGTGCAACTGCTGGCCAGTGACAACCGCATGATCCGCGAACAGGGCGACACCATCCGCGCCGTGTACCCGGTCAAGCCAATCAGCGATGCCAAATCCTGGGGCGTGGTGATCAAGCTGCCAAAAGCCGTGATGCTGGCCGATAACGTCAAGCTACAAGCCGTGCTCGACGATGCCCAGGCGGCTGGCACGCTCAAAGCGTTGCTGGTGGCGGCTACCGCAGCGCTGCTCGGCCTGCTGCTGATCTGGCTGACCGCCACCGGCGTGACCCGCCCGATCAACAGCGTGGCCGCCATGCTCAAGGACATCGCCAGCGGCGACGGCGACCTCACCCAGCGGCTGGCGTATGCCAAGAAAGACGAACTGGGCGAACTGGTGAACTGGTTCAACCGCTTCCTCGACAAGCTGCAACCGACCATCGCGCAGATCAAGCAAAGCATCACCGAGGCGCGCGGTACGGCGGATCAGTCGTCGGCCATTGCCCGCCAGACCAGCGAAGGCATGCAGGTGCAGTTCCGCGAAATCGACCAAGTGGCCACGGCGTCCAACGAAATGAGCGCCACCGCCCACGACGTGGCCAACAGCGCCTCCAATGCCGCCAGCGCGGCACGCGGTGCAGACCAGTCGGCGCGTGAAGGCATGTCGATCATCGAGCAGAGCACCCGCGACATCACCACCCTCGCCGAAGAAGTCAGCAAAGCCGTAGGCGAAGTCGAAGCCCTGGCGGTCAACAGCGAGCAGATCGGTTCAGTGCTGGAAGTGATCCGCAGCATCGCCGAGCAGACCAACCTGCTGGCGCTCAACGCCGCGATCGAAGCCGCCCGCGCCGGCGAAAGCGGCCGTGGGTTTGCGGTGGTAGCCGATGAAGTGCGCAACCTGGCCAAACGCACCCAGGATTCGGTGGAGGAAATCCGCCTGGTGATCGAACGCATCCAGAGCGGCACCCGTGGCGTGGTGGCGACCATGCATTCAAGCCAAAGCCAGGCCCAGAGCAATGCCGGGCAGATCCATCAGGCCGTGCAGGCCTTGGGCAAGATCAGCGACGCCGTGACGGTGATCAGCGACATGAACCTGCAAATCGCCAGCGCCGCCGAACAACAGAGCGCAGTGGCCGAAGAGGTCAATCGCAACGTCTCGGCGATCCGCACCGTGACCGAAACCCTGACCGGCCAGGCTACTGAGTCGGCGGCTATCAGCAGCCAACTCAATGCGTTGGCCAGCCAACAGATGAAACTCATGGATCAGTTCAAGGTGTAAGACACACCAACGGTCAAATGTGGGAGGGGGCTTGCCCCCTCCCACATGCTTAGAGGCCGGTCCAGGCCTGCACGAACGCCGCAATATCTTCCTTCGGCGCCGTACGCGGCGGGTTCTGCGGTGTACCCAAATAGAGGAAGCCAATCACCTCCTCATCGGCCGTCAGCCCCAAGCCTTTGGCCACATGGGCCGAGTAGGACAATTCGCCAGTACGCCACACCGCGCCGATCCCCTGGGCGTATGCCGCGAGCAGAATGCCGTGGGCCGCACAAGCCGCGGCCAACAGTTGCTCGGACTTGGGCACCTTGAAGTGCTCCTGCAGACGGGCAATCACCACCACCACCAGCGGTGCGCGCAATGGGCCGTTCCGGGCCTTGTCGATAGCGGCTTGCGGGGCGTCGGCGTCTTGCAGGCGTGCGGCCTCGGCCAGCAGCGTACCCATCTGCTCACGGGCCGCGCCTTCAACGGTCAGGAACCGCCAAGGGCGCAGTTGGCCGTGATCGGGCGCACGCATGGCGGTGGCGAACAGCACGTCGCGCTGCTCCTGGGTCGGTGCCGGTTCCAACAGGCGCGGCACGGAAACACGGTTGAGCAAAGCGTCGAGAGCCTGCATTGGCCACCTCCAGAAAAAAATGTGCAGTCATTCTAGCGGGAATGAATCGGGATGCCACCAAACGATAATTGCTCTTATTCATTCCCCCTGGCCCTGTTAGACTTTGCGACCTTATTTTTCAGCTTCGTCCGGGAAACCCGATGTTCCGTTCGCTTATCCGTCTGTCCGTCGCGTGCATGGCCCTGGGCCTGGCCGCGTGTGATGACGCCCCCAGGTTTACCAAGGCAGAGCCAGGTGAATCACGGGCGGGCGGCGCGGCGACGGTGAACAAGCGCGACCAGAACGCGTTTTCCCTGCCCTCGGCCAACCTGTCGCCGACCCGACGCCTGGATTTCAGCGTTGGCAACAGCTTCTTTCGCAGCCCGTGGGTGATCGCGCCGTCTACCACCACCGCCCGTGATGGCCTGGGCCCGCTGTTCAACACCAACGCCTGCCAGAACTGCCATATCAAGGACGGCCGTGGCCACCCGCCACTGCCGGATGCGGCCAATGCGGTGTCGATGCTGGTGCGCCTGTCAATTCCCCTGCCTATCCAGGAGCAGGCCCCCTACGCCAAGCTCATCGAGCAGGCGGGCGTGGTACCCGAGCCCGTCTACGGCGGGCAACTGCAAGACATGGCGGTGCCGGGCGTGGTGCCGGAAGGCAAGGTGCGAGTCCATTACACGCCGGTAAACGTCACGTTCAAGGACGGCACTGTCGTCGAGTTGCGCAAGCCGCAGTTGCAGATCACCCAACTGGGCTATGGCCCGATGCACCCCGACACCCTGTTCTCCGCGCGCATCGCCCCGCCGATGATCGGCCTGGGCCTGCTCGAAGCAATCAGTGACGCAGACATCCTGCGCAACACCGAGGCAAAAACCGCCGATAAAGAAGCCATCGTCGGCCGGCCAAATCAGGTCTGGGATGACGCCCAGCAAAAAACCGTGCTTGGGCGTTTTGGCTGGAAAGCCGGGCAACCCAACCTCAATCAACAAAATGTTCACGCATTTTCTGGTGATATGGGCCTCACTACGTCCCTGAGGCCCTTCGATGACTGCACAGATGCCCAAGTGGCCTGCAAACAGGCACCCAACGGCAATGGCGCCGATGGCGAGCCGGAAGTCAGCGATAACATCCTGCGCCTGGTGCTGTTCTACACCCGCAACCTTGCCGTGCCTGTGCGCCGCGCGGTCAATGACCCGCAGGTGCTGGCCGGGAAAAACCTGTTCTACCAGGCCGGTTGCCAGGGTTGCCACAAACCGACGTTTACCACCGCCGCAAATGCTGCCGAACCGGAGCTTGCCAACCAAGTGATCCGTCCCTACAGCGATTTGCTGCTGCACGACATGGGCGATGGCCTGGCCGACAACCGCAGCGAATTCAAGGCCGGGGGCCGCGACTGGCGCACGCCGCCGTTGTGGGGCATCGGCCTGACGCAAACCGTGAGTGGCCATACCCAGTTCTTGCATGACGGCCGCGCCCGCAACCTGCTGGAAGCCGTGCTCTGGCATGGCGGTGAGGCACAAGCGGCGCAGCAGCATGTGTTGTCCTTTAATGCCGAACAGCGCGCTGCGTTGCTGGCGTTCCTGAATTCTTTATAAGCTTCGCCCCACTTACAGAAGGGAGCTCGACATGTTCCGTCCCAAGTTGTTGTTCACCAGCCTGGCCGCCCTCGCCCTGGGCGCCTGCTCGCCACAAGACCCGCAAGCCGTGACCTCGGCGGCCATCGCCAAACAAGTGATCCTGCCGACCTACAGCCGCTGGGTCGAAGCCGACCGTCAGTTGGCCGTCAGCGCCCTCGCCTACTGCCAGGGTAAAGAGAACCTGGACACCGCCCGCGCCGACTTCCTCCACGCGCAAAAAGCCTGGGCCGAGTTGCAACCGCTGCTGATCGGCCCGCTGGCCGAGGGCAACCGCGCATGGCAGGTGCAGTTCTGGCCGGACAAGAAAAACCTGGTGGGTCGTCAGGTCGAGCAACTGGTCACCAGCCAGCCGCAGATCGACGGTGCCGCCCTGGCCAAGTCCAGCGTGGTAGTGCAAGGCCTGTCGGCCTACGAATACATCCTCTACGACGCCAAGACCGACATCGCCGAGGATGGGAACAAAGCCCGTTACTGCCCACTGCTGGTAGCCATCGGCGACCGTCAGAAAGCCCTCGCCGAAGAAATCCTGGCGAGCTGGAACAGCACCGACGGCATGTTGGCGCAGATGACCAAGTTTCCGAACCAGCGCTACGCCGATTCTCACGAAGCCATCGCCGACCTGCTGCGCGTCCAAGTGACCGCCCTGGACAGCCTGAAGAAAAAACTCGGCACGCCGATGGGGCGCCAGACCAAGGGCATCCCGCAGCCGTTCCAGGCCGATGCGTGGCGCAGCCAGTCGTCCCTGCAAAGCCTGGAAGCCAGCCTCGCTGCGGCCCAGACCGTGTGGGTCGGCGTCGACAACAAAGGCCTGCGTGGCCTGTTGCCGGCGGATCAGAAGCCATTGGCCGACAAGATCGACGCCGCCTACGCCGCGTCCCTGAAGCTGTTCGCCAGCAACCAGCGCACCCTCAACGAACTGTTGAACGATGACGCCGGGCGCCAGCAACTCAACGACATCTACGACAGCCTCAACGTGGTCCACCGTCTGCACGAAGGCGAACTGGCCAAGGCGCTGGGCATCCAACTGGGCTTTAACGCCAACGACGGTGACTGATGATGCTCAGGCGACAGGCTTTGGCGGTTGGCAGCGTGCTGCTCAGCGCACTCACGCTGGGTGGCTGGACGCTGTTCAAGCAAAAAGACAAGGGCCCGCTGCTGCTGTCGGCGCGCGATGATGCAGACGGCAAGCACTACGCCGTGGGTTATCACCTGGATGGCAAGCAGGTCTTTGCGACCCAGGTCGGCCAACGCTGCCACGACATCATCAACCACCCGACCCTGCCGATTGCGCTGTTCGTCGCCCGTCGCCCGGGCACCGAGAGTTACCTGATCGACCTGCGTGATGGCGCGTTGCTGCAAACCATCACCTCCCTGCCCTACCGCCACTTTTATGGGCATGCGGTGATTCACAAGAGCGGCGACTGGCTGTACGCCACCGAGAACGACACGTCCGACCCCGGCCGTGGCTTGCTCGGTGTGTACAAGTTCGAAGGCGAGCGGCTGGTGCACAGCGGCGAAATATCCACCCACGGCATCGGCCCACACCAGGTGTCGTGGATGCCCGACGGCGAGACGTTGATCGTGGCCAACGGCGGCATTCGCACCGAAGCCGAAAGCCGTGTGGAGATGAACCTCAACGCTATGGAGCCGAGCCTGGTACTGATGCAGCGTGACGGCACCTTGATCAGCAAGGAAACCCTCGCCCAGCAGATGAACAGCGTGCGCCACATGGGCATCGCCAGCGATGGCACCATCCTCACCGGCCAGCAGTTCATGGGGCCGTCCCAGGAGCGTTCCGAGTTGCTGGCGATCAAGCGGCCGGGGCAGCCGTTCGTGGCGTTTGCGGTGGGCGATGAACAGTTACAGGCGATGGGGCACTACACCGCCAGCGTCGCGGTGCACAGCGAGTTACGCCTGGTTGCCTTGACAGCGCCGCGTGGCAATCGCTTCTTCATCTGGGACATGGACAGCGGCGAACTGCGCCTGGATGGGCCGTTGCCGGATTGCGCCGGCGTCGGTGCGGTGGCGGATGGGTTTGTCGTCACATCAGGCCAGGGCCGTTGCCGTTTCTACGATTGCCGCCAGAAACAGCTGGTAGCAAAACCGTTGGAATTGCCGGCGGGGCTCTGGGATAACCATCTTCATCTGATCTGACTGAAGGCCGTTCCCACATAGTGTGTAGGAACGGTCTCCCTCGCTCTGACCTGTCAGGACTACCAGCTAGAATCCCTTCAACACTCGGAGTAATGTTTCGAGCTTGTGTGTTTTCGTCTGTCTCAGTTCTTCCAAGGAAGCGGAATATGCTGCGCCGTCGCATGCTGATCATGTTGGGTGTCGCTCTGTTAATCGTGCTGCTGCTGGCGGGCTATAAAGCCTTTTCCATCTATCAGCAGATCCAGGTCTTTTCCAAACCCAAACCACCCGTGAGCGTGGCCGTCGCGACCGCCGTCGAGCAGCCGTGGCAGCAACGCCTGCCATCGGTGGGCACGCTCAAGGCCTTGCAAGGTGTGAACCTGAGCCTGGAGATTGCCGGGACGGTCAAGGACGTGCAGTTCGAGTCCGGGCAGAAGGTCAAGGCCGGGCAAGCCTTGGTGCAACTGGACAGTGCGGTGGAAAGCGCGCTGCTGGAAACCGCCCAGGCCGACCTGGGCCTGGCCCAGCTCGATTACGGACGCGGCAGCCAATTGGTGGGCAGCCAGGCGATTTCCAAAGGCGAGTTCGACCGTCTTTCGGCGCAACTGCAAAAGAACAAAGCGACGGTCAATCAACTCAAGGCGTCCCTGGCCAAGAAGCACATCGTCGCGCCGTTCAGCGGCACCATCGGCATTCGCCAGGTGGACGTGGGCGACTACCTGGCCAGCGGCACGGTGATCGCTACCTTGCAGGACATCAGCAGCCTCTACGTCGACTTCTATATCCCCGAACACGCGGTGCCCAAGGTCGCCATCGGCCAAAGCGTGCAAGTGCAAGTCTCAGCCTACCCCGGCCAGGCATTTCCCGGCCGCATCAGCGCGATCAACCCCAAGGTCGAGGACAGCACCCGCAATGTGCTGGTGCGCGCCACGCTGGCCAACCCGGACAACAAACTGCTGCCCGGCATGTTCACCAGCCTGGATATCTTGCTGCCCAACCCCACCGCACAGATCGTCGTGCCGGAAAGCGCAATTACCTACACCCTCTACGGCAACTCGGTGTACGCCGTGGCCGAGAAGAAGAACGACAGCGGTACCGTGGAAAAGGACACCAATGGCCAGCCGCTGCTGATCGCCGAGCGCCGCTTTGTCGAGACCGGCGAGCGGCGTGGCGGCCTGGTGCTGGTGGGCAAGGGCTTGAAAGCCGGTGAGCAAGTGGTCAGCGCCGGCCAGTTGAAACTGGACAACGGCACGCCCATTGCCATCAGCCCGGACAAAAACCTGCCGGCAGAGCATTGAACATGAAGTTCACAGACGCCTTTATCCGCCGTCCGGTGCTGGCCATGGTGGTCAGCCTGCTGATCGTACTGCTGGGCTTGCAGGCCTACAGCAAGTTGCCGCTGCGCCAATACCCGAGCATGGAAAACGCTCTGATCACGGTAACTACCGCCTACCCCGGCGCGAACGCCGAGACCATCCAGGGCTATATCACCCAGCCACTGCAACAAAGCCTGGCCAGCGCCGAGGGTATCGACTACATGACCTCGGTGAGTCGCCAGAACTTCTCGGTGATTTCAATCTATGCGCGCATCGGCGCCAACAGCGACCGCCTGTTTACCGAGTTGCTGGCCAAGGCCAACGAGGTCAAGAACAAGCTGCCGCAAGACGCCGAAGACCCGGTATTGAGCAAAGAGGCCGCCGACGCCTCGGCGCTGATGTACATCAGTTTTTCCAGCCAGCAATTGAGCAACCCGCAGATCACCGACTACTTGTCGCGGGTCATCCAACCTAAACTCGCAACTCTGCCCGGCATGGCCGAAGCGGAGATCCTCGGCAACCAGGTGTTCGCCATGCGCATCTGGCTCGACCCGGTGAAGCTCGCCGGTTTTGGTCTCAGCGCCAGCGATATCACCGACGCCGTGCGCCGCTACAACTTCCTGTCTGCCGCCGGCGAGGTGAAGGGCGAGTTCGTGGTCACCAGCATCAACGCCAACACCGACCTCAAGTCCGCTGAAACCTTTGGCGCCATCGCAGTAAAAACCGACGGCGACAGCCGCGTGCTGCTGCGCGATGTGGCCCGCGTGGAAATGGGCGCGGAAAATTACAACGCCATCAGCTCGTTTGGCGGCACGCCCTCGGTGTACATCGGCATCAAGGCCACCCCCAGCGCCAACCCGCTGGAGGTGATCAAGGAAGTACGCAAGATCATGCCGGCGCTGGAAGCCCAGTTACCGCCGACCCTCAAGGCGGAAATTGCCTACGACGCCACGCTGTTTATCCAGGCCTCCATCAACGAGGTGGTCAAGACCCTGTTTGAAGCGGTGCTGATCGTGATCGTGGTGGTGTTCCTGTTTCTCGGCGCGCTGCGCTCGGTGGTGATTCCGGTGATTACCATCCCGCTGTCGATGATCGGTGTGTTGTTTTTCATGCAGTTGATGGGCTATTCGATCAACCTGTTGACGCTGCTGGCGATGGTGTTGGCCATCGGCCTGGTGGTGGACGATGCCATCGTGGTGGTGGAAAACATCCACCGGCATATCGAGGAAGGCAAGACGCCACTGGATGCGGCGCTAGAAGGTGCGCGGGAAATTGCCCTGCCGGTGGTGTCCATGACCATCACCCTGGCCGCGGTGTATGCGCCGATTGGTTTTCTCGAAGGGCTGACCGGGGCGTTGTTCAAGGAGTTTGCCCTGACCCTGGCCGGCGCGGTGATCATCTCCGGCATCGTCGCGCTGACCCTGTCACCGATGATGTGCGCGTTGCTGCTGCGCCACGATGAAAACCCCAGTGGCCTGGCCCATCGCCTGGACCGGATTTTCGACAGCCTCAAGCGTCGCTATCAACGCATGCTGCACGGCACCCTGAACACGCGGCCGGTGGTGATCGTGTTTGCGTTGATCGTGCTGTGCCTGATCCCGGTGTTCCTCAAGTTCACCCAGTCGCAACTGGCCCCGGACGAAGACCAGGGCATCATCTTCATGATGGCCAGCGCGCCGCAGCCGACCAACCTGGACTACCTGAATACCTACACCGATGAGTTCATCGAGATTTTCAAGACGTTCCCAGAGTATTACTCCTCGTTCCAGATCAACGGTTTCAACGGTGTGCAGTCGGGCATTGGCGGTTTCCTGCTCAAGCCGTGGAACGAGCGCGAGCGCACCCAGATGCAAATCCTGCCCGAGGTGCAACAGCGCCTGGAACAGATTCCCGGCCTGCAAGTGTTCGGCTTCAACCTGCCGTCCCTGCCGGGCACGGGTGAAGGCTTGCCGTTCGGCTTTGTGATCAACACGGCGAATGACTATGCCTCGTTGCTGGAAGTGGCCAACCGCGTGAAAAAACGCGCGATGGAGTCGGGCAAGTTCGCCTTTGTCGACATCGACCTGGCGTTCGACAAACCGGAAGTGGTGGTGGATATCGACCGGGCCAAGGCGGCGCAGATGGGCGTGTCGATGCAAGACCTGGGCGGCACCCTGGCAACCCTGCTGGCAGAGGCGCAAATCAACCGTTTTACCCTCGATGGGCGCAGTTACAAGGTGATCGCCCAGGTCGAACGCGCCTACCGTGACAACCCCGACTGGCTGAACAACTACTACGTGAAAAACGCCCAGGGTGAACTGTTGCCGCTGTCGACCCTGATCACCCTCACCGACCGCGCCCGCCCTCGCCAGTTGAACCAGTTCCAGCAGCTCAACTCGGCACTGATCTCGGGCTTTCCGATTGTGAGCATGGGCGAAGCCATCGACACCGTGCGCCAGATCGCCCTTGAGGAAACCCCACCGGGTTACGCCTTCGACTACAGCGGCGCGTCCCGCCAATTTATCCAGGAAGGCTCGGCGCTGTGGGTGACCTTTGGCCTGGCCCTGGCGATTATCTTCCTGGTGCTGGCGGCGCAGTTCGAAAGCTTCCGTGACCCGCTGGTGATCCTGGTGACGGTGCCGCTGTCGATCTGCGGGGCTTTAATTCCACTGTTCCTGGGCTGGTCGAGCATGAACATCTATACCCAGGTGGGCCTGGTGACGCTGATCGGCTTGATCAGCAAGCACGGCATTCTGATCGTCGAATTTGCCAACCAACTGCGCAAGGACAAGGGCCTCACGCCACGCCAAGCCGTGGAGGAAGCGGCGTCGATTCGCCTGCGCCCCGTGCTGATGACCACGGCAGCGATGGTGTTTGGGATGGTGCCACTGATTTTCGCAACCGGGGCCGGTGCGGTCAGTCGGTTTGATATCGGGATGGTGATTGCGACGGGGATGTCGATCGGCACGTTGTTTACGCTGTTTGTGCTGCCCTGCGTTTATACGCTGCTGGCCAAGCCGGATAAGCGCTGATGCAAAAAAAAGGGCCTCGCATCGCAAGGCCCTTTTCAGGTGCTTTCACTCGTTTCAACTCTGCGGCCTCATCCCTTGAGACATGCCAAACATAAACAGCAGCAGTTCGTGATCAGGCTTGGCCGCCATGCTCGCCTTGGCGACGCGCGGCAATAAGCACTGTGCACCCTCCTGCGTTGCATTGAGTATCTGTGTGCGAGGCTGTTCCCAGGCAGCCAGGGCCAGGGCCGCAACGCCCAACGCCCCCAGCAGGAACACACCTCGTGCTATTTCTAACTTCATTTGGTTAAACCCTTGATAGCGCTGCCAAACGCCGTCTCGTAAAAGTAGCTGAGTTTTCCCCAATCGCTATCATTCCACGACGAATGGCGGCGCAGTTGCCGCATGTCATGGGAGGCCGCCTGATGAGCGGTCAGACGCTGGCGACACTTCTCGAAATCCAGCAGTGCCACTTCTACACTGGCCGAGTCGCCTTCACCGGTCACCCGCACAAAAATATGCTTGATGTAGAGGCACCCGTGCTGCCAGCGCCCCTTGTGCATACGCGCAAGGGTGTTAGCCAATTCCTTGAGCATGTGTTCATGCATCAGCTCGCCATGGCGTGCACGACCACCACCGGCGTACCAATTTTCGATTTCCTCGAAACCATCGAGCGCGGCGGTCACCAGCAACGCCGTCCAATGGTGCTCGGCATCGCGGCGTGCCCCACAGAACACCAGCTCTGGTACCCGCACATCCAGCAGGCGCAGGCCTTTGAGGGCATCGCGCTCACGCAGCACAGTCGGGCGGCCGAACGGGTGTAGCCAACTGCGGTAGATGTGGCCGGTCTGGCGCTTGCTGTAGAGCAAGCGGCCGTTGGCACTTATCACGCGTTGCACACCGCTTTCACCGCCGCGCCGACGATTAGGTTCCTCGACCCATTCGCCCTGCTGGCGCCAGAAATAATCAAACCTTTCTTCGGGAGCTACGTGACTGCCTGCTACGCACTCAACTGCCATTCTGTTACCTCTTGCGCAATACATACACTCGCCACATGGCGTACAGCGGTATGAAGTCCAGAGATTCCTGAACGCGAAAACCGGCCTCCTCAAACTCTGATTCAACAGTAGCAGCCGGTAACACAAATCTGTTTTGGTAACCTTCTTGCCCAGCGTTCTTGCGGCGCTGACCTTCAAGGCGCTTGCGCTTCCAAGCCTTGAAGTTGCCATCAACCCACAGCGAAATGATCACGCTGTCCCGGGTAACCCGCTGAAATTCCCGCAATATCGCCAACCGGTGCGCCGGATCACCAATGTGGTGCAGCAGGCGCATACAGAAAATGCTGTCGACCGAGTTATCCGGCAAATCGATAGCAAAGGCAGATGTCTGCAAAGGCCGTACCCGTTTCACCACATCCGCCGGTTGGGCGACGGTGGCAACTTTCAACATCGACGCCGAATTGTCGGCGCCGATGATCACGCGGTTGGGTTTCTCCGCCAGCAGCGGCCAGAAACGCCCGGCACCGCACGGCAGGTCCAGCACTAGGCCAGGCTCGCCGGCCATTGCCAGGGCACCACGGGCCAATTGCTCGTCGCGTTTGTGGGACAAGCGGCGCGCCAGGCTGTCCTGGTGCTTGAGCAAATATTCGTGAGCGTGTTCGTCGTCGTACTTTTCGGAAAATTCGAGCTTGATGGGGTTAGACATCACTGATCTCCAGTTACTGATGCCTACAACCTTAAGCATCGAACTGTGATCAACAGGTCAACCGTGTGTGAAAAACTTGTCCTGTCCAATAGCATACATTTCAAGACTTTACAGACACATTCAGTCGCATGGGGCCATCTTCGCCGAATGACGGGGATGTCTGGCAGGATAGCGGCAGGGTGAGCGGTCAGGCCTTGACCTGACTCAACTCGACATGAAAGCGACAGCCATTAGGCTCCATCGTGCTGAGGCTGACGGTCCAGCCCTGGTTCTCGCAGATGCGCTGGACCAGTGACAAACCCAGCCCAAGACCTTCACCGCGCTTTTCGCTGCCGCGTACAAACGGCTCGAACATCGCTTCGCGCTTGTCTTCGGGAATGCCGACCCCCGAGTCCTCCACCACAAAACCACTGGGTTCGAGCGTGAGCCGGATAAAGCCGTGCTCGGTGTAGTGCAAGGCATTGCGCAACAGGTTGCCCATTACCGCATGCAGGAAGGTAGTGTTGTAGTGCGTGTCCAGCGGGTTGCCCGGCTGATAGATCAGTTCCAGGCCCTTGCGCTCGATTTGCTCACGCCAGATGCCGAGCAGGTCGTCCGCCACTTGCGCCAGGGTGACCTGAGGCGACACGGCCGCATCGTTATGCTGGGCGCGGGCCAGCATCAGGAAGGTCTGCACCAGCTCACGCATCTCTTCACAGGCCCGAGCAATACGCAGCACCTGATTACGCCCGCGCTGGTCGATGGCCGGGTTTTCCAGCAGCAGCTCGCAGGAGCTGGCCAAGACCATCAAGGGCGTGCGCAATTCGTGACTCACGTCGCTGGTGAACATTTGCTCACGGGACAGCGCCTGCCGCAGCCGCCCCAAGGTGGCGTCGAAGGCCACGGCCAACTCACCCACTTCATCGGCCGCGTAGTCCGGCGCCAGGGGCGGTGCCAGGCCCAGCAGCTGGTCGCGATGTCGCACTTGGCGCGCCAGGCGTACCACCGGCGCCATCACTTTGCGCGCCAGTACCCAACCGAGGAACACTGCCAGCGCGAGGCTGAGCACGAAGCCCACCAACACCACGGCAAACAGCACGCGCTCACGTTCTTCGAAATCACTTTGGTCTTGCAACAGTACATAACGCCGACCGTCGATCACTTCGACCATCGCGTGGTAGGACAGCGACTCACGAAATACTTCGTGAAAGCCCGGTTCCAAATGTCGCAGGTCCTTGGGCAACTCGAAATCGCCGGGACCGCCGCTGAAATAGAACAGTTGGTCCGGTTCGGGCCGGTGGTTCCAGTCCTCGACGCTGTCCATCAGCAGCAGGCGCTGTAAATCGCCGCCCAGGCCTGCCGAGATCAGCTTTTCTTCCACCAGGTGCACAGTGGCGACAATGCCCATGGCGAAGGCCCCCGCCACCAACGCGCTCATCAGGGCAAAGGCGATGATGATCCGTTGGGCAAGGCTTTGCTTAAACTCCATCACGACCCTCGGCCAGGCGATAACCGACGCCGTGCACCGTTTGCAGCAACGGCTTGGCGAAAGGTTTATCGATCACTTGGCGCAATTGGTGGACGTGGCTGCGCAAGCTGTCGCTGTCCGGGCAGTCGTCGCCCCACAGCGCTTCTTCAAGCACTTCGCGGCGCAGCACGTGAGGGCTCTTCTGCATCAGCACCGCCAGCAGTTTGAGACCGACCGGGTTGAGCTTGAGCAGACGCCCTTCGCGGGTGACTTCCAGGGTATCGAGGTCGTAGTTCAGGTCGGCCACTTGCAGGGCACGGCGTCCGCCGCCTTGGGCACGGCGCAGCACCGCTTCGATGCGTGCGGCCAGTTCCGACAGGGCAAACGGCTTGAGCAGGTAATCATCCGCGCCGGACTTGAAACCCTGCAGCCGGTCATCCAATTGGTCACGAGCGGTGAGCATGATCACCGGCGTGTCGCGGCGTGCGTCTTCGCGCAGGCGCTTGCACAGGGTGTAACCGTCGATCCCGGGCAGCATGATGTCGAGCACGATCAAGTCGTAGTGCTCGGTGGCCGCCAGGTGCAGGCCCGACAGACCGTCCTGCGCACAATCCACGGTGTAGCCCTTGAGCCCCAGGTAATCCGCCAGGTTGGCCAGAATATCGCGGTTGTCTTCAACCAATAAAATTCGCATGGGCAGTGTCTCCGTACGCGGTAACGGCCGTGTTGGCTCGCGCAGCTTAAGGCCAAGTGTGGCTCACGACTAGGGCGCGAGAACGACTCTATAAGTATTTTCAACCGATTGATGGGCTTCACACGTTTTTCACTATCACTTCACCCGCCGCCCACACAAAGCCTGTCAGGCTGATGCATCGTCACGCCTCAAAAACCGTGCATTAAAAAGCCCCGCCTGCATCACTGCAGGCGGGGCTTTTTGGTTAGCCGGGTAAGGCTGGCTTACATCATGCCGCCCATGCCACCCATGCCGCCCATGTCTGGCATACCGCCGCCAGCGCCTTCAGCCTTCGGCTTGTCAGCAATCGCAACTTCGGTGGTCAGCAACAGACCAGCAATCGAAGCGGCTGCCTGCAGGGCCGAACGAGTCACCTTGGTTGGATCCAGGATGCCCATTTCGACCATGTCGCCGTATTCGCTGGTTGCAGCGTTGTAACCGTAGTTACCTTTGCCGTTCTTCACTTCGTTGACCACAACACTTGGCTCGTCGCCGCTGTTGGAAGCGATCTGGCGCAGTGGGGATTCAACGGCGCGACGCAGAACAGCGATACCGACGTTCTGGTCAGCGTTGTCGCCTTTGAGGTCGACCAGGGCTTCCAGAGCACGGATCAGTGCAACGCCACCGCCAGGTACCACGCCTTCTTCAACGGCTGCACGGGTTGCGTGCAGGGCGTCTTCAACGCGGGCCTTTTTCTCTTTCATTTCAACTTCGGAACCAGCGCCAACCTTGATCACTGCTACGCCGCCGGACAGCTTGGCCAGACGCTCTTGCAGTTTTTCACGGTCGTAGTCCGAGGAAGTCTCGGCAACCTGGGCGCGGATCTGAGTGATGCGGGACTGGATGTCGCCGTCAACGCCAGCACCGTCAACGATGATGGTGTTTTCCTTGGAGATGGTCACGCGCTTGGCGCTACCCAGGTTTTCCAGGGTGGCGCTTTCCAGGCTCAGGCCGATCTCTTCGGAGATAACGGTACCGCCGGTCAGGACTGCGATGTCCTGCAGCATGGCCTTGCGACGATCGCCAAAGCCTGGAGCCTTGACGGCTGCAACCTTGACGATGCCACGCATGTTGTTCACAACCAGCGTCGCCAGGGCTTCGCCTTCAACGTCTTCGGAAACGATCAGCAGTGGGCGGCCGGCTTTGGCAACGGCTTCCAGCACTGGCAGCATTTCGCGGATGTTCGAGATTTTTTTGTCGACCAGCAGGATCAGCGGGCTTTCCAGCTCGGCAACCATGGTTTCTGGTTTGTTGACGAAGTACGGGGACAGGTAGCCACGGTCGAACTGCATGCCTTCTACAACCGACAGTTCGTTTTCCAGGCCAGTGCCTTCTTCAACGGTGATCACGCCTTCTTTACCGACTTTTTCCATGGCTTCGGCAATGATGTCGCCGATGGAGCTGTCGGAGTTGGCGGAGATGGTGCCTACCTGAGCGATAGCCTTGGTGTCAGCGCATGGCTTGGACAGGTTTTTCAGCTCGGCAACAACGGCGATGGTCGCCTTGTCGATGCCGCGCTTGAGGTCCATCGGGTTCATGCCGGCAGCGACGGCTTTCAGGCCTTCGTTGACGATCGACTGAGCCAGAACGGTAGCGGTGGTGGTGCCGTCGCCTGCGTCATCGTTGGCACGGGAGGCAACGTCTTTGACCAGCTGCGCGCCCATGTTTTCGAAACGGTCTTCCAGTTCGATTTCTTTTGCTACGGAAACGCCGTCCTTGGTGATGGTCGGAGCGCCGAAGCTCTTCTCGATGATCACGTTACGGCCTTTTGGGCCCAGGGTCGCTTTTACTGCGTCAGCCAGGATGTTGACACCGGTGAGCATTTTTTTACGGGCGGAATCGCCGAATTTAACTTCTTTAGCAGCCATGATCGATATTCCTTAAATACTTTGTAGTAACGGGAAAATGAGCGGGGAAATCAGTCTTCCAGTACGGCGAGAATCTCGTTCTCAGCCATAACCAGCAGGTCTTCGCCGTCGACTTTCACAGTGTTGCTGCCGGAGTAAGGGCCGAATACAACCTTGTCACCGACTTTAACGGCCAGCGCACGTACATCACCGTTTTCCAGAGTCTTGCCTGGGCCTGCAGCGACGATCACACCATGGTTGGCTTTTTCAGCAGCCGAACCTGGCAGAACGATACCGCCAGCGGTTTTCTTTTCTTCTTCGCTGCGACGGATTACGACGCGGTCGTGCAGAGGACGAAGCTTGCTCATTGTCGATCTCTCCTAATTGTGTTTTTCATCGGCCGGTGTCAGTACCGGCAGGTTGTTATCCGGCGGTGCCGGTCGCGCCTCGCCAAGCAAGACGCGGAAGTCTGTCTGGTGTCGCCACCAGAAACCTTGCGGTGACCGTTACATAAGGGCGCATAAGCTTATTACAAGGGCGCTTGGCGGAATTTTTTTGCAGTTGCCAAGCGGTAAAAGCAACACGGCGCCCGAAGGTGCCGTGCCAATAAAGCGATTATTTGCTGTCGCGGTGCTCGAATTCACCTTCGATCACGTCACCTTCACGCCCCAACGGCTGGCGCGGAGCCGGCCCACCACGGGGTTGCAGGTCGTCGGCGAACGCTCGCTGGCGAACCGCCGCCTCTTCGGCGCGCTGGCGCATCTTGCCCGCCAACAGCTTGCGGGTGAACGGCAGCAGCAGGAACAGCCCGATCACATCGCTGACGAAACCCGGCAGGATCAACAAGCCACCCGCCAGGGCCATCATCAGCCCTTCAAGCATGGTCTGGGCCGGCAATTCGCCGCGATTCAGGCTTTCACGGGCACGCAGCGCCGTGGCCAGGCCGGCGACACGCAGCACCAGGACGCCGAGCATCGAGCCGAGAATAATCAGCAACAGGGCCGGGAAAAACCCGATCGCACTGCTGACTTGAACGAATACGAACAGCTCCAACACCGGGAACAGCAGAAAGAGCAATAAAAAAGGGCGCATCAAATGGTTCCTCAACGCAAGAATGCCTTGCCAGTCCACCTTAGATGACGTCGCCGTTTCGTGAATTCAAGCGTCAGCCACGGCTTTTTTCGGCCAGGCCTCGGCGTGGGCCAATGAAACCAGGGCCTCGCGCACTTGTGTCGGCGTGTTGCAAGAATCGGCAAACGGCAACCAATACAGGGATTGGCCGATACGCAGGTGCATGCCTTCACTGTCGATGCCGGCCAGTTGCGCCGGTTCAAAGGTCGGCAAGCCGGCCAGGTCGACGTAATGGGCGATGGCCTTGGTGTGATCGCTGTTCATGTGTTCGATCATGCTGCGCTCGGCCTTGCCCGCGAACGGGTTGGCCAGCGTCAGTTGGTCGACCCAATGAATCGCGCCAAAGCCGCCGATATAGCGGTGGCGGACTGGCTTGAGCACCCAGAAGTCGAAATCGTGGGCCTTGTGGTAGTTGGCCGAATCCGGGAAGTAGCGGTAATAGCGCTCGGCCGCCGCTTCAATGGCAGCGCCCTCCTCCAGCTTCTCGGCTTCGGCCAGATAGGTCAGGCGGCCCACGGCTTGCACATCGTCTGCCTCACGCTCGCCGACCAGCAGCGAGCATTTGGGGTCTTTTTGCAGGTTGTGGGTGTGCTGGGCAATGCGGCTGATCAGGATCAGTGGGCGACCCTGCTCGTCCAGGCAGTACGGCACGACCGAGCCGAACGGAAAGCCAGGCATGGCCTTGGACAATGTGGAGAGCGCCCCACGGTATTCCTTGAGCAGCAGCGCTCTGGCGTTCTTGGCAACCTGTGTGCTCAACGTATGACTCCTCGGGTGTTCGACTGCCCATAGCATATGGGAATGGATCTCAACACAAGGTAATCAATATACGCGCTGGTTGCCAGGGGCTCTGTGTTACCAGGCCACGCCGAACCCGGCGGTGTAGCGGGTCTTGCTCAAACTGCTCTCGGAGTCGCCGCTGATAATGTCGCGCTCGGCCTTGAGGTTGAGGGACGCCCACTCGGTGACTTTGTAACGCAGGCCCATTTCTGCATCGAGGGAGTAATCGACTGGCCCGTCGATGGGCCGGCCCAGTTCGCCATTGGTGAAGAACTCGACCGTCTTACCGACTAGGTAGCGGTTGTAATTCCACTTCATGGCCACCGAGTAGAAGTTGTCTTTGCCGCCCTCGGCATATTCATAGTCGGTGCGATTGACCAGCGAGCCGAGGGAGAATGCCCCCAGTTCGTCGTCCCAGAACTGATAGCCCGGGCCAGTACCGACCGTGCGTTGTCGGGCCAGGTCTTCAACCTTGTCGCGCTTGTAGGTTAAACGGCCCTGCCAGAACCAGTGTTCGGTGAGGAAACGGTCCAGGTCGTACTCCAAGGCCCAGTTGTCGGTGGTGGTCACGTCGTCCTGGAACTCGCGGTTGTACTCGCCTTGGCCGGTATGGCGCCACTGGCCATGGCGCGCGGTGGTCTTGAAGTCGATGTCGTAGTCGTTGGTATCGTTCTCGGCACGCTTGTAGTCCAGCGCCAGGTCGACGTTGCCCTTCCACACCAGGTCTTCGATCACAGGCTTGGGCTTGATGATCTGCTGGATGCTGGCCAGCTCGACCGTCTTGGGCGCCTCGCCATTGGCCAACACCACCTTGCCATCGTCCGCGGCCTGCAGGGACTTGGCCTTCTCGCCGGTGTAGGCGTCCTGCTTGACCAGCAGCTCCTGGTCACTTTCCAAGGTCTTGACCTGTTTCCAGTCCACCGGGATGGCGCCTGCATAGTCCGTCTGGATCAGCAATTTGCCCCCGTCGAAGACCTTGATCTTGCCGGTCAGGCGGTCACCGTTTTTCAACCAGACTGTGTCGGCGAGCAAGGGCGTGGAGGCACTGAGGACAGCGAGGCACAGCAGGGTTCTGGACAACATAAGCGGATAGGGAGCTCAAGGTTGGCGAAAAGGGGCGATTATCGTGTTAGATAGCTAGGACTGACTCAAGGATTTATGTTGAGTTCAATTCTCATCGCCATGTTTACAGATGTTTCTTACAGATATGCCGACGATTTCAACGGATAGCCCTCCAGTGACCCCATCTGCCGACTCCCCGCAAAGCCCTGCCCAGATGCGCCGTACCGCGTTGTACCTGACATTGGCACAAGTCCCCGCCGGCTGCGTGGTGAGCTACGGCGAACTGGCGCAACTGGCCGGGCTGGGACGCGCCGCCCGCTGGGTGGGACGCACCCTGAGCCAACTGCCCGAGGGCACCACGTTGCCCTGGCACCGCGTGTTGGGCGCCGGCGGTCGGATAAGTCTGCCGGAGGGCAGCGCTTCGGGGGACGAGCAGCGCGCGCGGTTGCGCGAAGAGGGCGTTAGTGTGCGCAACAATCGCGTGGATATTCAGCGCCATGGCTGGCGCCCGGTAGAGCACAGCGGTTAGAGTGCGCGCTTTGTTTCCGCAAACCTGAGGCAGACTCCAGCCCATGCCCCGTAAAACCTGGCGCGCCGCGCTCGCTGCCTATGCCAGCCCCTCGACGTTAGTACTGTTGTTGCTTGGCTTTGCCGCCGGCCTGCCTTACATGTTGGTGTTCTCGACGCTTTCGGTGTGGCTGCGCGAGGCCGGTGTGGCCCGCGAGACCATCGGCTATGCGAGCCTGATCGGCCTGGCGTACGCCTTCAAATGGGTCTGGTCGCCGCTGCTCGACCAATGGCGCCTGCCGCTGCTCGGCAAACTCGGGCGGCGTCGTTCCTGGCTGGTACTGGCTCAGTCGCTGGTGATCCTTGGATTGATCGGCATGGGCTTTTGCGACCCGCAGAAACATCTGTCCTGGCTGATAGCCATTGCCGTCGTCGTGGCCTTCGCTTCCGCCACACAGGACATCGCGGTCGACGCCTATCGCCTGGAAATCGCCGACGACAGCCGCCAGGCCGCACTCGCCGCCAGCTATATGTCCGGCTACCGCATCGCCGCGCTGCTGGCCACGGCGGGTGCCCTGTTCTTTGCCGAAGGCTTCGGCTCCACCGGTTTCAACTATAAGCACTCGGCCTGGACCGGCACCTATGTGCTGTTCGGCGTGCTGATGGTCCCGGCGCTGCTGACCACCCTGTTCATGCGCGAACCGAATGTGCCATTGCGCACCCAGTTGCAGGCCGGACGCTACAGCTTCATGCATCAACTGATGTCGGTGTTTGTGCTGATCGTGCTGCTGGTGTCCGTGCCCGCCATGTTCACTCAGCTGTACAACACCGACTTCGGCAGCGTGGTGTTCCACGACACCAGCGTGTGGGACCTGCTGATGGAAGACCGCGCGTTCCTGCGCGCCATCCTCTATATCACCCTCACCGCGCTGTGCCTCTCGACCATGGGCCGTCGCGGCCTGGCGCCGGTGCTGACACCGGTCAACGACTTTATCCTGCGCTACCGCTGGCAGGCCCTGCTGCTGCTGGGGCTGATCGCCACCTATCGCATGTCCGACACGGTGATGGGCGTGATGGCCAACGTGTTCTACATCGACCAGGGCTTTACCAAGGACCAGATTGCCGGGGTCAGCAAGATCTTCGGCCTGATCATGACCCTGCTCGGCGCCGGCATGGGCGGCCTGCTGATCGTGCGCTTCGGCATTCTGCCGATCCTGTTCATCGGCGGCGTGATGTCGGCTGGCACCAACCTGCTGTTCGTGATGCTCGCCGACAAGGGCCCGGACCTGCAGATGCTGATCTTCACCATCTCCCTGGACAACTTCAGCTCCGGCCTGGCCACCTCAGCATTTGTAGCCTACCTGTCGAGTCTCACCAACCTCAAGTTCTCCGCCACCCAATATGCGCTGCTCAGCTCGATCATGCTGTTGCTGCCACGCTTGATCGGCGGGTATTCGGGGGTGATGGTGGAGAAGTTCGGCTACCACAACTTCTTCCTGATCACCTGCATGCTGGGGGTGCCGACGCTGGTGTTGATTGCGCTGCATTGGTATCAGGAGAATCGGCGGATTCGGTTGAATCCACCGGCAGAGGACTGACACCACCAGGTCAATCTGGGAGGAGCTTGCCCCCGATTGCAGAGTGTCAGTCAACTTATCTATGGCTGACACACAGCTATCGGGGCAAGCTCCTCCCACATTAGCCCACATGTCCCTCTGCATTCTGATGCCTGTACTCCAGCAGTTTGCGCCCGTACAATCCCAAGTCATTTCAAGTCCAAGCAACCGACAACGGCCTACCATGCGTACCAGTCAATATTTGCTCGCCACACAGAAAGAAACGCCTTCCGACGCGGTCGTGATCAGCCATCAGCTGATGCTGCGCGCCGGCATGATCCGCAAACTGGCCTCCGGCCTGTACACCTGGCTGCCCATGGGCTTGAAGGTGATGCGCAAGGTCGAAGCCATCGTTCGTGAAGAAATGAACGCCGCCGGCTCTCTCGAAGTGTTGATGCCGAGCACCCAACCGGCTGAACTGTGGCAGGAATCCGGGCGCTGGGAAGAGTACGGCCCTGAGTTGCTGCGCTTCAAGGACCGTCATGGCCGCGATTTCTGCGCCGGCCCGACCCACGAAGAAGTCATCACCGACCTGATGCGCAACGAGCTGAGCAGCTACAAGCAGCTGCCGCTGAACCTGTATCAGATCCAGACCAAATTCCGTGATGAAATCCGCCCACGCTTCGGTTTGATGCGCGGCCGCGAGTTCATCATGAAGGACTCCTATTCGTTCCACGCTGACCAGGCATCGCTGCAGGTCACCTACGACCGCATGCACCAGGCCTACTGCAACGTGTTCACGCGCCTGGGCCTGAAGTTTCGCCCGGTTGAAGCGGACAACGGCTCCATCGGTGGCGCCGGCTCCCACGAGTTCCACGTACTGGCCGAATCCGGCGAAGACGATATCGTGTTCAGCAACGTTTCCGATTACGCCGCGAACATCGAGAAAGCCGAAGCCGTGCCGCGTGAAACCTCGCGCCCAGCGCCAGCTGAAGAGCTGCGCCTGGTGGATACGCCAGAGACCAAGACCATCGCGGCCCTGGTGGAAAAATTCAATCTGCCGATTGAAAAGACCATCAAGACCCTGATCGTGCGCGCCGAGGAAGAAGGCAAGCTGATCGCCCTGGTGATCCGTGGCGACCACGAACTCAACGAAATCAAGGCGGCCCAGCAACCTGGCGTGGCCAGCCCGCTGGTCATGGCCACCGACGATGAACTGCGCAACGCCATTGGCGCCGGTGCCGGTTCCCTCGGCCCGCTGAACCTGCCGCTGCCGATCATCATCGACCGCTCGGTCGAACTGATGAGCGACTTCGGTATTGGCGCGAACATCGACGACAAGCACTACTTCGGCGTGAACTGGGAACGCGACCTGCCGGTTCCGACCGTGGCCGACCTGCGCAACGTCGTCGCCGGCGACCCAAGCCCGGATGGCAAGGGCACCCTGGAAATCAAGCGCGGCATTGAAGTTGGGCACATCTTCCAGCTGGGTAACAAGTACAGCAAGGCGATGAAGTGCGAAGTGCTGGGCGAGAACGGCAAGCCGATCACCCTGGAAATGGGTTGCTACGGCATTGGCGTTTCCCGCGTCGTCGCGGCTGCCATCGAGCAGAACAACGACGAGAAAGGCATCATCTGGAGCGACACCCTGGCGCCGTTCCAGATCGCCCTGGTCCCACTGCGCTACGAAACCGAGCAAGTACGCGAAGCCACCGACAAACTGTATGCCGAACTGACGGCTGCTGGTTTTGAAGTGCTGCTCGATGACCGGGACAAGAAAACCAGCCCGGGCATCAAGTTCGCCGACATGGAACTGATTGGCATCCCGCACCGGATCGTGGTCAGTGACCGCGGCCTGGCCGATGGCAATCTGGAATACAAGAGCCGGACCGAAGCCGAAGCCCAACCGTTGCCGGTGGCCGACGTGCTGTCTTTCCTTCAGGCGCGTATTCGTCGCTGAAAACCAGATCAAGAGAAGTCATGTTCAAGCGAAACACCAGAGCCCTGGGGGGCGCCGCCTTGTGCGGCGCCCTGCTGGTCAGCGGCTGCGCCAACCAAATGTCGCAACGCAGTGAGCACGAGGAGCGGGTCGAGCGTAAGTTGCTCGACCACAGCCTGCAGATCGATGTAGGCGACCCCAAAGTGCTGGAACTGCCGCAACGCCGGGTTCGCATTCACGAGCAGAAGACCTTCGAGGTCACCGAATTCGAAGTCACCCGTCGTTACGACCGCTACACGCCCTATCAACCCTGGCGCAAACTCTATGAGCTGCCGCTGGGTGCGGTGGCGTTGGTGGCCGGCGCAGGCGCCAACGTGGCGAATATCTTCGCCCTCGGCAACCTGCCTACCAGCATGACCCACGACTGGCTGAGCTACGGCGTGGACGGCCTCAACCCGTTCATGAACGTGCAATCCCATGGCCGTGCGCAACAGAACCTCGCGGGCATCGATGAAGTCCAGCGTGACAAGCGCGTGGAGTATTCAAGCCTGCCGTGGAGCGAACGCCCGGTGCAGGTGACTGCCGGCAGAAAGACCCACGAGCTGACCACCGACCGTAACGGCGTCCTGCGCCTGAACCTGTTGGATAGCCCGTTCGCCGAACAGGACCTGAACCGCGTCACAACCTTGAAGATCAGCGTGGAAGATGGCCAGGACGACGTGCATTCGGACTCGACCCTGGCAATCAGCAGCACCTTGCGCGGCAAGCTGCTGGAAGCCCACGGGCTGATCTACGACGACCTGGAAGACGACGAAGTGAGCCAGTGGGTGCACCGGGTCAAGCGTCTGTCGGAGCTGGGCCTGGAGGAAGAAGCCAGCGAACTGGAACAGAGCCTCATCGAACTGACCCGCAATGATCCGGAATTGCAGCAGGAGTTCCTGCAAGCGCTGACCAAGGATGCAGGGCGGCTGGTGGCAGACCCTGGAGCACGCTGAGCCTCAGGCCATGTGAAGATCCAAATGTGGGAGGGGCTTGTCCCCTCCTACATTTTGCTCCCGGTTTCTACCAGGAGAACTCCAGTTGTTCGTTGCCATTGCTCAAATCCAGCAATCGCACCCCAATCCCCAGCAACCGCACCGGTTTCCCACCGCGATTAAACGCCTGGGTCATCAGTTGTTGATAACTCTCCAGATCCCGCCCCGCCCCAGCCTGCTCCAAGGTCGTCTGGGTAAAGTCATGAAACTTCACCTTAACGAACGGCTTGCCTGCACGGTAACTGCTGTCGATGCGCGCCATGCGCCCCGCCAGGGTTTCCATCAGCTCAGGGAGCTTTGCCAGGCAGCTTGAGAGATCAGGCAGATCCGCGTCGTAGGTATTTTCCACGCTGATCGATTGCCGACGGTTGTCGTTTTGCACCAAACGGTCGTCGATCCCACGCGCCAGACTCCAGAGTCGTTCGCCAAAACTGCCGAAGTCGCGCACCAGCGCCAGCTTGTTCCACTCGCGCAGTTGCAGGCAGTCTTCAATGCCCAGGCGCGCCAGTTTATCGGCAGTGACCTTGCCCACGCCGTGCAACTTGCTCACACGCAACTGCGAGACGAAGTCTTCGACCTGGTCCGGGGTGATCACAAACAGGCCGTTGGGCTTTTTCCAGTCGCTGGCGATCTTGGCCAGGAATTTATTCGGGGCCACGCCGGCAGAGACGGTGATGTGTAACTGGTTGGAGACCCGCCTGCGAATGTCCTGGGCAATGCGCGTTGCACTGCCGCCAAAGTGCGGGCTGTCGGAGACGTCCAGGTAGGCTTCGTCCAAGGACAGCGGCTCGATGAGGTCGGTGTAGTCGCGAAAGATCGTCTGGATTTCCTTCGACGCGTCCTTATAAGCATCCATGCGCGGCTTGACGATGGTCAGGTCCGGACACAGCTTCAAGGCATGGCGTGACGACATCGCCGAACGCACGCCGTACGCCCGCGCTTCGTAGTTGCACGTCGCGATCACGCCTCTTCGATCTGCCGAGCCGCCCACGGCCAGCGGTTTTTGCGCCAGGCTCGGGTTATCGCGCATCTCGATAGCGGCGTAGAAGCAATCACAGTCGACGTGAATAATTTTGCGCTGCGTCATATATAGAGGGGTGAAATCCTACGGGTGGGCAGTATCGCACTCACCCCTGTATATAGCACCAGTAGTTTGAATCTTCCGTCTGAGCGGTAGGAAATTTCCCAGATGAATTTATTTTTTCAATCGAAACCAGCCTCCCAATAGAGCCGAAACCCCTGGCCAGACTGGCCCGCGCTGCTCATACAAGCCTATGCCGAGAGCTAACCGATTGAACCACAAGCGCTTTTCTTTGATTCACAGGTTGACACACTCGCGATCCTCTGTAGAATGCCGACACACAGACGCGGGATGGAGCAGTCTGGTAGCTCGTCGGGCTCATAACCCGAAGGTCGTCGGTTCAAATCCGGCTCCCGCAACCAAACATCAAAAAAGGCTACTCGAAAGAGTGGCCTTTTTTGTGCGTGTCTGTTTTTCAAACTGAGATCGCGTGAACTTAGCTGCGGCCTGCTTCGCAGACCGGCGCGGGGCAAGCCCGCTCACCACAACAACCCCACTCGCCACAACGAGTCCGCCAGCCACAAAAAGTGTTCTCAATCGAGAACTTAGGTCGCCTGGGCCGTTAATTCACACTTTTTTGACCCATCGGTTGATTAACGGTTGACACCTCGCCGCTTGGCTGTAGAATGCCGCCCACAGACGCGGGATGGAGCAGTCTGGTAGCTCGTCGGGCTCATAACCCGAAGGTCGTCGGTTCAAATCCGGCTCCCGCAACCAAACATCAAAAAAGGCTACTCGAAAGAGTGGCCTTTTTTGTATCTGCAGAAAAAGTTCTTCTGAAACAATGGCATGGCATCTTTCATGAAACCGTACACGGTTTATGGAGTCCATCTCATCGCACGCTATGCTTACTCCTCTACGACCAATGGCCGCTGTCGCCGCCCCCGGTGATCCGCGTTAATATTTGTAATTATTTTGTCCATAGGGATTGGTAACTTGGCTGGATACCCCCATCCTGTCGCGCACAATCCACGAGGTGATTGATGCGCGCCAACTCGTCTGAACCACAAGAAACCGTCACAGCAGAACAACCGATCAACCCCAAGCGTTTGCGTTGGCTGGATCTGTTGAGCAAGTACCGGCAACCCATCGGGCTGGCGGTCACGCTGTTGCTGTTCGCCATCGCCTTGATCGCCTGCCGCCACTTGCTGCTGGAGCTGGACCTCTACGCGCTCCACGACTCGATCCTGGAAGTGCCCAAGCCTGCCCTGCTGGGGGCCTTTGCCGCCGCAGTCGCGGGATTCATCATTCTGCTGGGCTATGAGTTTTCCGGCGCGCGTTACGCCGGGGTGAAGTTGCCGGCCAAGACCCTGGCTCATGGTGGTTTCACCGCCTTTGCCATTGGCAACGCCATTGGCCTGTCGATGCTCTCGGGCGGTTCCGTGCGTTACCGTCTATATGCACGCCACGGCATCGGGGCTTCGGAAGTCGCGCACATGACCGTGTTCGCCAGCCTGGCCTTGGGCTGTGCACTACCGCCGCTGGCGGCATTGGCGACGCTGAGCAACCTGCCGGCGGCTTCGACTTACCTGCACTTGCCCCAAGGTTTGCTCGGCGGCATCGCCGGCGCGGTGCTACTGCTGTCGGCTGCACTGTGCATCGGCATCTATCGCCGCCGCTTGCCGGAGCAGCCACTCCCGGACAACCTGCTGGTCAAAGTCGGCCGTCGCACCCTGCGCCTGCCCGGCCGACGCCTGACCTTCCTGCAACTGGTCATCACCGCCCTGGATGTCGCCGCTGCCGCCACCGTCCTCTATCTATTGCTGCCGGAAGCGCCCCCCTTCGGCCCGTTCCTGCTGGTATACCTGCTGGCTCTCGCCGCTGGCGTGCTCAGCCATGTTCCGGGCGGTGTCGGGGTGTTCGAAGCGATCTTGCTCGCCGCATTTGCAGACAAGCTCGGCGCCGCGCCATTGGCCGCGGCCCTGCTGCTGTATCGCATGATTTATGTGGTGTTGCCGCTGCTGATCGCGTGTGTGTTCCTGCTGATCAACGAGGCGCAACGGCTGTTCCAGACCCAGCAAAGCCTGCGCGTCGCCTCGGGCCTGGCGGCGCCGGTGTTGGCCGTATTGGTTTTTTTGTCCGGCGTGGTCCTGCTGTTTTCCGGCGCCACGCCGGAGATCGACTCACGCCTGGAAAACATCGGCTTCCTGATTCCACACCGCCTGATTGATGCCTCGCACTTTGGGGCCAGCCTGATCGGTGTGTTGTGCCTGTTGCTGGCCCAGGGCCTGCGTCGACGGTTGTCGGCGGCCTGGATGCTGACCATGGTGCTGCTGTTGGTGGGCGCCCTGCTCTCACTGCTCAAAGGTTTCGACTGGGAAGAAGCCAGCCTGATGACCATGACGGCGGTGCTACTGGCGATCTTCCGCCGCTCGTTCTACCGTGCCAGCCGCCTGACCGAGCTGCCGTTTTCGCCGCTGTACCTGGTGGCCAGCGTGTGCGTATTGGGCGCCTCGATCTGGTTGCTGCTGTTTGCCTATCAAGATGTGCCCTACAGCCATCAACTGTGGTGGCAGTTCACCCTCGACGCCAACGCCCCACGTGGCCTGCGCTCGTTGCTGGGCGCTGCGGTATTGCTGGTGATCGTCTCGCTGACCTGGCTGCTGCGCACTGCCCGCCCGGTGATTCACCTGCCGACCCCGGACGAACTGGAGCGCGCCAGCAAGATCCTGATGGCCTCGTCCCAGCCCGACGGCGGCCTGGCGCTGACCGGCGACAAGGCGCTGCTGTTTCACCCCAACGACGAGGCGTTCCTGATGTATGCCCGTCGCGGGCGCAGCTTGGTGGCCTTGTACGACCCGATCGGCCCGACCCAGCCACGGGCCGAGATGATCTGGCAGTTCCGCGACCTGTGCGACATCCACCACGCACGCCCGGTGTTCTACCAAGTGCGGGCCGAAAACCTGCCGTACTACATGGACATCGGCCTCACCGCGATCAAGCTGGGCGAAGAAGCCCGCGTCGACCTGAAACGCTTTGACCTGGAAGCCAAGGGCAAAGAGATGAAGGACTTGCGCTACACCTGGAACCGTGGCACCCGGGACGGCCTGTCCCTGGAGATCTGTGACCCGGGCACGGCGCCGATGGATGAATTAAAAGTCATCTCGGACGCCTGGCTTACCGGTAAGAATGTGCGCGAAAAAGGCTTTTCCCTGGGCCGGTTCAGCGACGACTACCTCAAGCACTTTCGTATCGCGATCATTCGCTTCGAAGGACGCCCGGTGGCCTTCGCCAACCTGCTTGAGACCTACAATCACGACCTGGCCAGCCTCGACCTGATGCGCGCCCACCCGGATGCGCCCAAGTTGACCATGGAGTTCATGATGGTCGGCCTGATTCAACACTATAAGAGTCACGGCTACGCCCGTTTCAGCCTTGGCATGGTGCCGCTGTCGGGCCTGCAACCGCGACGTGGTGCGCCGCTGACCCAACGCCTGGGTTCAATGGTGTTCCGTCGTGGCGAGCAGTTGTATAACTTCCAAGGTTTGCGCCGCTTCAAAGACAAGTTCCAGCCCGACTGGGAACCCCGTTACATGGCCGTGCCCGCAGGACTTGATCCGCTGGTGGCACTGGCCGATACCGCCGCCCTGATCGCGGGCGGCTTGACTGGATTGGTGAAACGCTGATGATTCGACGCTCCTGGCGGTATGTATTGGCCTTTGTAGTGCTGCTCGCCCTGGTCCTGGGCGGCGGCTTCTGGTTTTGGAACCGCCCTGCCCCGCAGCCGACCCTGGAGCAACTGCCCCAGGCCGATGGCTCAGTGATGACCCGCGTCACCCCAGCCGGCACGCCCAAAGCCCGCGTCGCCGTGGCGGTGATGGCCGAAGAAACCCTGACCGACAGCCAACTGCTGACCCTGAGCCAGGGTGGCAAGGCGCAGATCGTCCAGGTGATCCTGCCAAAAGATGACTGCAAGCTGCAGGAACAAGCGCTGCAAAGCGCCCTGGGCCAACTCAAGGGCCCGGCGACGCTGGTCAGCGGCATCGGCCCTGGCGCCGCTCTCGCCTGGCGCTGGTTGGCCGCACAGAACGACGACAAAGCCAACGCCATCTCCGTCGGCTTCGCCCTGGTGCAGGAAGGCTGCAAGGACCCGCTGCCGAAGACCGCCGCCCACGGCAACTGGCTGGTGGCCTGGAATGACAACCCTGACGACGAAAGCGCCAGTTTCGTACGCGATACACCGCGCGCCACCACCAGCATCAGCGACTACGACATTCACTACCCGCAAGTGCTGAACAACGAGCTGCGCAAGCAACTGGTAGGCTCGGACAATGGCGGCCTGGCGATTCCCGTGGTTGAAGTGCCGGCGGGCCAGGCCAAGGACACCGTGACCCTGTTCCTCTCCGGTGACGGCGGCTGGCGTGACCTGGACCGCGATGTCGCTGGCGAAATGGCCAAGATCGGCTACCCGGTGGTCGGCATCGATACCCTGCGCTACTACTGGCAGCACAAGACGCCCGAACAAAGCGCCAAAGACCTGACTGAGCTGATGCAGCATTACCGGCAGAAATGGGGCACCAAGCGCTTCGTGCTGACCGGTTACTCCTTCGGCGCCGACGTGTTGCCGGCGATCTACAACCGCATGCCGGAGAACGAGCAACAGCGTGTCGACGCGATCATCCTGCTGGCGTTCGCCCGCACGGGCAGCTTTGAAATCGAAGTGGAAGGCTGGCTGGGCAACGCCGGCAAAGAAGCCGCGACCGGTCCGGAAATGGCCAAGCTGCCGCCTGAGAAAGTGGTGTGCATCTATGGCGCCGAAGAAGTCGACGAGAGTGGCTGCACCGACAAGACGGCCGTGGGTGAAGCGCTGAAGCTGCCCGGTGGGCATCACTTCGATGAGAACTACCCGGCGCTGGCCCAGCGGTTGGTGGATATCATCGTCAAGCACCAGGCCAAGGCCGAGTAATTCCGGGCTGTACGCCAAACAAACTGTGGGAGGGGGCTTGCCCCCTCCCACAGTTGTTTTGTGGTGTCAGTGAGGTTTAACGCGGTTCGATGTGGGCAATCATCAGTTGCACGGTTTCATTGCCACGAAACTCGTTCACGTCCAGCTTGTAAGCGAGCTCCACCCAGCGCACGGTCGGGTTCGGCCAGACCTCACGATCCACGCCAAACGCAATACCATCAAGCTTGACCGACCCGCATTCACTTTTGAGCACCACCTTCAAGTGCCGCTCCCCCACCACACGCTGCTCCACCAACTGAAACACGCCGTGGAACAACGGCTCGGGAAAGTGCTGCCCCCACGGCCCGGCATGCCGCAAGGCGCGGGCCAGTTCCAGGTGAAATTCTTCCACCGCCAGGGTGCCGTCAGAGAGCAAGCGACCGGTGAGGTCTTCTTCACGCAGTTGCCGACGCACTTCGGCATCAAAGGCTTCGGCAAACAGTGGGAAATTCGCCTCGGGCAACGTCAGACCCGCCGCCATCGCGTGGCCGCCGTACTTGGCGATCAGAGAGGGATGCTGGCTGGCGACCACCGCCAGGGCATCACGGATGTGAAAACCCGGCACGGAGCGCCCTGAGCCCTTGAGCAGGCCATCACCGGCGTCGGCGAAGGCAATGGTCGGGCGAAAATAACGCTCTTTCATACGCGACGCCAGGATACCGATCACGCCCTGATGCCATTCCGGGTCGAACAGGCACAGACCGTAAGGCATCGATTCCACCGGCAGGTCCTTGAGCTGGGCCAGGGCTTCGCGCTGCATGCCTTGCTCGATGGATTTACGGTCCTGGTTCATGCCATCCAACTGCGCAGCCATTTCCCGCGCCGCCGCGAAGTCCGTGGTGAGCAGGCATTCGATGCCCAGGCTCATGTCGTCCAGGCGCCCGGCGGCGTTGAGCCGTGGCCCAACGATAAAGCCCAGGTCGGTAGAGGTGATGCGCGCGGCGTCACGCTTGGCCACTTCAAGGATGGCCTTGATCCCCGGCCGGGCGCGACCGGCACGAATGCGCTCCAGGCCCTGATGCACCAGGATGCGGTTGTTGGCGTCCAGCGGTACCACGTCGGCAACACTGCCCAGGGCGACCAGATCAAGAAGATCGCCGATGTTCGGTTGCGGTTTATTTGCATACCAGCCCATATCGCGCAGGCGTGCGCGCAAAGCCATCAGCACATAAAAAATCACACCCACGCCAGCCAAGGCCTTGCTGGGAAATTCACAACCTGGCTGGTTCGGGTTGACGATGGCATCCGCCGCCGGCAACTCGTCACCTGGCAAGTGGTGGTCGGTGACCAACACCTGCAACCCCGCCGCTTTCGCCGCGGCCACGCCTTCGACGCTGGAGATGCCGTTGTCCACGGTAATCAGCAACTGGGGCTCGCGCTGCAAGGCCACTGCGACGATTTCCGGGGTCAGGCCGTAGCCGTATTCGAAACGGTTGGGCACCAGGTAATCGACATGGGCCGCGCCAAGCAAACGCAGGCCCAAGGTGCCCACGGTACTGGCGGTGGCGCCATCGGCGTCGAAGTCGCCAACGATCAGGATGCGCTGGCGCTGCTCCAGGGCCGTCACCAGCAGATCAACCGCCGCGTCGATACCCTTGAGCTGCTGATAGGGAATCAACCGCGCCAGGCTTTTATCCAGCTCGGCCTCGGACTGCACCCCCCGTGCGGCGTAGAGACGGGTCAACAGCGGCGGCAGGTCGCCGAGAAATGGCAGGACGGCAGGCAACGGGCGGGGATCGATACGCATGGGGTGACGGGAGCTTCTCTTCAATAAAACGGTTAAACGACAATCCTGAAGGCAACACAGATCAAATATGGGAGGGGCAGGCCCTCCCCACATTGTTCAACCGCGTTCGCCGACCAGCCATTGCAGTTGCACTTCATGCTGGCCACGGTCATCGGTGACGAAGATCGTGCCTTCGCTGATCATCACATCCCACTTGATGACACGGGGCATGTCCTTGGCCAGCACCTCCAGGATTTCCTGGGGCACCGCGGCGATGTGCACGTTCTTCAGGTTGTTGGCCACCGGCACCACTTTGCCTTCCCATACGCGCAAGCTGCCGTATGCCAGCAGACTGGTGCGCTCGGTGCGACGTGAGCACCAGGTCAGGCGGTCGGCATCGGGCTGGCCGACTTCGATCCAGTGCAGAACCCGATCATCCAGGCTTTTTTCCCACAGGGCTGGTTCGTCTACATCTGACAAGCCACGACCAAACGCCAATTGCTCGTTGTAAAACAGGGCATAGGCCAGCAAGCGCACGGTCATGCGCTCTTCGGTTTCCGAAGGGTGACGGGCGATGGTCTGTTTGACGCTCTCGTACACCGAACGATCAAGGTCGGTGAGGTTGAGTTCGAATTTGTAGGTCGTGGACGGCTGGGCCATGAACGGGCTTCTAGAGACAGGGAAAGGCGGCCAGTCTAACCGATGGCGGGGCCATTCACCGAATCCTGCGCTGCATCATCCTTATCCCTGGCCGCTCGCCTATGTTAAAAGGCTTCACACACCCGCTCTGCGTAGCCAAGGATCCTCATGTCGTTTAATGCCAAACCGCTTGCCGGCCTGAAAGTCATCGAACTCGGCACCCTGATCGCCGGCCCGTTCGCTTCGCGTATTTGCGCTGAATTCGGCGCCGAAGTCATCAAGGTCGAATCCCCGGACGGCGGTGACCCGTTGCGCAAATGGCGCAAATTGTATGAAGGCACCTCGCTGTGGTGGTTCGTGCAGGCGCGCAACAAAAAGTCGCTGACGCTGAACCTCAAGCACCCGGACGGCCTGGCAATTCTCAAGCAACTGCTGGCCGACGCCGACATCCTCATCGAGAACTTTCGCCCCGGTGTGCTGGAAAAGCTTGGCCTGAGCTGGGAAACCCTGCACGCGCTGAACCCGAAACTGGTGATGGTGCGGCTCTCGGGCTTCGGCCAGACCGGGCCGATGAAAGACCAGCCGGGGTTTGGTGCCGTCGGTGAATCCATGGGCGGGCTGCGTTACATCACCGGTTTCGAGGACCGCCCGCCGGTGCGCACCGGGATCTCCATTGGCGACTCCATCGCCGCCTTGTGGGCGGTGATCGGGGCGTTGATGGCGCTGCGTCATCGTGAAGTGAACGGCGGCGTCGGCCAGGTGGTGGATGTGGCGCTGTATGAAGCCATCTTCGCGATGATGGAAAGCATGATCCCCGAGTTCGACGTGTTCGGGTTCATTCGCGAGCGCACCGGCAACATCATGCCCGGCATTACACCGTCCTCGATCCACACCAGCGCGGACGGCAAGCACGTGCAGATCGGCGCCAACGGCGATGCCATCTTCAAGCGCTTCATGAGTGCCATCGGCCGTGAAGACCTGGCGAACGACCCACAACTGGCCAGCAATGACGGGCGCGATGGCCGTCGTGATGAGCTGTATGGCGTGATTGATCGCTGGGTCAACTCGCTGTCACTGGAGCAGGTGGTGGAACAACTGAACAAGGCCGAGGTGCCCGCCAGTCGGATCTACAGTGCCGAAGACATGCTCGGTGACCCGCAATTCCTGGCACGGGAGATGTTCCTCAAGGCTCAGTTACCCGACGGCAAGGACTTCAAGATGCCGGGTATCGTGCCCAAGCTGTCAGATACACCCGGCAGTTGCGAGTGGGTCGGGCCGCAGTTGGGCGAACACAACAGTGTGTTGCTCAACGAGCTGGGCTACGACGCCGCAGCCATTACCCGTTTACGTGAACAAGGGGCGATCTGATGGCTAACTCAAGATAATGGCGCGTCGCTGGCTGCTGGGCCTCTGTGCACCGTTGCTCGGACTTCTACCGCTGCCTGCCCAGGCGGCGGACATCCTGACCTGGCTGATCCGCGACCTGCCGCCGCTGACCATTTTCGACGGCCCGCAGAAGGGCCAGGGCGCGATCGACGAATTGCTGCCGATGCTGATGGAGCGCCTGCCCGAGTACCAGCACAAGATTCTGCACGTCAACCGTGCGCGGGGCCTGCAAATGCTGCAGACAACCGCCCTGACCTGCGACCCCACCATGCTGTGGACGCCGGAGCGGGCCAAGTGGGTGGTGTATTCACGCCCGGCGTTTTCCATCGTCAGCAACGGCGTGGTGGTACGCCAGGACCGCCGTGACGTGCTCGCGCCGCTTGTCGCACAGCAGCGGGTCGACCTCACGGCGCTCCTGCTGGATAACCGCGCACGCCTGGGCGTGGTGGCCGAGCGCAGCTATGGGACGTTCATCGATGAAGCGCTGGAGCACACAGACGCACATAATCGCGTGCTGCACTACGGCAACGACGCCCTGGGCAGCCTGCTGCAAATGCAGCGATTGGGGCGCCTGGAAGCCGTGCTGGGCTACTGGACTGAAATTCGCTATCACGCCCTGCGCCAGGGTATTGATCCGCTGACGTTGGCGTTCTATCCGATTGCCGGCTCCCTGCCCTACCAGCGCGTTCATGTCGGTTGCTCCAATACGCCCCAGGGCCACCAAGCGATTGAACACATCAATCAGGTGTTGAGCGAGCTGCCCCAGGCTCGACTCCTGCACTCCTACGCCGCCTGGCTCGACCCGACGCTGCGTGCGCAATACCTGATCGACCACCCCCGGTTCTACCAGGACGTACCCACACCCTGACAAATCGCGGGCAAAAAGAAACCCCGAAGCGTGGGGAGACACTTCGGGGTTAAACGTGGCCAACAAAGACCAGTACAGCAAGCCACAAACACCGGAGCACAATGTTTGCTCTTGCTGTTACAAAATCTGACCGGCCATGCCGTCGGAAGTTTCCATCGATAAACAATTCTTCATGCGCGGGCAGCGCCGCGAGTCTGGGCAGCGTTGCGCAAGGCCGCGATGACCGAGGGCTCCAGGCGCCCTTCGGCAATTTTGATGTCGCGCAGCAAGCAGTCCACGACGTCCACCAGCACGCGTTTATCCAGCAATTGCGCCCGGTCCACTTCACGCTCGACCACAATCGCGCCAGTAGGGTTCTTCACGGTTACCAGGCACTCGTCCTGCACACCCGCAGTGGTCAGCGTGACCTGATAAGGGCTCAGTGCTTCTTCGAGCAATAGGCTGATACTTTCCATCTCGATCACCACTCAATAGTTCGGGAACAATCGTTTCAACGGGAGCTGCGTCTATCCTAAGTGACTGGTTGTCACGTAGGAAAGTTCGCTTTTTCGTACTTGTGACGTTGCCGGGGATGACGTATCCAGCATGCGCTTGCAACATGACAAGCAAAAAACGGCGGCACATAAATGCTTACGTAGTGGGCCGCTATTTTGGGGTTTGCCGGGCGCTGAGGCTAAGGCTGAATCCTATACTCGGTGAGCGCTGATCACGCTGCTATGCGGGCAAAAGCGCATGTCACAAGGCCCTTATTGCGAAGGATAAAGAAGATGGTGGGACAAGATAAACAGCAGACCTCGACAGACAGAATGCACGCTGAGGTGTCACGTATTTTTGCCGAGGTGTCGCGCATGAATGCCGAAATATCACGGACGAATGCCGAGCAATTCAAACGCCAAGCCGAATCCCTGAAGATCACCTGTGAGACGTTCTGGTATCCGGTAGGTATCGCGACAGGCTTCTATGCCGCCGTCGGCACCGTGATAGTGGTCGCGCAGAAGCTATTCTCGTAACACTCGGCGGGCCTGCCAGAAACACAAAAACGCCGCTGCCCCAAGGAAGGGACAGCGGCGTTTTTGTGTACGCGGTGTGCCTTACAACGGCTTACCCCGGTTGCCGTGCTGGCTGACAAACGCCTGTACTGCTTTCAAGTCATTGGCCAATACCGTGCAACGCTCTTCACGCTCGAACAGGTCGGTCAGGTGCGCCGGCAGTTCCAGGGCCTTTCCAACACCGGCCTTCTCCACCGCTTCGGGGAATTTGACCGGGTGCGCAGTGCCAAGGATCACCATCGGGATGTCCAGGCTGCGACGGCACTCGCGGGCGGCCTTCACACCGATAGCGGTGTGCGGGTCGAGCAACTCACCGGTCTGGGCATAGACTTCGGCGATGGTTTCGCAGGTCTGCGCATCGTCCACGGCCAGGGAGTCGAACAGCTTGCGGGTTTCGGTCCAGCGCTCTTCATCCACGCTGAAACCGCCACCGCTCTTGAAGGTGTCCATCAAGCCGGCAATTGCCGCACCGTTGCGACCGTGCATGTCGAACAACAGGCGTTCGAAGTTCGACGAGACCATGATGTCCATCGACGGCGACAGGGTGGCGTGCAGGGTTTCCTTGACGTACTGGTTGCCGCTCATGAAGCGGTGCAGGATGTCGTTGCGGTTGGTGGCGACGATCAACTGGTTGATCGGCAGGCCCATGTTGCGCGCCAGGTAACCGGCGAAGATATCGCCGAAGTTGCCGGTCGGCACCGAGAACGACACCGAACGCGCCGGGCCGCCCAACTGCAGGGAGGCGTGGAAGTAGTAGACGATCTGGGCCATGATCCGCGCCCAGTTGATCGAGTTCACTGCCACCAAGCGTGTGCCTTTCAGGAAGCTCTGGTCAGCGAAGCTGTTCTTGACCATTTCCTGGCAGTCGTCGAAGTTGCCTTCGATGGCGATGTTGTGGATGTTCTCACCGAAGATGGTGGTCATCTGGCGACGCTGAACTTCCGACACACGCTTGTGCGGGTGCAGGATGAAGATATCGACGTTTTCGCAGTGCTTGCAGCCTTCGATCGCCGCCGAGCCGGTATCGCCGGAGGTGGCACCGATGATCACCACGCGCTCGCCACGCTTTTCCAGCACGTAATCCAACAGACGACCGAGCAGTTGCAGGGCGAAGTCCTTGAACGCCAGGGTCGGGCCGTGGAACAGCTCCAGCACCCACTCATTGCCGTTCAGTTGGCGCAACGGTGCGATGGCGTTGTGGGAAAACACGCCGTAGGTTTCTTCCAGGATCTTCTTGAAATCCGCATCCGGAATGCTGCCGGTGACGAATGGGCGCATTACCCGGAACGCCAGCTCGTGATACGGCAGGCCGGCCCAGGAGGCGATTTCTTCCTGGGTGAAGCGTGGCAGGTTTTCCGGCACGTACAGGCCGCCGTCAGTGGCGAGGCCCGCCAGCAGGACGTCTTCGAAATTCAGGGCCGGTGCCTGGCCGCGGGTGCTGATGTAACGCATGACTGGCTCCTCTAAAACATTCTCGAACAGAGGCCGCCGAACGCGCGGGGCCCCCTGGAACAATCGGTTAGTTCAGGTGTTCGACACGAATACGCACGACCGGGCCGACGACGCCTTGCAAGGCTTCCAGCGCGGTGATGGCATCGTTGATGTGCTGCTCGAGCACGCGGTGGGTCAACAGGATCATCGGCACCTGGCCGTTTTGCTCCTCGACTTCCTTCTGCATGATCGACTCGATGTTGATGCCGCGCTCGGACAAGATGCTGGCAACCTGGGCCAATACGCCCGGATGATCCTTGGCCTGGATGCGCAGGTAGTAGGCGCTTTCGCACGCTTCGATCGGCAGGATCGGGTGGGCCGACAGCGAATCCGGCTGGAAGGCCAGGTGCGGCACGCGGTTTTCCGGGTCGCTGGTCATGGCGCGAACCACGTCCACCAGGTCGGCGATCACCGAGGAAGCGGTCGGCTCCATGCCGGCGCCGGCGCCGTAGAACAGGGTCGAACCGGCAGCGTCGCCATTGACCATCACGGCATTCATCACGCCATTGACGTTGGCGATCAGGCGATCGGCCGGGATCAGCGTCGGGTGCACACGCAACTCGATACCGGCCGGGGTGCTGCGCGCCACACCGAGGTGCTTGATGCGGTAGCCCAAGGCTTCGGCGTAGTTCACGTCGGCAGTGGTCAACTTGGTGATGCCTTCGGTGTAGGCCTTGTCGAACTGCAGCGGGATACCAAAGGCGATGGACGCCAGGATGGTCAGCTTGTGCGCCGCGTCGATGCCTTCTACGTCGAAGGTCGGGTCGGCTTCGGCGTAACCCAGGGCCTGGGCTTCGGCGAGCACGTCTTCGAAGGTACGGCCCTTCTCGCGCATTTCGGTGAGGATGAAGTTACCGGTGCCGTTGATGATGCCGGCCACCCAGTTGATACGGTTGGCGGACAGGCCTTCGCGGATCGCCTTGATCACCGGGATACCACCGGCCACGGCGGCTTCGAACGCCACGATCACGCCCTTTTCGCGGGCCTTGGCGAAGATCTCGTTACCGTGCACGGCGATCAGCGCCTTGTTGGCCGTGACCACGTGCTTGCCATTCTCGATGGCCTTGAGCACCAGCTCACGGGCCACGGTGTAGCCGCCGACCAATTCGATGACGATATCGATTTCAGGGTTGGTGGCCACGGCGAAGACATCGTTGGTAATCGCAATACCGGTCGTTTCGAACTGAGGCTTTGGCGAACGCGTGGCAATTTGCGCCACTTCAATCCCACGGCCTGCGCGGCGGGAAATTTCTTCAGCATTACGCTGAAGTACGTTGAAGGTGCCGCCACCGACGGTCCCTAACCCACAGATGCCTACTTTGACCGGTTTCACTGAAGAACTCCCCATGAAACGGCCGACGCTAGGTCGGCCGTGGAAAACAGCCGCACGACTGCGGCTTGTAATTAACGACCCTTGGATTTGACCAAGGGCCTTGATCGTCGACGTGTCGACGATGCAGATTTATTTCGCACCCAGCGCCAGTTTGGCAACTTGTGGTGCCGGCTGGTAGCCCGGAATCACCTGGCCGTCAGCCAAAACGATGGCCGGCGTACCGTTCACGCCGATGGACTGGCCCAGGGCGAATTGCTTGGACACCGGGTTGGCGCACTTGGCGGCCTTGATTTCCTTGCCGTCGACCATCTTGTCCATGGCTGCTTTCTTGTCGGCCGAGCACCAGACCGCCTGCAATTGCTCATCGCCCGGCGAACCCAGGCCCTGGCGCGGGAACGCAACATAGCGCACTTCCACACCGAGCTTGTTCAGCGCAGGCACTTCGGCGTGCAGCTTGTGGCAGTACGGGCAGGTAGTGTCGGTGAAGACGGTGATGTGGGTCTTGGTTTCGCCGATGGCCGGGTACACCACGGTTTCAGCCACCGGGATGCCGTTGATCAGCTTGGACACGCCCAGGCGCTCGGCTTTCTCGGTCAGGTTGACCGGCTTGCCGTCCTTGAGCTGGAACAAGTACCCCTGGACGATGTACTGGCCATCGGCACTGGCGTACAGCACGCGGCTGCCCTTGAGCTTGACTTCATACAGGCCGGCCATCGGGCTGGCGCTGATGCTTTCGATCGGGGTATCGAGCTGCAGGTTGGCCAGGCTCTTGCGGATGGTCTGCTCGGCAGCGTCATCGGCGACGGCAAAGGTGGAAACCAACGCAATGGCTGCGGCGGCAATAATCTGGGTCAAGCGCATGGGAACTCCTGAAGGCAGATGCAGGGACGGGAAGGAACACCGCTATCTCGATAGACACGGGTCGGGACCGTCACCTTTGCTAACCGGCAAAGCCTACCACAGTTGGGCCGCAGGGCAGCCCGTGGCGGGATAAATTGGCGGTTTTCAACCTCGCGGATGGTGCTTGGCGTGCATATCCTGCAATCGCGCGCGCGCCACGTGGGTGTAGATCTGGGTGGTGGACAAGTCGCTGTGCCCGAGCAGCATTTGCACAACGCGCAAATCTGCACCGTGGTTGAGCAAATGGGTGGCAAATGCATGGCGTAACGTATGGGGCGACAGGCTCTTGCCAATCCCCGCGACCTTGGCCTGGTGCTTGATGCGATGCCAGAACGTCTGGCGGGTCATTTGCTCACCGCGCTGGCTGGGAAACAACACATCGCTGGGGCGCCCACCGAGCAATTCACCGCGAGCATCGCGCATATAGCGCTCAACCCACACAATCGCCTCCTCCCCCATCGGCACCAACCGTTCCTTACTGCCCTTGCCCATCACCCGCAGCACGCCCTGACGCAGGTTGACCTGCTCCAAGGTCAGGCTGATCAGCTCGGTCACCCGCAGGCCGCAGGCGTACAACACTTCCAGCATGGCGCGGTCACGCTGGCCGATGGCCTCACTCAGGTCAGGCGCGGCGAGCAAGGCATCGACATCGGCTTCTGACAGGGATTTGGGCAAGGGCCTACCCAGTTGCGGCATATCGATCTGTAGGGTCGGGTCGAGGGCGATTAGTTTTTCCCGCAGCAGATAGCGATAAAAGCCACGCACCCCGGAGAGAAATCGTGCAGTGGAACGGGGTTTGTAGCTCTGCTCCAGGCGCCAGGCCAGGTGATCGAGGATCAACTCGCGGCCAGCGTTGAGCAGCTCAAGGTTCTTTTCCTGCAACCAGCCGTTAAACAACGCCAGGTCACTGCGGTACGCCTGGCGGGTGTTGTCTGACAGGCCTTTTTCCAGCCAGAGGGCGTCGAGGAAGCGGTCGATCAAAGGATGGTCAATGGCGGGCATGGTCACTCAAGGCTTGGCAGAGGTGTTGTCACTGACATCCTATCGCGGGCAAGCCCACTCCTACAGGGGAATGCATTCCAATGAGGCAACTGGCTTGCCTGCAATGGCCGCGACTCGGTTCAGGATCAGTCCGAAAACCCAGGCAACACTGGCACCGGACGCTTATCGGCATCAATCGCGACAAAGCTGAACATGGACAAATACCGGGAAATAGACAAATTCCAGGCACAAAAAAGCAGCCCGTAGGCTGCTTTTTTCTGCATCGGGAAGCTGGACTTAAGCCAGTTTTTCCTTGATGCGAGCTGCTTTACCGGACAGGTCACGCAGGTAGTACAGCTTGGCTTTACGTACGTCACCGCGACGCTTGACGGCCATGCTGTCGATTTGCGGGCTGTAGGTCTGGAAAGTACGCTCTACGCCAACACCGTTGGAGATTTTACGAACAGTGAAAGCACTGTTCACACCACGGTTACGCTTGGCGATTACCACGCCTTCGAACGCTTGCAGACGCGAACGGTCGCCTTCCTTCACTTTCACCTGAACGACAATAGTGTCGCCCGGGGCAAAGGTAGGGATCTCTTTGGTCATCTGCTCTGCTTCGAGTGCAAGGATGATTTTGTTAGTCATGCTGTGCTCCTAAGGTAAGTCAATGGACCTACCATCGATACGTTGTTAACTATCGTCCCGCGCGAGGATGTATTCCTCGAGCAGCTTCTTCTCTTCTCCAGAAAGCGAGCGGCTTTCCAGAAGATCGGCGCGTCGTTCATAGGTCCGACCAAGGGACTGCTGTAAACGCCAACGCCGGATGTGTGCGTGATTGCCACTTAGCAATACGTCGGGAACACGCTGATCCGCATACACCTCCGGTCGGGTGTAGTGCGGGCAATCCAGCAAACCATCCGTGAAGGAATCTTCCTCCGCGGAGTCCGCATGCCCTAAAGCTCCAGGCAGCAGTCGTGTAACCGCATCTATCAGGACCATCGCCGGCAGCTCACCGCCAGACAGGACATAGTCCCCAATCGACCACTCTTCATCGACATGAGCCTCAATAAAGCGCTCGTCAATGCCTTCATAGCGACCGGCAATCAGGATTAATGCTTCCTCATTCGCCATGTCGCGTACCGCAGCCTGTTTCAGCTGACGGCCTTGAGGGGACAGGTAAATCACCTTCGCCTTCTCCCCGGCAGCAGCCTTGGCCTGAGCCAACGCGTCTTCCAGGGGCTTGATCTTCATCACCATGCCCGGGCCACCGCCAAATGGGCGATCGTCCACAGTGTGATGTCGATCCGTCGTGTAGTCTCGCGGGTTCCAACAGGTGAGCTGCAACAGCCCCTGTTTCACCGCCCGACTGGTGATGCCGTACTCGCTGATGGCGGAGAACATCTCGGGAAACAAACTGATCACTTCAATGCGCAAATTAGCCACGCTTAGAAGTCCGCGTCCCATTCCACCTTCATCTCGCCTGCGGCCAGGTCGACGGCCAACACGCATTGCTCCGTATAGGGCAACAGGCGTTCGCGATCATCCAGGCTGCCAGCGCAAGGCTTGACCACCATTACATCATTGGCGCCGGTTTCCAGAAGATGATCGATTTTCCCGAACAATTGCCCGAGTTGATCGATGACCTTCAGACCTTCCAGCTGGTACCAGTAGTACTCGCCGTCGGTCAATTCAGGGAACAGGTTGCGCGGCACGCAGATCTCATAACCGGCCAGAAGACGAGCTTCTTCACGATCATCAAGACCCTTGAGCTTTGCGACCAGGAACTTATCGCTCCCGCGTCCACTGACCAGCTCGACCTGTTTCACACTACCTTCGCGCTTGAGCGTCCAGGTTTTGTACTGCAACAGGTTTTCTGTCGGATCAGTAAAGGAATACACCTTCACTTCGCCGCGAACGCCATGAACAGAATAAATCTTGCCGATAACGATCAAATCATCAGCAACAGCTGGCGTCGCGTTCATATTGCTCAGGCTGCGGCCTTAGCCGAGTCCTTCAACAACTTGGCAACACGCTCAGAAGGCTGTGCACCAACGCTCAGCCAGTAGGCTACGCGCTCTTGGTTCACGGACAGGCGGACTTCTTGACCACGAGCGATCGGGTTGAAGAAGCCAACTTGTTCCTTGTGAGAGCCGTCACGTGGGTTACGGCTGTCAGTTACGGTCAAGTGGTAAAACGGGCGCTTTTTGGAGCCGCCAAGGGCAAGACGGATTGTTAGCATGTGAACATCGTTCCTGTAGTCGGTGCTGCAAATCTAAATGCACAGCGGGCATAGGTGCCCGAAAGGCCGCATATTCTAAGGAATATCCGGACTTTTGCAAATGTCTTTTTCTGGCGCCTATACGCGTGCCATTCAGATCTGCTAGAGAGCCGTCGGTTAAAACGGCGAGTCAGCCCCCGCCAACGGCGGGTTTGCTGGAGATCCCACGTCCCTGTGGGTCGGAGCGCAAGCGTACTTGCGCTCGAATTCTTTACATTTTCGGCATGCCGCCGCCTGGCAACATACCGCCCATGCCGCGCATCATCTTGGCCATTCCGCCTTTGGCGGAGAATTTCTTCATCATCTTCTGCATCTGCTTGTGCTGCTTGATCAAGCGACCGATGTCCTGCACCTGGGTGCCGGAACCCATGGCGATCCGACGTTTGCGCGAACCGCTGATCAGCTCAGGGTCGCGGCGCTCGGCCGGGGTCATGGAGTTGATGATGGCTTCCATCTGCTTGAACTGCTTCTCTGCCGCGCCCTGGGCATTGCCCATTTGCGCCAGGTTCACACCGCCGATGTTCGGCAGCTTGTCCATCAGGCCGCCAAGGCCGCCCATGTTCTTCATTTGTTGCAGTTGGTCGCGGAAGTCTTCGAGGTCGAAGCCCTTGCCCTTCTTCAGCTTCTTGGCCAGTTTATCGGCCTTGTCCTTGTCGAGGGTGGCTTCAGCCTGTTCGATCAGGCTGAGCACGTCGCCCATGCCGAGAATGCGCGAGGCGATACGCTCAGGGTGGAACGGTTCGAGCGCTTCGCTCTTCTCGCCCATACCGATGAACTTGATCGGCTTGCCAGTGATGGCACGTACCGACAGCGCGGCACCGCCACGGGCATCGCCGTCGACCTTGGTGAGAATAACGCCGGTCAGCGGCAACGCATCGCCGAAGGCCTTGGCGGTGTTGGCCGCATCCTGGCCGGTCATGGCGTCGACCACGAACAGCGTCTCGACCGGGTTGATCGCGGCATGCAGCGCCTTGATCTCGCCCATCATCTCTTCGTCGATGTGCAGGCGACCGGCGGTATCGACGATGACCACGTCGATGAACTTGAGTTTTGCCTCTTTAATCGCCGCGTTGGCGATGTCGACCGGCTTCTGGCTCAGGTCGGACGGGAAGAAGGTCACGCCCACTTCGCCCGCGAGCATTTCCAACTGCTTGATAGCGGCCGGACGGTAGACGTCCGCCGAGACCACCATCACGGATTTTTTCTTGCGCTCTTTAAGGAAGCGCGCCAGCTTGCCGGCGGTGGTGGTTTTACCCGCACCTTGCAGACCCGCCATCAGCACGACGGCCGGCGGCACGGCGCTGAGGTTCAGGTCTTCGTTGGCGGCGCCCATCAGGCTTTCGAGTTCGGCCTGGACGATCTTCACAAAGGCCTGGCCCGGCGTCAGGCTGCGGGACACTTCAGTGCCCACTGCGCGCTCTTTGACCGAGTTGACGAAGTCCTTCACCACTGGCAAGGCCACGTCGGCTTCCAGCAACGCCATGCGCACTTCGCGCAGGGTGTCTTTAATATTGTCCTCGGTCAGCTTGGCCTTGCCGGTTACATGGCGCAGCGTCTGCGAGAGACGGTCAGTCAAGTTTTCAAACATGCGCGATCCTTTCAGGCCCTAATCATCGAAATGCATTGGTAGACCGAGGTAATGGCAGCCCAGGCTGTGGTAAATCGCTATTAAAAACAGCGCTCGGCGAGCCTGCGGCGTGGGCAGGTCGCGGATTATAGCGAAGACTGCGTCCATGCACACCCGCTGTCTGGTCCGGGAGTCTTTCGTGGAACGCAGGTGTATGCCAAACTCAGCGCCTTTCGGGCTTGTCTATCAGGATTTATGGTCCCCTTGTCACCCAGTTTGCTACCCAGCCTCGCCGCCGCACTCCTTTATGCCGCTGCGACCCTCTATCAGGGCACTCGTCTTGCCCAAGGCACCAAGGCGGACAAACGCCTGCTGGTCGGCCTGGGCGTCCTCGCCCTGCTGGCCCACGCCGCGAGCCTGTTCACCCACCTGATGACCCCGGTTGGCCTGGGCCTGGACTTTTTCAGCGCCGCCAGCCTGATCGCTGCAGCAGTCATCGCGCTGACATTGCTGGCCTGCTACCGGATCCCCGTCGAGAACCTGCTGGTCCTGCTCTTTCCCCTGGGCGTGCTGACGGTGCTGCTGGCGCAGTTTGCCCCCACCGGCACCGTACAGGTGATTGACGAAGAGCCCGGCATCCTCGCGCATATCCTGTTGTCGATCCTGGCCTATGGCATGTTCACCATCGCGGTGTTCCAGGCCCTGCTCCTGCTCTTGCAGGACCACCAACTCAAGCACAAGCACCCTTCCGGCCTGATCAAGAACTTCCCACCGCTGCAAACCATGGAGAGCCTGCTGTTCGGTTTCCTGTGGGCCGGCTGGACCCTGCTTTCGCTGTCGCTGATCTCCGGCTGGCTGTTCGTCGAAAACCTGTTTGCCCAGCACCTGGTGCACAAGACCCTGCTGGCCTGCCTGGCCTGGATCGTGTTCAGCGTGCTGCTGTGGGGCCGCAACCGCCTCGGCTGGCGTGGGCATAAAGCGATCCGCTGGACCCTGGCCGGTTTCTGCCTGCTGATGCTGGCCTATTTCGGCAGCAAGCTGGTTCGCGAATACATCCTGCATATCTGACGGGCAGCAATCATGGACAACTTGCCCCTGGGACCGATGCTCGCGGTAATCGCCTTGCTGGTGTTATGGGCCGGGCTGTTTACCGCCATCGAAGCCGCACAACAGCACCTGCTGGCCCTGCGCCCCGGCACTCGCCAGGGAGACAAAGCGGCCGCCCGCCTGAATTTCCCGCGTCACAGCCTGATCCTGTGCAACAGCCTGTGTCGCGCCGCCGTGGTGATTCTCTGCACCCTGCTGGCGATCTATGCTTGGGCACAGAACGGCCCTTGGCTCGGCTGGCTGATGTCCTGTGCACTCCTGCTGGTGCTGGCCGACTACCTGCCGCGCGCCCTGGCCACCCGTTATCCGCAAGCGATCCTGGGCTTTGGCAATACGCTGCTGGGCGTACCGCTGAAAATCCTCTATCCCCTGGCCTGGCTGCTCAACGGCATCAGCCTGCTGTTATTGCGCCCGTTTGCGCGCAAATCCGGGGTGGTTAAAAAGAGCGATGAACCGCTACCCGACCACGATGACGAACCCGAGCCTGATGCCGACGCCGACCGCACCCCCGGCATGCCTGGCATCCACGCGCTGGACAACATCACGGTCAATGACATCCTGGTGCCACGCAGTGAAGTGGACGGCATCAACCTCGACGACTCGATTGAAGACATTATCGAACAACTGCGCACGTCCCCGCGCACCCGCCTGCCGGTGTTCCACAGTGATATCAACCAGGTCCAGGCCGTGCTCAATACCCGCCAGGTCCAGCACCTGCTGCCCGATGCCAGCCTGACCAAGGACGCATTGCTCGCCGCCTGCCACGAACCCTACTTCGTCCCGGAAAGCACCCCACTGCAACTGCAACTGCTGAACTTCCACAAACAGCAGCGGCGCCTGGGCATGGTCGTGGATGAATACGGCGAAGTGCTGGGCATCGTCACCCTGGAAGACATCCTCGAAGAAATCGTCGGTGAATTCGAAAGTGAGCAAAGCACCGACAACCCGCACATCGAAGCCCAGACCGACGGCCGCTACATCATTGATGGCGCCGCCTCGATCCGCGAACTGAACAAGAGCCTGGGCTGGCACCTGCCCAGCGACGGCCCAAAGACCCTCAACGGCCTGGTGACCGAAGCGCTGGAAACCATTCCGGATTGCGCGGTGTGCCTGAAAATCGGGCGCTATCGCCTGGAAATCCTCGAGACCGAAGACAACCGCGTAGCGAAAGTGCTGATCTGGCACACCAGCCGAGTGCCTGTCGCCGCATAGCTCTCCTGACAAACCAAAATCCAATGTGGGAGGGGGCTTGCTCCCGATAGCGGTGTGCCATTCACTGCATTCGGGGACTGACCCACTGCCATCGGGAGCAAGCCCCCTCCCACATTTGGATTTACAGCGTGTCAGCCCCCTTGTTGGATCCACACACCCCTTCCTATAATCCCTGCGGCTTACCCAAGCCCCGCCCGACCGCGTGCTACCCGCACTCCGCGCGTCCAGGCTCCGCTGCATCGTGTCTGACCGGTGTTCGCTCCCATCCCGAGCCGCCCCGCGCACTACCCTGATCCAAGGGGGTTCGACCCAATAATAATCCGCGTCCAAACGCGCAACGACTGTCAGGGATAACTCAATGAGCACCACCTATAACGAGGCTGCGACCGCCGCCCCGACCAACTCGACTGCACGAGTCGCCACCGCGAGCATCGTCGGCACCGCCATCGAGTTCTACGACTTCTATATCTACGCCACCGCCGCAGCCCTGGTGATCGGCCCGGTGTTCTTCCCGCAGACCTCCGGCACTGCGCAGATGCTGGCGTCATTCCTGACCTTTGGCATCGCCTTTATCGCGCGTCCGCTGGGCTCGGCATTGTTTGGCCACTTTGGCGACCGTATCGGCCGAAAATCCACGCTGGTGGCCTCGTTGCTGCTGATGGGCGTGTGCACCACGCTGATCGGTTTGCTGCCCGGCTATGACAGCATCGGGGCCTGGGCGCCGATCCTGTTGTGCGTGCTGCGTTTCGGCCAGGGCCTTGGGTTGGGCGGGGAATGGGGGGGCGCCGCCTTGCTGGCCACCGAGAACGCGCCCAAAGGCAAACGCGCCTGGTTCGGCATGTTTCCGCAACTGGGCCCCTCCATCGGGTTCCTGGCCGCCAACGGCCTGTTCCTGATCCTGGCCATGAGCCTCAACGACGAGCAGTTCCGCAGTTGGGGCTGGCGTATTCCGTTCATCCTCAGCGCGGCGCTGGTGATGGTCGGCCTGTATGCACGCTTGAAACTGCACGAAACTCCGGTGTTCGCCAACGCCGTGGCCAAGGAAAAGCCGGTGAAAGTGCCGCTGGTGGAGTTATTCAGCCAGCATTGGCTGCCGGTGCTGCTGGGCGCCGCGTCGATGGTGGTGTGCTACGCGCTGTTTTACATCACCACTGCGTTTTCCCTGAGCTACGGCGTGTCGACCTTGGGCTACAGCCGCGAGACATTCCTTGGGCTGCTGTGCTTTGCCGTATTGTTCATGGGCCTTGCCACGCCTTTGGCCGCCTTGGCCAGTGATCGCTACGGACGCAGGCCGGTGCTGATCGTCGGCGCAATCCTGGCGATCCTGTCCGGCTTCACCATGGAGCCCCTGCTGACCCACGGTTCGACCTGGGCCGTGGCATTGTTCCTGGCGCTGGAGCTGTTCCTGATGGGCGTAACCTTCGCGCCGATGGGCGCCATGCTGCCGGAACTGTTCCCGACCCGCGTGCGTTATACCGGTGCTTCGGCAGCGTATAACCTGGGTGGGATTGTGGGCGCTTCGGCTGCACCGTTCTTCGCGACCAAGCTGGTGGCGATGGGTGGGCTGAGTTATGTCGGTGGGTATGTGTCGGCGGCAGCGTTGCTCAGCTTGATTGCTGTGCTGTGCCTGAAAGAGACGCGGGATAACGACTTGAACAAGGTCGTCTGATAAACAGCTATGGGGAGCAAGCCCCCTCCCCCATTTTGACCGCATTTCTACTGGAACAATGCGATCAAAATGTGGGAGGGGGCTTGCTCCCGATGCTTTAAAGCTCTACCACAACCGCCTGGGAAGCACGGGTCGCCTTGGCCCGAGCCGCTTCAATCGATTCATCCCGCGCCAACGCCACGCCCATGCGGCGCTGGCCATTCACTTCTGGCTTACCAAACAGACGCAACGCCGTGTCCGGCTCGCTCAGTGCAGCGCCGAGGTTGGCAAACGCGGTCTGGGTCGACTGCCCTTCCACCAGAATCACCGCCGACGCCGAAGGCCCGAACTGACGGATCAACGGGATTGGCAAACCCAGGATGGCACGCGCATGCAGGGCAAACTGCGACAGGTCCTGGGAAATCAACGTCACCAAACCCGTGTCGTGCGGGCGCGGCGACACTTCGCTGAACCACACCTGATCACCCTTGATGAACAGTTCCACGCCAAACAGGCCACGGCCACCCAAGGCTTCGGTCACGGCTTTGGCGACGCGCTCGGACTCTGCCAACGCAACCGGGCTCATGGCCTGTGGCTGCCAGGATTCCTGATAGTCGCCTTTCTCCTGACGGTGGCCGACCGGCGCGCAGAAGGTGGTGCCGCCGATGTGGCGCACGGTCAGCAGGGTGATTTCGTAGTCGAAGTCGATAAAACCTTCGATGATCACTCGGCCCTTGCCTGCACGTCCGCCTTCCTGGGCGTAATCCCAGGCTTTGCGCACGTCGTCAGCGCTGCGCAGCAGGCTCTGGCCCTTGCCCGACGAACTCATCACCGGCTTGACCACGCAGGGGAAACCCAGGTCCTGGACGGCCTTGCTGTAGTCCTCGAAGGTGTCGGCGAAATGGTACGGCGAGGTCGGCAGGTCCAGTTCTTCGGCGGCCAGGCGACGGATGCCTTCACGGTTCATGGTCAGCGACGTGGCGCGCGCAGTCGGGATCACGGTGAAGCCTTCGGCTTCCAGCTCAACCAGCGTCGCGGTGGCGATGGCTTCGATTTCCGGCACGATGAAGTGCGGCTTTTCGGCTTCGATGACGGCTCGCAGGGCGGCGCCGTCGAGCATGTTGATCACGTGGCTACGGTGCGCAACCTGCATGGCCGGCGCATTGGCGTAGCGATCCACGGCAATCACTTCAACGCCCAGGCGTTGCAGTTCGATTACCACTTCCTTGCCGAGCTCGCCGCAGCCACACAGCAAAACGCGGGTCGCGGTTGGCGACAATGGAGTTCCGATTCGGGTCATCTCAGGTCCTCAGGGGAGCGGATCATGGGGAGAAAGGCCGGCATTTTACATGAACTGTAAAAATTGGCCTCAGTTGGCGACGGCACGCTTGCGAATGCGCCAGGCCATGATCAGCCACACCGCGGTCACACCGGCGAACTTCGAGGCCAGGGCAGTGCCTACGACCACGGGCGTCAGCGCGCCGATCAGGCCGAAAAAGATAAACGTGTCGAGGGGGATGCTCAGCGCCGAACTTATCCACAGGCGATCGTGGAGCGGGCGCTTGGTGATGCTGAACACCAGCCAGTCGATGCACTCGGACACCGCGAATGCCGTGGCGCTGGCCAGGGCAATGGCCGGGTCGGAGGTGACATAGGACAGCACCAGCGCCGCCAGCATGGCAACGATCGCACCGTGGCCGAAGCGGGTTTGCACCATGTCGCGCAGGATGAAGACCAGGCCGCCCCAGGCGGACCAGATCACGTCCAGGTGCGGCGCGGTGGAGAAGGCGAAGTTGATCAGCACGACGCTGCTGATGTAGGCGATCAGGAAGAGCATGGGGCGAGGGACCTGTGAACAAGGGGCACAGGGTACTTCACATTTTGAAATATGTCGTCTGGGAGGGCCTCATCGGGGACTTTCCCCCGATGGCGGTCTATCAGGCACCGGTTTTCCCAGAAACCATAAACACCAACCCACTCGCCACCGCCCGCTCATGGCACAACCCCAACACCACCCTGCGCTCGGTGTTGTCCATGCGGCTCCAACGCGTAATCTCATCCACGGTGCGCTGGCAGCCGGTGCAGATATCGTCATCGTCCAGCGCACAAATGCTCACGCAAGGCGAGGCGACGGGGCGTTCAATCGGGTTCATTCTGGCTGCTCAAGCAGGTCGCGTGCATAGCGCTGCGCGTTATGCACATAGTGCGCAGCGCTGGCTTCGAGCATGCGTTTTTGCGCCTCGGTGAGCTCACGCACCACCTTGCCCGGCGAGCCCATCACCAGCGAACCATCAGGAATTTCCTTGCCTTCGCCGATCAGCGAATTGGCGCCGATGATGCAGTGCTTGCCGATTTTCGCGCCATTGAGGATCACCGCGTTGATGCCGATCAGGCTGTAATCGTCGACGGTGCAGCCATGCAGCATGGCGTTATGACCAATGGTCACGCCAGTGCCCAGGGTCAGCGGGTAGCCCATGTCGGTGTGCATCACGCTGCCGTCCTGCACATTGCTGTTCTTGCCGATCAGGATCAGTTCGTTGTCGCCACGCAATACCGCGTTGAACCAGACGTTGGCGCCCTCCTCCAGCTTGACCTTGCCCACCAGCGTGGCATTGGGTGCCACCCAGCTGTTGGGATGCGTCTCGACGCGGGCGTCGCCCAGGCGGTATTTCATGGTGTGTCCTCACGGCTCGCCATTCAAACGATGGCTTAGGTATTGATGAAGCTCTTGGGCGGCTGGTGCAGGCTGATGTTGGCGTCGTCATAAAGCAAGTTGATCAACTCGACGATCATGATCGCCGTCAGCCCCCAGATCTTGTATTCGCCAAAGCGATAACTGGGCACGTACCAACTGCGACCCTGGTAATCGATTCGGTGGGTATGTTCACGTGGATCCTGTCGGAAAAAGTCCAGGGGAACGCTGAAGACGGCAGCGATTTCGGCATCGTTGGCCAGGTACTCGACGTAATCGGGGATGACCCCGACATAGGGCGTGACCCGAATGCCATGCAGGGAAATCAGCGGACTCAACGGGCCGATCACCTCGACCAACCCAGGCGGCAGGCCGATTTCTTCTTCGGCTTCACGCAGGGCAGTGAAGATCAGGTCCGGGTCTTCGGGGTCACGACGACCGCCGGGAAACGCCACTTCGCCACCGTGGGTCGACAGGCCACTGGCGCGCAGGGTCAGGATCAGCTCAGGTTCGTCACTGCGGGTAATCGGTACCAGCACGGCGGCCTCGGGGAAACGCCCGTCGGTTTCCAGCGTATGCGGCGTGTGATTGCTTACCCGGCGAAGTAGCTCGTCCAGCATGAGTCATCTCGGTCTGTTGGCTACCTTGCATCATGCACCAAAGCGTGCGGGTGCCCAACCCCAAAACCCGGCAGGTGTCGCTAAACGACAACTTGCAGGCCCCCGCCCGCCACGCCAAGATAGGCGCACTTTCCAGGAACCCCAGCATGAATTTCTGCAGCCAGTGCGGTAAACCGGTGACCCAACGCATTCCCGAAGGCGACGGGCGCCTGCGTTTTGTGTGTGATCACTGCTCCACCATCCACTATCAGAACCCCAATATCGTCGCCGGTACCGTGCCGGTGTGGGGCGATAAAGTGCTGCTGTGCCGTCGTGCCATCGAGCCGCGCCTGGGTTACTGGACCCTGCCCGCCGGTTTTATGGAAAACGGCGAGACCGTCGAACAGGCCGCCACCCGCGAAACCCTGGAGGAAGCCTGCGCCCGCGTGCGCAACCTGGCGATCTACACGCTGATCGACGTGCCGCATATCAGCCAGGTGCATATCTTCTACCGCGCCGAACTGGTCGACCTGGACTTCGCCGCCGGCCCCGAAAGCCTGGAGGTACAGCTGTTCGACGAAGCCGACATCCCTTGGTCCGAGCTGGCTTTCCGCACGGTGGGGCGTACCTTAGAATGCTTTTTCGCTGACCGCAGGCTCGAGTCGTTCCCGGTGCGCAGCGAGGCTGTGCCGCCGATGGGCAAGCCCGCCCAATAATAATCCGGTACCAAGGGAAATCGTGTTAATGCGTTGGTTGCTTGCTCTGCTCTGCCTGTCGTTCGCTACAGTGTCGCCGGCTTCTACCGTGCAGACCCTGGGCGGCAAAACCGTCGAAAAAGTCCTGGTGCTCAAGTCCGCCCATCAGTTGCAACTGATCAACGACGGCAAACCCTTCAAGACCTACCGCATTTCCCTGGGTAAAAACCCCAAGGGCCACAAGCTGATCGAGGGCGACCGCCGCACCCCGGAAGGCTTGTATTGGATCGACTGGCGCAAGACCAGCGAACGCTTCAACCTCGCCATGCATATCTCCTACCCCAATATCAGCGACGCCGCCCGCGCACGCCGCGAAGGGGTGAAGCCCGGCAGCATGATCATGATCCACGGCACCCCCGACACCGAAGACTACCCGGAGCAGTGGTTCCACACCCTGGACTGGACCGACGGCTGTATCGGCATGCGCAACGTCGATATGCGTGAAGTCTGGGCCCTGGTCAAAGACGGCACGCTGATCGAGATTCGGCCGTAATCGTCGACCGTTCGTAAAATAATCCAAAAATATTTCCCGCCTCCCACCACGCCCGCCGATGAATACCAGTTCACCGCGCGGGCTGCGCCGTTCTGTGCGCCCTAAAGACCTCTCTAATACCACTTAAGACCAGGCCCCGTTATAGGGCCCATAAACCGCTAGCTGCACCGTTTTGGCGGCATTGACATGGTATTTAAGTGGTATTAATTTCCGGCCAATACCGGGCGACAACACTCCAATAACGCATCGGAAACCTGACAGATGAACCCCATCCTGGCCCTGCGCCCCGACGACAAACAATCCACGCCGCTGTACCTGCAATTGGCCCGCAAGCTGGAAGCGGCCATCCATGCCGGCGAGTGGAAATCCGAGCAGGCATTGCCATCGGAACGCGTCCTCAGCGAGCAACTGAGCATCTCGCGGGTTACTGCCCGCAAGGCGCTGGAAGTGTTGTTTGCCCAAGGCCTGATCCGCCGCAGCCAGGGCTCCGGCACCTTTATCACCCCACGCCTGGAGCAGCCGCTGTCACGCCTGTCGGGCTTCAGCGAAATGTTGCGCCTCAAAGGCTTCGTGCCCAGCTCCCAATGGCTGGAGCGCGACATCACGCCGCCGACCCACGAAGAGCTGATCCGCCTGTGCCTGTCGCCCACCGACAAAGTGGCGCGCCTCAAACGCCTGCGCAAGGCCGATGACACGGTGATGGCCATCGAGATGACCGCCATGCCCGCCTCGGTGCTGCCGCAGCCGCAAGCCATCGGCAATTCGTTGTACGAATACCTCGAAAGCATCGGCAAGCCCATCGTGCGCGCCCTGCAACACATCCAGGCGATCAATGCCTCGGACGAGTTCGCCAGACTGGTGGGCATCGCCCCCGGCACCGCCATGCTGTTGATGACTCGCGTGGGCTACACCGCCGACAACACGCCGATCGAAATCACCGACACCTACTGCCGCAACGACTACTACGACTTCGTCGCAGAACTGCGCCGCTACGACTTTGCCGCCGAGTTGCGGCCTTAGAGAACTGCCATGTCCGAAGACAACATCCTCACGCCCCACGGCTGGATTCGCGGCCGTCTGGTGCACGCACACGGCAAGGTGAGCGCCATTGAAGGCACACCTTGCGACCCGGCCGACAACGATTTGCCCTACCTGCTGCCAGGCTTTATCGACCTGCATGTGCACGGCGGCGGCGGCAAGGACATCATGGAAGGCATCGAGGCGTTCGAGACCATCACCCGCACCCACGTGCGCTTTGGCACCACCTCGCTGCTGGCCACCACCATGACTGCACCGGTGGAGGAAATCTCCAGCGTGCTCGGCCAACTCGGCGGCTTTTGCGAGCAACGTCCTAGCGGCAGCGCCCGCGTACTCGGCGTGCACTTGGAAGGCCCTTACATCAACCCAGGCAAACTCGGCGCCCAACCCAACTTCGCCCACACCGCGTTGATGGCGGAAGTGGAAACCTACCTGCGCCTGGCGCCGATCCGCGTGATCACCATCGCGCCGGAAATCGCCGGCCACGATACGTTGATCCGCGCCCTCAGCGAACGCGGCGTGCGCATGCAGATCGGCCACACCCTGGGCAGCTATGAAGAAGGCGTCGCCGCCCTCGCCGCCGGCGCCACCAGCTTTACCCATTTGTACAACGCCATGAGCCCGTTGCATCACCGTGAGCCGGGCATCGTCGGCGCCGCGCTGGCCCACGCCAAGTACGCAGAATTGATTCCGGACCTGCTGCATGTGCACCCCGGTGCCATGCGCGTAGCCCTGCGGGCGATCCCGTGCCTGTATTGCGTCACCGATTCCACCGCCGCCGCCGGCATGCCCGATGGCGAATACAAGCTGGGCAGCCACACCGTGACCAAATGCCTGGGCGGTGTACGCCTGGCCGACGGCACCCTGGCCGGCAGTACGCTGACCATGGACCAGGCGCTGCGCAACCTGGTGAAGATCGGCCTGCCGATCAGCGAAGCCTCACAACGCCTGTCGCAATTTCCTGCGGATTACCTGGGCCTGGAAGAACGCGGCCGCCTGCAACCGGGCAGCTTCGCCGACTGCGTACGCCTGGACCGCTCCCTGCACCTCACCGACGTCATGGTCGAAGGAGAAACCATTGTCTTCAAAAATGCTTGAAGAGGCCTTGGCCTCCGCTGACGCCGTCGCCGCCCAATTGCAGCGCCTGAACCCGGCACTGGAAGAAATCGCCGGCCGCCTACGCCGCCAGCCGCCGCAAGTGGCGATGACCATCGCCCGTGGCAGCTCGGACCACGCCGCCAGTTATTTCGCTTACCTGGCGATGCAACATGTGGGCATCCCGGTGGCGTCCTTGCCGATGTCGGTGGTGACCTTGCTGCAAGCGCCGTTGAAGGTCAGCGGCCAGGTGGCGTTTGGTTTCTCGCAGTCGGGGCAAAGCCCGGACCTGGTCAACAGCCTGCGCCTGCTGCGCAAGCGCGGGGCCTTGAGCATCTCGCTGGTCAATGCCGAAGACTCGCCCCTGGAAGCCGCGTGTGAATTCCACGTGCCGCTGTGCGCCGGGCCGGAGCTCAGCGTGGCCGCGACCAAAAGCTTTATCGCTACCCTCAGCGCCAGCGCATTGCTGGTCGGCCACTGGAACCAGGAAGCCGAGCTGTTGCATGCCTGCCAGGCTTTGCCGGACGGCCTGCGTGAAGCGGCCAAACAGGATTGGCGCAGCGCCATCGACGCCCTGCGCGACAGCCAGCGGCTGATGGTGATCGGCCGTGGCGCCGGGTTTGCCATCGCCCAGGAAGCCGCGCTCAAGCTCAAGGAAACCTCGGCGATCCAGGCCGAAGCCTTCAGCAGCGCTGAGGTGCGCCACGGGCCGATGGCCTTGATCAACGAGAACTACCCGCTGCTGGTATTCGCGCCACGTGGCGCCGAGCAAGCCGGGTTGTTGAGCCTGGCCGCCGATATGCGCCAACGCGGCGCCCGTGTCTTGCTGGCCGCGCCGGACGATATCGCCGAACGCGACCTGACCCTCAGCCGCGCCGACCACCCGAGCCTGGACCCGATCCTGGCGATCATGAGTTTCTACGTAATGGCCGCCGGCCTGGCGGTTGCCCGCGGCATGGACCCGGACCAGCCGCGCCACCTGAGCAAAGTCACCCGCACTCACTGAGTCGATTGCCGCGTTTTCCTGATGAGTACCGTGCCCATGTCCAACAACAATAAAGCAGTGACCCTCAGCGCGCCCTTGAGCGGCCCCGTGCTGACCCTGGGCAACGTCCCCGACGAAGTATTCGCCAGCCACGCCATGGGCGACGGTATTGCCATCGACCCGCTGAACGACTGCCTGCATGCACCGTGTGACGGCGAGATCATCCACGTCGCACGCACCGGGCATGCCCTGACGATCCGCGCCGACAACGGCGCCGAACTGTTGATGCACGTGGGCATCGACACCGTCGAGCTGAACGGCGAAGGCTTTGCGCCGCTGGTCAAGCAAGGCGCACGGGTGAGCCAGGGCCAGGCGCTGGTGCGCTTTGACCTGGACCGCATTGCGCGCCAGTGCAAGAGCCTGGTCAGCCTGATCATCCTGACCAATGGCGAGCATTTCGAGCTGCAGCCCCTGGCGCTGAACACGGTCAAGGTCGGCGAGCCGCTGATGCGGGTCATCGCGCAGGCAACCGCCACCGCTCAAACCGCTGTGGATAACGGCGCCGCCGAAGTCAGCGCCAGCGTACGCATCACCCATCGCGGCGGTGTGCACGCTCGCCCTGCGGCGTTGATTCGCAAGACGGCGCTGGGTTTCAGTAGCCAGGCACGCGTGCACTATGGTGATAAATCAGCGCCGTGCGACAGCCTGATGGGCTTGATGGGGCTGGGGATCGGCGAAGGCGACGAGGTGCGCGTGACTTGCCGTGGCAAAGATGGCGAAGCCGCGTTGCAAGCGTTGCTTGCCGCGCTGTCAGCGCCAGTTGAAGAGGAGCATCACGCACCTGTCACCGTGGCACCGCGCCGGGCAAGTGCCGAAGCCAACGTGCTGCAAGGCGTGTGCGCAGCGCCCGGCCTGGTGTGCGGCCCGCTGTTGCGCATGGCCGGCATCGAGCTGCCGGCAGACACCGGCAACCACCGCGTCGACGAGCAACTGCAACGCCTGGACGCTGCCCTGGAGCAGGTGCGCAGCGACATCCGCAACACCCTGGACCATGCCCGCCAGCGCAAGAACGTCGAGGAAGAAGACATCTTCGCCGCCCACCTCGCCCTGCTGGAAGACCCGGCGCTGCTCGACGCCGCCGCCAGCACCATCAAGCAGGGCAGCGCCGCCGCCCACGCCTGGCGTGATGCGATCCAGGCCCAGTGCGCGGTGCTGCTGGCGCTGGGCAAACCGTTGTTCGCCGAGCGCGCCAACGACCTGCGTGACCTGCAACAAAGGGTATTGCGCGCCTTGCTGGGCGAGGCCTGGCACGTCGAATTACCGGCGGGAGCGATTGTCAGCGCCCACGAGCTGACGCCTTCGGATTTGCTGCAACTGAGCGCGCAACAGGTCGCGGGCATTTGCATGGCCGAAGGCGGCGCCACGTCCCATGTGGCGATTCTCGCCCGGGGCAAGGGGCTGCCGTGTGTCGTGGCGTTGGGTGCACAAGTGCTCAATGTGCCGCAGGGGCAACGGGTGGTATTGGACGCCGCCAACGGCCGCCTGGAGCTGGCGCCCAGCGATGCCCGTCACGCCGAAGTGCACCAGATCCGCGACGCACAAACATTGCGGCGCCAGCAGCAACAGGCCCAGGCCCAATTGCCGGCGCGCACCACTGACGGCGTGAGCATTGAAGTGGCCGCCAATGTCGCCTCCAGCCGCGAGGCGCAAGCAGCCTTTGAAAACGGCGCCGATGGTGTCGGCCTGCTGCGCACCGAATTCCTCTTCGTCGACCGCCGCACGGCGCCGGATGAACAGGAGCAGCGCCAAGCCTATCAAGCTGTGATGGATGCTATGGGCGACAAGTCGGTGATCATCCGCACCATCGATGTGGGCGGCGACAAACAACTCGACTACCTGCCGCTGCCCGTCGAGGCCAACCCGGTCTTGGGCCTGCGCGGTATTCGCCTGGCGCAGGTACGCCCGCATCTGCTGGATCAGCAACTGCGTGCGCTGCTGCAAGTGTGCCCCTTGGAGCGCTGCCGCATCCTGCTGCCGATGGTCAGCGAAGTCGACGAACTGCTGCACATTCGCCAACGCCTGGATCAATTGTGCGCCGAGCTGGAACTGACCCAGCGCCCGGAGCTGGGGGTGATGATCGAAGTGCCCGCCGCCGCGCTGATGGCCGAGCAGTTGGCCGAGCACGCGGACTTCTTATCCATCGGCACCAATGACCTGTCCCAGTACACCCTGGCGATGGACCGCGACCACGCCGGCCTGGCTGCGCGGGTCGATGCGCTGCATCCGGCATTGCTGCGGCTGATCGCCCAGACCTGCGCCGGCGCGGCCAGGCATGGCCGCTGGGTCGGTGTCTGCGGGGCCTTGGCCAGCGACCCGCTGGCCACGCCGGTACTGGTCGGCCTGGGGGTCAGCGAGCTGTCGGTCAGCCCGCCGCAGATCGGCGAAATCAAGGACCGCGTCCGCCACCTGGACGCGGCGCAATGTCGGCAACTGAGCCTCGGCCTGCTCGACCTGAGCAGCGCCAGGGCGGTTCGCCAAGCCTGTCAACACCACTGGCCGCTGAGCTGACAACAACAAGAAAAAAGGAGACACGCCATGTACCAACACTTTATTGAAGGCCTGCAACGCCTGGGCCGTGCGCTGATGCTGCCGATCGCGATCTTGCCGATCGCCGGTCTCTTGCTGCGCCTGGGCGACACCGACTTGCTCAACATCGCGGTGATGCACGATGCCGGGCAGGCGATCTTCGCCAACCTGGCGCTGATCTTCGCCATCGGTATCGCCGTGGGTTTTGCCCGTGACAATAACGGCACCGCAGGCTTGGCCGGGGCAATTGGTTACCTGGTGATGATCTCCACGCTCAAGGTGATGGACACTACCATCAACATGGGCATGCTCGCCGGTATCGCCAGCGGCTTGATGGCCGGTGCGCTGTATAACCGCTTCAAGGACATCAAGCTGCCGGAGTACCTGGCGTTTTTCGGCGGGCGGCGGTTTGTGCCGATTGTCACCGGGTTTTCAGCGGTGGCGCTGGGGGTGATCTTTGGCTTGATCTGGCCGCCGATCCAGCACGGGATCAACAGCTTCGGCGTATTGCTGATGGAAAGCGGCAGCCTCGGCGCGTTCGTGTTTGGCGTGTTCAACCGCCTGCTGATCGTCACCGGCCTGCACCATATCCTCAACAACATGGCATGGTTTGTGTTCGGCAGTTTCACCGACCCGCTGACCGGTGCGGTGGTCACTGGCGACCTGACCCGCTACTTCGCCGGCGACCCCAAGGGCGGCCAGTTCATGACGGGGATGTTCCCGGTGATGCTGTTCGGCCTGCCCGCTGCCTGCCTGGCGATGTACCGCAACGCCCTGCCGGAGCGGCGCAAAGTCATGGGCGGGATCTTCCTGTCGATGGCGCTGACCTCCTTCCTGACCGGCGTGACCGAACCCATCGAATTCGCGTTCATGTTCCTCGCGCCGTTCCTTTACCTGCTGCACGCGCTGCTCACAGGCCTGTCGATGGCCGTCACCAATTTGCTGAACATCCACCTGGGCTTTACCTTCTCCGGTGGGTTTATCGACATGGTGCTGGGCTGGGGCAAGTCCACCAATGGCTGGCTGATGGTGCCGGTGGGCCTGGCCTATGCCGTGATCTACTACAGCGTGTTCAGCTACTGCATCCGTCGCTTCAACCTCAAGACACCGGGCCGGGAAGATATCCAGGCCGCCCCGACCGAAGTCATGACCGACCATCAACGGGCCACCGCCTACATCCGTGCGCTGGGCGGCGCTGACAACCTGCTGAGTGTCGGCGCGTGCACCACACGCCTGCGCCTGGACATGGTCGATCGCAACAAGGCCGTGGATGCAGAGCTCAAAGCCCTGGGCGCGATGGCCGTGGTGCGCCCCGGTAACGGCGGCAGCTTGCAGGTGGTGGTGGGCCCGCTGGCGGACAGCATTGCCGACGAGATTCGCTTGGCCATGCCCACGTCCGGCCAGCCATCGTCGCCCTCGGCCCCCGCTCAACCCGAGGCCCGCGCTGTCACCCCGCCACACGCCGAACAATGGCTGAATGCACTGGGCGGTGCGCGTAATGTGTTGCAGTTGGAGTGCGTGGCCATGAGCCGCATTCGCTTGAAGCTGGCTGATGACCAAGCGCTGTCCGAGCAGCAGCTCACAGCCCTGGGTTGCCAGGGAATCCGCCAGCTCGACGACGGCATCTGGCACTTGCTGGTGGGTGAATCGGCCCAGGGCTTGAGCAGCGCGCTCAAGGCCCTGGCCAACCGTGATCCGGTGCACACCAGCGCCTGACATCGCTACTTATCTACCGCCTTGCCAACGGTGCAGCGCTCCATGCTGAGGTTCCTATCATCAGCATGGAGAGCGCGCCTGTGAACACACCATCCCAGGTCTTTGAAGGCATCGAAAGCAACCTCAATCAGATCGGTCATCACCTGCTCAATGTCGAAGCACCGCTATTGCCAGAACACAAACCCTCAGCCGAACAGGCCTATCTGGAAAAAACCAACGCAATCCTGGCGAGCTACCGGCAGCAGTTCCTGCACAAGAGCCGAACGCTTTACCAATCGCTGAAACAGGCTGACCTGCCTCAACAACTGGTCACGCTCAAGGCCACACTCAACACCCATCTGGAACACCTCGACCGTTACGAGCAGATCGACGGAAAACCGCGTAAATCCTTCATGACCTTTGAAGCCGGTTTCACTGCCCTTGCCAACGAAACCGCCCTGAGCGCCCAGGACCGTCTGCTGCACCCGCAACAACAGGCCATGCTGGAACGTGTGCCGCTGGGCAGCACACTGCGGCCTGGTTTCTATGCGTTGACCCTGGACTATCAAGCACAAACCATCGAACTGGCCGGGGCCTTTGTCCTGACCGAACGCACCAGCCCGGTCGTCACCGACCTTTCCTCCATGCCGGCCGTGGGCGAAGTGATGCTGTTCACCCCCACGCGCGGGATTGAAACCTTTGGCTCCCTGCCTCAACTGAACGCGCATTTGCTGCGCGGCATGGACGACGCCGCGCAACGCCGCGACTTCATGCACCTGCTTCCGGTGCGCTACCACCACATCAGCCCCGGCGCGATCTGGCCGCTGGCACTGACGCCCATCAATGACCGGCCGCTGTTCGAACATACCTACAACGCCCTGATCGATAAGCGCAACGCAGACATTGACCATGCCCTGAGCCTGGTGAACAACCCCGAGCAGGCCGTGGACACGCTGATCAGCGCACTGGACCACGCCATCGTCGCGTCCCTGCCCGACCTGGCCGCACGCCTGGCGTGGCGTGCCCAGAGCGTGCTGGAGCGCTACCTGCGCCAGAGCGCCCCGGACTGGTACCGCAGCGCCAGCGAAACCCGCCGGGCCGAATTGGCCGGGCACCTGGCAGACTACAACACCGCCCGCCAACACCTGCTTGAACTGCTGGGCCCGGTCACCACGCCTGCAACACTGGCTCGCTATCAACTGCTGGAGCGGCTGAGCGAAGACCTGGATATCCACGACCTGGAACCAGAACGCCTGGTGATCAATACCCGTCGCTACGTCTCCCCCATCGGCGAGTACGAACACGACCGCAACCTGATCGACCTGACCCTGCGCGGGCTGCACGAAGGTGACGAACAGACGGGCTCGGACTTCCTGAAAAAAACCACGCTCACCTATCAAGAGGCGCCACTGCCAGAGGCATACAAGGACCTCACCGTGACCTGGCTGGTACAGACGCTTAGCACCCTGCAACCGCGCCTCGACTTCGCCGCTGCGCAACAACAGATGCATGCAAAACCCGAAACCAGCCTCGCGATCGAACAGATGCTCGACCAAAGGATCAACGCGCTGGCCTATACCGCCGTGCTCGAGGGCCATCTCAGTGAAGACGACTTCCAATTGGTGCAGACCCTGCGCCAAGGCACCGACGCCCGCCTGAGCGCCGCAACCCTGTCTCTGCATGAGGCCCAATTGCAGGATATGTGGGTGCTGCGCCAGAGCGACGGCAACGGCAAGGTCATACGCCTGCTGCTGTGTACCCCCGAGGCACCTGGGCGGCAGCAATTCCAGGCATTCGACGATGAGGTTGCCTGCCAGCAGCACATCCTTGGCTGGAGCCTGGACAACGGTTCGAAACAACCGCCCGGCACCCTCACCGATTACCTGATCACACGGGTCGCCTTGCGCTTTCGTGCAGCGATGAAGCAGGTCTTGACTGGCCTGAGTTTCAAGCCTCATGCCGAGGAATACAAAGAGGTCCGCTTTGGCAACATCGGCAACCATGCTCATTGCCTCAAGGCCATGTCGGCCCATGTGCTGGCGACACGGGTGGACGACTATGCCTTCAGCACACCGCACTGGTACCGCTCCACCAGTAACGCCAACCGCCAGAAGCTTTTGAAACTGGCTGACGACGCCGAGGGTGCACTGCATGCCTACAACGTCTTTGCGCTGTCCGAAGCGCACTTCCCCAGCTTCCCCGACTTTCTGCATGAGCAGGCAAAAAAGCGCCTGAACGAGCTGCTGGGACGTCACCAGAACGATGTCGACCCCGATACCGTCTGGGCCTTCTCGCCGCCGGCACTGCTCGGCGCCTGGACGCCGAAACCGCTGACCTACACCCAGCTGTACCGTGACGGCTACGCGGACGGCGTGGGTTTTCTCGACGAAAAGTTTTCGCGGGCGGCCCGCTTCAAAGGTCCCAACGGCATTGACCTGAGCCCGCTGACCGCAGAAAAGGTCGCCCGCTCGGTCACTGGTGTGTGGATCGGCCAGCGCTACATCAACGAGGTCAGGGCCCGCCTATTGAATGTCGGCAGCGCGGATTACGAGTTGCGGCGCAATGCAACCCTGAGCATCACCCAACGCCAGATGCAGAACGCTGCCCTGGAGTGCCGCCTGCAAGGGCATATCGCCGGGGTCGATTGGGAGTGGCTTGAACGCAGTATCGCCAGCATGGGCAGTACCGCCACCGACCAGCGCGGTACCTATGCGATCCATCGGCTACTGGTCGACGGGGAGTGGGTCATCGACAACTTCCTGTTCAGCCACAGCGGCTTCCCGACGTTGCTCTACACCCCCAACGCACCGGATGGCATCAGCTTTCGCGAGGCCCGGCAGTTCAATTACCTGCTGAAAAAAATTCCCGGCATGGTCGGCTATTTGACCCTACGGGTAGGGGCCCAGTCGCAGACGCGGGTACGGACTTTCCTGGAAAACGCCAAGGCGCAGTTACCCGAGGACCTGAACAAGACCTCCGTCAGCCTTGCGCGCTACGACGCCACTCGCGTGCCCCTGCCGGACCTGCGCCAAGCGCTTTACAACATGAAGCTGCAGCGCAAGATCGACGATGTTGAAGGCACCACGGTCAATCGACTCAAGATGATCACCGGTATTCTGTGGACCTGCGTGGAGTGGGTCACTGCGATTGCCACCGCGCCCTTCCCCGTCCTCAGCCTGAGCCTGGGCATGCTGCTGGCGTTCAAGGACGGCATGCTGGCCTTGCACGCTTACCAGCAGGGCGATACCGGCGCCGCCCTGGAGCACTTGATCGGCTACATGCTCAACAGTGCCGGCGCCGCATTCACCGATCTGCGCCCGGCCCTAGTGTCCCTCAGGCAGCTTGCCCGACCCGCCGTGAGCCCGATCGCCAGGCGCACTGCCGTCCCCAGCGAAGCCTTGAAACTTGTCCAGCCTCTGCAACCCAAGCCCTTGGCCCTGGAAGACATGCAAGCGGTACTCTTCGATGGCCAAGCGCTGTGGGCGAAGAAAACCCCGGACCCCATCGGCCGCTACCTGCTCTACCGACTGGACCCGGCCAGCGGCAAACTGGTCTCCACCACACGCGTGGCAGCCCCGGATGCGCAAGGCGTCTGGAGCCGCACCGGGATCACCGGCGGCGCACCTAAATATGAAAAACTGCCCGACACACCGGAGCCGCTCAAGCCCTATGAAATACCGGTGAAGTACGCGAGCAAACTGGAACTGGCGATCAATCCGGATGTGCGGGCCAGCATCGTGCAGCGGACTGAATGGGAGTTCCGCTCGCGGGAGGGCGCGCTGGGGCACGTCGCCAGCGAGTTGCACTCCCTGCGCACCACTTATTTGCAACAGGCCGAACGCTTGACGAGTGACGCCGAAGAGTTCTTCAAACACCTTGATCCGTTGCCGGCCCGCGCCGACGTCCCGGCCATCGACGCCGACGCCTCATTTACGCAGCTACTGGCCAGCGATGCCTTGGCCGCAAACCGGCACTTGGTCATCGGCGCGGCACCAGGCTCCATCGCCAGTAAAGAACTCCTGATAACGCAAATGGACAGCTTGCTGAGCAAAGGCTTCACGCACTTGTACATCGAGCACCTGCCTGCCGATTTATTCCGCACAAAATTGCAGAAGCTCAACACCGGTAAATCCTGGCAGCACATCGAACGCCACCTGAAGACGATTGACCAGGCGTTTGGCTTCGCCGAAGACGCCGAGTATTCGTTTGTCGCCCTGGTGCGCCAGGCGCAAAAAAAGGGCTTGAAACTCAGAGCCCTCGACGCCTCGACCTCGTATCAACTGGAGGATGCCCTGCAAATGGGCGACACACCGGCGACGACGCCGCGGGATAACGCGGCCAGGAACTTCTATTCCCACAAGACCATCGAGACCGACGCCATCGACGAGCCCAACGCTCGCTGGATCGCGTTAGTGGATTCCTCGCGCCTGCGTACCTTCGATAAAACGCCGGGCCTGGCCGACTTGCACGACGCGGTGGCCTTGCGGGTGGACGATGTCGGCCCAGGCCAGCCGGTGGGCATCTGGATCGACGAGCCGGGCGCCATCGTCGGCGATCCACTGGCCCACGCTGACTACCGGCTGACCCTTCACACAGCCTATGCGGCGCCCGAGCCGGTAACGCCATCCGGTGCTGGGGCAGTTGCTGTCGCTAACCACTTCAGCGACTACGACATCGCGCCGCCGTTGCGCGCCAGCATCGCTCAACAGGCTACTACGCGATATGGGCTCAATACACGTTACTACTCGACGGCCCCGGATCATCGCGAAGCACTCCAGGCGTTCCAGAACACCAGGGAACGCCTGAGCACCGAGGCACAAACCTATATGGCCAGCCACGTGCCGCCCACCAGGCCCGACCCTTCGGTTCTGGGCTCGCCGAAAACCCCAGAGGCGCTGCTGGAAAGCATCCGTCACAGCGAGTTCACCGGACTGGTGATCGGTGAAGGGCACCGGGCGGAGTCCAGCAAACGGTTGTTGCGCGAGTACATGGGGCACCTCAAGGCGCAGGGGTTCAAGACCCTGTACGTAGAACACCTGATGACCGATTTGCATCAGGCAGAGCTGGATACCTTCCTGCGCACCCAACACCTGCCGGCCCCCCTCAAGCGCTACCTTAACTATCTGGACCAGGGGCAAATGCGCGGCTACAAAGGCCGCGATACGTACACGGAAGTCATCCAGGCAGCCGGCAAGCATGGCTTGCGCGTCCGCGCCCTGGACTGCGCCGCCAGTTATCACCTCAAAGGGCTGGGTGGGGACATGTCTGTAACGCGCAACCAAATATTCAGCTACTTCGCCTCCAATGTGATCAAGGCCGACCAGGCGGCGCATGGGCCACACAAGTGGGTCGCGTTCATCGGCAGCACTCACACCAACAACAACCTGGGGGTGCCCGGACTGGCGGAACTGCAAGGTGCCGTCAGCCTGCATGTCAGGGACACGCCCCCCGCGTTGGCGCGAAACATTCGCCCCGGCACCTGGGAGACATTTTCCGAAGGCATAGACCTCGATGCCAGGGCCTTGCGTAGCGACTTAGTTCTGGAGGCCGGTGTGGAAGGCTTAACGGCGCCAGCGCCGTTCGTTCCGGTCGACCGGTCTCGGCTGAAAAGACCCGGCCATTTCCTGATCGAACGCCCAACACCGGCGCAGAACAATGTGCTGCACCGTTCGCGCACCGGGGAAATTGTGTCGACGCCCATCAAGGTCAATGCTGACGGCCTGTATTACGTCGACCGCTGGGAACCGATGCAGGGCAAGCGCTTCAGCTACGAAAGCACCTTGATCAGTGCACTGCGGGTGGAAGTCGGGCTGACCCCCGCGCCCTGAGTCGTTGAAGGCCTGGCCCTGATTGCATGACAGCCAACAAAACAAAAAACCCGCTGGCCAAACTGGCCCAGCGGGTTTCTTGTTTTAACAGCCAGCCGATCAGAAATCTGCCAACTGCCACACTTCATACGCCGGTGTCTCGTAGGGGTGGCTGAGCTTCAAGGCCGCGACAACCGCCTTGATCCACTCATCGGCCACCACCAACTCGACTTTCCACTCTTCAACCACTTCAACCTGGCCCACCTGCCCGATAAACGGCTGGCTGCCGTCCAACGCGCGGAATTGGCCCTGGCCCAGCACTTGCCAGGCGCAGCTGTCGTAGTCGCCGATGCGCCCGCCACCGGCTGCGAAGACGGCGGTTTTCACCGTCTCCACATGGCTGTCGGGCACAAAGAAGGCGAGCTTGTACACGGTCTTAGTTCACCCACACGCGAGCGTTGCGGAACATGCGCAGCCAGGCGCCGTCCTCGTTCCACTCTTCCGGACGCCACGAGTTCTGCACGGCGCGGAATACCCGCTCCGGGTGCGGCATCATGATGGTGACGCGACCGTCGCGGCTGGTAAGGCCGGTGATCCCGCGCGGCGAACCGTTCGGGTTGGCCGGGTAGGCCTCAGTGACCTTGCCGTGGTTGTCGACGAAACGCATGGCCACGCAACCGGACAGGTCGGCTTCGAGCAAGGCTTCTTCGCTTTCGAACTCGGCATGGCCTTCACCGTGGGCGATGGCGATTGGCATGCGCGAACCGGCCATGCCTTGCAGGAAGATCGAGTTGGACTCCTGCACTTGCACCATGGCGACACGGGCTTCGAACTGCTCGGAACGGTTGCGCACAAAGTGCGGCCAGAACTCGCTGCCGGGGATCAGTTCGCTGAGGTTGGACATCATCTGGCAACCGTTGCACACACCCAGGGTGAAACTGTCGTTGCGCTCGAAGAAACCTTGGAACGCGTCGCGGGCACGGCTGTTGAACAGCGCCGACTTAGCCCAGCCTTCACCGGCACCCAGCACGTCGCCGTAGGAGAAACCGCCGCAAGCCACCAGGCCTTTGAACTCGTTGAGGTCAACACGACCGGCGAGGATGTCGCTCATGTGCACGTCGATCGCATTGAAGCCGGCACGGTCGAACGCCGCCGCCATTTCCACCTGGCCATTGACGCCCTGCTCACGCAGCACGGCAACCTGTGGGCGGATGCCTTTCTTGATGTACGGCGCGGCGATGTCCTGGTTGACGTCGAAGCTGAGCTTGGTGCTCAGGCCCGGGTTGTCTTCTTCCAGGATCACGTCGAATTCCTGCTCGGCGCAGTCGGCGTTGTCACGCAGGCGTTGGATCTGGTAGCTGGTCTCGGCCCACTGGCGTTGCAGCAGGCGGCGCTGGCCGGCAAACACGGTATCGCCATTGAACGAGATATTGATTTCACCGTTGTTGATCGGCTGGCCGATCACGGCCACGCAGTCGTCCAGGCCAGCGGCGCTGAATTGTGCGAGTACATCCGGCGTGGCGTCCTGGCGCACCTGGATCACCGCGCCCAACTCTTCGTTGAACAGGATGCCGTTGATTTCGGCAGCATCCTCGGCAACGCTGTCGAGCACGATGTTCAGGCCGCAGTGACCGGCGAAGGCCATTTCGACAACGCTGGTCAGCAAGCCGCCGTCGGAACGGTCGTGGTAAGCCAGCAGGTGGCCGTCGGCGTTGAGGCCCTGGATCACGGCGAAGAAGGCCTTGAGGTCTTCGGCGTCGTCGACGTCCGGCGCATGTTTGCCGAGCTTGCCGTGGGTTTGCGCCAGGATGGACGCGCCCATGCGGTTCTGGCCACGGCCCAGGTCGATCAGGATCAGGTCGGTGGTGCCCTTGTCCATGCGCAGTTGCGGGGTCAGGGTCTGGCGCACGTCGGTGACCGGTGCAAAACCGGTGACGATCAGCGACAGCGGCGAGGTGACGCTCTTGTCCACGCCTTCTTCGTTCCAACGGGTGGCCATGGACATGGAGTCCTTGCCCACCGGAATGGTGATCCCCAGTTCCGGGCACAGCTCCATGCCGACGGCTTTTACGGTGTCATACAGACGCGCGTCTTCACCTGGGTGGCCGGCAGCGGACATCCAGTTGGCCGACAGCTTGATGTCAGACAGCTTGCCGATGCGCGATGCGGCGATGTTGGTGAGGGTTTCACCAATGGCCATGCGGCCCGACGCCGGAGCGTCCAGCAGGGCCAGCGGCGTACGCTCGCCCATCGCCATGGCTTCACCGGTGTAGACGTCGAAGCTGGTGGCGGTGACGGCAACGTCGGCCACCGGAACCTGCCACGGGCCGACCATTTGGTCACGGGCAACCAGGCCGGTGATGGAGCGGTCGCCGATGGTGATCAGGAAGCTTTTGCTGGCCACGGCCGGGTGGTGCAGCACGCGTTCGATACTGTCGGCCAGTTCGAGTGTGCTTGGGTCGAAATCATCACCCAGTTCGGCTTCACGCACCGCCGAACGGTGCATGCGCGGGGCTTTGCCCAGCAGCACTTCGAGTGGCATGTCCACTGGGTTGTTGCCGAAGTGGCTGTCGGTCACCGTCAACTGCGGCTCGGCAGTGGCTTCGCCGACCACCGCAAACGGGCAACGCTCGCGTTCGCAGATGGCCTGGAAGCGCGCGAAGTCTTCAGGGCCGACGGCCAGCACGTAGCGTTCCTGGGATTCGTTGCTCCAGATTTCGTGCGGGGCCATGCCCGGCTCGTCGTTTGGAATGTTGCGCAGTTCGAAACGGCCACCACGGTCGCCATCGTTGACCAGTTCCGGGAAGGCGTTGGACAAACCGCCGGCGCCGACGTCGTGGATGAAGCTGATCGGGTTCTTGTCACCCAACTGCCAGCAACGGTCGATGACTTCCTGGCAGCGACGTTCCATCTCTGGGTTTTCGCGCTGTACGGAAGCGAAGTCCAGGTCGGCCGAGCTGGTGCCGGTGGCCATCGAAGAAGCCGCGCCGCCGCCCAGGCCGATCAACATCGCCGGGCCGCCGAGCACGATCAGCTTGGAGCCGACCAGGATCTCGCCTTTCTTGACGTGTTCTTCACGGATGTTGCCCATGCCGCCGGCCAACATGATCGGCTTGTGGTAACCGCGCACTTCATCACCATGAGGGGTGGTGATGGACTGTTCGAAGGTACGGAAGTAGCCGGTCAGCGCCGGGCGCCCGAATTCGTTGTTGAACGCGGCGCCGCCCAGCGGGCCTTCGATCATGATGTCGAGTGCGGTGACGATGCGCTCAGGCTTGCCGTACGGCACTTCCCACGGCTGTTCGAAGCCTGGGATCTGCAGGTTGGACACGGTAAAACCGGTGAGGCCCGCCTTTGGCTTGGCGCCACGGCCGGTCGCGCCTTCGTCGCGGATCTCGCCGCCGGAACCGGTGGCTGCGCCCGGGAACGGGGCAATCGCGGTCGGGTGGTTGTGGGTTTCAACCTTCATCAGGATGTGCACCGGCTCCTGGACCGCGCCGTACTGGCGGGTCTCGGGGTCCGGGAAGAAACGGCCGGCGACGCTGCCGACGATGACCGAGGCGTTGTCCTTATAAGCCGACAGAACGCCTTCGCTGTGCATCACGTAGGTGTTCTTGATCATGCCGAACAGGCTTTTTTCCTGGTTCTCGCCGTCGATGTCCCAACTGGCGTTGAAGATCTTGTGACGGCAATGCTCGGAGTTGGCCTGGGCGAACATCATCAGTTCGATGTCGTGGGGGTTGCGCTGCAAACCGTTGAAGGCGTTGACCAGGTAGTCGATCTCGTCTTCGGCCAGGGCCAGGCCCAGTTCAGTGTTGGCCTTCTCCAGGGCAGCACGGCCGCCGCCGAGCACGTCAATCGCGGTCAGCGGCTTGGGCTCGGCGTGGCTGAACAGGCCGGCAGCTTGTTCCAACTGGCTGACGATGATCTGGGTCATGCGGTCGTGCAGGCTGCTGGCGATCAGCTCGGCCTCGGCGTCGCTGAACTGGCCGGCAACGTAGAAGGCAATACCGCGCTCCAGGCGCTGGATGCTCGCCAGGCCGCAGTTGCGGGCGATGTCGCTGGCCTTGCTCGACCAGGGCGAGATGGTGCCGAACCGCGGCAGGACCAGGAACAAGCGGCCGGTCGGCTCTTGAACGGGAACGCTTGGGCCGTACTTCAGAAGGCGTGCCAGCACTTGCTGTTCGTCGGCGGCCAACACGCCGGTAACGTCGGCGAAGTGAGCAAATTCAGCATACAGGCCTGTAACCGCTGGAACCTTCTGGCTCAGTTGTTCAAGGAGTTTGCTGTGGCGAAAGGCAGAAAGGGCAGGAGCGCCGCGCAGGATCAACATCTTCGGGACAGCCTCGGGAAGGGGTGTGCTTTGAGGCCGTGCATTCTAGCGTAAACCATCGCCAACGGCACCCGAAACGGTACGGGTAGACGCTGCCGAACGTCAGTTGGCAGGGTTTGCACGCAATCGGGGCGTTATCCAAGGCATTCGGCGCAGTTATTTTAACCGTCACAATTGCCCGCCAAGCCACGTTTCTGCGGGCTGCAGCACAGTTTTGGCAGCGCTAGCAGACAAGACCGCCGCTGTCGAGATATGGCGCCGTGGGCCGTTTGCGTATACTGCGCAGATGTTCTCCCCAACTGCTTTGCGCCCGCGATGCGCCAAATGGCTCATCGCCACCGGACTCTTCCTGATGCTCAGCGCCTGTGTTGATAAACCCAGCACGCTCGAGCGAATCAAGGAGGATGGCGTATTGCGGGTGATCACCCGGAACAGCCCGGCCACGTATTTCCAGGACCGCAACGGTGAAACCGGTTTCGAATACGAACTGGTCAAGCGGTTCGCCGACGACCTGGGCGTGAAGCTAGAGATAGAGACCGCCGACAACCTCGACGACCTGTTCGGCCAACTGGGCAAAGCCAACGGCCCGGTGCTTGCCGCGGCCGGGCTGGTCAGCAGTGAGCAGCGCCAACAACAAGTGCGCTTCTCCCATCCTTATCTCGAAGTCACTCCGCAGGTCATCTACCGCAACGGCCAATCACGCCCCACCAATGCGGCGGACTTGGTGGGCAAGAAGATCATGGTGCTCAAGGGCAGCACCCACGCCGAACAGCTGGCCGAGCTGAAAAAGCAGAATCCTGCGATCGAATACGAAGAATCCGATGCCGTTGAGGTGGTCGACCTGTTGCGCATGGTGGACGAGGGGCAAATCGACCTGACCCTGGTGGACTCCAACGAAGTGGCGATGAACCAGGTGTACTTCCCCAACGTGCGCGTGGCGTTCGACCTGGGCAACGCCAGCAACCAGAGTTGGGCCGTAGCCGCCGGCGAAGACAACAGCCTGCTCAACGAGATCAACAGCTACCTGGACAAGGTGGAAAAGAACGGCACCCTGCAGCGCCTCAAAGACCGTTATTACGGGCACGTCGATGTCCTCGGTTATGTCGGCGCCTACACCTTCGCCCAACACTTGCAGCAACGCCTGCCCAAGTACGAGAAACACTTCCGGGCCTATGCCAAGGAAGAAAAGGTCGATTGGCGCTTGCTGGCGGCCATCGGCTATCAGGAATCGCTGTGGCAACCGGCGGTCACCTCCAAGACCGGCGTGCGCGGCCTGATGATGCTGACCCAGAACACCGCCCAAGCCATGGGCGTGTCCAACCGCCTGGACCCCAAGCAAAGCATCATGGGCGGCGCCAAGTACCTGGCCAGGATCAAGCAAGAACTGGACGACAGCATCGCCGAACCGGACCGCACCTGGTTTGCCCTGGCCGCCTATAACGTGGGCGGCGGTCACTTGGACGACGCGCGGCTGTTGGCGAAGAAAGAAGGCCTGAACCCGAACAAGTGGCTAGACGTGAAAAAGATGCTGCCGCGCCTGTCGCAGAAGCAGTGGTACAGCAAAACCCGCTACGGCTACGCCCGAGGCGGTGAGCCGGTGCACTTTGTGGCGAACATCCGGCGTTACTACGACATCCTGACCTGGGTGACCCAGCCGCAGTTGGAAGGTAACCAGGTGGTCGAAGGCAACCTGCATGTGCCAGGCGTGGACAAGACCAAACCGCCGGAAGACAACCCGAAGCTCTAGGTACCCGTGTGGGAGAGCGCTTTGTGGTAAGCCGGCCGGTGATCGGGCCTTTGTAGTGAAGGGGCTTTTGTGGTGAGCGGGCTTGCCCCGCGCTGGGTGGCGAAGCCGCCCCAAAACCAGGCGCTACGGTTTTCCTGAAAAATCGCGGCGGCCCTATTGGGGCCGCTTCGCAGCCCAGCGCGGGGCAAGCCCGCTCACCACAAAAGCCGCTCACCACAAAAAGCCTGCTCACCAGAGAGGCCCGCTCACCACACACGAACTGCAGCTCATTCAAATGGCTCAACGTTGATCGACGTCGTCTTATAAACCAGTGATCAGGTGCACAACACCGCCCGGCAACACCATCACCGCCGGCACACTCGCTGCTTTCAACGCCGCCTCATCCAATCGTCCCACATCCTGCAACTGCACCCTTACCCGCGTCAGCGCCACCCGCTGTTGCGACTTGAGGTTATCCGCACCCCCCAACGCACTCAGCACTTCGGGCGACAACAGATTCTGCGTCGGTGCCTCGACCGTCTCGGCGATCAAATCCGGGGTCAGGGCCTTCCAGAACGCCTGCTTCAATTTATCCAACATGCTCAGTTCTCCAGCACAACGGTGGCTGTTTGATAGTCGCGCAGGGCCTCGCGCACTTGGGCGGCTTCTTCCAGGCCCAGCACCTGGCGGGCGATGCTCTGGCAGTCGACCAGGTCCAACTCGCGCACGGTGGCCTTGATAGTCGGGATCAATGGCACGCTGACCGACAACTCATCGACCCCTAACCCGATCAACAACGGCACGGCCAGCGCTTCCGACGCCAACGCGCCGCAGACGCCCACCCATTTGCCGTGGGCATGAGCGGCCTTGACGGTGGTGGCAATCAGGCGCAATACCGCCGGGTGAAAGCTGTCGGCCTGGCTGGCCAGCCGTGGATGGTCACGGTCCATCGCCAGGGTGTATTGGGTCAGGTCGTTGGTGCCGATGGAGAAAAAATCCACATGGGGCGCAAACACGTCGGCCATCAAGGCGGCGGACGGCACTTCGATCATGATGCCCAGCTTCGGCAGCTCGACAAGCCCCAGCGCCAGCGCCTCTTCTTCAAGGATCTTGCGCGCCAGGTGCAGCTCCGACAACAGGCTGACCATCGGTAACATGATATGCAGCCGCGTCAGGCCGGCACTGGCGAGGATGGCGCGCAACTGCTCGCGCAGTAGCTGTGGACGCTCCAGGCACAGGCGAATCCCGCGCAAACCCAGGAATGGGTTGGTCTCCGCTTCCATCGGCACGTAGGCCAACGGTTTGTCGCCGCCCACGTCCAGGGTGCGCACCACCAGGTTGCGTTCAGTACCCAGGGCACGGGCGATGGCGCTGTAAGTGGTGGCCTGTTCCTCGGGGCTCGGCGCGCGGTTACGGTCGAGGTAGAGGAATTCCGAGCGCAGCAGGCCCACGCCTTCACCCCCTAGGGTCAGGGATTGCTCCACCTCCTGAAGCGAAGCGACGTTGGCCGTGACCTCGACGTGATGACCATCGCGGGTGATGGCGGGCAACGCAGCCTGCGCCACATCGCGCTGATGCCGCTGCACCTGTTGTTGGCGAGCCACTTCCAAGCGCTCGATTTCAGCCAGGTTCGGCGCCAGATGCAGCTCGCCTTTATCGGCATCCAGCAGCACCTGCTTGCCATTCGCCAGCGCCAAGACCTGCTCCGGCACCCCGCAGATCGCCGGCAAGCCCAAGGCACGGGCGAGGATCGCCACATGGCTGGTCGCCCCGCCGCCGACGGTGACAAACCCCAGCACTTTGCGGGTGTCGAGCGTGGCGGTTTGCGACGGGGTCAGCTGTTCGGCGATCAGAATGGCGCGCTCGGGCAGGTCCCAGGCGCGGTCCTCAATACCCAGGATCAGTTTGAGTACACGCTGGCCAACATCGGCCAGGTCCGCTGCACGCTCGGCGATCAGCGCATTGCCCAGGCCCTGAAACAGCTTGACCGTGACGGCCGTGGCGCCGTGCCAGGCAAACGCCGCGCTCTTGCCCTCGGCGAGCAGGCCGTAGGCATGTTCCAACAAGGTCGGGTCTTCGAGCAGTTCCTGATGGGCGCGAAAAATCTCCGCCTGGGCGCTGCCGACGGCCTTGGCTTGCAAGGTTTGCAACGCTTCAGTGGCAGCCCGTAGCGCGTGCGCCAACACGGCACGCTCGGCCTCTTCGCCTGCGCCCTTTTCAGGGATATTCAGTTCAGGCTCAGCCACCTGCACTACCTGGCCAAACGCCGACCCGGGCGATGCGCATACACCCCTCAGCACAGTGGTCGCCACCTCCGGTTCAACCGTCGCAACCGCTGCCGCGACCGTCTCGCCACAACCTTGCGTCAGCAATTGCACCAAGGCCTTGATCGCCGCCTCGGCATCATCCCCCGCCGCACTCACCTGCAAGGTATCGCCCTGCACGGTTTGCAGCGCCATGATCGCCACCAGGGATTTCGCATTGGCGCTCTGGGTTTGCTTGTGCAGGTAAATGCTCGCGTTGAAGCCCTTCGCCGCCTGGGCAAACACCGCCGCCGGGCGCGCATGCAGGCCATTGGCGTTGGGCAGGCTCAGCGGTTTGGAGAACAACGCGTCGCCCTCCTCCTCGTCCGCCACGTCAAGCGCCTGACCTGTGGATAACGCCAGCAGCGGCTGGCCGCTCTCGACTACACCACTGGCCAGCAGGGTGAACGGTTCGCCGCTGACCACCAGCATGAGGGTCAGCAAACTGCGGGCATTGAGGGCCACATAGTCAGCATCAAAGTCGATCAGCGGCTCGCCGGCCTCGACCCGCTGGCCTTCCTTGACCAATCGGGTGAAGCCCTTGCCTGCCAGGTTCACGGTGTCCAGGCCGATATGCATCAGCACCTGCACGCCATTGTCGTCGGTGATGCTGACCGCATGCCCGGTGTGCTGAATATTACTGACCACTCCGGCCAACGGCGCGCACAGGGTCTGCGAGGTGGGATCGATGCACAGGCCGTCGCCGATCATGCGGCTGGCGAAGACCGGGTCGGGCACCGCGTCCAGCGCCAGCAGTACACCGGACAACGGCGCCAGCAGTTCCAGGGGTTTCAATGCGGTCATGACTTCACCTGTTGTTGTGTTCTGTAAAAATCATTGGCAGGAAACAAATCCTGAGGATGACAGGGATCAAATGTGGGAGGGGGCCATGCAGTTATTTCCACCAATACTCGACTTGCACACCAAAATTCGACCCATGCCGCGCAGTGCCATAGGAGCCGGTGTCGGACAACGCCGAACCCGCCGCCAGTTCATTCGCCGCACGCTTGGCCGCTTCGTTCCAGGTGGCATAGGTGTAGTACAAGCGCACTTCCGGCCGCGCCCAGAAATCCGGGCCTTTGGGCGACCAGGTCGGGGCGAAGGTAAATTTGCTCAGCTTGCGTGTACCGCCGCTGGCATCGACTTGATCATGGCCCAGCTCGGTGACGAGTTTGAATTGTTCGCTGATGGCATAGGCCGGGCGCACGCCGAGGGACATCCAGGTCTGATCCTGGCTGCCAGGGCGAATGTCCTTCTGGTACACCGCCTCGACCTGCCCGCCAAAACGCGGCGTGACCTGCCAGTCGAAGAACTCCACGGCGCGATAACTTTTGCTGCTCTTATCCAAGAAGGTATTGCCGGTGTAACCCAGGCCGGTGCCCGGGCCTTCGCCGTACTGCAACGCGAACTTGTTCTTGCCGCCCAGGAAAGGCTTTTGCACATGCTGCGCCGTCAACGCCCAGCCGCTGTTGGTATCGCGGCCACCGGCCTTCTCGATATAGCTCAAGCCCAGCTCCAGCTCGCCGCCGGGGTTGGTCTTGAAGCCGGCGACGTTGAAGTCGTGACGGGTGGCGTATTCCTTCTGGTAGAGGTTGTCCTTGCGCGAAATGGCGTAGCTGTACTTGAGGTCGCCGATCAGCACGTCCTCGATACCGCCGCCGGTGGCGCTCTGGTTCCAGTAGTAGAAGTCGGAAATATGGATGTCGTTACGCTTGTAGTAACGCCGACCGGCCCACAGCGAACCGCCGTTGAGGGCGGGCACGTTCGACCACTGCGCATACATCTGCGGCATGCGCGCCGAGCCGTTGTTCTCGCCCTGGAACTTCAGCTCGCGGTCGTATTTGTTGTAGAGCGAGGCCATGGCGTCGACGCTGAGCACTGAGCCGTCGTCGAGGGTCAGCAGGTCCTGGCGCAGTTCCAGTTCGGCGTACTGTTCGCATTCGTTCCCCAGACGGTATTTGGATTGCGCCCCTGGCAGTTGGAAACATTGCTGCGGACCACTGCCGGTCGACGTGCCTGCGCCACTGCGCAAGTAACCGGCAAATTCCAGGGCCTGAGCGCCGAGAGGCAGGCTCAGGCAGGATGCAACGAGGCCCAGCTTTATTGTTGTTTTCATGAAGCACTCCGATATTTTTATTATGTTTTGGGTCTAGCGCCCCGTACTCCCGTACGGGGGTTGCAGCGGGTTTCAGTCCTTGAGGTGCAGCACAAAGGATTCGTAAGCGCGCAATACCACCGAGGCCGTACGCAGCGGGCAGTCGGGGTAGTTGCTGATCAACAGGCGTTGCTCGCTGGCCGGGTTGATCACGTTGTCCGGCAGCAGAATGTCGCAGGGCTTGCCATAGAAGTTGTTCAGCACCAGCAGCCGCTCGCCCTGGCCCTCGCGCAGGTACGCCCACACCTGGGGATGGTCCTGCAGCAGTTCGCGGTAAACGCCTTCCTGGATCAGCGGTTCGTGACGACGCAAGGCAATCAGCGCGCGGTAGTGATGCAGCACGGAATCGGGATCATCGAGTTGGTGCTCAACGTTGATCTGCGCGGCATTCGCCGGGAGACCGATCCAGGGCTCGCCCGTGCTGAATCCGGCATTGGCCTGCGTGTTCCACTGCATCGGCGTGCGCCCGTTATCGCGGGACTTCTGCATGATCGCCGCCATGCTCGACGCTTCGGACTCACCGGCATCGCGCTTGAGGCGATAGATGTTGAGGGTTTCCACATCGCGGTACTGCTCGATGCGCCCAAAGCCCGGATTGGTCATGCCCAACTCTTCGCCCTGGTACACAAACGGCGTGCCCTGAAGAAAGTGCAGCGCGGTGGCCAGCATCTTCGCCGAGACCACGCGGTGCTCGCCGTCGTGGCCAAAACGCGAGACCACTCGTGGCTGGTCGTGGTTACACCAGAACAGCGCGTTCCAGCCGCCACCGGCCTGCATGCCCAATTGCCAGTCAGAGAAAATCCGCTTGAGTTGCAGGAAGTCGAAGTCGGCCTTCACCCACTTTTGCAGGTTCGGGTAATCCACTTTCAGGTGATGAAAGTTGAAGGTCATCGACAGCTCTTTCGATTCTGGACGCGAGTAGCGAATGCAGTGTTCCAGGCTGGTGGAGGACATCTCGCCGACGTTGATCAGGTCATGGCCTTCAAAGACTTCGCGGTGCATCTCTTGCAGGTATGCATGCACGTTGGGGCCGTCGGTGTAGAAGCGGCGGCCATCGCTGTTGTCTTCGGGGAAATCGGCAGGCTTGGAGATCAGGTTGATCACGTCCAGGCGGAACCCGCCCACGCCCTTGTCGCGCCAGAAGCGCATCAACTTGAACACCTCGGCGCGGACCTTGGGGTTGTCCCAGTTGAGGTCGGCCTGGGTGTGGTCGAACAGGTGCAAAAAGTACTGGCCGGTCTGCGCTTCGTACTCCCAGGCCGAGCCGCCGAACTTGGATTCCCAGTTGTTCGGCTGGTCGCGCCAGATATAGAAGTCGCGGTAGGGATTGTCGAGGCTGCTGCGCGCTTGCTGGAACCACTCATGCTCGATGGAGGTGTGGTTGACCACGATGTCGAGCATCAACTTGATGCCACGCTTGGCCGCTTCGCCGATCAGCAGGTCGCAGTCGGCCATCGTCCCGTAGCTGGGGTCGATGGCGTAGTAGTCGCTGATGTCGTAGCCGTTGTCCCGTTGCGGCGAGCGCAGGAACGGGGTGATCCACAGGCAATCCACGCCCAGCCATTGGAGGTAGTCGAGCTTGTCCACGATGCCCAGCAGGTCACCGGTGGCGTTACCCGCGTGGCTGTGGAAGCTTTTGGGGTAGATCTGGTAGATCACCGATTGGTGCATGGGGGGTCCTTCAGTTGGTTGGGTGTTGGCGTTTAGGGCCTCATCGGGGCAAGCCCTCTCCCACATTTTTGGAATGCATTCCAACCTGTGGGGGGGCTTGCCCCCGATGGCGATCAATCAGGCAACCCGATAACCGGGCCGAACAATCTTCATGCTCAACGCACAGGTCAAAACAAACGGCACCACCATCGCAATCACCATCCCGATCACAAAACTCGGGATGAACTGCGGGATGATCGAGATAAACCCAGGCAAGCCACCGACGCCGATAGCCGAAGCCGTCACCTTGTTCAGCGAGAGGAAAATGCTGCCCAGCGCCGAGCCGAGCAATGCGGCGTAAAAGGGGAATTTGAAGCGCAGGTTCACCCCGAACATCGCTGGCTCAGTAATGCCGAAGTACGCGGAAATCGCCGAGGTCGAGGCCATGCTTTTGTCCCGCGCATTGCGGGTCATGTAGAACACGGCGAGGGCGGCGCTGCCCTGGGCCAGGTTGGACATCACGATCATCGGCCAGATAAAAGTGCCGCCCTGGGTGGAGATCAGTTGCAGGTCCACAGCGAGGAACATGTGGTGCATGCCCGTGATCACCAGCGGCGCATACAGCAGGCCGAAAATCGCCCCGCCGAGCATGGGCGCCAGGTCAAACAGGGTGACTACACCTTCGGTGATCAGGATGCCGAGGTGACGGGTCACCGGGCCGATGATTGCCAGCGCCAGCACGCCGGTGACGACGATGGTGGTAATCGGCACGACCAGCAACTGAATGGCATTCGGCACGCGGGCACGCAGCCATTTCTCGATCACGCTCATCACATAGGCCGCCATCAGGATCGGCAGAATCTGCCCCTGGTAGCCGACCTTTTCAATTTTGAACCAGCCGAAAATATCGAAATACGGCAGGCTCTGGCCGTCGAGCCCTGCCACGGCCTTGCCGTAGTTCCAGGCATTGAGCAGGTCCGGGTGCACCAGCATCAGGCCGAGCACGATGCCGAGGATTTCACTGCCGCCAAACCGCTTGGCCGCCGACCAACCCACCAACGCCGGCAGGAACACGAACGAGGTATTGGCCATCAGGTTGATCAGGCTCCACAGGCCATCCAGGTTCGGATAGGCCTCCAGCAACGTCTTGCCCTCGATGAACATGCCCTTGGCGCCCATCAGGTTGTTGATGCCCATCAACAGGCCGGCAATGATCAGCGCGGGCAGGATCGGCATGAACACATCGGAGAACACGCGCACCAGGCGTTGCATGGGGTTGGTCTTGTCGCCGCCGGCTTTCTTCACATCGGCAATGGTCGAGGCGGCCAAGCCAGTCTGCTCGCGCAGGGCGGCGTAGACTTTTTCCACCTCGCCGGGGCCGATCACGACCTGGAACAAGCCGCCGGTGAAGAACGAGCCCTTGACCAGATCGACCTGGTTCAACGCACTGGCGTTGACCAGGCTGGGGTCCTTGAGCGCCAGGCGCAGGCGGGTTACGCAATGGGCGGCTTGCTCAAGGTTGTCGCGCCCTCCGAGGTTCTCAAGAATCTCGTGGGCAATAGTCGAATAGTCGTGGCTCATGCTTGGTTTCCACTTTGATTTTTTTATTTGGGGGCAGTCATTGGCAGCACGCCGAGGCCAAAACTACTCGTCTGTACGAGTTAAAGCAACAACTCGTCTGTACGAGTTTGGAAACTATCGTTTTTGGGTTTACCAAGGGTCAATGGACAAACCCCACGGCTGCCACTAAGGTTCCTGCCTTGAACGCACAGTTCACTTACAAACAGTCGGGCACAGAGCCATCCCCATGAGCAAATACAACCAGATCTACACGGATCTGCTTGCCAGCATCACCACCGAACGCCTGCAACGCGGTACGCGCCTTCCTTCCGAAACCGAATTGATGGACAGCTACCAGGCCAGCCGTGGCACCGTGCGTCGCGCCATCGAGCAGTTGCAGGAGCGCGGCTTCGCGCAAAAAATTCATGGTAAGGGCACGTTCGTGCTGTCCCCCAACCCGATTGAATTTCAACTGGGCGGCATCGTCAGCTTCCACGAAACCCACGCCGACCTGGGCGATGACGTACGCACTGATGTAGTCGAATTCACCCAGTTCCCGCTGGAAGGCGCATTGCTGCAACACATCGAAGCCGAGCCCGGCACACTGATCACGCGGATCAAACGGGTACGGCGCATTGGCGGCAAACGGGTGATCCTCGACATCAACCACTTCGTCGCCGACCTGATTCCCGGCCTGGACCAGACGATTGCCGAACAGTCGATCTACGCGTTTATCGAGCAAACCTTGCAACTGCACATCAGCTACGCCCAACGCACCATTGAAGCCCTGCCCCGCAGCAAGGACGACCAGGCACACCTCGACCTCGACGGCCAAAGCCATGTGATCGTGGTGAGTAACCAGACGTTTTTGCAGGACGGGCGGCAGTTCGAGTACACCGAGTCGCGGCATACGCTGGATAAGTTTTACTTTTCGGATATTGCTCGGCGCTGAATGTTCCGTTGCCTAAACATTGTCGCAATTGTTGCATTTCCCTCGCCGGTACCTGGCGATAAGGTTCTGACCCGCCGCAAGAGGAGCAACACCGGCCTCTTGGACGGCAGTACCGCAACGACCTTCGAGCCGATAATGAAAAAACTACTCACCCCACTCCTCGCAGCCCTATTGCTGACTGACGGTGCGATTGCCGCTGCCGACTCCGCCGTGGACCTGACCGTCAAAGGTCGTATTACCCCGAGTGCCTGCCAGCCCGCCATCACGAACGGAGGCGCCATTGATCACGGGAAATTGTCAGCCAAGGATCTGAACATTGAAACGCTCACGATCCTGCCCGAATACCGCCTGCAATTGAGCATCCGATGCGAAGGGCCCACGCTGCTGGCCCTGAACACTGTCGACAATCGAGCTGGCTCTGCATTGGAGCCCAGCCTTCACGGCCTGGGCCTGGTCAACGGCAGCGAAAAACTCGGCAACCTCACGTTCAGCCTCGCGGATCCAGTCAGCGAGTCCGGCTCCATGAGACCCATTGTGTCTTCCAACAACGGCGCCACCTGGATGTCCGGCAGCCACCTGACCCACGGCCTACTGACCGCAGTGACCAGTATGGGCAGCCCAGCCTCCGTTCCCACGGCCTTCACCACGCTGGATGCGACCCTGGTGTTTTACACACAGATTGCTCCGGCCAACACACTGACCCTGACCCAGGAAGTGCCGCTGGATGGCCACGCCACATTGCAAGTGAAGTATCTATAACCCTGCGGCCATAGCGCACTTTCTCGCACCGGACAACGCACACAAAAAAGCCGTTTGTCCTCAACAGACAAACGGCTTTTTATAAGAAGACAGCTAACCCTTGGAAAGGATCATTCCCACTCAATCGTCGCCGGCGGCTTGCTCGACACGTCATACGTCACGCGCGAGATACCTTCGATCTCGTTGATGATACGGCCGCTGACGGTTTCCAGCAGTTCGTACGGCAGGTGTGCCCAACGAGCGGTCATGAAGTCGATGGTTTCCACGGCACGCAGGGCCACGACCCAGGCGTAACGACGGCCATCGCCTACCACACCAACCGATTTCACCGGCTGGAACACCACGAAGGCTTGGCTGACTTTGTGGTACCAGTCGGCCTTGCGCAGTTCTTCGATGAAGATGTGGTCGGCGCGACGCAGCAGGTCGGCGTATTCCTTCTTCACTTCACCGAGGATCCGCACGCCCAGGCCCGGGCCTGGGAATGGGTGGCGGTAGACCATGTCGTACGGCAGGCCCAGTTCCAGGCCCAGACGGCGGACTTCGTCCTTGAACAGTTCGCGCAGCGGTTCTACCAGCTTGAGGTTCATTTCCTCAGGCAGGCCACCCACGTTGTGGTGGGACTTGATCACGTGGGCCTTGCCGCTCTTGGCGCCGGCCGACTCGATCACGTCGGGGTAGATGGTGCCCTGGGCGAGGTACTTGATGTTGTCCAGGCTGTTGGACTGGGCATCGAAGACGTCGATGAAGGTGCGGCCGATGATCTTGCGCTTCTTCTCCGGGTCGGACTCGCCGGCCAGGTTATTCAAGAACTGATCTTCGGCGTTGGCGCGGATCACCTTGACGCCCATGTTCTCGGCGAACATGGCCATCACCTGCTCACCTTCGTGCAGGCGCAGCAGGCCGTTGTCGACGAAGACGCAGGTCAGTTGGTCGCCAATGGCTTTGTGCAGCAGCGCCGCAACCACGGAGGAGTCAACGCCGCCGGACAGGCCGAGCAGCACGTTGTCGGTGCCGACTTGGGCACGTACGTTGGCGATGGCGTCTTCAGCGATCTTCGATGGGGTCCACAGGGCTTCACACTCGCAGATGTCGAGGATGAAGCGCGACAGGATGCGGCCGCCTTGCTTGGTGTGGGTCACTTCCGGGTGGAACTGCACGCCGTAGTAGCGACGCTCGTCGCTGAACATGCCGGCGATCGGGCAGCTCGGGGTGCTGGCCAGGATGTGGAAGTCTTCCGGCATCTTGGTGACTTTGTCACCGTGGCTCATCCACACGTCGAGGCCGAACAGGCCGTCGGCGTCGACGTGATCTTCGATGCCGTCCAGCAGGCGGCTCTTGCCGACCACGTCCACACGGGCATAACCGAATTCACGCAGCTCGGAACCTTCAACCTTGCCGCCCAGTTGCTCGGCCATGGTCTGCATGCCGTAGCAGATACCGAAGACCGGCACGCCCAGATCGAACACGGCTTGCGGGCAGCGCGGGCTGTTGGCTTCGTGCACGGACTCGGGGCCACCGGCGAGGATGACGCCTTTCGGTGCGAATTCGCGAATCGCTTCGTCGTCCATGTCGAACGGATGCAGTTCGCAGTACACACCGATTTCACGCACGCGGCGGGCAATCAGTTGGGTGTACTGGGAACCGAAGTCGAGGATCAGGATGCGGTGGGCGTGAATGTCGAGGGCCATGAAGTCAGTCTCGTCTAATGAATCAGAAACAACTCGGGGCTGAAGAACAGCCCCGGTTACTTAACATTTTGCTGGAAGCCTCAACCTACGCGGTAGTTTGGCGCTTCCTTGGTGATCTGCACGTCGTGGACATGGGATTCAGCCATGCCTGCGCCGGTGATCCGCACGAACTCTGGCTTGGTGCGCATTTCTTCGATGTCGGCGCTGCCGGTGTAGCCCATCGAGGAACGCAGGCCGCCCATCAGTTGATGGATGATGGCGCTCAGGGTGCCTTTATAAGGAACACGGCCTTCGATGCCTTCCGGTACGAGCTTCTCGGCGCCTGCCGAGGAGTCCTGGAAGTAACGGTCGGACGAGCCTTGAGCCTGGGACATGGCGCCCAGCGAACCCATGCCACGGTAAGCCTTGTACGAACGGCCCTGGAACAGTTCGATCTCGCCTGGCGCCTCTTCGGTACCGGCGAACATCGAGCCCATCATCACGCAGGAAGCACCGGCTACGATGGCCTTGGACAGGTCACCGGAGAAACGGATGCCGCCGTCGGCGATCAACGGAACGCCGGTGCCTTCTAGGGCTGCGGCGACGTTGGCGATGGCGCTGATTTGCGGCACGCCCACACCGGCGACGATACGCGTGGTGCAGATCGAGCCAGGGCCGATACCGACCTTGACTGCGTCAGCGCCGGCTTCGGCCAGGGCCTTGGCGGCAGCGCCGGTGGCGATGTTGCCGCCGATCACCTGCACTTCAGGGAAGTTCTGCTTGACCCAACGTACGCGGTCGATCACGCCTTTGGAGTGACCGTGTGCGGTGTCGACCACCACCACGTCCACACCGGCAGCCACCAGGGCTGCAACGCGGTCGCCGGTGTCTTTACCGGTACCAACGGCAGCGCCCACGCGCAGACGACCTTGGTCATCCTTGCTGGCCAGCGGGTAAGCCTTGGCTTTTTCGATGTCGTTGACGGTCATCATGCCTTTGAGGGCGAATTTGTCGTCGACGATCAGCACGCGCTCGATGCGGTGCTTGTGCAGCAATTCGCGCACGTCGTTCTTGTCGGCGCCTTCCTTGACTGTGACCAGACGCTCTTTAGGCGTCATCACGTCGCGGACGGTGACTTCAAGACGGTTTTCGAAACGCACGTCACGGGAAGTGACGATGCCGACCAGGTCGCCATCGTGCAGCACGGGAACACCGGAGATGTTGTGCAGACGAGTGAGGTCGAACAGGTCTCGCACGGTGGCGTCGGCTTCGATGGTGATTGGATCTTTCACCACACCGGCTTCGTAACGCTTGACCTTGCGTACTTCGGCAGCTTGCTGCTCGATAGTCATGTTCTTGTGGATGATCCCGATACCGCCTTCCTGCGCCATTGCAATGGCCAGGCGGGCTTCGGTAACGGTGTCCATCGCAGCGGAAACCAGAGGAATATTCAGCTCGATGCCACGGGTTAGGCGGGTCTTGAGACTGACTTCGTTAGGAAGCACCTCGGAATAACCGGGCACTAGGAGAATGTCGTCGAATGTCAGAGCTTCTTGGCTGATACGCAGCATCGCGGGGGCTCCCGAGCGGGAAAATGGAAGCGCGCCATTATATACATGCACCCTGTCGGGCTCAATGTAAAACTCTGACAAACATGGTAATACTGATAGATGGATTAAAGTTCGACTTTGACCCAACTGATCTTCTGGTCCAGCCAATCAGCAAATTCGTCGATAAAGCTCTGCTTGAACCCCGCCTCCGCCCAGTTGTTGAAGATGAATCCCAGGTTGGAAAACCCGCATTCCTGCAGGAACAGGAACCCATTGATGTCATCTTCATGCCCACACAACGGGCAGGTGAAGTTATCGGTGTGGCCGGGCATCCAGTCTTCCAGGCTTTCGAACAGCGCTTCACCGACTTCCCTGCGGCACTCCGGGCAGCCGGCTTCTTCGAGAAAGCCCTTGGCCGGGGTGTAGATGCAGCGCTTGTAGATGATCTCCAGGCCATTGACCGGCTCGTTGAACGGCAGCGCCTCGGGGTGCAGCACCACGGCGCGGGCGCTGTCGGCCAGGGCGTAGGCCATGCGGTTGCCGGTGCGGCCACAGGTGGTGAGTTCTTCCTTGATGATGTTCTTGCGCACCAGCCAGCGCACGATGGCCCTGGCGCGGGGTTCGTGGACGGGCAAGGTGGAGATTTTCGGGACAAGGATGCTTTGGGAGTTCATGAGAGTCCTGCGGTGTGGCTTCTGGCCTCATCGCGGGCAAGCCCGGCTCCCACATTGGAATGCACTCAACTGTGGGAGCCGGGCTTGCCCGCGATGACGCCCGGGAGGACGGCAGCTTAATCCCTGAAGAAATCAGGTCAAGTGCTCAAGTACCGCCCAATCAATGCAATGCCACTGGCCAATACCAGCCAGGTCACCAACCGGACGAAGGCCTCACGGGACATGCGCATCGTCAGCCTGCGCCCACACCACAAGCCCAGGACCATCGCCGGCAACAGGCACAGCGCCAACAGCAACAGCGGCAAATCCGCGTACACCCCGGCAATCAGGAACAGGCTCAAGCGCACCACGGTGCTGCAACTGATCAGCGCGCTTTGGGTGGCCCGCGCCGCGTCCTTGGGCAAGCGGCTGTTCAGGTAGATCGCATATAAAAAGCCACCACTGCCAAACAGCGCGCCAAACAGGCCGCCGACAGTGCCCATGGGAATCGACCAGCCTTTGGCAAGCTGCGCGGGGCGGGCTTTTACGGCCAGGGTGTAAACGGCATAGACACTGATAAACAGCCCCATCAACAACAGCAACAGGTCCGAATGCAGGTTGAGCAAAAACACCACGCCCAATGTGCAGCCGATGGCCATGCACGGCAGCAGTCGCAGCAGTTCCGGCGTGTCCACGTCCCGCCGGGTTTGCAGCAGGCCGCCGAAGGCCGCGACAAAATCCAACAGCACCAGCAACGGGATGATCTTCGACAATGGCATGAACAGAATCAGGATCGGCCCCGCCACCAGAGCGGTGCCGAAGCCGGCAATACCGAACACGATGTATGCCACGACGACACCCACGCCGATTACCAGCCAATCCACACCGCCAAACGACCACTGACCCATCAGCTCAACCGGGCTCATGACGTATTCCTTGAAAGAGATAGCCATCACTTTAGCCATCGGCGAGGGTTGCGACTAATATCGTCAAAGCCCTCCACCCATCTCGAAAAGGCATGACGCGTGATTTCCACTCGCCAACTGCGTTACTTCGTCGAAATCGCCGACAGCGGCAGCTTCGGCGCCGCCGCCGAACGCCTGTTCGTGGCGCAATCGGCCCTGAGCCGGCAGATCAAGGCGCTGGAAAACCAGCTGCAAACAGCGCTGTTTGAACGTACCGCGCGCCAGCCACGACTCACCGCAGCGGGCGAAGCCTTTTATCCGCGGGCGCGCAACCTGCTGAGTGAACTGGCCAAGGCCAGCGAGGTGGCGACCCAGGTCGGCAACGGTCAACTCGGCACCCTGCGCCTGAGCCATTCGAGCACTGTGCCGATGAGCGGCGTTTTACTGCAAGGTATCAGCACCTGGCTGGAGCGCTGCCCCGGCGTGTCGATGGATATCGTCAAACTGTCCTCTGAAGCCCAACTGGAGGAAATCGCCGACGGCCGCCTGGATATCGGCCTGCTACGGCTGCCGGTCCTGCGCCAGCGCGAAGGTGTACGCGTGGAGCCTTTATATAAGGAACAATTGCTGCTGGCAGTGCCGCCGAATCACCGGTTGGCACGTAGCAACGCGCCGGTCGACCTGGAGCAGCTCAAGGATGAAGCGTTTATCTCGATCCCCCATCCGCAGCGTGGTGGCCTGAGTTATCTGTCGGCCGAACTGTGCATGCGCGCAGGATTTTTCCCTAAGGCGGCGCGGGTCATGTCGCGCAAGACCACGCAACTGCAACTGATCCAGGCCAGCTTCGGAATTGCCTTGTTACCAAAATCCATGCAGGACATCGCCCCCGCCAATGTGCACTTTTTACCGCTGGCCGACCCGGACTGCCTCAGCACCGTAGCCGTGGCCTGCCAGCAGGCGCCGAGCCCGCTGGTGGAGCAATTCTGTCAAACCTTGCACGAATGCCTATAAACTGCTGCCCATGATTAAAGACCCCTTTGCCCGCCTGGGCCTGGACCGCGAAGTCCTGACTGTCAGCCAACTCAACGGCCGTGCGCGGGTGTTGCTGGAAGACGTGTTCACCAATATCTGGGTCGAAGGCGAGATCTCCAACCTCGCCCGCCCGGCCTCCGGCCATGTGTATTTCACCCTCAAGGACAGCGGCGCCCAGGTGCGTTGCGCCTTGTTCCGCAACAATGCCGCGCGGGTGCGCCAGGCACTCAAGGATGGCCTGGCGGTGAAGGTACGCGGCAAGGTCTCGCTGTTCGAGGGCCGTGGCGACTACCAGTTGATCCTCGACACCGTGGAGCCGGCTGGCGATGGAGCGCTGCGCCTGGCCTTCGATGCGTTGAAGGAAAAGCTCAGTGCCGAAGGCCTGTTCAGCGCCGAACGCAAGGTGCCCCTGCCCGCCCATCCTCGACGCATCGGTATTATCAGTTCACCGACCGGCGCGGTAATCCGCGACATCATCAGTGTGTTCCGCCGCCGGGCGCCGAACGTTGAGCTGACCTTGATCCCCACCGCCGTACAAGGCCGCGAAGCGATCGCACAGATTGTGCGGGCGCTGAAGCTTGCCGACGCCCGAGGCTTTGACGCGCTGATCCTGGCCCGTGGCGGCGGCTCCCTGGAAGACCTGTGGTGCTTCAACGAAGAAGCTGTTGCGCGCGCAGTGGATGCGTGCGTCACGCCTATCGTCAGCGCCGTCGGCCATGAAACCGACGTGTCCATCAGCGATTTCGTGGCGGACGTGCGTGCGCCCACGCCGTCTGCCGCCGCTGAATTGCTGGCACCGGATGCCAGCCATCTGGTGCGCCAGGTAGAAAACCTGCATCGGCGCTTGGTGATGCTGATGCGCAACCGCCTGAGCCACGATCGCCTGCGCCTGGAAGGCATGGCCCGTCGCCTGCGCCACCCGGGCGAGCGTTTGCGCCAGCAGGCCCAGCGCCTGGATGACCTGGACATGCGCCTGCGCCGCGCCTTCGAGCGCAGTCTCAATACCCGTCGCGAACGCTTGATCCGCCTGGAGACCCGCCTCGCCGGCCAGCACCCCGGCCGCCAACTGGCGCTGTTGCGCCAGCGCCTGGACAGCCTCGCCGAACGCCTGCCCCGCGCCATGCGCGAAGGCCTCAAGGCGCGTCGCCTGCAACTGCAAAGCCAGGTACAGACGTTGCAGGTGGTCAGCCCGCTGGCGACCCTGGGCCGTGGCTACAGCATCCTGCTGGACGAGCGCGGCCAGGCCATTCGCAACGCAGCGCAAACCCACACCGGCCAACGCCTCACCGCACGCCTCGGTGAAGGCCAATTGCAAGTGCGGGTGGAAGACAACCACCTGACACCCGTCACCCTTTCGCTATTGGATTGATTGATGCCACGTCTTTTTAGCTTGTTGATGCTGCTGTGCCTTGCCTTTAATGCCCACGCTGACAGCTACATCAGCCGCACTCTGAACAAACCGGTGCCGGGTGGCGTTGCGGTGGTCGACCTCGGGCCTTCCGCCGGTGCGCCTAAAGCCACGTACCAAGGCAAACCGGTGCTGGTGGTGAAGGAGCAGGACAATTGGCTGGCGATTGTCGGCATCCCGCTAACCGTCAAGCCGGGCAACGAGCGCCTCAGCAGCGGCGGGCGCAGCCTGCCGTTTATCGTCGGCTACAAGAAATACCCGGAACAGCGCATCACCCTGAAAAACAAAAGCCAGGTCAACCCAGCCCCCGCGCAGCTCAAGCGCATCGAGGCCGAGTTGGCAGTGCAGATCAAGGCGTACCGCAGCTTCAGCCCTAACCTGCCGAGCAACCTGGTGCTGGATAAACCGGTGAACGGGCCGCTGTCGAGCAAGTTCGGCGTACGCCGTTTCTTCAACGGCGAAGAACGCAACCCGCATTCGGGCCTGGATTTCGCCGTACCGGCCGGCACGCCGATCAAGACGCCGGCGAACGGCAAGGTGATTCTGGTCGGCAACTACTTCTTCAATGGCAACACCGTGTTTGTCGATCATGGCCAGGGGTTTATCAGCATGTTCTGCCACATGTCGGTGATCGACGTGAAGGTGGGCCAGCAACTGGTGCGGGGTGCGGTGGTGGGCAAGGTCGGTGCGACAGGCCGCGCGACCGGGCCGCATATGCACTGGAATGTCAGCCTCAACGACGCCCGGGTGGACCCGGCGATCTTTATCGGCGCGTTCCAGCCCTGAATGACTCGATTGCGCGCGCTGCAAAGCACGCGCAATTAAATTCAGCGCCCGCCACATTCCCAGGCATAAAATCTCGATTCCTACGCAAATAGAAGAACTTCTCTCAATTTTTAGCGACTGCTTGCCATCTTTCACCCCGGCGGTTAGGGTTGAGCTTATGAAAACCTCTCACACCCTCATTCAGCTTCGCCAGCACCGCAGCCTGTGCCTCGTCAGCGCACGACTGCCAGGCTGAATCGATCTGCCTCGTCTCTACGCTTTATCCCCAAAAACAGTTTTACGGCAGGCCGCCTTTTCTCGGCCCCTACAACAAAGGATTTCCCGATGAGCATGCTCAAAGACCCGTCTTCGAAGTACCGCGCGTTCCCGACCATCGACATCCCGGACCGCACCTGGCCATCGAAGACCATCACCACCGCGCCCATCTGGTGCAGTTCCGACCTGCGTGATGGCAACCAGTCGCTGATCGAACCGATGGACGCAGTGAAAAAGCTGCGCTTCTGGAAGACCTTGGTCGCCGTCGGCGTGAAGGAAATCGAAGCGTCGTTTCCGGCTGCGTCGCAAACCGACTTCGACTTCGTGCGCACCCTGATCGAAGACAACCACATCCCCGAGGACACCACCATCCAGGTGCTGACCCAGGGCCGTGAAGACTTGATCGCACGCACCTTCGAATCCCTGCGCGGCGCCAAGAAAGCCATCGTGCACTTGTACAACGCCACGTCGCCATCGTTCCGCCGCATCGTGTTCAACCAGGACAAGGACGGCATCAAGGCCATCGCGGTCAATGCGGCCAAGCTGTTCGTCAAATACGCCGCCCAGCAGCCGGAAACCCAGTGGACCTTCGAGTATTCGCCAGAGACGTTCAGCGCCACTGAGCTGGAGTTCGCCAAGGAAGTCTGTGACGCGGTGATCGAGGTGTGGAACCCGACGCCTGAGCACAAGATGATCCTCAACCTGCCAGCCACCGTTGAGTGCGCCACGCCGAACATCTATGCCGACCAGATCGAGTGGTTCGGTCGCCATATCAACCGTCGTGACAGCGTGATCATCAGCCTGCACACCCACAACGACCGTGGCACCGGCGTAGCCGCCACCGAACTGGGCCTGATGGCCGGCGCTGACCGGGTCGAAGGCTGCCTGTTCGGCAACGGCGAGCGTACCGGCAACGTCGACCTGGTCACCGTGGCCCTTAACATGTACACCCAAGGCCTCGACCCACAACTGGACTTCTCCGACATCGACGGCGTGCGCAAAGTCGTCGAGGAGTGCAACCAGATCCAGGTGCACCCACGTCACCCGTACGTCGGCGACTTGGTGCACACCGCATTCTCCGGTTCCCACCAGGATGCGATCCGCAAGGGTTTCACCCAGCAGAAAGACGATGCGCTGTGGGAAGTGCCGTACTTGCCAATCGACCCCGCCGACATTGGTCGCAGCTACGAAGCCGTGATTCGTGTGAACAGCCAGTCGGGCAAAGGCGGCATCGCCTACCTGCTGGAGCAGGAATACGACATCAGCTTGCCGCGCCGCATGCAGATCGAATTCAGCCAGGTGGTCCAGGCCGAAACCGACCGTGTGGGCCTGGAGATGACCGCACCACAGATCTACGCCTTGCTGCAACGCGAGTACTTGCAGGCCAACACCCCGTACGCGCTGGTCAGCCATCGCTTGCAGGAAGAAAACGGCAACAGCTTTGTCGAAGTGGAAGTTTCCGGCAAAGGCCAGGGCGAAACCAACCTGCACTGGAAAGGCAAAGGCAACGGCGCACTGGAAGCCTTGGTTGCCGGCCTGCCGGTAGCGGTCGAGATCATGGACTACAACGAACACGCGATCGGCGCGGGCACCAATGCCAAGGCAGCGGCCTACATCGAGCTGCGTGTGAATGGCGAGCGTCCGGTGCATGGCGTGGGCATTGATGAAAACATCACCACAGCCAGCTTCAAGGCGCTGTTCAGCGCGCTGAACCGCTCGCTGAGCCAGTTGGAAGCAAAGGCGGCTTAACACACCGCTGAAATGCAAAAGGCCCCTGGGTGAGAACTCAGGGGCCTTTTTGCTGGGCTTTATATTTGCGGTGTCTGTCAGGTCCTCATCGGGGGCAAGCCCCCTCCCACATTTGGAATGCGTTTCCCTGTGGGAGGGGGCTTGCCCCCGATAGCGGCCTGTCAGACAAACTGAAAGCTATCGGCATCCAGGTTCGCCGGAAACCTGGTGCGGTACGCCGCCAGTTCAGCCGCGTCCAGGCACACCTGAAACACTCCATCGGCCTCCCCCGCACTCAGCAGGGTTTCGCCCTGGAAATCCAACACCTGACTGTCCCCGGTGTAGGCAAAGCCCTTCCCATCCGTGCCCACCCGATTCACCGCCGCCACATAACACAAGTTTTCGATGGCTCGCGCCGGCAACAGACGATTCCAATGCTGGCGCCGCGCACCCGGCCAGTTGGCGGTGTACAGCAGCAGGTCCGTATCCTGGGCATCGCGGCTCCACACCGGAAAACGCAGGTCGTAGCAAATCAGTGGCCGAATGCGCCAGCCCTTCAATTCAAACTGCACCTGCCGTTCGCCGGGAGTGTAGTGGTCATGTTCACCGGCCATGCGGAACAGGTGGCGCTTGTCGTAATGCAGCACCTCGCCATCCGGCCGCGCCCACAGCAGGCGGTTGCGGTGGCTGCCGTCAGCGGCCTGGATGATCACACTGCCGGTGATCACGGCGTTGTACTTCGCCGCCTGGGCTTGGAGCCATCTATGGGTAGGGCCGCTTTCCGGTTCAGCGAGAGTGGCCGACTCCATGGAGAAACCGGTGGTGAACATTTCCGGCAATACGATCAGATCGGCGCCCTTGGCCTGCTCCAGCAGCAGGTCGAAGTGCTCAAGATTGGCCTGACGGTCGTGCCACGCGAGTGTGGTCTGGACCAGGGCGATAGTCAGGTTCGGCAGTGCACTCAGATCACGCATAGTTTTTCAGCTGCTTGGCGCAGCGTCTCCTCGCGTTTGGCAAAGCACAAGCGCACCAGGCGCTGGCCTTGGGGTGGGTGCTGGTAGAACACCGAGACGGGGATGGTCGCGACGCCGTGTTCGCGGGTCATCCACAGGGACATGGCGACGTCATCAAGGTCCGGGCGAATCTGTGAGTAATCCACCAATTGGAAGTAGGTACCGGTCACTCGGGTAAAACTGAATCGCGATGGTTCCAGCAAGTCGCAAAACAGATCGCGCTTTGCTTGATAGAACGCGGGCAATTCGTCGACATGCTCCGGGTGTTCGGCCATGAAGTCGGCCAGCGCGAACTGCAACGGCGTCACGCCGCAAAAGTTGACGTATTGGTGCACCTTGCGCAGCTCGGCGGTGAGCGCCGGTGGCGCGACTACATAGCCGGTTTTCCAGCCGGTCACGTGGTAGGTCTTGCCAAAGGAACTGACCACAAACGCGCGCTGGTACAGCTCTTCGTGGGCCAGCACGCTGACATGGGGCACACCGTCAAAGACCAGGTGCTCGTAGACCTCGTCGCTGACCAGGTAGATATCGCGGTCGCGGATCAGCTCGGCCAACTGGTCCAGCTCGGCGCGACTGATCAGGGCGCCCGTGGGGTTATGCGGGGTGTTGAGGATGATCATGCGCGTACGCGGCGACAACGCGGCCTTGATCTTCTCGAAGTCCAGCGCGAAGCCTTGCAGGCTCAGTTGCACATGCACACAGCGACCACCGGCCAGCTCGACCGAGGGCTCGTAGCTGTCGTAGCAGGGGTCGAACACGATGACTTCATCGCCGTTGCGAATCACCGCCTGGATCGCGCAGAAGATCGCCGCCGTGGCGCCTGGGGTGATGGTCACTTCAGTGTCAGGGTTGACCGCGGCGCCGTAGTGGCGGGCGATCTTGGCCGACACTTGTTGGCGCAGGGCCGGCAGGCCGGTCATCGGGGAATATTGGTTGTGTCCGCTGGCAACATGCTTGCCCACCGCATCAAGCAACGCCTGGGGGCCATTGAAATCGGGAAAGCCTTGGGACAGGTTGAGCGCGCCGGTTTCGGCAGCCAATTGCGACATGGTGGTGAAAATCGTGGTGCCGACATTCGGCAGCTTGCTGGTGATCATGGGAGCCCCCTTCGGGTGAGCTACAAGTTTTAAGCTGCCAGCTGCAAGCAGGTCAAGGGGCAAACCGTCACGCACAAAAAAGGGCTCCAAAGGAGCCCTTTTTTGCAGCTTGCAACTTGAAGCGGCGCTTATTTCTTATCGCGGCGTTTCTTGTCGGCCTTCTTGTGGTGAGTCATCAAACGACGCTTCTTGTTCACCTGACGGTCCGTCAACGTGTTCTTGTTGCCTTCGTATGGGTTCTCGCCACCCTTGAACTCGATACGGATCGGCGTACCGACCAGTTTCAAGACACGACGGTAGGTGTTTTCCAGGTAACGCACATAGGACTTGGGCACCTTCTCGATCTGGTTACCGTGGATCACGATAATCGGCGGGTTGGCACCACCCAAGTGGGCGTAACGCAGTTTGATCCGGCGGTTGTTGACCATCGGCGGCGCATGCTCGCCCACCGCGTCTTCCAGGATCTGGGTGAGGCGGTTGGTCGGCCAGCGGGTAACGGCGGACTTGAACGAGTTCTGGACGGAAGCGTAGAGGTTGCCCACGCCGGTGCCGTGCAGTGCCGAGATAAAGTGGATATCGGCGAACTCGACGAAGAACAGCCGACGTTGCAGCTCGATCTTGACGAAATCGCGCTCGCTCGGCGTCATGCCGTCCCACTTGTTGATCGCGATCACCAGTGCCCGACCCGCTTCCAGGGCAAAACCCAGCAGGTTGAGGTCGTGGTCTACCACGCCTTCGCGGGCGTCCATCACGAAGATCACCACGTTGGCGTCTTTGATCGCTTGCAGGGTTTTCACCACGGAGAACTTTTCAACTTCTTCGTGGATCTTGCCGCGCTTGCGCACACCAGCGGTGTCGATCAGCGTGTACTTCTCGTCGTTACGCTCGAACGGGATGTAGATACTGTCGCGGGTGGTGCCGGGCTGGTCGTACACGATAACCCGGTCTTCACCGAGCATACGGTTGACCAGGGTGGACTTGCCAACGTTGGGACGGCCGATGATGGCGATCTTGATACCGTCTTTTTCACTCGGGCCAGGAATGCGCTTGGCTTCCTCACCTTCGGCAACGATCTCCTCGATGCCTTCTTCTTCCTCAGCGTCATCCTTCGGGAAGTCGCGCAGGGCGATTTCCAGCATCTGGGTGATGCCGCGACCGTGGGCACCGGCGACCGGGATCGCATCGCCCAGGCCCATCGGGCTGAATTCGGCGCGGGCCGCTTCAGGATCGATGTTATCGATCTTGTTGGCGACCAGATAGGAACGCTTGTTGCGCTTGCGCAGGTGCTCGCCGATCATCTGGTCGGCAGCGGTGTAGCCTGCGCGGGCGTCCACCAGGAACAACACGACATCGGCTTCTTCAATGGCCAGCAGCGACTGCTCGGCCATTTTTTCGTCCATGCCATGCTCGTCACCGGAGATACCACCGGTGTCGACAATAATATAGGAGCGCCCTTGCCACTTTGCCTCACCGTATTGGCGATCACGGGTCAGACCGGACAAGTCGCCGACAATGGCGTCGCGAGTCCTGGTCAGGCGGTTGAACAAGGTGGACTTGCCGACGTTAGGTCGGCCCACCAGGGCGATTACGGGAACCATGCGGCTCTCCACTTCGTTATTTCAGAAAATACAAAAGCCGCTGCAGGGCAGCGGCTGGTGCTCGGGGCAGCATCGTCAGATGCCGCATGCCCCGCCGAAGCGGGGCCGCCTGGGTGTTACCCCAAGCATAGTTCTTACTTGATGGTCAGGGCTTCCAGCTTGCCGCTGTTGCCATACACATAAAGCATGTTACCCACCACCAGCGGACGCGCACGCAGGCCGTCGCTGTCGATACGCTCACGACCTACAAAGCGACCGTCCACCTGGCTCAGCAGGTGCAGGTAGCCTTCGAAGTCGCCGACGGCTACGTAGCTGGAGAAGACTTCCGGTGCCGACAGCTGACGGCGAGCCAGGGAATCGTTGCTCCACAACGCGGTGGTGGAACGCTCGTCGACACTTTCAACGGTGCCGGACGCCAGGCTGACATAGACGCTGCCAAACCCTTGGGCGACACCGGCGTAACTGGAAGCATCACGCTGCCAGTTGACGCGACCGGTTTGCAGGTCCAGTGCAGCTACGCGGCCCTGGTAGGTGGCAACGTAGAGGGTTTCACCCGACAGCAGCAAGCCACCGTCGATATCCACGACGCGATCCAGTTCGGAACGACCTTGCGGGATGGCCACACGGGTCTCCCAGGCCGGCACGCCGTTCTGGGTGTCCAGGGCGACTACTTTACCGGTCGACAGCCCTGCAACGGCCAGATTGTTGGTCACAACCGGACCACTGGTACCGCGCAGGGTCAACACCGCAGGGGTGCTGTCGTACAACCAGCGCTGGTTGCCGGTAGCGGCATCCAGACCGATGACACGGTCATCCTGGGTTTGCACCACGACGATATCGCCGTTGGTGGCAGGCGGCGCGAGGACTTCACTGGTCACGCGAGCGCGCCATTTCTCTTCACCGGTGCTGGAATCCAGGGCAACCACTTCGCCCTTCAGCGTGCCGACCATCACCAGGCCGTAACCCACGCCTACAGCGCCGGACACGGGCAACTCGAGGTCTTTCTTCCACTTGACGTCGCCGTTCATGCGATCCATGGAGATCACCACGCCGGTCACGTCAGCGGCCACAATGTTGTCACCGTCGATTGCCGGTACCAACATGTTGTAGGTTTCGCCCTGACCGTCACCGATGGAGCGACTCCACTGCTTTTGCAGAACGACTTCTTCCTTGAAGCTGGTCAGCTCGGCCGGAGGCAGTTCTTTTTTACTGTTGCTGCTGCAACCCGCGGCCAGAACGGCCAGAGCCAGCAATGCTGCATGTTTCCAACGGATCACGTCACGCATCCCCTTTGGCCAAGTCGTCGAGCTTGATTTGTAAGCCACCGACCGCCGCTTCATCAGACAGCGCCGCCTTGGCTTTCTTGTACGCAGCATTGGCTTCGTCGGTACGACCCAATTGGACCAACAGGTCGCCCTTGAGCTCTTCGCGAGTGGCTACAAATGCCTTGTCCGCATCGCCGTCGAGCAGTTTGAGTGCTTCGTCGGCCTTGTTCTGAGCCGCCAAAACCTGGGCCAGGCGCTGACGTGCGATTTCACCCAGGGTCGGGTTGGTCGGCTTGTCGGCGATTGCCTTCAGCTCTGCAGCAGCGTCATCCAGCTTACCGGTGTCGACCGCAACTTTCGCGACGAACAGGCTGCCGTATTGGGCGTACGTGCTACCGCCGAATTCGTTTTTCAACTTGCCGGCCAGGTCGGCAACCTGCGCTGGATCAGGCTTGCCGTCTGGCGTCAGAGTAGTTTCCAGCAGTTGCTGGTAAACGATCGAGGCGCCTTGGGATTGGTTGGCCTGATACTTGGTCCAGGCTTGCCAGCCGAACACCACCACTAAAGCCAGCAGGCCGCCAGTAACCAGGGGCTTGCCGTTACGCTGCCACCAGTCCTTGAACTCAGCCAGTTGATCATCATCAGAACTCGACACCCCAATACTCCTTAAATCGCTAAATTCGGCTGTTCGACAGCTTCAACCCTGCACGACGCAGGTGGCCAAGTGCGCAGCGAGCGCATCAAAGGCAATGTTCTGTTGCTCGCCCTGGCCACGCAGGGGTTTGAAACCTATCACTTGCTGGGCCAATTCGTCATCGCCGAGGATCAGTGCATACAGCGCACCGCTCTTGTCGGCCTTCTTGAACTGGCTCTTGAAGCTACCGGCGCCAGCATTGATCTGCAGGCGCAGGTTTGGCAGTTGGTCACGCACTTTTTCGCTCAAGGCCAGGGCCGCCAATTCGGCTGCCTCGCCAAAGGCGCAAAGGTACACATCCACCTGACGAGAGATTTCTTCCGGAACCTGTTCCAGGGTTTCCAGCAGCAGGATCAGCCGCTCGATACCCATAGCGAAACCTACACCGGTGGTCGGCTTGCCGCCCATCTGCTCGACCAGGCCGTCGTAACGGCCACCGGCGCACACAGTGCCCTGGGCGCCGAGCTTGTCGGTGACCCACTCGAACACTGTCTTGCTGTAGTAATCGAGGCCGCGCACCAACTTCGGGTTGATCACGTAGGGAATGCCGGCGGCGTCCAAGCGAGCCTTGAGGCCCTCAAAGTGCGTGCGCGATTCATCGTCCAAGTAGTCGGCCATTTTCGGCGCGTCGACCAGTACGGCCTGAGTGTCGGCGTTCTTGGTATCCAGTACGCGCAATGGGTTGGTTTTCAGACGGCGCTGGCTGTCTTCGTCCAACTTGTCCAGATGAGCCGAGAGGTACTCGACCAAGGCCACTTTATAACGGCCACGGGATTCGCTGGTGCCCAGGCTGTTGAGTTCAAGCTTGACTGCATCGCGGATACCCAGCAGGCCCCACAGGCGCCAGGTCAACACGATCAGCTCGGCGTCGATGTCCGGTCCATCGATGTTGAACACTTCCAGGCCAATCTGGTGGAACTGGCGGTAGCGGCCTTTTTGCGGGCGCTCGTGGCGGAACATCGGGCCGATGTACCACAGTTTCTGCGGCTGGCCAGCACCGGTGAGGCCATGCTCAAGCACGGCGCGCACGCACGCGGCAGTACCTTCCGGACGCAGGGTCAGGGAGTCGCCGTTACGGTCTTCAAAGGTGTACATCTCTTTTTCGACGATGTCGGTCACTTCACCGATGGAGCGCTTGAACAGCTCGGTGAACTCGACGATCGGCATGCGGATCTGCTTGTAACCGTAGTTATCCAGCAGGCGCGCGACAGTATTCTCGAAGTAACGCCACAAGGGCGTCTGCTCCGGCAGGATGTCGTTCATGCCGCGAATGGCTTGTAGAGACTTGCTCACATCAAATCCTTAAATTCGTTCTTAGCCGCGCGCGATCAGCGCTGCGTCAGCGGCGACCTTTTCGGCCGCTTTCTCGCGGATCAGTCTTTCGAGCTCATCCACCAGATTGTCATTCGTTAACTTCTGCGCCGGCTTGCCGTCGATGTAAATCAGGTTCGGTGTACCGCCGGTCAAGCCCACATGGGCTTCCTTGGCTTCACCCGGCCCGTTGACCACGCAGCCGATCACCGCAACATCCAGCGGTACCAGCAGGTCTTCGAGGCGTAACTCCAGGTCGTTCATGGTTTTCACCACGTCGAAGTTCTGCCGCGAGCAACTCGGGCAGGCAATGAAGTTGATGCCACGGGAACGCAAACGCAGGGATTTGAGAATGTCGTAGCCGACTTTTACTTCCTCTACCGGGTCTGCCGCCAACGAGATGCGGATAGTATCGCCAATCCCTTCGGCGAGCAGCATACCGAGACCCACCGCAGATTTCACTGTGCCTGAGCGCAAACCGCCAGCTTCGGTGATACCCAGGTGCAACGGCTGCACGATTTCCTTGGCCAGCAGGCGATAGGCTTCTACTGCCATGAACACGTCGGAGGCCTTTACGCTGACCTTGAAGTCCTGGAAATTCAAGCGTTCAAGGTGTTCAACGTGGCGCAGTGCCGACTCAACCAGCGCCGCCGGGGTAGGCTCGCCGTATTTCTTTTGGAGGTCTTTTTCCAGGGAACCGGCGTTGACGCCGATGCGGATCGGAATGCCACGATCACGGGCAGCATCCACCACAGCGCGCACACGGTCTTCACGACCGATGTTGCCCGGGTTGATACGCAGGCAATCGACGCCCAGTTCGGCTACGCGCAACGCGATCTTGTAGTCGAAGTGAATGTCGGCAACCAACGGCACCTTGACCAGTTGCTTGATGCGGCCGAAGGCTTCGGCGGCGTCCATGTCCGGCACCGAAACCCGAACGATGTCGACGCCGGCGGCTTCCAGACGGTTGATCTGGGCCACGGTGGCGGCTACATCGTTGGTGTCGCTGTTGGTCATGCTCTGTACGGCGATGGGGGCGTCGCCGCCCACCGGCACCGAGCCGACCCAGATCTTGCGCGATACGCGACGTTTGATTGGAGATTCGCCGTGCATGACTATTGTCCCAACTTGAGGCGAGCGGTCTCGCCACTGGTGAACGGCGCCACGTCCACAGGCTGACCGTTGTAGGCCACTTGCGCGCCACGGGCATAGCCCAGACGCAGCGTCAGAGGAGGCTTGCCGCCTTGGTCGAGCGTATCTCCCTTACGCTTCAGACCGCTAAACAGCACTTTGCCATTGCCATCGGTGACTTGCGTCCAGCAGTCGGCAATGAAGGTAATTTGCACGCGGCCATCACCAGCAATCAATACCGGCGTGGTGGGCGGTGAAATAGCAGGTACTGCCGGAACAGCTGGGGCAGGAGCCGCTGGTGCAGGAACTGCCGGCGTATGCGCCTGGGCAACAACGGGGGCGGCCGGTGTTGCAGCTGTTGCCGGAGCAGGCACTGCAGCGTTCGCAGCAGGGGCGGTTTCCGGCAGAGGCTGTTCGGTAGCGAGCGGGGCTTCGGGCGCGGCTTGGCCTTCGGCAACGGCCTGATCTTCAGGCTCATCCAGCGGATGAATCTGGGTGGTGCCGTCGGCGCTTTCGACTTCGACGTGCTCCAAGGCGTTGCTGGTCAGATCTTTGGTGCGCTGGGACGTCTGGTCTTGCCACCAGACAAACCCACCGCCGATCACCGCGATCAGCAGCAACAAGCTGACAACTCGCAAAATGGTGTGGGAAACCCGCACCGGCTCCTCGATACGACCCAGGCCATGAACACTGCTGCCTTGGGAGTTGGTACCGGTGAACTGATCGAATTCCTGGACCAGTAGGGCCTGATCGATCCCCAGCAACTTGGCATAGGCACGGATATAACCACGGGCGAATGTATGCCCAGGCAGTTTATCGAACGCGCCGGCTTCAAGGTTGGCCAGGGACGTAGTGGTCAAATTGAGCTTGAGAGCCACTTCTGCCAGCGACCAACCATTGCTTTCGCGGGCCTGACGCAAGGTGTCGCCTGGGTTTACGCGATTAGCTGCTACAACTTCCGGGTGCGCCGCTTTCATCATTGCTCCGACAGGTATTGCTGATATTCCGGCGTACCGGGATAGAGTCGTTCGAGTTGCTGGCCAAAACGTACGGCCGTGTCGAGTTCGTCATGAACTGTCGCCAGGCGCATACCGAGCAATAGACTACGTGCATTTTGCCCGCTGAGCAGGCTAAAACGCTCGTAATAGTCACGTGCCGACACATAATGCCTGTCTTCGTAAGACAACTCAGCCATTTCGAGCAATGCGCGAGGCTGACGACTGTTCAGGTGCAGGGCTTTTTGCAGTTGCTGGCGAGCGCTGTCGCGCTGGCCGAGGCGCATCGAGGTGACCCCAAGGTTCTCGAACACCCGCGAACGCTCTGGGTAGAGGGTGTCCGCAGAGGCTTGCTGGAAATAACGGGAAGCCTGGTCATAACGTTTCTGCTCGAACAGGAAACTGCCATAGTTGTTCAGCAGCCGAGGGTCGGCAGGACGGGAGGCCAGCGCCTTTTTGAAATACTGATCGGCCAGCTCAGGCTCGGCCTGGGCCTGGAAAACCAGGGCCAGTGCGGCATTGGCGTCGGCATCATGGCTGTCCAGCTCAAGGGCCTTTTTCAATGGAACCTTGGCTTGTTCGCTCATGCCCTGCTGCAGATAACCCAAACCCAGTTGCACGTAGGCAACTCGCGCCTCATCACGGCCTTTACCGGTTTGCAAAGGGCTCTCATGGCCCGATGAAACACAACCGGTCGCAAGACCGGTAACCAGCAAGAGCAGCGCAAGGCGCAAGGGCATAGAGATCCTCTCTCAGATTCGATTCACAGCGATCTGCGGCATATCTTCGGCGGCATTCAGTTCACGCACGGCGATATAACGTTCGCTGCGACGGGTGCGATCCAGCACCTGTCCTACCAATTGACCACAGGCCGCATCAATGTCTTCACCACGGGTGGTACGCACAGTGACGTTATAACCGGCCTGGTGCAGTTGATCCTGGAAACGGCGGATGGCGTTGTTGCTCGGCCGCTCGTAGCCAGAATGGGGAAACGGGTTGAACGGGATCAGGTTGATCTTGCACGGAGTGTTCTTGAGCAACTCGATCATCTCGACCGCGTGCTCGACCTTGTCGTTGATGTCCTTGAGCATGGTGTACTCAATGGTCAGCACGCGCTTTTCACCCAAGGTCGCCATATAACGCTGGCAAGATTCGAGCAGCATCTTAAGCGGATACTTCTTGTTGATCGGCACCAATTGGTTACGCAATGCGTCATTGGGTGCATGCAGCGACAACGCCAGGGAGACGTCGATGTGCTTGGCCAGCTCATCGATCATCGGTACCACGCCGGAGGTCGACAGGGTCACACGGCGCTTGGAGATGCCGTAGCCCAGGTCGTCCATCATCAGGTGCATGGCCGCAATGACGTTGTCGAAGTTCAGCAACGGCTCACCCATGCCCATCATCACCACGTTGGTGATGGCACGGTCGACGGTCGCCGGGACGCTGCCAAAGGATTTGTTGGCAATCCACACCTGGCCGATGACTTCGGCGGCGGTGAGGTTGCTATTGAAGCCTTGCTTGCCGGTGGAGCAGAAACTGCAATCCAGGGCACAGCCTGCCTGGGACGAAACGCACAAAGTGCCGCGTTTGCCCTGGGGAATGTACACGGTCTCGACGCAGCTGCCGGACGCCACGCGCACCACCCACTTACGGGTGCCGTCGGTGGAAATGTCCTCGCTGACCACTTCGGGACCACGGACTTCAGCAATAGCCTTGAGCTTGTCGCGCAGGGCCTTGCTGACGTTCGTCATGGCGTCGAAATCGTCGACGCCAAAATGGTGAATCCATTTCATTACCTGACCGGCACGGAAACGCTTCTCCCCGATTGAGTCGAAGAATTTCTCCATTTCCGGCTGGGTCAGCCCCAGCAGGTTGGTTTTAACAGTCGATGTAGTCATGGATTCACCCTCACTCTTTAAGCCAATGCTTAGCGAGCGGTTACTTCAGTAGCAGCGAAAAAGTACGAGATTTCGCGAGCAGCGGCAGCTTCGGAGTCCGAGCCGTGTACAGCGTTGGCGTCGATGGATTCAGCGAAGTCAGCACGGATGGTGCCGGCAGCAGCTTCTTTAGGGTTGGTAGCGCCCATCAGCTCACGGTTCAGAGCGATAGCGTTTTCGCCTTCCAGAACCTGAACAACAACAGGACCGGAGATCATGAAGGCAACCAGGTCGCCGAAGAAGCCACGAGCGCTGTGCTCAGCGTAGAAGCCTTCAGCTTCAGCCTTGGACAGTTGCTTGAGTTTCGAAGCTACAACCTTCAGGCCGGCTTTTTCGAAACGAGTGGTGATCTCGCCGATGACGTTTTTTGCAACAGCGTCAGGCTTGATGATGGAGAAAGTACGTTGAACAGCCATGGTGTAACTCCAGAAACGGTAATTTACGAAAAATTAAACCCGCGAATTATACGCGGGTTATTGGGTATTGCCTAACTGCGTAAAAAGGCGGCTCAGTCTGCTTCTTCGATCCACAGGCCTTGAATCGCCTCCAGGACCTTCTCGCCACCCCGATCAGGGATGTCATCGAAGTCCGGCAGCGCCATCACCAGATTGCGCAGCTTGACGAAGTTGACAGTCAGAGGATTGACCTCAGGATGAGCTTCAGCAAGTTGTATAGCGATTTCTTGTACATCAACCCATTTCAGGCTCATGACAGTTCCTTGAATCAATGCGGCGCTTCGGCCGCATGGTTGAGCGAATACTTCGGAATTTCGACGGTGATGTCCTCAGTCCCGACCTTTGCCTGACAGCTTAGACGCGAATGCGCCTCCAGGCCCCAGGCACGATCAAGAAAGTCCTCTTCCAGCTCGTCCGCTTCTTCCAGGGTGTTGAACCCCTCGCGAATGATGCAGTGGCAGGTGGTGCAGGCGCACACACCGCCGCAGGCGCTTTCGATCTCGATGTGGTTGTCATGGGCAACTTCGAGAATGGACTTGCCGGTCTCAGCCTCCACGACCATACCGTCCGGGCAGTGCTCGGCGTGTGGCAGAAAAATGACCTGCGGCATTAATTATTCCTCGATTTCATTCAGGTTGCGTCCCGCCAGGGCGGCTTTGACCGTCTGGTCCATACGGCGGGCGGCAAAGGCATCGGTCACTTGCGACAGGCGCTTGGTCTGTTGCTCGATGGCATAACCATCGGTGCCTTTCATCAGTTCGGCCAATTCCTGCATCTGCAGGTCGATGACCATGCGCTCTTCGGCATCCAGCAGGCGTTCGCCATCGGCTTCAAGTGCGCCCTGCACCGCTTCGAGCAGGCGCTGGGCATCCACTTGCTGCTCGCGCAGTACACGTGCGACCTTGTCGTCACCGGCATATTGGAACGAATCCTTCAGCATCTTGGCAATTTCGCCGTCGGTCAGGCCGTAGGACGGTTTGACCTGGATGCTCGCCTCCACACCCGAACCCAATTCACGGGCAGCCACGCTGAGCAGGCCGTCGGCATCGACCTGGAAAGTCACACGAATCTTCGCCGCACCCGCGACCATCGCCGGGATACCGCGCAATTCGAAACGCGCCAGGGAGCGGCAGTCGCTGATCAGCTCACGCTCGCCTTGCAGCACATGAATCATCATGGCCGTCTGGCCATCTTTGTAGGTGGTGAAGTCCTGGGCGCGGGCGACGGGGATGGTGGTGTTGCGCGGAATCACCTTCTCCATCAGGCCGCCCATGGTTTCCAGGCCCAAGGACAGCGGGATCACGTCAAGGAGCAGCAGTTCGCCGCCGTCGCGCTTGTTGCCGGCCAGTGTATCGGCCTGGATCGCAGCGCCGATGGCCACGACTTGATCCGGGTCGATCTCGGTCAGTGGCTGGCGACCAAAGGCGTCAGCCACTGCTTCCCGAACACGCGGTACGCGGGTAGAACCACCCACCATGACCACAGCACCCACGTCGTCCAACTCGATACCGGAATCACGCACGGCGCGACGGCAGGCTTTCAGGCTGCGGGCAACCATCGGTTCGATCAACGAATCGAAGGCTTCGCGAGTCAGTTGGGCCGACCAGCTGCCGTAGGAAACCTCGACAGAAGCAGCGTCAGTCAATGCTTCCTTGGCCGCGCAGGCGGTTTGCAGCAGGTTACGTTGCGCGCCCGGATCAAGGTCAGCCGACAAACCGGCACTGGTGATGATCCAACCCGCAATGGCATGGTCAAAGTCATCGCCGCCCAGGGCACTGTCGCCACCGGTGGCCAGTACCTCAAACACACCGCCGGTCAGGCGCAGGATCGAAATATCAAAGGTGCCACCGCCCAGGTCGTAAATTGCGACCAGGCCTTCGGCGTGTTGGTCGAGACCGTATGCCACGGCGGCAGCGGTCGGCTCATTGAGCAGGCGCAGCACGTTCAGGCCGGCGAGCTTAGCCGCATCCTTGGTAGCCTGGCGCTGGGCATCGTCGAAATACGCTGGAACCGTGATCACCGCACCTACCAGTTCGCCACCCAAGGTCTTTTCAGCGCGCTGGCGCAGCACCTTGAGGATATCGGCCGACACTTCCACCGGGCTTTTCGGCCCCTGGACAGTGTCGATGAACGGCATATGGGATTCGCCGCCGACAAAACGGTATGGCAGTTGGTCGCCCAATTGCTTGACGTCGGACAGACCACGACCCATCAAGCGCTTGACCGACAGCACGGTATTCAAGGGATCGGTAGACGCAGCCAGCTTGGCCGACTCACCGACTTCGACGCGATCCGCGTGATAGCGCACGGCCGACGGCAGGATGACCTGGCCATCAGCGTCGGGCAGCGGCTCGGACAGGCCGCTGCGCAAGGCAGCGACCAGGGAATTGGTGGTGCCCAGGTCAATCCCGACCGCCAGGCGACGCTGGTGCGGTTGTGGGCTTTGGCCGGGTTCGGCGATTTGCAGTAGAGCCATGGTAATCAGGTCTTATCTGTCTATCAGGCGTGCATCACGGGCAGCACTGGGTTAATCGTCGAGGCGCTCTTCTAGTTGGCGCACTTCGTAGGTGAGCTTGTCGAGGAACTGCATGCGCCGCATCAGGCGTTCGGCCTGTTCACGTTGCGCTGCATCATCCCAACAGGCTGCGAAGCTTTCATTGAGCTCATCCTGGGCCACTTTCAGACGACGCTTGAAGACAGCGACACCGGCCACATCGGCTTCGTCCTGCAAGTCTTCGAGCTCTTCACGCCACTGCATCTGCTGCATCAGGAAGTCCGGATCGTGCACCGTGACTTCCAATGGCAGCTCGCCACCATTCATCGCGAGCAGGTAACGCGCGCGCTTGGGTGGATTTTTCAGCGTCTGATAGGCCTCATTGAGGCTGGCCGATTGCTCCAGAGCCAAACGTTGCTCACGCTCGGAAGCGTCAGCGAACCGGTCCGGATGCACCCCACGCGCCAACTCTCGGTAGCGCGTGGCAAGCTGCTCAAGGTCCAGCCGAAAACTCGGCTGCAGCTCGAATAAAGCGAAATGACAAGGAGTACCCACGAATAGCCTCAGATGTTGAAGCTTTCGCCGCAGCCACATTCACCGCGTACGTTGGGGTTGTTGAACTTGAAGCCTTCGTTCAACCCTTCCTTGACGAAATCGAGCTCGGTGCCGTCCAGGTAGGTCAGGCTCTTAGGGTCGATGATCACTTTCTCGCCGTGACTTTCGAACACCTGGTCCTCCTCGACCACCTCGTCGACAAACTCCAGCACGTAGGCAAGGCCGGAACAGCCCGTGGTGCGAACACCCAGACGAATCCCCTCACCTTTACCGCGCCCATTCAGGGAGCGGCGAATGTGCTGCGCAGCCGCTTCTGTCATGCTGATAGCCATCGTTGACTCCTTACTCGTCGCCAAATGCTTAGATCAAGCCTTTCTTCTGCTTGTAGTCGCGAACGGCCGCCTTGATGGCGTCTTCTGCGAGTACGGAGCAGTGAATTTTCACTGGCGGCAGGGCCAGTTCTTCGGCCAGCTGGGTGTTGCTGATAGTCACAGCCTCATCCAGGGTCTTGCCTTTCATCCATTCGGTCGCCAGGGAGCTGGAGGCGATAGCCGAACCGCAGCCGTAAGTCTTGAACTTGGCGTCTTCGATAACGCCAGCTTCGTTGACCTTGATCTGCAGGCGCATGACATCGCCGCACGCCGGAGCGCCGACCATGCCGGTGCCGACATCAGGGTCTTCCGCGTTCATCTTGCCGACGTTGCGCGGGTTTTCGTAGTGGTCGATGACCTTTTCGCTGTAAGCCATGGTACTGAATCCTCACTCATCAGGGCCGCTCTGGAACCCTGTAAAAACGCCTGCGTTTACCGCCACGTTCCTACAGAGCTTGGGTGGCGGCTTCTATAGTTAGTGTGCCGCCCACTCGATCTTGGAAATATCGACACCGTCTTTGAACATGTCCCACAGCGGCGACAGAACGCGCAGCTTGTTGACGGCTTCGCAAACTTTCTGCGCGGCGTAGTCGACTTGCTCTTCAGTGGTGAAGCGGCCGAAGGTAAAGCGGATCGAGCTGTGTGCCAGTTCGTCGTTGCGGCCCAGGGCGCGCAGTACATACGAAGGCTCAAGAGAGGCCGAGGTGCAGGCCGAACCGGACGAAACCGCCAGGTCCTTGAGCGCCATGATCAGCGACTCGCCTTCGACGTAGTTGAAGCTCAAATTCAGGTTGTGCGGTACACGGGCAGTCATGCTGCCGTTGATGTACAGCTCTTCAAGGTTTTCGACCTGCTTGTAGAAGCGATCGCTCAGAGCCTTGATACGCACGTTTTCGGCAGCCATGTCTTCCTTGGCCACACGGAAGGCTTCGCCCATGCCGACGATCTGGTGGGTCGCCAGGGTGCCCGAGCGCATGCCGCGCTCATGACCGCCGCCGTGCATGGTGGCTTCGATACGTACGCGCGGCTTGCGGCTTACGTAGAGGGCACCGATGCCTTTAGGGCCGTAGGTCTTGTGGGCCGAGAACGACATCAGGTCGACTTTCAGCTTCGACAGGTCAATGTCGACCTTGCCGGTGGACTGAGCGGCGTCGACGTGCAGCAGGATGCCCTTGGAACGCGTCAACTCGCCAATGGCGGCGATGTCGTTGATGGTGCCGATTTCGTTGTTCACGTGGATCACGGAAACCAGGATGGTGTCTTCGCGCAGCGCGGCTTCGATCATGGCCGGGGTGACGATACCGTCGGTGGTGGGCTCAAGGTAAGTCACCTCGAAACCTTCACGCTCCAGTTGGCGCATGGTGTCGAGGACAGCCTTGTGCTCAATCTTGGTGGTGATCAGGTGCTTGCCTTTGGTCGCGTAGAAATGCGCGGCGCCCTTGATTGCCAGGTTGTCGGACTCGGTAGCACCGGAGGTCCAGACGATCTCACGCGGGTCGGCGTTAACCAGGTCGGCCACTTGGCGACGAGCGTTCTCGACCGCTTCCTCGGCTTTCCAGCCGAATACGTGGGAACGGGAGGCCGGGTTGCCGAAGTTTCCGTCAACCAGCAGGCATTCGCTCATCTTTTGCGCGACACGCGGATCAACCGGGGTGGTCGCTGAGTAATCAAGGTAAATCGGCAATTTCATGGACTTTCTCCTAAATCAGGCTGGCTGGCGTGCCGTTAGCTCTTCGGCTGTCACTCGACGGCGGACGCTTCAATCTTGTCCAGACGCGGCGCCTTGGTGTTGCAACGGCGCTGGTCCTGACGCTGGGCTACTTCTTGTACCTCACGGCGAGTCACAAGATCAGCCAAGCTGATACCACTCAAAAACTCATGGATCTGCAGGCTCAAATCACACCACAAGTGGTGCGTCAGGCAGGTGTCGCCGGCGTGGCAGTCACCCAGGCCCTGGCATTTGGTTGCGTCGACGGATTCGTTGACCGCATCGATCACCTGGGCTACCTGGATGCCCTGCATGTCGCGGGACAGTTGATAGCCGCCGCCCGGCCCGCGCACGCTGGAAACCAGATTGCTGCGGCGCAACTTGGCAAACAGCTGCTCTAGGTAGGACAGGGAAATGCCTTGGCGCTCGGAGATATCGGCCAGGGACACCGGCCCAGTTTGCGCGTGCAAAGCCAGGTCGAGCATGGCAGTCACCGCGTATCGGCCTTTTGTAGTCAGTCTCATGGACAAGTACCAAGGTGTTTCAGAATGGGAGCAAGTATGCGATTCCCGAGTATTTAAGTCAACTATAAGACCTAGTACTTTAGTCAGGATTACCCGTAAAAAGGGCGCGCGAATCATAGCAGGACGGGGTGGGGACGAACAGCAGGAACAGGGCCGAGCAGGATATGTAAGACCAATGGAGATTAAAATGTGGGAGGGGGCTTGCTCCCACATTAGTTTTGCAATGACTGCGCGACCTTCAGCCGGCCTTGGTTGCAGCTTCGTCCTTGATCTCGGCGAAGTCCTCTTCGCGCAGCTCAGGCAGATCTTTCGCACAGTAGCTGCTGCCCAACTCTTTCAGTGCGCCGCACATACCGTCCAGCTTGCCGTCCACCGCTTGCAGGTGGTCAAGCAACTGGCCGATGGCACGCGCGACCGGGTCGGGCATGTCTTCGCTGACACCGTAGGCATCGAAGCCGATTTTCTCAGCCATGGCCTTGCGCTTGGCTTCCTGTTCGTCACCGACTTGCGGCTTGACGATGATGCGGCCCGGAATGCCGACCACGGTAGCGCCTGGCGGCACCGCCTTGGTCACTACCGCATTGGAACCGACCTTGGCGCCGGCGCCGACCGTGAACGGGCCGAGCACCTTGGCGCCCGCCCCTACCACCACGCCATTTTCCAGGGTTGGATGGCGCTTGCCCTTGTTCCAACTGGTGCCGCCCAGTGTTACACCCTGGTACAGCGTCACGTCATCGCCGATTTCCGCCGTCTCGCCAATGACAATACCCATGCCATGGTCGATAAAAAAACGACGCCCCACCTTGGCCCCCGGATGAATCTCGATCCCGGTCATCCAGCGACCAAAGTTCGACACCAGCCGCGCCAGCCACTTCCAGCCCATCCCCCACAACGCCCCAGACAAACGATGAATCCAGATCGCATGCATGCCCGGGTAGCAGGTCAGCACTTCAAAGGCGTTGCGCGCCGCCGGGTCACGATGGAAAACACTTTGGATATCTTCTCGCAAACGCTCGAACATTTTTAATCCTTCCGCTTAAGAAGCTCGCCACGGGCCGCTTTCTGGGTTTCCGTGAGGATGCCACGCAATATATTCATTTCCGCCCGACTGACCGAGCTACGTCCGTACAAACGACGCAGACGCGCCATCAAGTGCCGTGGTTTTTCCGGATCGAGGAATTCGATGGCCACCAGGGTTTGCTCCAGGTGCTCATAGAACCGTTCAAGCTCGTCCATCGTGGCCAATTCGCCACTTTTGGTCGATGCAACCTCATCCTTCTCCACCTTGCTCGGCTGGCCTTCTGCGGCCAGCCAGGCCATGCGCACTTCATAGCTCAACACCTGCACTGCCGCCCCAAGGTTCAGCGAACTGAACTCAGGGTCTGAAGGTATGTGCACGTGGTAGTGACATCGCTGCAGCTCTTCATTGGTGAGGCCGGAGTCTTCACGACCAAACACCAGGGCGATCTCAGCACCACCGGCGGCCTCCTGCACCACTTTGCTGCCGCATTCACGCGGATCAAGCAGCGGCCAAGGGATACGACGGTCACGGGCGCTGGTGCCGAGCACCAGGTTACAGCCGACCAAGGCATCTTCCAGCGTGGCGACGACCTGGGCTTTTTCCAGGATGTCATTAGCACCGGACGCACGGGCATCGGCCTCGTGGTGCGGGAACACGCGCGGTTCGACCAGCACCAGGCGCGTCAGCCCCATGTTTTTCATGGCTCGCGCCACCCCGCCGATATTGCCGGGATGACTGGTATTGACCAAGACGACACGAATGTTTTGCAGCACGGGAGGCGCTCTCGGACACGGGAAAGGGGAGCAAATCTTACAGAACCGCCTAAGGTTATGCCATGAAAGCTAACGTCGCCCTTCACCTGAAGAAAGTTTCTGCTAGAATGCTCGGCTTTCTTTAACAACCTTAGGTGACACATCCATGCAGCCCATGCTGAATATCGCGCTGCGCGCCGCCCGCAGCGCCAGTGAATTGATCTTCCGCTCCATCGAGCGCCTGGATACCATCAAGGTCGACGAAAAAGACGCCAAGGATTACGTATCCGAGGTGGACCGCGCCGCCGAGCAGAAAATCATCGACGCGCTGCGCAAGGCCTACCCTACCCACGGCATTCTCGGCGAAGAAACCGGCCTGCACAAAGGCAGCGGCGAAGGCGAAGACTACCTGTGGATCATCGACCCACTGGATGGCACCACCAACTTCCTGCGCGGCATCCCACACTTTGCAGTGAGCATCGCCTGCAAATACCGTGGCCGCCTGGAACACGCCGTTGTCCTCGACCCGGTTCGCCAGGAAGAATTCACCGCCAGCCGTGGCCGTGGCGCCCAACTGAACGGTCGCCGCCTGCGCGTCAGCGGTCGTACCAGCCTGGACGGCGCCCTGCTGGGCACTGGCTTCCCGTTCCGTGACGACCAAATGGACAACCTGGAAAACTACCTGGGCATGTTCCGCGCCCTGGTTGGCCAGACCGCTGGCATCCGTCGCGCCGGCGCTGCCAGCCTGGACCTGGCTTATGTCGCTGCCGGTCGTTTTGATGCGTTCTGGGAGTCGGGCCTGTCCGAGTGGGACATGGCAGCGGGTGCCCTGCTGATCCAAGAGGCCGGCGGCCTGGTGAGCGATTTCACTGGCGGTCATGACTTCCTGGAAAAAGGCCACGTGGTCGCTGGCAACACCAAGTGCTTCAAGGCAGTGCTGACGGCGATCCAGCCGCACCTGCCAGCTTCACTGAAGCGCTAAGCGAGCGAGCAAAAAAAAGCACCCTTCGGGGTGCTTTTTTTATGCCTGGGATTTGGCGTGAGGCTAAATGCCAGCCGCACCAAAAATCAAATATGGGAGGCGGCTTGCCCCTCCCACATTTTTAACTGAAGCAGGCTCTGGTTTACTGCTGGTTCTGGCCCAGGACGAGACGCCCTTCCTTATCGACCGGAATCTGGCCGCCTGGATCACGGTCCATACGCACCGAGCCTTCCTTGCCGTCCAGGGTGTAACGCACGTCATAGCCGACTACCTTGTCGCTGATGTCGTTGACGGTGTTGCAACGGGTTTGCGTGGTGGTGTAGGTATCGCGGTTCTGCATGCCTTCCTGAACCTTGTTACCGGCATAACCACCGCCGACTGCACCGGCGACAGTGGCCAGTTTCTTGCCGTTACCGCCACCAATCTGGTTACCCAGCAAGCCACCCGCCAGGGCACCTACCACGGTACCGGCGATTTGATGCTGATCCTGCACCGGGCGCTGCCGGGTCACTGCGACGTCCTTGCAGACTTCGCGAGGCGTCTTGATCTGGGTTTTTACCGGCTGCACTGCCAGCACTTGCGCATACTCAGGGCCGCTTTTTACCAGGCTGTAGGTGGCAACAGCACCCCCGGCAGTCACACCGACAGCACCCAATACCGCACCAACCAGTAACGACTTGTTCACGTTGAACCTCCTGACCATCACAAACGGATCGGAAGATCCGCGCTATACCCAGCCTTGGAGCAAAAAAAAAGGCGCGAGTTCAATACTCGCGCCTTTCTTGTAACAGCAGATCAACAAACGCCCATCAAGGACGGTCGTCGACCTCCTTGCCAGTCGCGGCAGGAGGGATCAAATCTTCACTGTTGAGGTTCAGCCAGATCAGCACCACGTTCGCGATGTAGATCGACGAGTAGGTACCCGCCAGAACGCCGATAAACAGCGCCAGGGAGAAGCCCCACAGGTTGTCGCCACCGAAGATCATCAATGCCGCGATCGCCAGCAAGGTAGAGATCGATGTCGCCATGGTCCGCAGCAGTGTCTGGGTCGTGGAGATATTGATGTTCTCGATCAACGTCGCCTTGCGCAGCACGCGGAAGTTCTCGCGAACCCGGTCGAATACCACGATGGTGTCGTTGAGGGAGTAGCCAATGATCGCCAGCACGGCAGCCAGTACGGTCAGGTCGAAGGTGATCTGGAAGTAGGCCAGGATGCCCACGGTCACGATCACGTCGTGGATCAGCGACACAATGGCGCCGACACCGAACTTCCACTGAAAGCGGAACGCCAGGTAGATCATGATGCCGACCAGCGCCATCAGCATGCCGAGGCCGCCCTGGTCGCGCAGCTCTTCACCGACTTGCGGGCCGACGAACTCGACACGCTTGACCGACGCAGGGTTGTCGCCGCCGACCTTCTGCAAGGCCTCGGCTACCTGATGACCCAGCTGTGGGTCTTCGCCTGGCATGCGCACCAGCAGGTCGGTAGTCGCACCGAAGCTCTGCACGATGGCTTCGTGATAGCCAGCCTTGACCAGCTCGTTGCGCACCAGGGTAACGTCGGCCGGCTTCTCGTAGGTCAGCTCGATGAGCGTACCGCCAGTGAAGTCCAGACCGTAGTTCAGGCCCTTATGGAACCAGCTGAACAACGCCAGAACGGTAAGGAGCACTGTGGCGCCGAACGCAATGTTGCGAACGCCCATGAAGTTGATTGTACGTAACATGGCAGCCCCTTAAATCCACAACTTCTTGAAGTCACGCCCGCCAAAGATCAGGTTGACCATTGCGCGGGTCACCATGATGGCCGTGAACATCGAGGTAAAGATACCGAGGGACATGGTCACCGCAAAGCCTTTGACCGGGCCGGTGCCCATGGCAAAGAGAATCCCGCCGACCAGCAACGTGGTCAGGTTGGAGTCGAGAATCGCGGTAAATGCCCGGCCGAAGCCTTCGTTGATTGCGCGCTGTACGGTCATGCCGGCGGCGATCTCTTCACGAATCCGCGAGAAGATCAGCACGTTGGCATCCACCGCCATACCCATAGTGAGTACGATACCGGCGATACCCGGCAGGGTCAGCGTAGCACCCAGCAGCGACATCAAGGCCAGCAACATCACCATGTTGCCCGCCAAGGCTACTGTGGCGATAACGCCGAAGAAGCGGTAGATGGCAATGATGAACAGCGACACGAACAGCATGCCCCACAGTGCAGCATCCACACCCTTGGTGATGTTGTCCGCACCCAGGCTTGGGCCGATGGTGCGCTCTTCAGCGAAGTACATCGGGGCCGCGAGGCCACCGGCACGCAGCAGCAGGGCCAGCTCCGAGGATTCACCCTGGCCGTTCAGGCCAGTGATACGGAATTGAGCACCCAGCGGCGACTGAATAGTCGCCAGGCTGATGATCTTCTTCTCTTCCTTGAAGGTCTGCACCGGCACGTCTTTCTCGACGCCGTTGACCATTTGCTTGGTGTAGGTAGTGACAGGGCGTTGCTCGATGAAGATCACCGCCATGCTGCGGCCGACGTTGCTGCGCGTGGCGCGGCTCATCAGCTCGCCGCCGTGACCATCCAGGCGGATGTTCACTTCAGGCGTACCGTGCTCGCCGAAACCGGCCTTGGCATCAGTCACCTGGTCACCGGTGATGATCAAGCCACGCTCGATCTGCGCGGGAGGACGGTTGCCTTCACGAAATTCGAATTCCTCGGACGTCGCACGCGAAGCACCTGGTTCAGCTGCAAGGCGGAATTCCAGGTTGGCGGTTTTACCCAGGATACGCTTGGCTTCAGCGGTGTCCTGTACGCCTGGCAACTCAACCACGATGCGGTTGGCGCCCTGGCGCTGCACGATCGGCTCAGCCACACCCAGCTCGTTGACGCGGTTACGTACCGTGGTCAAGTTCTGCTTGATGGAGTATTCGCGGATTTCCGCGATCTTGGCCGGGCTCATGGCCAGACGCAGTACAGCCTGGCCATTCAGGTCGGCCGGTACGATGTCGAAATCGTTGAAGTTCTTGCGGATCAGCGCACGGGCTTGTTCGCGGGAAGCTTCATCAGAGAAGCCCAACTGGATAGCACCGTTGAGCTGCGGCAGGCTGCGATAGCGCAGCTTCTCTTTACGCAGCAAGCTCTTCACGTCGCCTTCGTAGACTTTCAGGCGTGCGTCGAGGGCTTTGTCCATGTCGACTTCCAGCAGGAAGTGAACACCACCGGACAAGTCCAGACCCAGCTTCATCGGGTGCGCGCCAATGCTGCGCAGCCATTGTGGCGTGGTCTGTGCCAGGTTGAGCGCGACAACGTAGTCGTCACCCATCGCCTTGCGCACAACATCCTTGGCCGGCAATTGGTCTTCTTGCTTGGTCAGGCGCAACAAGCCGCCCTTCGCACCAGCTGCCAATGTTGCCGCTTTGACCTGGATACCCGCATCAGTGAGCGCTTTGCTCGCGCGTTCCAGATCAGCCTGATTGACCTGCAGCGAAGTGCTGGCGCCAGTGATCTGGATCGCCGGGTCATCAGGATAAAGATTGGGAGCGGAATAAATAAAACCGATCGCCAGCACCGCCAGGATCAGTACGTATTTCCACAGAGGGTATTTGTTCAGCATCACGCCGCCCGCTTATAACGCGGGGCGCCTTGCGCGCCCCGTCGATTGGTAAAGGTTGTTACTTAGATCGCTTTGAGCGTGCCTTTTGGCAGCGTGGCGGCGATGGCGCCCTTCTGGAACTTCATTTCTACGGTGTCGGATACTTCCAGAACCACGAAAGCGTCGGAAACCTTGGTGATCTTGCCGGCGATGCCGCCAGTGGTCACAACTTCGTCACCTTTCTGCAGGCTGCCCAGCAGGTTTTTCTGCTCTTTGGCGCGCTTGGCCTGTGGGCGCCAGATCATCAGGTAGAAGATGACCAGGAAGCCGACCAGGAAAATCCACTCGAAACCACCGCCCATAGGGCCGGCAGCAGCAGGCGCAGCGGCGTCAGCCATGGCGTTAGAGATAAAAAAGCTCATTTAGCACTCCAGTTGCAAATAGTGAATCTTAGGGTCGGAAAACTCAGTCCAAGGGCGGCACAGGGAGCCCGCGCTTGGCATAGAAGGCATCGACGAAGGCGGCCAATGTACCCTGTTGAATAGCCTCGCGCAAACCAGCCATCAGGACTTGGTAGTGACGCAAATTGTGGATGGTATTCAACATGCTACCCAGCATTTCCCCGCATTTGTCCAGATGGTGCAGATAAGCACGGGAGAAGTTCTGGCAGGTGTAGCAATCACACGTGGGATCGAGCGGCGAATCATCATGGCGATGGAACGCGTTACGGATCTTCAGCACGCCAGTATCGATGAACAGATGCCCATTGCGGGCATTACGGGTTGGCATCACGCAATCGAACATGTCCACACCGCGGCGCACACCCTCTACGAGATCTTCCGGTTTGCCAACGCCCATAAGGTAACGAGGTTTGTCAGCCGGCATCAGGCCCGGCAGGTAATCCAGCACCTTGATCATTTCGTGCTTGGGCTCGCCTACCGACAAACCGCCGATGGCCAAACCATCAAAGCCGATTTTATCGAGGCCCTCAAGCGAGCGTTTGCGCAGGCTTTCATGCATACCGCCTTGGACGATGCCGAACAGCGCTGCAGTGTTGTCGCCATGGGCATTCTTCGAGCGCTGGGCCCAACGCAACGACAGCTCCATGGAAATACGGGCAACGTCCTCATCGGCTGGGTACGGTGTGCACTCGTCAAAAATCATCACGATGTCGGAGCCCAGGTCACGCTGCACCTGCATGGACTCTTCCGGCCCCATGAACACCTTGGATCCGTCCACTGGCGAGGCGAAGGTCACGCCCTCTTCCTTGATCTTGCGCATGGCGCCCAGGCTGAACACTTGGAAGCCACCTGAGTCGGTGAGGATCGGGCCTTGCCACTTCATGAAGTCATGCAGGTCGCCATGCTTCTTGATCACTTCCGTACCCGGGCGCAGCCATAGGTGGAAGGTGTTGCCGAGGATGATTTCGGCGCCGGTGGCGACGATGTCACGGGGCAACATGCCCTTGACGGTGCCGTAGGTGCCAACCGGCATGAACGCCGGGGTCTCTACGGTGCCGCGTGGAAAGGTCAGGCGACCACGTCGGGCTTTACCGTCGGTGGCCAACAATTCAAACGACATACGACTCATAAGGTTTCCTCTGGGCCGCGTGGCGCCGGGTTACGGGTGATAAACATCGCATCACCGTAGCTGAAAAAACGGTATCCATTGTCGATGGCAGCCTGGTAGGCGGCCATGGTTTCGGGATAACCGGCAAATGCCGACACCAGCATCAATAGCGTGGATTCCGGCAAATGGAAGTTGGTCACTAGGCAATCGACCACATGGAATGGCCGGCCTGGGAAAATAAAGATATCGGTGTCGCCACTGAACGGCTTGAGCACGCCGTCCTGGGCAGCACTTTCCAGGGAGCGCACGCTGGTGGTACCCACCGCCACCACCCGCCCGCCGCGCGCCTTGCACGCAGCCACTGCGTCCACGACTTCCTGACTGACTTCCAGCCATTCGCTGTGCATATGGTGATCTTCGATGTTATCCACACGTACCGGCTGAAACGTGCCGGCCCCCACGTGCAGGGTCACATAGGCGGTCTCGACGCCCTTGGCGGCAATCGCATCCAGCAGCAACTGGTCGAAATGCAGCCCGGCAGTTGGCGCCGCCACAGCACCGAGGCGCTGGGAGTACACCGTCTGATAGCGCTCGCGGTCCGAGTCTTCGTCGGGGCGGTCTATATAGGGGGGCAACGGCATATGGCCGACGCGCTCCAACAGCGGCAACACCTCTTCGGCGAACTTGAGCTCGAACAGCGCGTCATGGCGCGCGACCATCTCGGCTTCGCCACCGCCATCGATCAAGATGCTCGACCCCGGTTTCGGCGACTTGCTGGAACGCACATGGGCCAACACACGATGGCTGTCCAGCACCCGCTCCACCAGGATTTCCAGCTTACCGCCGGAGGCTTTCTGGCCGAACAACCGCGCCGGAATCACCCGGGTATTGTTGAACACCATCAAATCGCCTGGGCGTAAATGCTCAAGCAAATCAGTGAATTGACGGTGTGCGAGGGCACCGCTGACCCCGTCAAGGGTCAGCAGTCGGCTGGCGCGACGCTCGGCCAAAGGGTGGCGAGCGATCAGCGAATCAGGCAGTTCAAAAGTAAAGTCAGCAACGCGCATGATGGGGTTCGTCTAGCAGGGCCGGGAAGTCTAGCGGAAATAGTGAAAATAGACCATGAAACGTGATTGACCAACGGTAATCTCATCTCTATACTTCGCCGCCATTGAGCCCTGATGGCGGAATTGGTAGACGCGGCGGATTCAAAATCCGTTTTCGAAAGGAGTGGGAGTTCGAGTCTCCCTCGGGGCACCAAGATTTTCCTTTAAAATCAAGCACTTACCAGCTTACGGTTTTAAAGTTTTGGAAGTGATATTTGGAAGTGTTTTTGGAACTTCCAAATCAAAGAACCCGGCCTACGCGCCGGGTTTTTTATTGCTCAAAAATCGCTCAAAGCCACAGCCTGCAAGGGTTCCTCTGGTCCATGCCCCTCCCCTCAAAATTATCAGGCTGAAAACGCCTTTTCTGCTTTTCCAGAGCTTCCACTCCTAGCAACCCCTGAAGGCACATCTTCCCGCGCAGCGGAATGCATCAAATGCTAGATTCTCGAATCGTCCGAGGATTTCTACCAATATGCTCATGCAGCTCCTGACCAGCCTCTTGCCTACCCTCACACCCGATAACACCAAGATCCATTTGGCACAGCACAACGGGATCGAACACCCAATGGACGTGTACCTGGCTGGGGACTTTGATGAGTGGCAGTCGTGGCAGTCGAGGAAGAATTTCGAGTGCCGATACGTCATCGGCCTTGTTGAGATTCCAGAGTCCAAGAACTGGCTCCTAGCTGGGATCTACGATTCGTTGAAGGTGAAAGAGGTACGCCAAGGCAAGGTCAATCGTGATTACGTTTACGAATACCGCCGTGTGCCAGAGTTCGAAGAGCTGGCGGGGAGATTGGTCCTTGAGTACAAAAAACCAAGGGCCAACTACCTGTACCTCAAGACATGCATGCCCACGATGAAGCTGTCTGAAATCCTAGAAAGGAAAATGACCGTGGGGGGATTCCCCGGCTTCAAGGATGTGAACATTAGCTTTCAAGAATTGAAAATCATCGCCAGGGAAGGGATTGTGTCGTGGCAGACTGCTTTGAGCAGTGTTGCAGGCGTTTACCTAATATCCGACCGCACCGAGGGTGAACACCAGCTATATGTAGGCTCTGCCACAGGCACAGGTGGCTTGTGGGATCGTTGGGTGACTTACTCAAAGAATGGGCATGGCGGTAACACCCGCATACGTGACCTTCATCTGAAACGTGGTGAGACGTTTTCTGAAAGTTTCAGATTCAGCATCTTAGAAATTGCCGATAAGCATACTGGCACTGAAGAAATGAAGGAAAAGGAGATTCACTGCTGTCGGCGCTGAATGAAAACTGACCCACCCTGCCGATTGAAAATTGACCCAGGGCGGATTGCTGATTTTGGCATCAGCAATTGTGGATAAGCTTAGCAGTCGTGTCCCGGTGGAAGAGGCATTAAAGCCCCACCGCATTTGGGCATGCGGCAGGGTATTTTCGGTGCGGATCAAAACAGCTCATCGTCCTCGGCACCATCATTGTCTTTGCGCTTTCGTTCACGTGATTTGATCTTGGTCTGGGCGACCAAGCTGCTGTGTTGCAGGCGGTAGGACTCGTTGCCCGTTTCGACGATGTGGCAGTGGTGTGTCAGCCGATCCAGCAACGCCGTTGTCATCTTGGCGTCACCAAACACGCTCGACCATTCCGAGAAGCTGAGGTTGGTGGTGATCACCACGCTGGTGTGCTCGTACAGCTTGGACAGCAAATGAAATAACAGGGCACCACCGCTCTGGCTGAAGGGCAAATACCCCAGTTCATCGAGTATCACCAGGTCTGTTCGTAGCAGCCCTTGAGCGATGCGGCCCGTCTTGCCGTCGTACTTTTCGCGCTCCAGCAGATTGACCAGATCCACCGTGGAGTAGAAGCGCACGCGTTTGTGATGCGTCGTGATCCCGGAAACGGCCAAGGCGGTGGCGAGGTGTGTTTTGCCTGTTCCAGGCCCGCCGATGAACACGACATTCTGCGCGGTATCGGTGAACTCCAGGTTGGACAGATCCCTGATCAGGCGGGCATCTGCGCTGGAAGCGCTGAAGTCGAAGCCGGCCAAATCACGATGCATGGGCAGTTTGGCCATGTTCATCTGATGATTCACTGAGCGCACCGCTCGATCTGCATGTTCTTGTTGAAGCAGATGTTCGAGCAGCCATTTCGAGGATGCCGTCGAAGCTTCTCCTTGCGAGGCTAGTTCTTCCCAGGCGCTGGCCATGCCATGCAGACGCAGTTCTTTGAGTTCCGCCATAAGATCACGCATTGCGAGTCTCCTCATCGGTGGTACGGAGCCGGTCGTAGCGTGCCGTATTGGCGACAGGCGCTATCTTGAGTTGAAGGCTGGTTTCGGCAGACGGAGGGGCTGCTGTCGATGTCAGTCGAGCCAGGACATTCAGGATGTGGTCAGCACTCAAGCTGCCGGATTCAAGTACCAACTCCACAGCCACCAATACGGCGTCGAGCCCGGCGATGGGAACAGCCGCCAGTACTTGAGTCATGACTCGATCACCATTGGTGTGCCGCCTCAGACCGCGTTTTAGCAGTTGCAACGGCTTCGGCAGATCGGCAAACGGAGCGCCATTGCGCAGCGCACCGGGCTTGCGTTCGATGAGCGGGATGTAATGCTGCCAGTCAAAACTGACCTGATCTCGATCAAACAGGCGCTCGTGACTGGCAATCATCGTTTCATCGGCGATGACCACCACCCGTGTGGGATACAAACGGCTGCTGACCCACTGGCCGACCCGCTCACACGGCACCGAGTAGCGATTTCGCGCCACGCTGATCAGGCAGGTGCTGGAGACCCGTACGGTGCGCTCGACGTAGCCATCAAAGGCAGTCGGCATCGGCATCAATTCGGCGCGTTCTAGCTCCAGGACGTCCGCCACTGTCAGCCCGTTGTACTGCGGGTGCACCAGTTCGTCCCAGAGCGCACGGCAGCGTTGGCCGAGCCAGGCATTCAATTCCTCGAAGGTATGGAACATGCAGTTTTGAGCATCGAGCCAGATGCGCCGTCGGCTGTCTTGAACGTTCTTTTCAACGATGCCTTTTTCCCAGCCGGAGGCCACGTTGCAGAAGTCCGGATCGAATAGGTAGTGGGCACACATGACGGCAAACCGGGCATTGACTGTGCGGCCTTTGCCTTTGTTGACCTTGTCGACAGCCGTTTTCATATTGTCGTAGATGCCGCGACGCGGCACCCCACCTAACGCGCCAAACGAGCGGGTATGGGCATCGAACAACATCTCGTGGCCTTGGCTGGGATACGCAACCAACCAAAATGCGCGACTGGCGCACAGCTTCATATGGGAGACCTGGATGCGTCGGAACAGGCCGCCGATCAGCAGACCTTCTTCGCTCCAGTCGAATTGAAAGGCCTCCCCGAGTGCAAAGGTCAGCGGCACAAAGGCCCGAAAAGACTTGCCTTGCTCGCCGCGCCACGCGCGTATGAAGGCGGTGAGCTGGCTGTAGCCGCCGTCGTAGCCCTCGGCCTTGATCTGCTCGAAGAGTGCTTTGGCACTCCTGCGGTTGTGCTTTGCCCGAAACGAATCGGCCTTGAGCGCCTGCTCCAGCGTCTCGTGAAATGGACTGAGTTTGTTGAAGGTTGCGCACCGTTGGTACGCCGGCTGGGTGGCTTCGGGTGCTCTGACCCATTTTCGAATGGTGTTTCTCGACAGTCCGGTACGCTTGGCTATCTGATGCAGCGAGAGCTTGTCGCGGAAGTACATCCGCCGGATTTTTCCCAACATTTCCATGCTGATCACCCTGTGTTCTCCTGCTCGAAAAGTGAGCAGAAGCAGTTGAACACCTGGGTCAGTTTTCAGTCGGCAGAACAGCCTTTACTGGGTCAGTTTTCGGTCAGCGGCAACAAGTTTGCCTCAATACGGTGTCCCAGTCTTTATTTCGCGTAGCGAATGCCTTCTAAAAATAAAATGGTAAAATCTGTCATATAACAACCAGAAATTAAATGGCAGTAGCTAAACGAAAATCATACAAAGAAAAAAAGGAGTACATCGACAACAGTAAAGAGAAGCTCGAGGGATTCCTTGCGGATAAGGTCGATAGCATCCACGCAATGCTCCAGGCAGAAAATCCAGACGTGCCGGTGTGGAATTCGCCGTGCTTCAAAATCCGATACCTGAACCCGATATCAGGAACAGTCTACAACCTCGAAAACTCGATGCTGCTTTCGATGCTTGGCAAAGAGAAAGGCTTTGAACTGCCCTACTACATGACGGCGAAGCAAGGGTTTGACGCTGGCCTGTCCAACAAAGGGGAAAAGGCTGACTTCGTTGTTCACCACTTTGGCATGCAGATAGGGTTCGTCAAGGACGGTGAAAAGCCAGGTGCTGGAGGTAACGATGACCAGGACAATGCGGAAGGCAAAGCCATCTATAGACGTGCTTCAAAGCTATCCCCTGTCTTCAACCTGCAGCAATTTACAGGCGAACTACCCGACAAGATAAAAGCGCAGATGGCGCAACGCGCCAAGATCCCTACACCAGCAGAAGTACAGACAGTCATACAGTCCGTAATAGATACCATGCCCACACCGCTCAAAAGGCACGCAGGGGCGGAACACAGCAATTACTTCTCACCAAGTGAAGACACCATCTACATGGCCCCGTCTGGCTACTTCAAGAGCGACCTACACGAGCTATCCACTCTATTGCATGAGGTCAGTCACTCATACGGAGTACCCAGCCGCAAGAACCGTGAAAGCCTTGCAAAATATGCTCAGAGTGATGAACACAGGGCCTATGAAGAGTTGGTAGCCAATCTGTCAGCGCAAGCTGTGATTAAGCACCTGAACTTCAACATCACCGATGGCATGCGCGATCAATTAGACGAATCCTTTTTCAAGAACCACCAGACCTACGATGTGGGTTGGGCTCTCAAAGGCTTGAGGGACAAACCTGACCAGGTATTCAAAGCTGCCGCAGACGCAGACCGCACAGCGAACGAGATCATCTACAAGCTTGAGAATGACCTTAAAGCAAAGTACGAACTCGACCCCACCCTACCCGTCTCTGACTTCATCAAACAGCGCCTATCTCGCTCTGAAGTGGATTCCACGCCACAGGTGAAGCCGCCGACCATCAGCAGCCACGACATCCAGGTAGAGACTGCCACACCCATACAACAAAAAAAGAGGACATTGAAAATATGAATAATTTCGAGAAAACCAGAAAACAAGCTTTTGAAGATCTAATCGATGGAGACGTAGAGCTGATAGATCTTTACGAGCAAGGAATGCTTACGGAGGAATGCTTTGTGGAGGAATCCACAAATGAACCGTATAAAGAAATTCCGCCAGAAAGGATTTACTAAGAAAATAAAATGTGATCTTAGAAAATAAACAGGAAGAGATTCCTGTTTTTTTTGGTTTTGATATCCGCAAATCAGTAAATGAAAGGTTTTGATATCCCTTCAGTCTAAAAACCAGCGATCAATCATTTTACTGAAGCCAAAAATTAATTCATGATCCACCACGTTATTAAGCACTTCATAAACACTTATGAAGCACCTCATAAGTATTTCATAACTATTTATGAAATATTTCACACTAAAGGCTTGTTTTCATTTTTCAAATGTTATTATTTTAAAAACAAATCAAAACTAAAGGACTTTAATCATGAACCAACCAGCTAAAATCTTGGCCTTAATCAGTCATAAAAGCATTACTAAAACCACGACCATTTCAAATCTCAGCCACTCCTTGTCGCTTCAAGGTTATCGCACGCTGATTATCGACACTGATGGCGTTCCAGCTATTCAAATGCACATCGAGCAGAACAAAGAAGTAACAGAAAAACGCATTATCAAAAACAAAGCCAAGGTGGAATTTCTTAAAAATAAAGGTAGAGCTATAAACCAGTCCTTGCTGGATCAACTTGAGTACGATGAATTCGCACTTGAAAACCGTCCTATCGTTATTGCCCGCAGCCTTTATGAGCTGGACGCACAATTTGATGTGATCAAACGTGACTACGCTCACTTCGACTTTATTATTGTAGATGTTCCAGCCAAGGTTCTAGACTCGAAAAACAATCCAATCAAGGAAATTAAAAGGCTCATCAGCTTCAGTGATTTGGTGATTACACCTTACAAGGGCGACACGCAGAACGCAGTGACTGCTGTTACCGTGTCGGGAATCATTGAGGATTTGAAATACGACGCTGTGAGCCTAGGCGGAAAATTCACCACAAAGATACGCTCTCTGTTGGCTTTCGATCCAGCACGCATCAAGGCAAACTCCAAAGAGGTCAGCGCTAACCTCACCTTGACGGATACATCCACGACTGCAGCAAGACTTGCCCGTAATGCAGAACGTAAAGCCTTGAAGGAAATCGACCGTAAGAACCAAATTGATGCAGACATTAGGGCATTCGGTGATGCGTTTGGTGAACACCAGAAGCCGTTGGAAGCACCTTTGATTTTTCGCTCGATATACCCTAACCAATTCAACAAAGGGCAGACCATTTATAACGCCACGACTGAATCGGCCAAAATTGCCCAAGCTGAATTCAATCTTGTGGTGAAAGCGATTCTTGAAGCCATTGATGAAATATCAGTGGTCGCCACTGCCCAAACCGAATCAATCACAAACTAACTCACAAACTAAAAGTAGATAACAATCATGACATTTGACTTACAAGCAGCAAAAGCCCGTGCAGAAGCTAAAAGAGCGGAAGCACCTACTACACCACCAGAATCTGAAATCACTTTGGTAGAGACAGCTCCAAAATCACCAGAACAGATTCAAGCAGAGATCGAGCAAGCAGCCGCTGAAAAAGCTATCCACGATCAAAAGGTCTTGGCTTTCAAAATCGACCAAGCTTTGAAGGAACACAAAGCCCTGCCAGAAGGCAACAAATTGAGCGTTCGCAGCTTTGCGTTCACAGACAAGACCGATAGCGCTATCAAGGCTTTCGAGTCCATCACCAACAACAAGCGCTATGGCAAAGGGTACGTGAGCAGTTCAGTCAGCGTTGACGTTGAGCGCATGTGCATTCTGCGCTTGAAGGCTCTGACAGACCCTGTTCTGAAATCCTACCTGGATGACGTAGACGCTGAATTCAGACGCACCATCGACTGATAGAGACTCAAAAAACCCAAGCCCCTTAACCGGGGCTTTTTTTCGCATGGACGTTCATAATCACCGATCTGAACTGGATCTGATCTACATCATAAGCACTTCATAAACACTTATGAAACAGTTCTGACGTGGTTAATAAATCCTTATGAACCATTTCACATGCGTTTCTTCAACAGCTCAGAACCAGCTCATAGCCATTTGCTCAATGCTTATGAAGAGCCTCATAGGGGTTTCACATCTACTTCATAAATGCATCAGAAACAGATTTTAGCGTTTACCGCTACCGTAACTCCCAGGTAGCCGCGCCCAGGAATCAAGCATGTCTATTTTCTTGGGGCTCTTCCTACCCTTCTCGACCGGCTTGGTGTCGTGGACTAGCTTTTTCACGGGCAAAGCAATCTTGAATTTCCTTGCTGCGAACTCTTCAAGACTTACCTTCCAGCTCATGCGCTCGTTCGGCGGATTCCCACTACGAGCAAAGACAGCTCCGTTCGGTCCCATCTTGCTCAACAACCCAAGCCGTTCACAAACCCAACCTGACACGAATAATTTGTAGTCGCGGGTATCGAAGACCTCAACCAAAGCTACGAATAGCGTGTAGTCACGGTGCTTGGTCGCGTGGTCAATGCAGTGCGCTATTGCCTGACTGTACAAACTAGATAGCAGGATCTTCTTCTCATCAAGCAAAGGGCGAAGCTCGTTTTTGTTGAGTGTCACCAACAGCTTGTACGACTCCTTCATCACCCACCCTCTCCTTTTCAACCGTGGAAACCGCCTATTAGCGCTCAAGCATAGGCGCTCTGTGTTGAATTCTGGTCTTTTTTGCGAGGCATTGCCCTGCCAATTTCAACACAGGACGTGTGCGGAAGCCTCACCAAGCCGTATCCAACCCGTATCCAACCCGTAAAAACCAATGATTTAAGAACCACTTAATAAGTATTTCGTAAACACTTATGAAGTAATTCATATCCACCTAATAAACACTTAATAAATAATTATGAATACTTTCGCTAATGGCAAATAAGGCATAACCAGAATGGTATAATTAGACTAAACAAACCATTGCCATTATGAACAACTCACATGAATTGATTTTACCTAACCAAGCCCGATTAATATTGCCTAGCCAAAATTTGATTACCCCCAATGAACAAGTTTTGATTCTGCCTAAACCGCCTATAAATGCTTTGTTAGATTTTTACTGTACTTCCCTACCATTGAGCGCTCTCAATAAATTACCAACGTACAAAACCAGATAAATCTCCCCTCTACGGCAAAGCCGTAATGCACCTCGAAAAATCATCCCCAATAAAAAAGCCACTGAAGAGTGGCCTTTTCATATCCCAACATTTGTATTCATGCAGTTCTTCTATTGTCATTGCGTAAGTTTCTATTTTTCATCAGCACCAAAGTGAACATTCCAACCAGGAGAGTAATCGGCCAAATTATTGTAAACGCAAACATAGAGCCGAACATTGCTGAAGGATCACTTCTCTTAAAGCTCATTTGAATCTGTGTAAGATCGACGTAATACAATTCATGGAGGAAAAACTTCACAACTGCCGTTTCCCCCGCAAAGCTCCAAAATGGCACCCCGAACAACATGACCATGGATGCCCTGTAGATGAAAACCCATACCAGGATATTCATTATCAACTTGAACGCTTTGATTCGCTTATCGTAAACATCAGGACTGAAAAAGTTTGGTTTGTAATCAATCTGATTGATTAAATAAAAAACTGGCAACGTAATCAATCCAAAAATGAATGGCGCGACATGAAAGAGAATCAGGTGAGCATCATAATACGCAGTATTAACATTTGACGTACCTTGTACGAGAACATTCCCAATGGGTAACGTTGAGATGCCTGCGTATATAATTATAAATCTCTGTAAGAAATTTAACCTAATCTTTTCCTTCTTCATGTAGCTCACCTTCTTCAAGTTATCCAAATTATAGCATTTGCAAATAAAAAGAAAAGAGTTAAGCGACAAACGCATCAACCCCTTTGCAATAAACTCCTATACCCTTATAACAAATTCCTTATTTAAAACTCTGCAATTTTAATGAGCCTGTGAATTTCTCGTTTGCGCCTTTAACTTTCTCAAAGCCTTTCTCACCCATTCTCTTATCTTCAACAATGTCTTTTGCCACTAGCAATTCCTTGAATGAAACGTTGATGGATTTCACCTGCCTCAAGAATACGACAAACATTACGATACTTATTATGTGATGTAAGAACAACATCACGAGCATTCTTATAACATCAAAGATAATCCCTGTACCGCCCGCCATAAAGATAGAAGATAAATGGTAGACCACCTCATTGACTATTACGAGTATATTTGAAATCAGAACAATGCCCACAACAAACAAGACAATCGTCATAGGACCGTGCAAACAAATCCAAGCGTGCTGCAGAAGAATATTTTTGAACACATCAAAAGCATGATCTTCACTTTTCCCTGGCATTATTGCCTTGAGAATTCTTACGCAAAGAATAATTGTGATGCCCACAATACCAGCAAAAAGAGTTCCTAATTCACCCATCAGATAGATGATCGGAAGAATTCCGAACAAGATCTGGCTACCCATAAAGAACAAATACATAAACATTGAGATCTTGGAGATACCAGAAAGGGTATTAGTCAAATATCTTTCGTTCTTATTGAATGTCAGAATTCCGTTTCTTAACACTTCTGCACCGTAGTAAATCGACAGTGACATTTGTGTGTATTCAGCTGAGTTACTGAACAGCGCTGCTGGTGCGTTCAAAACTGGAGAATAGCAATTCGCACCGGTTTTAAAACATGACTTGAACTGAAAACCAATATTTTCATAATACTTTGCTGTCATCATGTTTAAGAGTTTTTGAATGGTCCCTAACGTTAAACCTGATAAATCGTTATTGCCGCCAGTCAGGTACACGTCATAAATCGATTTCTTAATGTCGAAGAGCTTCACATTTTCAGAATCACTCAATAAATTACTTCTACTATTGCCAGCATCGTTTTCATTCAATGCAGCAGATGAATCAGCCGCATTCAGCTTTTGATCCACAGTAACCACAAAGCCTTTATATTCTGCGTCTACCGCATCATGGATTTTCTTTTGGAAGCTGTTAACGTGCATCAATGATATGAACATTGAAAACAAATCAGAACGAATTTTCTCTTTTTCCGTTTTATCCAACAATTCTCTAACCACTGTGTCTACAGTGTCTTTGACAATGCCAACCAGTTGATCACGGTTTTCACGTAACTGGTCAGCAGTCACGCTTTCCCTATATTCATGAACAAACGTATCCTTGTCAGCAACAGATCCGTCCACCTTTATGTCTAGACAGTCGTTTAGTAATAGCTCACTTTCAGCGTAGGTTTGACGATTCTCGCCCTTATCTAGGCCGGTATTACACATGTAAATTAGGTTTTTCCTGGCCTCTTCATAAGCACCATCAAACAACCTAATGTTTGCCATCTTTACGATTTCAGACTGAGAAGACTTGATGATCCCAGGTGAATATACGTTTATCTGTAGACCCTCTTTCATACAATGTTTGGTCTTCACTATCTCACCAACCAGTAAAGCCTCACCATCGTAGACGGTTTGTGGTGCGGGCTGTTCAAGGCAACGAGAGAAAGCAGTCTCGACGAATTTGAACCTACCCGTGTTCACATCTTTAATTAGGTTATGCTTCACCAGAAGCTTTCTACGAAGCGAAATGTCTTCAGCGGACATTTGAATAGCATTCAATATGACATTATTATAATAAAGCTCGGCAGCGATATTTCCTCTTGTTGTAAATGCAGATTCATCCTTTACCGACGAGTCAAATAAAATACCAAACAAAAATATCCCTGCCTGTATTGTCAGTACAAAACAGATTATCGCAGCCGCTAAAATGGTCTGTATTATCCATCCATATCCCACGAGGACTATTGCTGCTATCCAACAAAAAATCAGAAGGGCTTTATTTTGATTTGCTACAACGCTAGCGTCAGAGGCGGTCTTGTAAATATTATAAAGAACCGCAAGACCAACAATTAGAAAGGCAAATATACCAATTACGTCCACGGCACCTTTCACGATAGCCTGTATTGCTTCACCTTCTTTTGATTTATCAGCAACGATTGATAGGTCACCGTAGTAAGGTGACAAGATCAATCGAGCTATCATGACCGATTGCGGGGTTAGCATTTTAGCGGCTGCGCTAAAGGCAAAATCATTTTTAGCCGCATGCCCAGCGCATTTCCCTACCATGTCACTCGTTGCGTAGTAACAATCTGCCTGCTGTGCTTCTTCTAATGTGTTTGCTTGCGCTTGTGAGATGGAGGAAGAAAACAACAAAAGCAGTAGAAAAATATTTCTTGTGAAGTTCATCTATTTAGTATTCATTTCCTTAATTATAACATTTGCAAGCCTCCATTTTAAATTTGCACAGACTTTAATTTATGGGTATATCTTTTTCGTAGAATATTTGATCCGTCTTTAAATCGAGCAAATCTTGGCGTAGATAATCATTAGAACAGTTTAAGATTTCGGCAGAATAAACCTCATGGAGAAATTTGGTTACTGCCCAGCCCCTATTTTCACTTGCTTTAAATTTATCAAAAAACTCATCAAACCCAACAATGTCTAGAACCTGTATGAGCTTTTCATACTCATCAATCGAAACCACTAGATAAGGGTATTCGGACTGAATTTCAGGGGGAAGCCCTTCGATAGCAAGCTTATCTAGAATTTCAGTTTCGAACCTTGCAATTATCACTGGGTCCATCATCAAAAAGTCTCCTAGGGTAACGACCATCGGATACAAATGGCGACCTAGGTATTTCCAGCTCGTATTCCCACTAACAACATCCACCAAATTTTTATAGTTTTGAACCACAAACATAGCCAACTTCTCGATTTCGGAAATTAGACTTTTTTCACCATAGCCATACCTGGCGTCCCAAACCATTTTCTTAGTCTTGCATTCTATTAATATAGCGGTATTAGAACTCTCAAGAATAAGGTCTACGCCATGCTTTTTGTCTTTCCCAACTTTATACTCACTACCCTCAATAACGGTGAAGAAACCACCCTCATTTAGCTGCTCTGTTATCCCTTTCACATAACTCTCAAATGCAGCTCCGTATGAGTTACCGAAACCTTTTACATTTTTAATATCAAAAAATAAACCTTCTGTTATTCGCTGAAGAAGGTACGAAGGTATCGGGCACACAGCCATGTTAGGATCTCTCGTCAAACCTCTAATGAATGGCTTTTCCATAAGCGGGTTAAATGTATATGCCCAGTCATCATCGTATTTTTGCTCCTTCCTAACAGCCTCACGCAGATCGTTGACGTTACTCGACACCCTATTCCAAAAAGAATCCCGCATTTGGTTTGAAATGCCGAATGCCTCAAACGATTGCAGTGGACTATACCAATAGCTGCCAAGTAAGTGTCCTGTAATCGCCGCCCCCATTAGCATATGGTGCTTTATCGACATGCCCGTCGCTTTCAGCAAAACTTCATGCAGATCAGGATAGGAATAGATTCTTAGGTATCTTGCTAGGGTCTGCAAGTCCTTCCCAGTCTTCCAGGTACTTTGCTGACTGTAAATGCGCGACATCTCACGCATGATACGCTCTTGCGGCCTCATACCAATTAGCGTATCTGGTATATTTTTTACCAAATTAAAAGCGCAAACAAAGTCAGGAATTACAAATAGGTTTTTATCGCATACTGTACCTGCATGCAAGATTATCTCTTTTACTAAAATATCTAGCTCCCATGGAAACGCCTTACCTTTTACAGATGGGCTTCCGTTACCTAATACGTGGAACTCGTAAGGCAGAGGCTTATCGTTGACGATGTTTTGAAAAATCTCCCAGACCTGAACCAGTGAAGTATTCAAGTCTAGTTTTTTTGAGAAGTTACGAAGTGGCTTATAATAGTGGTACATTAATTCATCCTTGACCTGAAACCATATTTTCTCAACTTAACATAAAACCCTTTTGAGCTGATTCCAATCGGTGACAAAACTATCTGATAGGTAATCCCTTTTCATTCCCCACTGGGGAATGGGTGGCTCCACAGCGAGCCTGATGCTACCCCGGCCATAGCGAGCGTTGATCCCATCTAGCACCTTCATCAAGGTCTCTGAATTTCGCCTAGGCTCTGGTGCAAACAGATCCGGCTGATAGCCGTCACCACTGACGAACTGGCTTAACACGATTCCAGCTTTGGCATAACGATAGCCTGGCACGTAGATCTTTTGTAGTCCCTCAAGGGCCACGGCAACGAACTCCCGAGTGTCGTTACTCGGCACCGGCAAGCCACAGATCACAGCACGGCTGTAGGGCTTGTCATCGAAGCGGGACGTTTGAATGAAGACCTGGAGGCAGGAAGCAAGCTGCCCTTCAGACCGGAGCTTTGCGCATGCCCTACTCGCATACTCCACGCATCATTTGCGAGGTAGCTTCGTCGATAACCGAGGACTTTTTCAGGATGTCCAAAACCTTGCTACCAAGCTTCTCAATCGCGTCTTTCTGGTAGCCCGTTTCACCTAGAGATTTGAGACAAGCTTTCAGTACTGTCTCAATGTGGCTGCAGCTCAACGTGATGGAAAGCTCTGGATCAGTCAGCACACATCCCCGAGCTTTCAACCAGGAATCCGATAGCATTCTATTGCCATGGAAGAGCCCATCGAGATCGGCATCCATCGCGGCCTTCTCGACAGTCACAAATTGGGATAGGGACTGAACCACAGAGGTAGTTTTCAGGTACTCCCGATCAAGGTTAACCAGGAGATCAGCTACCAGTGAATTCAGAACCTTATGGTCACTGATACGCCTGTGCAGGTCAGTGTCCGCTTTGTCCAATGGGCAAAGGGTCCAGTAATCCTCTTCGCTTGGACAAGGAACCTGTTTCCATCCAATCATTAGCTCCCGTCCAGTGAATGCGAGATAACAAGCTGTGTGCCCCATCGGCTCATGTTCTTGGTCGAGAATTTCATCAAACACTACGGTCTCACTGTTACCACCACAGCCAAGACCTTCAACCAAATCGAGAAGCTTTCGTTCAAACGCTCTCAACCCAAGCAACAGTTGCAGGTTTTCGTTTTTGACCTTCGCTGATCGAGCTGCCAGCTCAGAAAATCCGTCATCACTCATTTTCTGCAACCATCCGCTCTTTAAGTTTTTCAAGAATGTAGATCGCCACTGCACCCGCTAGATTATTGGACAGGCGCGCCTCATCAGCATTGGCGGTTTTATCTCCACCATGGGCCGTACCCAAATGTGTTCTTAAAGCCCCGGCACTTTGTGATATTCCCTTAACGCCGCCAAAAAAGGCTTTAATATCTGCTGTATGGTCTTCGCCGTTTGGAAATTTCAGCGGGGGGAAATCGGCTACGACAGCATTTATGAAATCTGTAATGGTTTTCTTGTTACCCAAAGGGATTTTACGTTTTTCCAGGTAATGGCGGCAGACCGATTGAAGGAATTGGGTTGTGCGCGTTAAGGAGTCACTTGCATCTGTCTCAATTGCAAGTCTTGCGCGAACCCATTGCCTTTCAAAATAGTCGCCATCCATCAAGTTTACTAATTCTTTATGGATGCTCTCACTTTGAACATCCGAAAATTCGGACAGGAGTTTAGCGGAGCTTTTAGCCTCACCAAGCATCTCCTTTGCCTGATCTTCCAATGCGTTCCAAATAGAGTTTATTGAGTCAGGAGAAGTTAGTTTAATAATCGCATTGTCGTCTTTGATCTCGCTCATATGCCGCGAAGTCATGTGCCCCTCGTAAGGCGTTCCGTAATTTTGACCATCCTCCATAGTTGTGGAAGTAAGAATCCTTAAATTTTCCCCGTCGAAATGCAACATTCCATATTCCCAGTCCCATTCGTCGATTCTATATAGATCTATTCTTTTACCGGTTGCGTATATTCTTAGACCATTAACTGACTCACGCAATTCTATCTCTACAGATTCCAGACCTGCTCGTACCTCACTTCGCGTTTCCAGTACCTGCTTGGTCAAACGGGAAAGAGCTTCTTTTCTGCTAGTCATAAAGCACTCAATTATCGAGACACACGGTGTAGGTTGTGCAGGACGATACCCCACAGCTCGATGTCTTCCCACTCTCCCACCTCAATGCTTGCATTGAGGGGATTGTGAGCCAGCAGAACGGGCGATTTTCCTAGGCGCTCTCTGTACTCCTTGCAGCAGAAATCAGAGCCAATGACCACAACCACGATGTCACCATTGAGGGGGTCCAAAGCTTTATCCACGACCAGCACGTCACCATCGTAGATCCCAATCCCCTGAAGGCTATCCCCGTCAGCACGCAGCAACCAACGCGAAGGCTCACGCAGGCACACCAGTTCATCCAGGCTCAAAGGCGGTTCAGAGTACTCCAAGGCTGGGGAAGGAAACCCACACGAAACCCTGCCCACGATGGGCTTTCGCAGAGGATCTACAGGGGGATTGATAGGACCGAGGATGGAAAACATGGGGGCTTGCTCACACTGTACATGCAAACAGTATGGCGCGACGTGCCAGCAGCCGACAAGCGACCTACAGATCCGTCCGACAGACGAGCTTCGCTTTCGATAAAAAAGCAATGCCGGTACATAACCCAAAAAAAACAAATGGCTTTCAGATAATTACATAATCATTAATTACTTCGACACTTTTACCAACATTAAATCCTTTATAGTAATCGATTTGATATTTAGATAAAGGGCCTGAATTTTTTGGACTCTCATTAATCCCTGAAAATGAACTGCCTTTGTTTTTTGCTTCTAGCTTAGATTTCCGCATCATTAAAAGATTTGTTTATAGCTCCATTATACAATTTATCCAAAGAACCAACCCAATATTATAATAATAATCTTGACAACCACATTTAATTCGATTTATATTTTCTCCGTCATTACTGAATAGGTGAAAAATGAATGAATTAAAAAACCAAATCGAAACTCTTAGAAAAACCATATTTAAGATTTACGAAAATCATCCTGAAAACGATAGAACAAACCAAGAAAACTCATTCAAGCTGTTCGTGAAAGGCGCACTGAATATTCAGCTAAAGCTCTTCATCGAACGGTACAAGCGATTGGGTTTGTCAGACGCAGAAACTATGCAATGCATAGTGATCCACCCTTCCCTTTACGAAATCTCTTCAAAACAGATCGATGATTGCGATTCCGAAGCACTCTGTATCGCAGTGGCACAGTACTTTGAAATCGTGTCTATAGCTCCTGCATACACTGACGTTCTGTCACTTCTCCTAGAAAGCATACTGCTCGTGGGCAAGCGCGGGAAAGGACTCGGGCAGTGTCTGACACCTCCAAGCCTCGCAAGCGGATGCTCCGAACTCATGCCTATGCAGACAGACCAGCCATTCAAGGTCATGGAAATGTGCTGCGGGGCTGGTGCATTAGTGTTGGCACCACTGCAGCAAATGATGAAGCAAAATCCCCATCACGCGAAAAATGCCACTGTCATAGCGAACGACATTGACCATTTCATGTGCTGCACCATGACCCTCCAGATCATTGCCAACACTGTGATTAACGACATAGACCTTTGCGAGTTCACACAGCACTGCTCAAACGTGATTACAGAGTGGACTTCTGGAAATCCTTACCTCTTCAGGTTCATAACCCCTGCCAAGGTTTATGAATCACGCGCCAGGACTCGTGAAGAGAAGCTTCGTGCGTGTGGCTATTACGAGATATTTGGCTACCCGGCGAATGTCACACCTCTTAGTGATAGCGAAGCCAGGAGAGTACACAGCGCTACGCAATTGGTAGGTGCAGCATGAGCCTACCTATCGAACAACAAATCAAAGCCCTGAAAGCCTCAATCTTTCAGATTACAAGCCATCAAACCGGTGGCAAACGAGCAAAACGAGATTTGGCCTTATCCATCTTCATCAAATTCAACCTTGGAGTGATGCTGAATCAGCTTGCGGCGCGATACCGTTATTATGGAGCCACTGACCTGGAGCTAACCGAACACGTCTTCATTGACGATACCTACATCTGTCTAGACGCAAAGCTGTTCAGCTCAATCAACCTGGCAGCGTTGGCAAGGTCAGCGCAAATCTACAAAGAAGTTGTAGAAGCCCTACCTGCGTTCTCAGACGTGCTGCATTCGCTCATCGAAGACATATGGCTTGATGACCAGAAGGGCAATGGTTTAGGTCAGTACCTCACTCCACCAGACTTGGCTAATCTGATTGGCAACCTGATAGACGTGTGCGAATCCGACCGAGATAAGCGCACCCAGCCGTATGTCATACATGATGATTGCAGTGGGGCAGGTAGCTTGACGTTACCAGCAGCACAGAGAGAAGCCAGAGTAGGACGCCACCGCACGCAATTACTCAATTTAATGGTGAACGACATTGACCCATTGATGTGTTGCGCAGCGGCCCTGCAGTTCGTATCGAGCATGGTGGTTCATGAGCATGACCTTCATCAGCTGAGAGTCATTTGCTCGAATGCGCTCACAGAGACGAAACCTAATAGTAAGTCGATGGTAGTCATCAAGACTCCTGAAAAGGTTCTCCTGAACGTCAAGCTCGCTCATGACCAGCACATGCAGGAAAAGCTTCAACAGTTCAAACATATGAATTCATTGACGAATAGGATTTTAAATAAAAGCTAGGGTTATTTTCGCACAACCCTAAAAAATAAAATCCAAATGGTACGATAGTTACACCTAACCCTGATTTTACGACAATGCAAATGGTAATATATTTATATGAAAAGCAATTATGCCGACATATTCGAAAGGTAATTAGAATGACAACATTAAACAAACCCGCAAATGAAAAAGCACAAGCAGCAGCCAACACCAACTACAATGAAATATTAGGCTTGGGATTCAAGATAGAAATTAGATCTCAATCCAATGGTAAAAGCAGAGCTTATCTCACAGATAATAAAAACGAAAGAATCATGGAAAATGATACTCCGATATCCATAGACTTTTACGACAACAAGGGTCAATCCGTTAATCCAGTGAGATCACGCGAAGGCTCACACCTAGATTACGGATTAAAATTGTTACTGGAAAAAGCTAAAAAGGCAAAACTGACAGCAACGCCTGAACCAAAGAGCAAAAAGGTAAAATTCAAAATATAATAACTCAAATAGCCCTAATGGGCTTTTTTTGTATCCTAGAAACCTCACTCACCTACCTGCAATCTTTAATGATTCAACGTCCTCTCCTAGCAACGCCCTCAACACGTTCGTCTTCTCCCCTTCCCGAAGGATGAACGCAAACACAGAACAGGTCACAGGCCATGCCACACGGTTAGAGGCAACGAGGGGAGCCAGATCCATGGCGCTAGGCATCACAGCAACAGGCCAAGGCTGTATAGCGGCACTGGCCGACGCCAAGCTCAAGGCAAGGAAACAGCACAGAAAGGCTCTGGTGACACAAGCAAGAAACCTCATCAATCACCACGCCCGAGCTTTTCAAGTCTCTTCTTTCTGACCTCATTCTTGCGCGACATTTCCAGTCCCATCAGAGTTTCGTTGTGTTCAATCACATCACGATTCGCAGCATCAACTTGTTCAATCTTTGCAATGAGCTTCTGATTTATATTCACACCCTTGAGAATTGCCCAAAACAATACCGCGCAAGCGAATGCAGTTAACAACATCGCACCGAAACTTAAAACGGTAAAAACCTTCACCAGACCTAGCACGACGATAGCTACCAAAAACCAATAGTAGTGCTTTTTAGATTGCTCATTCATATTCAAGCCTCCCCTTCAGTGGTTTGTTTATTTTTATTTTCTTCCTTACTGAATTCTTCACTAGCTTGTCTATTTCTCTCTTTCCTTTGAGCCTCGTATTGCTTTGCCTTCAAATTGTTAGCCACAAGATTTTTGAAGCCTTTCTCAAGTGCTGGGACACTAGAACTGATCGCATTTTGCATTCTATTATTCGCAAACAATAAAGCATACATTCTGTTTGCTGAATCATCAGCAGGGGTATCCTCATTACCGATTACTTTCATTGTACTGTCGAATTGGTCCATACCACTTTTATAGATACTGAAAATACAGAAAATGATAAAGATTACCGTAGCAAGAATTGCAAGAATATCTCCAATAAACGACCCATCACTCATACCTAGAATTCCAGCAATTAAACCTTGAGCATTCATATTGTCTGCAGTGAATGAAATCACTTTCAAAAACAAAGCGAGTACTGGCATGTACCAAGCTAAATAAACCAACTTCCACCCAGCTCTTTGTAAATGGATAGGATTACCGCTTATGGCTCCGTAGCTGAAAAGTACCGGAGCTTCGATAAATTTGAAGAAAAACGCGAAGTAGATAAACGAAATCAATCTACCCAACAACATAAAAAATAAGGCCAAAGGAATAACGTATTTACAGAAAAAACCTAGAGCAGCAAATACATACCCCAGCGGTAAATACGCACTCATAATAATATCCATGGATTTGAGAGCTATCTGTACTGTCTTACCGCTAAACGAACCTAGGAATTTAGCGATATTTCCTGTGAACTGGCCAGTTTTGATTCCTGCTGATGATGAATCACTAGAACCGATCATCTCTATAATCGAATCAAGAGTTCCATCTGCAACAGCTGTAAGCGCCTTAAGCAATATGATCTTCACACCAAAGTCGAACATCTCGTTACCAAGCATGTACATCCCAGCAGCGAGACCTATATGGTAATTGTTCGCGCAGCTTTGTGGATTTGCTGCACACTCCGCTCTACCTTTCATAATCGACAGCGAGGGATCAAACCCGGCCATCAATTTGATGGAGGTGAAATCAAAACCGATTGCATCCATGATTAATTTGTTAAAGTCGAATTTACTAAACCAGCTTCCATCGTCCAAAAGATTGGAAGGTGTTACGTTAATAATTGCTGAGAGGTAAAGCCCTTTGTAATCAATCGGGGCAAACGGTACAAGGTTACACGAGCTTGCTTGGCCTTCTGGCCTAACATCGTGTATGCCACAAAGCACCTTTCTATTCACATAGTTATAGTTTTTAATATCGGCGTTATCCCAGTGAACAAAGAAAGCATTTTTCAATGTTTGGGTACTGATATTTTTATTGTTGCGGAATTTAGACATCGATGAAGCTGACAAAGCACTACCTAAAATCCCTTTTGTCGAATTCGTCAGCACCTCATAGGTCAGCATGTCTATGCCTTCCTTGTTCTCTTGCAGTGCCTTCTTTACCCCAATGTAATAAAGCTCGAAAGCCCTATTAGCAGCCGTTAAGTATGCTAATTGCACCGCTCTGAATTTGAGAACGTCAGCTTGATTTTCGCTTCCCAATATCTCAATTTTCAATGAGGTTGGGTTAAGGGTCGCGCACTGCATGTCAAAATCAGAGATTGAATCCGATCCTTGATCACGGTTTAATTTGCTACCCTTTACGTCATTAGGTAATTCGTTATATTGCTTTATAGCCCTCCTGGAAGATTCATGCTCAGACCATGTGTCAGTGCAATATTCGTTAAGCTTGGCTTTAACAATCGTATTCTTAAAATAGTTAATAATGTTTTGAAATGATGCACCATCAGCATCGAAGTCGTGCCCCATGTACGCCGATAAAAATCCCGATGCAAATTTCGACTTTATGACTTCTGCAACTGATGATGTACTGACTCCAATTTCGTCAAGCTTTAAAATGCCCATCACTTCTTTTGATTTAGCATAAGCATCATCAACAATGGCTTGCTCTTCTGCGTCGAACTTACCATCAACAACATTCATTGAGTTCGTTTGGAAATTGTCATCCATGATTTGAGCGTAATACTTACGACCTAACGTACCAGTATTTTTCAGATAGGTAGAAGATCCGCCCAACATTTCATTACTGGCTTTTGCTCCTTTTTCGAACATTGACCTCATGGTGCCGTCATTGAGGCTCTCCCCCGTCAATTGCTCAACATCAGCACCATTCGATCCAATGATGAATTTACCAAAACTAGCGGGATAACCTTTAAGCACTTGGTCTTTGAAGGGATAATCGTCAGCAGACTTTTTCATCGAATAGTCTTTGACTTCGTTGAGCCAATGAACAATGTTCTTCCAATTGGTGGTTGCGTCTACGTTGGGTCTACCCCAGCTTTTATCCTTCGAAACCTTTAAACCGGCGTCAGCAGAAATTTTAAGTATCTCACCTCTTGTATACCCGGCTTCCCCCAATGCCACACGATTATTAGCAAACATTGCGTCTATCGTCCTAACATCTTCAGTAGCTATATCGTTTATCCTCTCGATATTTGCAGAGAAAACCATCTTCTCTTCTGGTCTGACCACATTATAATCTTCAGACTTGGAAAGCTCTTCTAAATCAGTAGAAAGTGCATGCTTATTCGAGACCATGAATCCAAATATTGCAAACAACAACATTACAACGCTCACAATGATGAGGTGACAGAAAAGCAGAAGCAGTGCAATCATTCTTACAGTATTGTTTTTGATAGCAGCCTCAAGGCTACCGGTTTTGGCCTTGTCATATAAAAACTTCCAAATCAAAAAAACAGCAATCAGACCTGTTACGCCCAAACCTATATTGGTTAAATATGTAGTCATTGAATCGAGGAAAGGGCTAGGCTTTGAGAAGCTCGCATCAGTACGACCAGCGTTTATAAGAATCGGCTTGATCGCTTTAACAGCAGTGGAATTAGTACCTTCAAGGGCAAGAAGCACGCTTACCCCCTGATCGGCATCACAAGCGAACATGCCTTGGGTTATCTGTGAAGCCAACCCCTTGGATTGAGGTGTTGCTGTCCTCATCACTTCACAAATATTTGAATATTCGAGAGCTTGGGCTTGGTTGCCAATTAACAGAAGAAAAAGCATTGCGAACAGAATTTTGAATTGACGCATTAAGTTTAAGATTTGTTTTCTTAATTATACCATTTGCCGAATGCCTTTTATTACATAGATAATCTCTCAATAAAAAAGGCCGCTTAAATGCGACCTTTTGAATTCCATTAGCAATCAACCTCTGGTGAGTGTTTCGACCTCTTCATATGCGTTAGCTTGGATCGTATTGAGCTGGGCAGACCACAAGCCTACAGCGGCACCCAGGACGATGAGACTCACCACTACGGGTACGTGAAGGGCAAAGGCTATGGCGAGCATCACAGAGGGCACCAGGAAGCACACAGCGCCGTCTTTGATGATTGCTTTGTGCTGTGCCACGTACTGGCCGGGTGCAAGGATATTGCTTGATAGGATCTTGCCTGAAAGCGCGAGAGCCGGAGTAAACCCTCCTTCATAGCCATCTTCCTTTTCGGCGCATTTGGCTCTTAGCATTGCTAGGGAGGAAACGCCTAGTAAGCTCATTAAAAATACCAAGGAGAATAGATAGAAGGCGAAGCTTGTACTGAAGGGTTCTTTGAGGAAGAAAGCAATTATAGTTTTGATCACGAAGCCACCCATAACGGCAATGGGTAGGACGCGGACAAGGTTCATGCCTACACCCTCAAGGAGATTCCTTTTTACGTGCAGTAGACTTTTGATTTCCAAATCGGTTGGTTGATTTTTCATTTGTAGTAAAGTTTGTTTATGCTCCAATTATACCATTTCATAAAAACAAAACCGCCAGTTAAGGCGGCTTTATTATTGCTTAAATTTATCAGGAATGACGGCCATTCCTAATGCTTAAAAACAACATCGGAACATACACCACGACCAAACCAAGGATGCAAAATATTGACGCCGGGTAAATAAATAGATTTAAAAAATCACTCAAGCCATGAAGCGCAAATTTGAGACTAGCAACCATAGCATTCGATACGAAAACCATTCTTTCCGTTGCGCCTTCAAACAAGGCATTAATTGAGAGCAATGCGACGAAAACAGATACAACTGACAACTGTAAGATTTGGCTTTTTGAAATTTTCATGATTAGCAAAGTTTGTTTTATAAGCGAATTGTACCACACCGAAAACTCAAACTTGACGTTAAGGAAATATATTTTGGAATTAATTATTTATCCCCCTTTCAATTTCTTTCAGCTTGGTAAAATATTCATCCACGACCGTAAACTCATAAGAGTTAAGTGAAACCTTATCCTTTACTAAATGCAGCTCATCAAGAAACTTCTGAATCATTTCTTTATAGGCTCGCGAGTCTTTTAGCTCGTTAACTTTCAGCTTCGAACTGAATAGAATATTAAGATTTTGCCAAGCTTCTAAGAACATTCGCTGACCGTCTGTATCCTTGGCTTGATCAATCCAAAAATGAAGCCTAACCAGCTCATCAATCATCTTAATTTTTTTGATCGGAACAAGCCCATGCTTTGCAGCATAGCGGCCTTCAAAATTCTGCATCAAGGCTTTGCGCAACTGAGAGCTTTCAGCCTTGTGATCGATGCTAGGAACCGTCGCATTACCTGTGAACGCAAGGAAAGCATTCAGGATAGTCGTAACACGGTTCACGTACTCATTCATCGAGTAGATATTGATACCGAAGTTTATTCCTTCAAGCTCCATGTCGCCATCATATTCAGCATCAACATTCAGGAAACTCAGAGCGTTAGGCATCATGATCAAATGCTTCACAAGGAATTCAGTTTCTACATGGAACCACTCATTTTTTTCAAGCATGTATTTCAACATTTCATAGCTTGAAAACATATCCGATAAGTCACCGACCTTTGCCAATTGACCACTCACGATCTGAACCCTGAACGAGCATTCTGAAGGAGAGTTATGAGGGAAAATATTGTGGTACAGCTTATTTTGATCTTTGAACTTTATTTTATTATCTAGGCTCCCTTCAATCTCGTTTAGGCGCTCGAAGAAAAGCTTACGATGGTTCACGTACTGCTCAAACGTGAGTGCTTCAATTTGCTTGGTCGTGACCTTCTGCTGCTCCTTAAATTGTGCATTGAGGAACAGCAATGTTGCGATGGTTGCAGTGGTTCCAAACAAGGTGAATACACCAGCCAGCATCGAGCCAAAGCTACTCCACGCTGTGTGGTCATGTGAGCGAGGTCCGAGGCTAACCCCATAGGTAATGAAGATAACCATAATGAACAATAAACCAATACCTATGACACCGGAAATCCATGGGTATTCACAGATGTTATTCCATATTTTTTTAACCATCACAATAGTTCCACACTTCGTGCACTCAATACACAATAACAGACAAATGCAAGGGCTATTGCTGCAACGACGCAAACAATCCACCTATGGGTTTTCGAGAACGTGACATTGGAAATTATGTACAAAAGAATTAACGAGGAAATCCAAAAAGCCAGACCTGCGCAAGTGAGAAAAGTAAAGAAACTATTCCAACCATCGTTTGAATAATATACCAGGCAAGCGGCAAATGCAGAAAAGCCAATAACCGTAAAAAACGAGATGAAAGACATCACACCTTTTTTGAAGGCTTTTGAAAATGTGTTATCACTGAGAAAACTAAAAATGACAAGAATTAAGAGCCCAGAGGTAACACCAATCGAACCAAATGTAATATTTAGTTGCGTTGCATTAGCACCCGCCAATTGGAGAAAACCTGTCTGTAATAAAATGAAGGTTAACCCTCCCCATATCGCAGCAGATCCCAAACTTACTAATACAAATTTTTTCGAAAATTCAAGATTCATAACTCTCCCTAGTTTGAGTGATATTTTCAGCATTCTACCCAAGGTAATGGCACACCGATAGCACATCTCTCATCGCCCTGGAGCAAAGCAAGCTACACCTACCACCAGCCGAACCAAGGACACACCAGCGCTACCCAGCCCTGTCTATCGAATGGATCTGACAGAAAGCTCTTAGCGCTTCTGTATGACGTACACGAACCATCCAGACACAGCCGATTCCGGCCACGGCCAACAGACCAGGTAGGGATGCTGATTCCGGCTGCGCAGCGGTCGGATGCCTCACTCCCTCCCCTCCCCCCTTCGGATGACCGCGAGAGCGGGGATTCCACCAAGAGCTATGCGTCATTTGGTATGTATTGGTTATTCAATAAAGCTATTTTTAAGCAATTTTTAGAGCAGGCAAGGTCAGGTTGTTAATTGACAAGTCAATTAAAACAATCTAGCGCACTCCGTTTGTTTGGATACCGCATTCTATAAGGCTTTCATTAAATCAGTGATGACAAAAATCAGACATGAATCAATAAAAAAGTGAAAGCATGTTAAAAGACATCAATAGAATAAAGTGCGCTACTGAAATGCTATAATCTAAAGTACAACAATCTCTATTCATCATGATAACCACACACCTAAAAAACCATTTTCGACTTATTAAGCTTGGCAAAGAATTACGCTCCAAAGAATCCTACAAAATCTTAATAACATACAGAAACTCTGTAGAAGACAACATTCGTGACGTACTTAAAGAAATAGAGAGAACGCAGCCCCATAAACTACGCAAAGCACTCTTCAAATCTGTAAAAGCTAGGGCCGAGGAATACACACCATTAGCTATGAACCTCGCTAGGTTAAACGCTTCAAAACTCGAAATAGACAATGCCATCTTGGACTACAAATATCTCTACCTCATGAACCCGGTTAAGCAAAGAGCCCTAACCTACAACTATGATTTACTCGACCTTTTGAAACTGCAAATCACATTCGTATTGTTAACTATTCTTTTAAGTATTGCCGCAGTCAATCAATTTGACAAAATCATCGCCGGGATAATTGTAGGTGTAGTTTTTATTTACACTCTACAAATGAAATCCAACAGAACAATTTGCGGGATTAAAAATGCTATAATAGATACAAACAAACAATATAAAAAATGACAACCACAAAAACCATATCTGATCTAAAAGACGAAATCATCGAAAAACAAAACGAGTTCACAACGCTCGCTTCGGAAATAAAAAAACTTGAAGATCAGGCTAGTACCATTCGCGCAAGCAGAGACAAATTCGGTGAAACCCTGCTGAAGAAATCTTCCACTGACGAAGCAAAAGCCAGGGCTGAAAAATCCTACGACAACAAAACCAAATTGCTTGAAAGAAACGAGTCTTTAAAGAAGATAAAAACAGAAGCCCGAGGAAAAATCACGTCAGAAATAAGCGCTATTGAATATTCGATCTCAGTAATAGAAGCACTAGAGTTTGTCGAAGAAATGAAGGCCCTGACTTCAATCAAGGACACTGCCAAGTTAAGAGAAGCCTTCAGGACAAAACTCCAGCCGCAGCACACAACGAATAACAGCCCCCATCAGTGAGGGTTGACCCATGAAAAGGTATCTCCAGTTCAGGTGTTCAGAACGCTTCAAGTCAGACCTACAGAACCTAGTCTTTGCGTGTGGTTACACACGCCTTCCAGAGGTCGTGAATGAGATCGAGTTGATCGCCAAATACAGAAAAGGCGTGAGCCTTTTCTTGACTCACCTCCACAGGGACAAAGACATTTACATTCCTCTGAAGGACCAGAAAAGCGTTGCCGCGATAAAGGACACATTCAACAGGAATCAGAGCAACCTCCAGCAGCTTTTCAACCTATGCGCAGGCCAGCAGTACACATCCAAGCAAGGCAAGACGGTCAAGCTCCCCAACGTGCTTACGATGCTTCTGAAGCATCACGTCAAGGTGAACCTGCTCAGTGAAAAATTCACGTATGTCCACGTCGAATACGTTGAACAAACCACTGGTGTAGAGGCCGTAGCCAAACGCAAATTCTTACGCAGCGCCGAGCTTTATAGGGAGAGCGAAACGCGCCTATCTGCGCTGCTTGAGGACGAACCATACTGGTTTTTTAAACACGATGACGATCCATTTACTCAGATTGTGAGGGCAATCGAAGAAGCCAAGATATTCAAGATTGGGGTTAGCTCAAAGCACCCCTTCTTCGTCGAAAGAAAGCGCATTTACGACCTTCTGAATCGACGCGTCAGAGACGTGAATGAGCTGGTGAAAATCGGTAAGGACTACAAAGAACTGCTGGTTCGCACAATGCTTGAAGCATCAAAAGCGTTGGAGCTTTTACACATGAAATATAGGAACAATAAAACGATCAGAATACGAGAAGAAAAATGATAATTGCCGTACCACTTAAGCTTAAATTTGCCAGCATTACATCCAACGCAAAGATAGAATACGTTGAATCCTCTGACCCTGAAATCAGAGGGAAGGTCAGGATTAAAGGTGCGGTTGCTTATTTGTACCTTCCAAAAATCAATGACGAAGGAATAGACACACACGTAGGAGTCCAATATTCAGAAACGAATTTGGATTTACAGCTAGATTCACCGCAAAAAATGAAGAAGCTTGGCCTTTTAAAAAACGATATTGATGAAAGAAATTATACATTAGAATTCGCAAATTCTTGTGCACAAGAATTCATACAGCATTCTAAGCAAGGCAGAAATTCTTCATCGAAAGCATCTGATGCTTTTTCGTTCATCGTTTCTTGTACAGACAACGAGCTAGCCACTCTAAAAACTGACGAAGAAAAAGCAAAATTCCTTATCAATTCCGCCAAAGAAACTTTACTTGAGCTGTCTAATTCCAAAACGGATATTGAATTCAAATACATGATTGTTCCTCACCTTAAAGATGGAAATCCACACGTCCATGTCCTAATGTCCACGCGCAGGCTGGATGGTTACAGACCAAGCTTTTTCCGTGGCAAAAAACACAGCGGCATAATCAAAAAAATGAGAGACGTAAAATTCCGCCTTGAAGAGAAGTATCCATTCCTTTTACAGATGGAGCATGAGGACAGAGCCAAAACGATTGATGTGATGACCAACCCAAACACCGGGGAGGTTTTCGGTAAGCACGTTGATCTGGTTAATCGAATCGAGTCAATCACTTCTCAATTCAATGGTCAGAATTTTTCTTACCCGCAATTCACACAAGCCCTTCAGGACAGTGGTTTTGAGGTTGTGGATGATTACCTTAACGGGAAACAGCACATCAAAATCAAGCATAAGGACTATGGTAATGAATTCCTTTCTATAGACACCCTTCCGACACAAACAAAGGGTGTGCTTGAGCTTTATTCAGCTTACAAATACAAAGCCAATCAAACGAAAACGGACATATCCCTGATCGTTTCAAAATCCGTTGCGCTGATCAACGCTTCTGACATGAGCAATGGGGTTGAAGAGCTGAACAAAAAACTATACCAAGAACTCGGCGCTAGGCTGGTCCCGAACATCAGCAAAAACAAAAAAGGGGAACGTAATGTCAGCGGTTGGTCGATCTACTTGGACGAATTCGACTTCAAAATCTCTGCGAAAAAATCCGGGATCGTCATAGATAGCCAAATGAAGATTGACATGGAAGAAGTCGAATCTATCAACAGTCTCTACCAGATGATCAAGAAACAGAACATCCAAAAACAGGTCACAGAAGCCACGGCGAACGGCTCAATCTCCATTGGGGGCGGCAGGAAGAAGAAGATCAAGTTCAGGTTCATAGATAACACTGAAACCCTCCAGGACTTCATCACAAGGTTCAACGAGAACAGTAGATACGGCCCATCCATCACCAAGCAGATGATCGTGGGGAACACCGTTGTGTCGAAATTCAACCAGAGAGACGTATGCACAATCGTCGGGAATGCCGTCGAGACTTACCAGACTGACCTAAATTCGGCTCTCATTACCATGTCGATCCATATTGCCAAAGGCCACACTAAGATCCGCTGCACAGGGGAGCCGAACCCGAGGACGCAAGCGAATCTCTACCTTGCATCACGTATCTGCGGGACAACGCTTCTGGACTACACGCCTTCTCCAGAGCTTGTCAGAGAAGCAGATGCAATGATGGACAAAGAGTACAAGAAGCTCGTGATAGCTAACCGTCAGAGGGTAAGGGACGCGGTAGCCATAAGAACAACAAACCCAACCGGCAAATTGAAGAAGGTGTTCATCCAGACGAACAACAGGATGGATAGAGAGGTTGATGCCCGTCCGAAGCTATACGGCTTCTTATACGGTATCCATCAGGGGATACCCGCCAATGACTTCACATACGTCCAGCACCTGAATGATCTGCCAAGGGCATTGAAGAAGCGCGTTATTGACGACCTTCGCAAGGATGAGCAGCTTTCAGCCAACGAGCTGGACAGCATCCTTATACGAGCTGGGATAACACTAGAAGACGCCCTACCGTCAAAACCACCTGCGAAGGCGCCGGCACTTGCTGCGCAAGATCAGAAGCCAGGGATTGTCACGCCTCCAGCAGCATCAGAGCAGGACAAGCCAGTTCAGCCAGGATCTGCAGGCACGGGTAAGCCAACAGATCCTAGACGCCATCCGGTACAGCCCGGCAAGATGTAATCCCCACCACAATGACAATGGCCGTAAGGCCCAAGTCAGACAGCGATCATCCTGCGGTATCGCTGTTCTAGGGCTTGCTTACCACCCTCCATGATTTCGCATACCTCACGCCTAACGTCTGGCTCTTGAAGGCCGCCTGATGCAGCCACCTCAATACTACCTTTGTCTTGGAGAGCTACAACGAATTCAGAGTCACCGTTGACGACAATATTGGGATTATGAGTGACTACTATCACTTGCCTTCTCGACTTATTTTCCTGCAGCTTTGAGACAATCAACGAGGAAATTAAGCCGTTATCAAGGTCGTCTTCAGGTTGATCCAAAATCAGAGGCTCATTCCCATAGGACAATAGGAAGGAGAGTACCGTAGCCGCTTTCTGACCAGCAGATCCCTGAGAAATATCTTTCAGTCTTTTCCCATCGTTAAATTTAACAACGAGTCGATCATCTGGAAACCACAGGTTAAGTCTGTCAAAAATTTGCGGTTGCAATTGGCTCAACAAATCTGAAAACCGTTTACCGATGGGCATGCCCATGATTTGACCCGTTCCAAACTTAAACAATTGGCTTTTAAAATCATGAACACAGGTAAAGTTCTGAGTGAGATCGTTTGGCACTGCTGGGTTATTGTTATGTTCAGCAATTAGAGCTAACCAAAGGAAATACAAGAATCCTGTCTGTTTTTCCTTATCAAGTATGTCACTAGCAAAAGCACCATCAGGACGACCAATGACGTCCCGGAAAGATTCTTCCATATCATCTATATTACACAAAGGTTCTATAGACAAACTAATAGAGGGATTATTCGATAAATGCTGGCGAACGAAATCTCTGCGCCTATTCGTAAGTGATTTTCTCAACTCGATTAAATCGGCATAAATCAAATTAATTTCAGCCGCCATTAAGCGCTCTTGTGATTCAAAAGCTTCTATCTCGGCAAGCTTCTTTTCAATGCCATTTTTGGTTTCAACGAGCTGTTGATATTGATCGGGATTATCCACCCCATTCTGAGTGAGGGTTGCGACAAGAGATGCATATTGGCTAAACGATGAATCTTGCTGCTTACCAAAAGCACTTGTAGCCTGCCATTGACTGAATTCATCAAGACTACTATTCAAACCAGCAATAAGGGCATTAATCTGGCTTTTAATTTGCAAATAAGCCTGATTCATTGCACCAACACGTTGAAGCACCTCAACATCAATTTCGTTCGTAGCCGCAAAAACTGTACTATTGAATTTAAGCTGATCAGCAGTACGCATTTGCTCTGACAGCTTTTCTCCCAAATTTGAATATGACTCTTTGAAATCTACAATGGCTGTATGTTTTTTCATTGCATCATTAAAATCGGACAATACCTGGGCATGTCCTGATGACTCGATAACATCAATCTTCTGAATTACATCTGATAGCTGACCTTCAAGAACATTCTTGTTAGCCATCTGACCTTGGAGAACCCTTCTCTGTCCGCAGAGAGATAAGAATTTATTTTCTTTCTCTGTCCAAGCCATTTTCCAACCGAACAAATCAACAACGTCAGTTTCGTCAATGATTCTTATCAAAGCACTCGGATTTCTTGCTATATCATATATTTGCTTTTGGCTAAATATTTTTACCGGAAACCTGCTTCGCGCATCACCATGTTCTGCTTTCCACTCCTGACCATCCCACTTGAATATAGCCACGCTAGGAACGTTGGAAACCCATTTCAGAAGGTAATAAGCACCCTCTTTCTGAATAACACAACTGATACAGGTTTCATCGAGCAGAACACCATCGGCATCACGATCTGCTGACTTTTGTGCAAAGCGTGTAAAGGTTTCTTTAACCTCATTACGGCCAGGTATATCTAGTAAATCTTTATCCCGACCTAATGCAAGTCTGATGAATTCCAGGATAGATGACTTTCCGCTACCACGCCCGCCGATGATAGAATTGAGCCAAGGGTTAAAGACAATTTCTAATGGTTTACCTCTACCACAATATTTTGCTTTATCAATAGATATAGAATGAATCACATTACTTGAAACAGCATTTGGATTGCCTGTAACCGTGTTTGATCGTTTGATTGAGGAAGCACCATCAACCAACGCCAACCTTACACCATCAATAGTAGGGCTAGACATCTTGACCCAGGTATAGGCTCTACCCACCTCATCTGGACGGTGCGCGTCAGATCCTATGACCTCGGCCAAACCCAACTCCAGGGCTTTGTACCGCCTTAAACATTCATCATGTTCTGGACCACGCCCGCCTTCTGGAAAAATGACTTCTACAGCAGAAGACTTATGGCAGATCTGCTTAATGGTATGGCTTGACTGAATTTGACACATTCCAGCCTTCATATCGATATGAGCTGGAATTGCAATACCACCTAATTTGGTGATTTCATCGACAATATTTTCAGCGCTTTCACCAGCCACTGCATCACTATTGCCGTACTCGCCTCTGAATTTCGCGGCTCCAACAGCAGCCATGACAATTTCAGATGATTTTGAAGGGTCGAAAATAGCAAGAATATGGATATTACCGTTGGCTGTAATTTCCACACCAGGAAAGACATGAATAATCTTTCCCTCTTCCCTCATTACTGCTGCTTCTACTTGAAGACGGTCAACCCAAGAAGCCGTGTTGTGATCCGTAACCGCTACACACTCTATCCCCTGATCGACAAACGATGATAACCACTCCCTCGGCGTCACGGTGTTGCGAAGATGAGGCTCATGGCGCCCATAGTCCATCGAGGCTGGCGTATGCGTATGAAAGTCGAGTTTCCACCATCTTGCTCCTACCTGAACCATCAACCTTCATCCTTATGCACGCCAAACGGGTACTGCCTCCTAGGTTCAGGTTGCAGCCATGAGAGCTATGAGCTTACCCGTAATGGCGAAAGCCTACTATCAGCCTAACGGATGCCCTTCAGGGACTGCTTGAGGTGACGGCCTTAAGGTAGAGGCAGATGGCTAGTGAGTGCCCAGATTCTCTTAACGGACCTACCGTAAAGGACAGCGACACCTATGTGTCGGCACTTGCTCCGCAAGGTCAGAACCATCCCTGGCTATGCATTCAGCTCCAACGGTCACAAGGCTGGAAAAGCCGGATCAGCCAGATTTTTTAGCATCTGGTAAGCATAGAACCCCTATACGACCGTCTAGTAAACCGAGGAAGGCATAATGGACTCTTCACCCTTTCCAGCACTGCCAGGCTCTTTCGGTTTCTGTCATGATCATCGTCAATGGAGGCTCCCAAGGATCGAAGCAGTTGGGGAGCCTGACGTACCTAAAGGATTAACATGTTCCGCAAAGCTCACATCATTACCTTCCCCGCCCTAATCGCGACGGCGCTTTTACTGACCGGCTGCCCGCCATCACCTGAATTTACACAGTGGAAACGCCCTTCTACCTCTGTTGAGGGTGTCAAAGCCGCAATGACAGAATGTGGCGACCCGGTAGGCACTTCGATAACGGATTTGCCAATCAACGAACAGGTGCTGCAATTCCAGTGTATGAAGCGTAATGGCTTCATTCGCAAAGACGGTTTTGAATACTGTGAAGTAATGAAAGACATGCCCGCTTGCGTCGAGGAAAGGCAGGGACATCCTCTAAGCCTGTCCCAGCTCGAGGCTTTGCCATTTGTGGAGGACGAAGCATTTCACCCTATCAAGCCGAATTCTGGCAGGGATGAACGCATGCAAGTCACCTGGCGTAAGGCGGGAGCATCACCGCATTTTTCAGTCCAGATAGCAAATGATAGTGAAGCCCTACCTGTAATGTATGCATGCGGTTATGCCAAACCACTGGGGGCAAATCTGGACGTTGCAAGCATTGGAGATACAGCCAAAGCGCAACGCTGCATGATTGATCACGGCTTTGAGCCAAAGCACAAATCAACACTAGTTTGCCAGATCTATCCACAAGTGTCTGGTTGTTCGTCAAAAAATCTTGATCGTTATTTCAGAAAGTAAATAATGGATAATCATACCTACTAGCCAATATAATGATTAGGCGAACGTAAAAAAATGTTTAACAAAAAACAAGTAGCAAGTCCCTCTTCCACAGGCGACCGTGGAGGTGCATTCGAGCGAAGAGTTCAAGCCTCAAGATTGCTAGCAATGTGCCTGGGGCTTCCTTGCGCTGGTGTGCCGACTGGATATTCAATCCAAAAATTGCAGTTTCAGGGGCGTGTACTGGGGCATAACACAGACGACCTTATTATTACTTCTGTATGCGCGAGAACTGGCGAAAATGCCATAGTGCGAATGCAGATGAAGCGTACTCTGACACCTAGTTCAAATGATTTTAAAGAAGCAGTTGGACTGGCTTGGCTTGATTTCGTAGACCCTTCCTTTAATAAAGATTTAGATCAAATACAAATTGTTTTCGATTCTTCAAGCCTGAGTCAGATGAAAGGGGCGCAACAAATTGTTGCATTCGCCCGTTCAACATTGACTCATGATGTATGGAAAACCAAAGTTAACACCAAAAATTTTAGTAACGAAAAAAATAGAAAAGCATACGACGCTATGGAACGCGCAGTTAAAAGTTATGCTTTACATGCGTTTAGCGATGATAGATTTCACGATTTTGTAAAGTCTATCGAGTTTCTTGGGGAAACCTTAGACTCCGATAATTCAGCAGGAACTAATTTTCAAAAACAATTAATTTTTCAGCAACTGCCTAGGCTCGATAAAAACATGGTGTGGGCGCGGCTGGTCATGGTTTGCACTGAGCTAAATGGTGTCGCTGGGGAAATTGCTCTGAGCACTCTCTGCTCCTATATACCAGAACTGGTCGATGATTTTGGTATTGCACGACTGCTGATGAAGGTTCTGGCTACTACCAATGAGAGCGAATTTTTAGAAATTAAAAAGCACGAATTTTATGAAAAACTTCAAAAAAGGATGTCACCGCTGCAATCTCTCATGATGAGTCAAAGTGTTAATATATATACAATGGCAGACAAACATAATTTTGTTAGCCAAAAGCTTTCCCTTGCAATCAGTGAAGTCAGCAAGAATCAAGGACTGATTGAAGAAGACGGAGTTCCGGCTATTTTACGCGCGCCGATAAAGCAAAAAACGAAACTTAAAAAACTTACAAATGACTCAATAGGTGAGATACTAACTTCCTGGTTTTCGAATCAAGAGTTTGAGCCCGACTCGGTACATCGTCTTACGATACAAGAATTTCAGTGTGAGTTATTAGCAGCGAATCTTGATACTGGTGAGCTGTCAGAAGAGAGGGTTGAAACCACTGCCTTTGCCGTGATCATAGTATCAACAGGCAATGACTCTCTGCTAAAAAGAAATTACAAACTCTGGGTATGGGGGCATGGGCATGATGAACTTGAAGTTAGTTGGCAGTTTTCGTTTGGCTTGCCAAATCAAAAAGACTACTTAGTGAGAACGAAGAAATTTAGATCTTCTTTTTTTGTAAGTAGTTATCTTCGCGATAAGCTTAAAGCTTATGAGAAGGTGCTGGAAAAAATATTGTCTGGCTGGAAACCCGCTGTACGTTTTGGACTGCCCGGAAAAAAAGATGATCGATACCATAATGATTTGGGTGTGATTTCAAATATCCCCCGGAGTGAAGAATTATCAGAAATGCATCGACGAATTAAAGTAATAAATCTGATTATAAACCTTAATGAAAAGTATGCAATCCATCTACAATTTACCGATGCGCTCTTTGATAAGTTATTGACAGAAGAACTAATAGTTACGGCCGTGCATAACCTAGCAAGTTTATTTACGCCTTACCCTCCTGCAAATTATCGTTCAGCGCCATATGTACAAGGCGACGGTTGGGAAATCTGCATGATTGCAAAACCATTCTTTGCAGGCTTTAAGAAGTTTTCTTAAACATGATTTGCACAGTTAAAAAAACCAGTTAGGGATTGTGTAAATTCAGGACAACAAAAATAGTAATATACCTGTTCTGCGCCCTATTGCTCAGTCAATCCCTAATACTATTTAGCACTGTCGCTTCAGCAATTAGGCATGTTAGAACCTCTTTAATTTTCGAAGTGTCGTATAGTCCATTTTGTATATTTTCAGTATTGAGTGCTAGGAATCGCCGCATATAAGACTCTTTGTGTTCAAGCGCCCCCTGCCAGCTACCTATTTCTTTTTTGTAGTTACTCCATTGAATATTAGCCTCGGGATAGTTAGGAATTTTCAGGTCAAGATAGCACTCAATGGCAACCGCTCGACCATTTATATTGCAATTTATAATGCCTTCAGGCCCTTTAGCTGGAAAGCTATTAAATTGATGTAGGTCCGGAAGCGTCATAACCCTCATATTTGAAGTCAGTGACAATTTTAGCAGACGCTGATAAGCATCTAATCCTTCTGCATCGTTATCTAACACGAAAATAATGTGATTGTGAACGTCAATTCTCAATAGGCCCTCGGCAAACTTAACTAGGTTTCCCGTACCCCAAAATGGATGTGCTCCCTCTAAGTCCACAAACCTAAAAAAGTCAGCAACTTCACTACATAATAGCTCCAACGCATGTTTAAGAATACGAGCATCTGAACTACCTTCCGTTGCTACCAATATCGTTTTTGTTCGAGGTACAACTGACTGAAAACTTTCTAACTTCACCCAACCGGCTTCAACGATAGGACCGTATTGCCAAACTACTTCAACGTCCGCATTGAGTTTATTTTTAAACAACACCTGAAGCATAGAGTATGGATGGAGAACGCATACGGCAGATCCAAAGTAACTTTGTTCCGACCAATAATTATTATTGTATAGCGAGTTAGGGATGCGAGATATTAAATCGTCGAAGTCTGCAAATCTGCCTTTTGCTTGGTCCATACGACCGTCCGTGCCGTATTCAATGTAGGTATCGTCTAACGTTTCCAGAGGAAATTTGCATACAAACTCACAGTACTCATCAAATGATAAGTAATCAGAGCCATTTGCTTCGTTGTAATGCTCGCCTCTCATTTCAAGCTCGTCAAAGACTAGCTGTTCATATTCATGTCGGGCTGATGCCTCTGTGAATCCTAATAAATTAAGCCGGGGTATAACCTTTTTCAAGGTTCGGACGAATGAAGCTTCATGACAACACAAAGTTTCATCATCAGGATCACCGTAATATTCATAGTCAATTTGATCAGAACGGCGCCGCAGTTTATTTTCAGGCTGAAAAATCGCACCATGATCTGCTCCCATGTTGTTCTTCGCGTAGTCTATTGACAGACCTGCGACTTTTAACTCAATTACAGTTCCCAAATTCGATACCCGTACATTTATAGAATTAATATTATGAATTTCGCAATATTAAAAAACTTGGCTCCCGCTTTAATCTGCGCGTTAGATGGGCTTTTTTATCCAATTGCCAGCCTACGATGCAGAAATATGAACAGGTTGTCGAGAATCACGTGTGGACCGTTAGGCCCCTTTTTTCCGGCAGAGCAGCCACCTAACCTGAAACCCCCTTCCTAACCGTCAGAAACAGAAAAGCCCGGCGAACCGGGCTCTCTTGAACCGAGCGCTGCTTATTTGGCAGTTTTCAGCTTGATCACTTCACCGGATACGGTGGTGGTATAGCCGTTCAGAACCCAAGCCCAGAACCATTTTTCCTGCACCTGAGTATTGATCAGGGCATCGCCACCTTTGGCCTGAATCGCGGAACGCTGAGCACGAACAAAACGGTCGTTCTGACGAATAGGGATCAGACCGAAAAGCATCAGGCCAGTGGCGCTCGCCTCACTGTGGCCAACGACAGTGTATTGGCTGCTGTCGTACTGCTGGGTTTTCATCGCCGTGCCTGTGCAACCCGCGAGAACCAAACCACATGCTGCAGAAGCGATGATTTTGCTAAAAGACTTCACGTAAAAACTCCATAGTAAAAAGCCCGAATCCAATTATCGGGCGGCGACACTTTACCCGAAGGAATACCACTTATGCATACTTTCCAACACTTCCTACAGAAGCGTGGCGGGGATTTGCACCCACAGGTCAATTTGCTACCGTCACGCCACGCTCGCTTTCATTGAGGGATGGTGGTGAGTGGGAAATTGCACTTCCCTTGACCATGCGTTTGCACCGGACCTGACCAGTCATTTGCATTCTTGTAGTTGATCGGTGTCAACGGGGGCCATTCAGCAGGAGTGCGTCAGCCAGACACTGGAGTACTGCAATCGGGCCGGTTCCTGACGGTCACCATTGGCTGGGACCGTCCAGGGCAGATGCAATTGGTGGTCAATATGGACGCAACAAGCTCGGCAGACTGGCGCAATTACGCAAGGACCGTCACCAGGTCCCCCCGATATCATCATTGTCCGCGCTGAAGCATGCGTCGGTGATGTCCGCTACATCCAGAAGAGATAGGCCTAGTACGTTGTTGTAAGGTGCCAGTTGTGCCCAAGCCTCGACTTCCGTCATGTAGGGAAGATGTTTGACGACTTCCAGCTCGCTACCTATCTCATTACACCTTACGACCGCGCTAGAAAACCCGGCTTGCCGGCTGTTGACCAAGCAATAAGCCTGGCGAAGATCAGGTACGCGGCCGGTAATTGATTCAATGAATGTGTGGGAGAGAGGCCGTGACATTGCGCCGGTAAAGTTCGTCGCAGTGCCGGTGCTTGGATCCAGGGTGATCCACCAGACTGTGAGCTTGAAGGCGACGCCGCCCTGTGGATTGGTAAATGTCATCACGGAGGGGGTGTGATCCAAGCGGCTGTAATCGGGTGTGTGCGGACCCAATGGCACTTTGTGCTCGGTGATGCTCCCAGGTGTCAGCGCGACCGCATAACTCCAGTATCGAGGTATCGCATCACCTTCCGGGTCAGGCCTTGAGCAACTGGGCACAGTGAAACCGGCCGGGTTCAAGGAATGCTTGGTCAGGTGATTGCGCACCTTTTCAGGCAGCCGCCATGGAGCATCAATGCCGGTGGCTATGAACGTCTTCGGAGATGCGGACGGAACTTCGAGCAAGGCAATGCCAACATGGGTATTGCAGGGGGTGTGGGTGGGCAACATTGCGGATGCCCCATTCCAGTCATTGAAGCCGAGCAGCCTGCTGAGCATTTCACGCTTTGTCGCGAGATTGCTGGGACGGCCCAGAGCTTTTGATGTGGAGTGGAGGATATGCGACAGCAGTTTTAAATCGTTTGAAGAAATCGCGGACATACGAGGCACCAGATAATCGACCCATGTGCATCTGGTTCCCCCTATTACAGACACTAGATCGAGTTGATTTAGGGCCTAGCATGAGTGTGTCGCGCCCCCCCGCGATAGCAGAGGGTGGGAAGGCATTAACCGTGCACTGGTGTGCAATGGGGGAGGCTGGGGCTTCCAAAACCAACGATAGGGTAGGGCCAATTCGAGCTCGCTGCAATAGGCCGTAGTAGGTACAGCTATTCTGCAGACCTCGTACTTCAAGGTGAGCCTACTGATCCGCGTGGGAACTGTCCGCTTTTGGCCGCTCTCTAGCGGTTATCACTTCCATACAATCACGCAGGTGAGAATAGAAGCCTCGGAGGTATGGCGTATCAGGGCTACGCTTTATTCAGCATTCAGCCCCACGATCTCATACAAGACCATCGAAACCGCAAACACCCAAGACGCGGTGAGAAGCACTGCCATCCATATCAGTTGCTGATTCATAGCTTGTCCTTGTGCTTCGACCTAACCTTCTCAGCCTAGCGCAGAACTCCAAGGACATACCCATCGAGCGTAACGCACCTTCTCACTCATCCTTCTCGAGCCTAGGCAGTGACAAATGCAATTGATGAGAACGAGGTCTTGAGATCCTCTTTCCTCCTTGGTCATACTCGTCAGATAGGAATTGACATGGACGGACGCCACCATGCCCCTCACCAGGCCCAAACGATCATTGCGCGACGATCTTAAAGAAGCAGCGGCCACCTTAAAGTGGGCAGGCGTCGATCTGTTCGCAGTGGCCAAACGGATGCAATCCGCAGGAGATGAAAAAGCTGCCAACGAGCTGATGGAGATTGCTCGCTCTTTCCAGGAAGTTGACGCTAATCTGGAGACGCATTCGGTGACTCAAGTGAAGCAATACTCGGAAATAGTCGTATGACGGCATGGAGAAATCAGAGCATCAAAAGCAAGGCAGGGGTCATTGCTTGGTTGGCGTTTCTCGTACTGATCTCCGGGGATTCAGACCCAAGTGGGTTAGGTGGCGGGCCGTCTAACCGCAAGCGGGTGTTCACCCCTGGATTCCTCGTGCTATGCGTTTTCGTGGCCGTGATTGAATTGGTAGTGTTGAACCACCTTTATGGAGTTCACAAGTTTTAAGGCACTGGTGGCTACCATTCCGCTAGTGCTTCGGTGCCTTACGAGCTTTCCCTACCAACGCAACCAGCCTCCGAAGCTCATCAGCATCAGCGTTGTGGATAACTTCAAAGAGAAACGCCCTTTGCTCAATCTCGCCATCCAAATCCGCAAAAAAATCCTTAACTGGCACACCTAAAATTTCAGCAAATTTGTACACAGCCTCCACGGTTGGGACGTACTCGCCCGTTTCAAATCGACTGATCGTCTTTGGGTCGAACCCTGACCGATTGGCTAGCTCCGCTTGTGTGATTCCCTTCCCCAAGCGGTATTTCTTAATCGCTTTTGCAAGCACCACAGTTTTTCAGCCTGTTCACATATTTCAAACAAGCACTTCACCGTAAAAATCCTTCTCTACAAACGCTCTGTGCCATCGGATTTTTTGCTAATAATACGATGGTATGCGTAGAATCAGCTTCAGGTATCAGACGGCCACCACGCCGTCTGTCAGGGGCTCTACGGTCGATATGGGTGAGGATTTAGGGAATGGCAGATCGCGATGAAGATGACAAATGGTTGTCGTATGACGGCCAGAAGCATGAAACACATTTTCAGGCCAATGAGCGTGACAAAGCCCACGGCAAGGAGATGCGTGAGACGTTTCAGAAAGAAGTCAGCCTGAAAGGCAACCTTGTCCAGGTTATCTACCTTGTCGTCTGCGTCCTTGTGTTTGCAGGTGCGCAGGGCTTTGAGAGTGGCTTGGGGTACGTCCTTCTTCTCCCCATGATTTGGGGTCTGTACGCTTTGACTAAATTCGTCAACAAATTCACACAAGAACAAAGGGATCGAGTGTTCATGTGGACACTCATCATCATTGCAGTCGTTTCAATAACGATGATGGTGCGAGGAATCGTTAAATGAAAATAGCTGACTTAATGCTTTTAGCTTTGATTTTCTCCGCTGCCACCATTGTTCAGGCTGCCACTAGCTTTTCGAAGAATGAAAGCTATCGGGTGGACCAGGTGAGTGCAGATATACAAGGTTTCGGCAATCAAATTTTAGATCAAGCAGGAAAATCGAAGTATCTGAAATTTGATCTGCAAGGCACAGAATATGCCTACATCATTGAACGTCTTGGTTCAAACGATGTGCAATACACGGGAAATGCCAAAGACCTAAAGGGTGTCATTTTTATCAATGTGAGAGCTTTCAAAGACGGTTTTGAGCTTCCAAAACAGGTCAGTACTTTTACACCTAGCAAATATAATAATGCGATCCGCATTGTAAAAATGGACCGCAATGATGATCGCCCTTACGAGTTAGACCTTGGAATGGATGAAGACAAACGGTTGTTCTTAATCGACGGCCCTACGTCTACGACCCACCTAGAACAGGTCGAAACAATCAAGAAGCACGTTTCAAGAAAAGACAAAAAAAGTCCCTACGCTTTCTAGCCCCTACGCTTTCTAAATGGAATTTCATACCATGATCAAACAAATCAGCAGTCTCGTATTTACAGCTATGCTGTTTTCAACAGCCACAGTCGTACAAGCTGAAACCAGCTTTTCTAAAAACGAAAACTACAACGACCAACAAGTCAGTGCCGACATTCAGGGTTTTGGTAACAAAGTCATCGATCAGGTAGGCAAGTCGAAATATGTAAAATTCGACCAGCAAAAAACTGAATACGCGTATACCATTACTCGTTATGCAGAAGGTGATATTCAGTACACTGGCAACCCTGCTGACATGAAGGGTGTGCGCTTTATTAAGGTGCAGTTCTTTGTGGATGGTACACCGGGGCATACTCAAGTAAGTACATTCACACCAAGCAAATACGATAACGCTATCAGAATTGTCAAGATGGACCGTGATGATGCAAGACCTTATGAATTCGATCTAGGTATGGATTCAGACAACAGGCTTTATATAATCAACAAAAATGGAAGCACAACACCCCTCCAACAGGTAAATGAAATAAAACGTGATATTCCGCTGACAGAAAAAAACAAAGAGATGATTTTCTAATAATAAAAAAGGCAGTAGAGCAAATCTACTGCCTTTAAAATTCATCAAGCTTCCGCCTTATCCACCTATAATTTTCAATCTTATAATCTTCTTCTCATCAGGGGTTAAATTCATTGTAGACAGTTTACCTACTGCAAAAAGGTAAGCATCCTTGGTAGATGGAAGGCTTTGAGCAAATTCATCTTCAAAATTGTGGAAATATAGATTAGCTAATCTGTCAGCTTCAACAACCAAGTCATATCTAGCCAATTCCTCTGCTAACCGTCTTCTTTTGGCTTCATGATTGTGGAGCCTCACAGCCTTAACGTAGTCATTATCTTTCTTATCTTCTAGCTCTAACGCAATCGTTTCATATGTATTCATTTTTAGTAAGGTTTGTTGTTATGCGAATTATAGCATTTCACTTTAATCAAATTTACAATTAAGCAAAAATAATAAAACAGACTCAAAGGTCTGTATTAATAGGTTTCCAATTCTCTCTAAATTCTTGATGCTTTTTCCGCTCAAGATGGATATTCAGATCCAGACTCAAACATTCGTCAACCTCATCATCTGTTTTTTTATGTGTGATCGGCTCTTCATCATCGTAGTAGTTAAATGGCTTCTTTTTCCCTATTTTCATTTCACTGCCTCCTGCTGACCAATCAGCTCAAGACTCAGATCATAAAGCGCAGAAATAGCCTGACCACTAAACATGATAAAAATTGGTGCTCTGAAATTCATTACTTTTATTTTTGTTATCTTCTGCATTTTCTTAGTGAAGCTTAAAAACTTATCCCCCTTGACTCTGACTTTCACCAGAATCGACAACCTTTTTAACTGATCGCCTTCAATCTCAAGACTAAACGCCTTTAAAGCATTTACATCTTCAACAGTTATATCCTTTTTCATTTTTTGGCTTGTTTGTTTGTACCTATTATAGCATTTCAAAATGGTATAATTTGAGAAACAAACCTTCTAAACAATGAAAACAATAAAAAGATGGCTAATGATTTTTTCAGCCGTCCTAGCCATTACGGTAACGACAGTACCTCTCAGCTACGCAGAACCGATTACAGGTGAATCAACATCAGAACATTCAAGCGGATTCGTTGGGGTTGATGACAATGATGAAGGCTATGACGAGTGGGCAGATAGTGCTAATGGAGACGCATATCTAGACCTTATATCAATAATAACTTGGGTTGCTGTAAAGGCTTCAGTTTTGATTGGAGTAGTTCTTGTCCTAAATGCTTTCATGGATATGCGTCTATCTACAGAAGTAGGCGGACATGACAAACCAAAGCTGGTGCGAAAAGCAATGATAGGATTTCTAATTGGCGTTTTACTGCTTAATATCACGTCCATCATTGACGTCGTTGTATATACATTAAACCCTGAATCAAAAGGGGGTTGCTTTATCACGAATGCCGAAGCTTTGGATGATATAAGGGTTGGTAAAAACAAAGACGCATGTTGGAGTCTAGCATCAGCACAAATAACTGGACCAACTTATGAGAAAGCCAAAAGCATGATTGACTCACAGAATGCCGGAGGTATCGAAAGCCAGTTAAAAATTGTAATAAGCGCCCTACAAGCCTTGGGTGTCATATACTTTATTATTGGCATTAATGAACTGAACCAAATTTCTAAAGGTTCAAGCAGGCATGGGGTTGGACGTGTTTTAACTCAAATAATTGCCGCTGGCCTAATTATTGATTTCCCGCACACTGTAGCTGTAGTCCTAGCTTCTGGAAAGCTGTTAGGTCTGGACATATAAAAAGCCCCATCTGGGGCTTTTCTAATTCATTGCTCACTCGCTAATGAATTGATCAAACAGGCGCTTGGAAATTTCATATCTACATTCATTGTAAACTCCACGCTTGATAAGAGCCATTTTAAGCACATTTTCAAGATAGTCGAATTCTGATGAGGTTGGGTCAAAATCGTAGCTGACTAATATCCGTGCAGTTTTAAAAGCATCACGCAAAAGCGCTTCTTCTTCTTTCTTGTACTCAAGTGCCCAGCGTTTGTAATCAGCCAGGGAACCGCCCTTCTCTGCCGCTGGCGTTGCTATAGCTACGTCTAAGCTTACTTCTTCCTCTACCTGGACGATGCCTAGACGCTCATACGATTCGCTCACACCAAGGGGCACAATCACGTCAGGCACAACGACAGGCCACTCATCATCCTCGATGCCTTGCGAAGGCTCAACAGAGGCTACTTCAGACGCTACGATGGGCGCTGGTGCTGGTGCTGGTGCTGGTGCTGGTGCTGGTGCTGGTGCTGGTGCTGGTGCTGGTGCTGGGAGCTTGATCGCGGCAAGTGATGCATTCAAGCCACGATGTTCAGTTATCGAGCTTAACGCTTGGATCAGTGAGTCAGTTCTTCCCGCGACGTTCTCTTTTGTTTTTTCTGTTCCGAATAGATCTGGTAAATCAATCTGCACTGGCGGTTCGTTAAAGTTTAATTCGTTCATATTTTACACAGTTGTTTTTGTCATTATAGCAAATGCGATTAGCTCAAATGGTATAATACGTTAAATAAATAATTTCCCGCACATGACGAATTCAAACATCCACGTATTAAATCCTCAACTAAAACTAACATTTCAAGACTTCACAGCAAACGGAAAGCCATCAATCAATCAAAACCTAATTCAAGCCCTGGCGAAACTTCATCAAACAAATACCAGTGAGTTGATGATATACACGGCCCAAAGAAAACGCTTCACTACAAAGATTCAGGTGCATTTCACAAGAGACTTGCTACTAGAACGACACATCAGTATTACAGCACCAGATGCTATACGCATCGAACACGAACACCACTGCTGCTTTGAATTCGACATTACACATAATGGTAAATCCAAAAAAGCTAATGAAGATTATTTGAAGCTACACCTTTGCCGCTTTTTCAAGGTTGTGGTGAATTACGACACTTGGGATTCTTTTACTAACGAAGACTACAGTAAAGCGTATAGGAAATTCATGCCGTACAGGAGCCCTTCAGAAACGGCCATCAAGATTAGCCAAACAGATCTTCTTCAAGGTTTACGCTCAATAATAAAAGACCTTGAAGCCCCGGTCATCAAATACATTCCAAGCGGAGCCGAAGCATTCGCAGATTTAACCCAAGATATAGAAACACGAACACATAAGCTTTACGTTGCAATTGAAAACCCATTAGGGGAATTGCATTGCATGGTCGCAGTGGATGCGGCCACTTGCCAGGTGTTTGCTCACTATCCAAAATCAAACCTCAAAGATATTGCATATTTTTGCAACATCTTCATCAAAGAATCATCCTAACAAATGGTATAATCTATAAAAACAAACTGAACAATTATGCAAAATTCAAAATTATCTACAACTGAAGTATACAAAACTTACTTTAAAATAGAACGCCTCGTTAAATTCATAATACTAAGCTTTGTCATCCTAATATTTTGTTCAATATTTATGAGCCATTCGATGGGCAATTTCAGCTTCATCAATTGGCTAGAGGCAATTTCTCGATCAAATGTCACTCAAGTTATGTGTGGCTCAATTGCTTACATTGCCTTACCAATCACCCTCTCCTACCTATTCATTTACAAAAGAAAAAATCGTCAGGCTTAATGCCTGATTATCTTTATCCTATAAGTAAAATTTCGGCGCTATCAAATGGTATAATTAGAGAAGAAAAAACAAACAATGCCACTATGTTTAAAGCCAGCCTAACTAAAGGTCGAGAGATTCCGATCAATGATTTGAACGAATTGCTTTACAGCAAGACTTTCGACTTCGATCCAAAGCCCAATACACTTGACGAAATCAATAGTGCCAAAAATTACACAGAGCTGAGTAATCCTTTTATCCTCTACAAGTACAACAAAGAAATTGAATTTCTGCTTTTCTTTTCTAACTGCCCAACGCGAAATGACCTAATCAGTGCGCTTATCTTTGACGATTACTCGCAACGATTGGCTAACAAACCTCTCGTTTTTCGTTTGAAGTGGTTCTATGAGAAAGACCTGAAAGGTTTCATAAAGACTCTATACGCTTTTCCTACGGACGCTTTGAACGTCAGTGGCTACAGAGCTAATAGCCGTTGTACGGATCATAGATTCCGAATCAGACATGACTGGGCACAGATTCAAAACGAAGAATCATTAAACAACTTCACTACGAATGAAGAAAACTGGCTGGCCTTTGATGCTTTTCAATTATGCCAATTTTATGAGTGGGCTGAAAACGCTCGACCAAACAGCATTAATGAATACATCGCTTTTTTGCTAAAGAAAAATTATGCACGATACTTTACCCATTACGTGAATAAACCGGAATGGCTTAGATATCCAACAGACTATATGACGGAACACCCCTCACTTCATAAAGACATGCTAATCACTTATGAACCTTTTCTGAAAAGGTATGGGCACCTTTTCGCTAGATACAATGAAACGTATCTGAATAAAAAAGCCAAGTCATACAGAGCCTTTCTAGAGGCTACCAAACCTCAACGAACACTTATGAAAATCCTTTCAATACCAACAAATATAGCGAGACTATTATGACAGACGAATATGATGAAGACGCAATAAATCAAATGATGGCAAACCTAGATACGGGAATAAATGGTGATGATGAAAAAGACATTCCCAATCCGAACGTTGACATCCTAGATCAAATTTTCAACTCTGACCCGCCACCAGAAGATAAATCGTATGCCGGTTTTAAGAAGAAACTAGGCGCACCGCTGGATAAATATTGCACGGCTTTCGACCAAATCATCACAAGCAATTTTCTTAAACAACCAATCGAAACCTGTGCTTCTTTAATGTTCGTCACGAGCATGATTAGAACTTACACAAAAATCAGACCCGGCTCACCCGAATGGAAGATGTGCAATGAAGAGGTAAAGGCATTCGTAAAACACATGGATGACTATTATAGTATTTTTAAGTACACCCAATTCGAAAACAACAAGATCAACACTCACTATGTAGAAAATCTATTCGAGCTGGATAGGATTATTTTCAAGATGGGTTATTCAAAGGTCAAATGGGAATACAGACAACCCATGGAAATCCTAACAATCTGCCTAAAATTTCCAACGAACAAATCAGTGCTAGCCGAGATATTTACAGATTTGCAGGGCGACCTTTAATCGCCTTTCCTGTAGGTGCTTGTCGTATCAAAGATGTAAAGTTCATCGAATAGAACATCTGCATTCTTCTGTAGTTTCTTATCCAAAAAGCTTTTCAAGTCTTCGTCACCCACCAGGTGAGGTGCTTTCAAGGCTTCATGACGAGCTACAGCTAACGGGATGCGCTGATTGTCAGCGAAGTACTGCCCTAGCGTCGAAGCAAGCTTACGCGCAATCACAGCATAAACCTGACCTTCCACATCCTCACGCCCAGCTTCCAGTACCGAGTCAGGCAGATCGATGCACGCAGCGTGGATTACGTCAGTGATGAGCCTTACAAGGCCCCCTTTTGGCGTTACAGCTTCATCAGCTACCAGGGAGAGAATGATCTGACCTTCGTTGCTGGCACCTATACCAAATTCATGATGCACATCCCGAATCAGGGAAAGCGCAATCTCTGCAGACTGTGTACGCACGTCCAGTACGCAGAAGCCCTTACCCGTCAGTAGTACAGAACCCAACCCGTTGGCCGGGGCTGTGGACCCTTCGGCGGTATCAGGCACCACAAGCGTCAAAGACCGAGACGACCGAATCATGGTGCTGATCAAACGTTCTCGACATCTATTGAGGAGTTCAGGCTTCGCCACCAGCTCATCAGCTGCTTTGGAAGCCTCCTTGCTTCTTGGCCTTTGAGCTTGGTTAGGTACGAAGAAGGAGAACAGCCACTTCATCGAAATCATGGTTTGTACCCCCTTTTAACTGCCTCCCGCACCGTGTGGTCGTCTTGCTCATTCTTTTCAAGCTTGTGCATTTCTGAGAGGGTTTTACCTCCAATGATTTTACCCAGTTCAAGTGATACCTCGTGCGTCTTTCCATCTTTTACCTTTTTACCGACAACATTCTTTGAATCATCTGAAATCGACATATCAGCACTTGCTTTTTTTGCATGCTCTTCAAAAGTTGAGAGATTCCCATTACTAGCTAAGACTACGTTTCTGATAGATTTTTCAATTCTTTGCTCTTCACCCATTTTCAGCTCTTGAATATACCTCTCCCCTTTTTCCACCGTTTTGGTAAGGAATGTTGCAGAAAGCTTTTTATCCACCGTCGAACCGGTAACATGCTCACCATCCTTGCTGAACGTAATTTCTAAATTGTGCACACCCGCAAACATTTCACTTTTACTTTCTAAATACTCTAAATCTCCACCGCAAACCTTTAACATCCTCAATGTACGTTGCTCTAAAGCTTCTTGTGCAGTAATAGGTTTAACCCCACCAGTTAAAGGAGGCGCTTGTGAATTCACTGGAGCTGCATTGTTATTAGATTCAATGTCAACTTTGACTGGCTCAACTTTGGGCTTTAACTCATCCATTAGGTATCTGAAATCTTTATCAAGAATGACAATTCTTTTATGGTCTATTCCCTCTTCATGCAACGTCTTAATAACATCAACAAAAAACTTTTCTCGTTCGGTCCTACTCACTAACTTAGCATCTGTCGATAACTCAACTGGTTTTTTCGTATCAGCATAATTATGTCTAGCCTCAAACCTAGCTATCTCTTTAACCCAGGGCGCATTTATATTTGAGTAGAAATTTATGGAGCCCGTTCTATTCAAATCAAAAATTGGCATATTACGCTCATCGGCTATTTTTATTTTGGTGTTCGAAAGCTGAAGAATAGAAAGGTTATACTTCGCCAACAGCACTTTTAGTTCAGCTAAATAGTCTTTCGCTTCTACAAGATCTTGTTCCGGTTCTTGTACAAGCTCAGAGGCGGGAATTCTTTTCAGGTTAATCGTCGCTATCACTTTCTCTTTGAAAGAACCGTCATATTCAGTCAAATCGTAATTTGTTTGGCTGTTACTACCCATGCTGAATGTTTTGGCATCGTCTGCAAACTGTTGCAAAATATCATCACTATATTCCTCCTTGTTTTCAGGAAGGTCTTGGAGAATATTAGGTTTGTCATCTGCATCTTGAAAGGACTGAACAACATCCACTGTATCCTCTGTGAATCCAGTGTCTTTCTTCCCACCAAATACCTCTTTAATTTTATCTATAAACTTCATTTTAGATTTGTTTGTTAATGCTTTAATTATACCATTTCACAGGCAACAAATTATGCGCAAAAAAAAAAGAACCCGTAGGTTCTCTTATTTTTTACATCGAAGGTTTGTTCCTTCGATTGGTTTGCTTCTCTTCTACACTCTGTGGATTAGCGTCAAACAATGCATCAGCATTAGCTGCATTGCGTGGACTGCTAACAGGTGGTTCTTTGAATTGATTATCAGCACTTGAAATATTATTCAATGCACTATACAACCCAGCACCTAACCTTGACCCATCAACAACAATACTATTCAAAGGGAAAGACTCTTTTTCAGTAGCACCATTTATAAATCTTGAAACCACTACGTCTTGATAATCACTAGTGAATGAAATGTCTATACCTTGTCCCTTTAGGTATTCTTTTTGATTTGTGAATTTCGCTACATTTTTCCCTGCTCTGATTATCGCAAGCATGCCTTGCCCTTCAAGAGAATTGAAGACCCTTTTAAACTCATCCTTTTCAGGCATTTTAGAAGTGTCGAACTGGAATTTTTTATCTGGAATTCTTTGACCATCACCTATTTTTGTGACGTTCCAGGTGCTTCCATCTGTCGATAATTGAATTTTTAATCCTTCAGTTCTTTCTATCTCTGCACGCCTATTGAACATATCCAAAATAGTGTCTCCCCTTCTGAACAATCCCTCACCAATAAAAATCTCTTCGATTCTAGTTTTCACCTCATCAGATGGAGTATCGGTTACATTCTGCTTCGCAGGAATCTCATCTTTTGTTTGAACTTCCTTTGGCGAATGTTCAGCTACGGCGGTTGTAGGTTCAACTGGCTTTTCAACAGGCTTGTTTTGACTCACGACATTAACACCAGCTACAGCGGGATCTTCTGGATTAGCTGCCTGTGCGTCTGTTTTGTACTTTTCAAGAATAGAGTTGAATTGCTCGTTTTTTAGGATAATACGGTCGAGACTAACGCCAGAGTCTACCAATGTGCCAATAGTATTCTTAATGAACTGCTCTTGCGCAGCAATTGCTTCTGCAGTCTTTTTAGAATCATCTACCCACACCTCAAGCACCGTGTCTGGCTGATGAAACTTAAATGGAGCTACCGATCTTATAATGTCTTGATTCATCTGACAATTCAAATCGCCCTCAGTGAATCGTATATCACCACCATGCTTTACGCTCACATCAATAGCGCGTTCTTGCCCAACTTTGATGAAGAAAAGGTCTACGCCATCATGAATGTCGTCTTTCTTCTGCATTATTTTTCTATCGTATTTTTTACCTATTTTCAGTAGAGCAGAAACGAATTCATCCACTGGTAGCTGTTCTTCTTCCTCTTCATTAGACAGCTTTGTTAAAGGAACTGCGCGTTTAACATTCACTCCCCCGCTTATTATGCCTTGCTGTGTAGCGATTGGTTCTGGTAACTTCTGAGCAACACCTTTCTTGACAAGCATGTCATCAATATCTTGGATTTGCTTTGCCTTATCTATTTGAACTGCTTGATCTCTTTTTGCCTGTGCCTGCCTTTCTTCTTCTTTTGAATACTTCATATTAGATTTGTTAGTTATATGAACAATTATATCATTTATATTTTTTCAAACACCGCCAAACGAATTGACAACCTTTTTTTCATCGAGTAGCTTCAGGTGATGTTTTTTTAAAACTACCAACACGCACGCAAGGAATGAGTGAATGACTGACAAAGCATCTCAAACTGAATATGAAACCGCCATTGCTGCTGATCTTCACGCAGCTCCTGCGAAAGAGCTGGGCGCAAAGGTTTTGAAGCACCTGCTGTCTGTCACGACTTCATCAGCCTTGACTGACATCCACGCTCAAATTGCCACAGCAGCATCATCGGGCGATGACGAAAAGCTGGTTAAGCTTTTTGAAGAATTGAAAAAGCTGAAAGATGCAGAAAAAGCCAACCTCAAGTCCTTGGCAGAATTGAAGAAAAGCACTTCTTTTGAACGCGTTCTGTTGGCTTTCCAGGACGAATTCAAAGCCTTGGCCTATGATATTTCGCTTGAAGTCATCAAAGGCACACACGTAGCGTTGAAGAACGCCGGTGGCAAAACAAAGGGCACTCGCAAAACTAGCGAGAAAGACCAATCCGACAAGCCGACATTCCACACCGTGACGCACAACGGTAAGTCTGAAAAGCTATTCACCCGCTGGGGCCGTGCTGCTGCGAACCTGACACAAGACGAACAAGTATTCACCTTCTTGGGCTTTAAGATCGTCAAGAATGAGGCGGGCAAGGAAATACTCGATCCGGCAACAATCAAACTTATAGACGGCTCAGAGATTCCAGCTAATCGACCAAACATCGCTAAAGCTATCACTGAAAAAACCGCTTTCGATGGGTACACCATCGCTTGATGGTTCCAAACTGCTAGCATGAAGCCCCGGCCTATCGGGGCTTTTTTTCGTCTGTCATTAGGGACTCACATGGAAGAAGATTTCCCGGAGTATGAGGTTTATCAGCACCACCAACGTCCCACACTGGTAGACGACAAGAGCCATCAAAATCATTGGCGGAATCGTGCCAATGATCTTCATGCCTCTGCAGGTGCCATTTGGCTTTCCATGTCACACGGGCGTGGCCGCGATGCTGCTATGGAGCTTGGGTTAGGTGAAGGGTTCGACATGCACCTTGCCTGTTCCCACGTCTACCACATGCTCTGCGGGCTATCGCTGGAAGTTGCGATGAAGGCGGCGCTTGTTAGCCAAGGAACTACCCCACCAGAGCATCACGACTTGAACCTATTGGCTCATTTGCTTGGTGTGAAGAGAAACCCTTCGCAGAAGAAGATCCTGAATTTTTACCAGCACAGCGTTGTTTGGGCAGGACGCTATCCCGTGCCAGTGAATGCGACTGACGAAAAGCTGATCGACTACTACGAGATGACCAACACCGTTCTGTACAAAGGCAAGACAGTGATTAAGGGCACGACCATCAACATCAAGACCTACTCACCGACTGGGGCAACGTCTTGGGAGCGGTACGACGCTCTCTACAAGAGCTACACCGCCCTGTTCGATCATCGCTACCCAGTCAAGGCCAAATAAAATGAGCGAGTGGGAAGAGTTCTGTGAGTCCCGTGGCTTCTCCACAGGGGAAGACGACTATGAAAAAATCATCAACAGTCTTGAGAAAACTCCGCGCCAAAAATCTTTGAGCCAACCGCCTCCCTGTGATCTTAACCAGGAGGAAGTGAACGCGTTGATCAAGCTTGATGCACACGGCATCCCCAAGCATTCCGAAATATCTCTAATGGTTTGGACGGGCCAAACGGCTGAAATCGGTCAGTGGTCATTGGATGGCATGATCGCGGGTAAAGATGAAGGGCTGATTGTTCGCTTCCGAGAAAAGGACGGTGATTATTTCGCGCCTTTGCTCATGCTCATCGAGGCACTCCGCTCAACGTGCTTACCTCTGCAATTGGAGGACCAGCTTGTTATCTGGGATTCCAAAAACGAGTGCTTGGATAGCTGGCAGGGCATTTTTAAAGAGTCATTCTTGGTCCAACGTACCGATAGCGTTCCCTCGGGACAGGACGATCTGAACATGCTGCACCTTCTGGATCGTGCAAAAGCCGCTGACCATTCTTTAAAACCACTACTGGTAGCAGCCACTGACCTTGAACGGGCGTTGGCCGGTGGAGTTGTTGAGTTCATTGATGGTAGCTCGCTGTCATCAGAAACCCTGTCTGATGCTTTCCTTGTTTACATCACGAGCAAGGGCATACCTGTCAGCAAGCCGCTTCGGTCGATGGGTGACTTTGTGATGGAGCTTCACACACGAAATGGCACCTACAAACTATCAGATGGCAAGGTTCGCACGGTAAACGGCCCCGCTCGACTCACTGCTGGTGCAATCCTTCTCGACAAGGAAACGAAGCACCCAACGTACTACCTGCGGGCCGACCATGGGACGATCTACCAGCCTGTGTACAGAAAGGTTTCCGAGGACGATATCCAGGACCACGACCCGAGCAACATTTTTGCAACTGATGGTGCCCACCCTCTTGAGCTGAACGGAACGCATAGCGCTGATCGGTACGTTACAACACTGGTCTATGCAGAGCGTTACCAAGGCAGTTTATTCAACGGCATAATGGACGAGGATATTTTTCGATAGCGCGAAAAGCATACCATTTACCATCAAGTAAAATACGCCGCACTACACGGATATATAAGAGGTTTTAATGGAATATTTGATCGGCGCAATCGTGGCCGGAATTATCATTTTTGTTGTCTTGGTAAAGTCCAAAACTGACAAATTCAATAAGCTCACACGGATGCACTTTCCGAATTGGTTTGCATTATTTTCCAACAGTCAGATGCCTGAAAATCACGGGATGGCGCGAGCGTTGATCCTTCAAACCTTCCACCTTGCAGAGGAATTCGGAGCCATCACCCCGACCGAGAAACGCGAACTCGACGTCGGATGCATGAAGGAAGATCCTATAGAGATTCTGAATGGGTGGTTGGAGCATGCTTTGCCGGTCGTAAGGAGAGAATTTGGGGATGCTGAAATCGCCACTTCGGAGGCTCGATTAATCGGAGTTTTGATGTTGGTTAGCGTCAAAGGTGTACGTCCAGAACGTGACCTTAACGAATTTCTAAAACGGTTCAATTAGGAACGTCAGCATGGATGAAATTGACCCTCAAGCCCTCCAGTTCAAAGAGGTCTGCGCTTTCTACGGTGCAGCCATGCACATGGCCCAGGTGCTTGAGCATGGGATAGTGAACGCCATCTTCTTCCTGGACTTTTTACCTAGTAAAAAATCCGAATGGACTGACACTGAATACGAAGAGTTTTTTGACGGCAATTTCTCCAAGACGTTTGGCGCGCTGGTCCATTCCTTGAGACAAGTGATGACCGTACCGCAAGCCTTTGATGACCTGATTCGCAGATCCAACAAGCGCCGCAACTACCTCGCCCATACTTTTTTCCGTGAAAACATGGACGTGCTTTACGCGGGTGGTTTTGACGAAATTGTCACCGGACTAAACGATGACATTGAGTTGTTCCATGAGACAGATACAGCACTCACAGCCATCCTTGAACCCTTGTGGATAGAGAACGGTTGGACCATAGAACGGATTGAAGTCGAGGTTGAGAAATACCAAGCTGAATTGCGTAGGTCCAAGCCGGACGAGGTGGTCTGATGATCAGAAGCAATGGTGATGATTCCTTCCGTGCTTACCTCACTGCCGGAACCGAAAACCTAGACGAGATCCTTGAAGCTGGCTCTCCGTTCCTGAGCATGATGGACGACCTCGATTCGTTCCTGAATCAGCATGTGAGCGGCCCGAACGTCGAGATCGATAATCAGATAATCCACCTATTGCGCATCAACGCCCGTTTTCTTTTGATGACCGGGTTTCGCATTGGCCTGACAGGCCACGTTTCAGGGATTTTCCCCATTCTACGCACGGCACTGGAAACCGCTTGTTACGCACTGCTGATGTCGAAGAACGATTCCTTGTGTGACATATGGTTAGGTCGTAACAGCTCACCAGAGGACTTCAAAGCCTGCAAAAACGCTTTCAATAAACCTATGAAAGACGCTCAAAAACTCGTGGATGAGCATGACCCTGTACTGGGTGCCTGGATGTATGCGCTATACGAAAGCACCATCGACTTTGGCGCACACCCCAACGCCAAGACCGTGACTCTTCACACTAGAATCACTGATGATGAACAGGGTATGACTCTGATAGAGAATGTTGGCTTATATGGGGTTAAAAATTATGGGTACGAATGCGGCCTATTTACTTGCATAGAGATGGGATTAGCCACTGCTATGGTTTTGTCCATGACACACGACAAGGTGACTCATGAGGCTGTACAGGCTCTCCAGGCCCTCAATGAAAGGAAGAACGAGCTGGAAGATATGATGTGCAAACGAAATGCTTAAAGGGTTTGAATCAGCTCCCGGCACGCCGAAAGCTGACGCAGACAACCGGCGTTATTTATTCTGATGAGCCACAATCAGCCTTAAATTCTTCCAGCATATCTTGAGAAACAGGAGTCTGCACTCCAGTCTCATCTAATTCTTCATTCACCTCTCTCACTTTCTGAGCGACGCATTCTGCTGGGTTTATGACGTGGTTATCATTCTTAATCTGCCGATTTTCAGACTTTTCTATATAGGGCTCATCAGTGCCAACTTTTAGTAAAGGCGCTCGCACACCGTTGGTAATGATGGAATAATAACCGTTGTAATAGTATTTACCAGATTGCTTACCGTTTTCCCATACCAGGTCATATTCCAATACACCATCTCGCCAAAGTTTTTCAACACCCGATTTCTGTCCATTTGTGAGCTGAACTTCCGACAGGGGCTGTTTCTTTTCATCCCACATCTTATTCAATCCATCAGGTTTTCCATTTACCCAATGAAGATCTGCGTATTGGAAACCGTCCTCCAACCAACGTTTCTCAGCACCTTGTTTATTACCCTTTAAGAACTGCGTCTCATTGTATTTTTTTCCATCTCTATACGCACACGATTCAGTCCCATCTCTCAGACCTTCCTTGATTTCGGTCCGACAGCTGCCGTAATTCACAGGTGAATTATAAAGAGGAACGTTATTAGCGATACCAGAAAACGGCTCCTTACTGTTAACTTTGTAATAAATACCTTTGACGCTTTGTAACTCTTTAAAGTCAACTTCGTCAGCACCACAACCACTGAGCAAAATGGTAATCAACGTAAAAGAAAGGGGTTTGATAAGGACATTCAACCTTGCAGACATTTTCTCATCCATGGGCTTTGTTAATTTCGCTGATAATAAGCTGGAACCGCCATGAGCAGGAAGCACATTGCCATCAACACTCGCTTACCATCCATTTTTCGTTGATCAATTTCTGATCAATTATGTTGCTACAGGTGTAGCCGTTCGGCTACACTTGGTTCATGAACACAATCATCACTACGCATGAATTTGATAACTGGCTGAAAGGTCTGAAAGACGTACAGGCACGTCTACGGATCGTTTCTCGGATCTTGAGTGCAGAGGCGGGTAATTTTGGTGACTGTGAGCCGGTGGGCGAAGGCATAAGCGAAATGCGGATCTTCGTCGGGCCGGGATACCGTGTGTACTACACGCGCCGTGGCGAGGTCGTTTACCTGCTACTGTGTGGCGGCAATAAGTCATCACAGAAACGAGACATCAAGCTTGCCAAATCCATCCTCGATGAGATCGAGCAAGGAGACGTAAAATGAGAGAACTCAAAGCATTTGATGCATCCCAATACCTCACCAACGAGGACGAGATTGCTCAATTCCTGACCATTTCTTTGGAAGACCCAAACCCTGACGTGTTCCTTCGCGCCTTGCAAGAAGTTGCCAAGGCCCGTGGTATGTCGCAGTTGGCCCGTGATGCAGGCATGAACCGTGAGAGCCTGTACAAAGCGTTGGCACCAGGTGCAAAGCCCCGGTATGACACAGTGTTGAAGCTCGTGAATGCATTAGGGGTGAAGCTGACGGCACAGCACGTTTAGGCTCGATACCCTCCCGGACTGACCGGGAGCATGAGTAAATATAAAACCTCCTAAAAGGAGGCTTATTTTTTAATATAAGATTGTTATTTATACCTAATTTTACAATCCTCGTATATTTTATTATTTAGCCTCTCATAACTTAAAAGAGAAACTTCAGCAACATCTAGAGTACGAATGGATTCCTCATCGCACTTTATCAAATTATTGTTACACGAATTATCATTATACAGACCCTCTATGAATGCCGGAAACCTCCATGGGAGGTGCCCATAGCTTATAGAAATATCTAAAAAGTTTTTCAGCGACCTTCTAAAGCAGCAAGCAAAAACAAACGAACCATCCTTTCTTGATAAAATCAGATCTTTACGAAACCTAATAACATCCGAAGTGACATTTTTATCAGGCTCTTTGATTTCCAGCTCTGAAACTTCTGCTTCAAATCCATATTCTTCAAGCAGCCTCAAAAGAAAACAAGGAACATAAAAGGACTTAGCATATATATATTCAGAGTACCCTAAAACCCGATCCTTCTTAACCTCAAATTGATAACCATAATTTTCAGCTTTGATCCTTCGGATACTAGCAATTACCTCTACCAATTCTTCTCTTACTGATTCAGAATATGAGCTAAAAAATTCTGTTTTCAATTTAGTATATTCTTTAACTGAATTTTCTAACCAGTCATATTCAAGACCGTTTATAGCAAAATCATCATTTGAATCAATGCAGTCATCCTTATTATTCTTTGCGTCTATTGGATCTTCTTCAATAAGGAATGAAAAATCTAGATCGTCATTTTGCATTTCAGCAACTGGCTGAGAACTTTCAGGTAACGCACCTTTATTTTTTGTAGCTTTTCTTTTAGTCATAAATGGATAAATAGTTATACAAACAATTATACCATTTGATAAAACCAAACCACCATTTAGGAGGCTGACAATTCAATTTCTTTTAAATATTTTATTTGTTTATGAGTTATTACCGTTTCTCCGCGAAACATCTGCACCTCTTTGTCCTTGAACCTTCTCACAGCGATTCCTACGTCTTTGACCACATCCCAGCTAACCACTGAATCTAGTTTTACATCATAGTAGTCTAGAGAAATTACAGTTTTCCCTGAATAGTCTTTGTAAGATAAGCCAAATGCGCAATAACCGTATTCACGGGCTATATGCCTTAAAGAGTCAATCAACCCTTCAAAATGCGTTAGATATTCTTCATCAGATTTGAATTTAATTTTACTCATGGTAAATATAGTTTTGTTTATGAGTCAAATTATACCAAACGGAAAAAGCAAAAATCACCGTTAAGGATTTTTTACTTAAAAATAATTCAGTCTTTAACAACACCAATTAGCAAGGTTAGATCGAATGCTAATCGTTGAAACCCTTCCTCTACCATTTTATAACCGCTGGTAAGCTCACGGTCGTAGGAAGTGTTATAGGCTATAAATCGACACTCATCGGTTTGGAAGCATTCAGAAAAGTTAATCTCAAGATTATACTTAACAAATTCAGCTTCATCTTTTGCCGTATTTTCTTCAATACTGCTAAACACATCGATCTGAGCCATTAGCTCAACAAAGGTAAATGAATGAGGTAGGCAGGACCGCTTCTGGCAAAGCTGAACCATTTTCTTCTGTGCTTTTTCGGTAAGCACTTCGCCTATATTGAAAAAATCTAATTTACCGAGACGCTCATAGTGCATCATTGAGTGGTATAGATTTTCGCTTTCGAGAGTTTCAATGTTCAGCGCCCGGAATAACAGCGAACCATCAGGCTCCATGTGCGTATTATTGGTATTAATATAGACTGGATAGGTTGCGGACTTCACCATCAAAATATAGGCAAAATCCAAAGCGGCTTTTTCCACAGGTGAATTGAATTTAAGATTCATCTGAAAATTCCTTTTATGCTTCAATCACCTAGGCTTCACTGTTTTTTGCTACACAGCCTATCTCTACTTGTTCATGTAATCGACTTAATCAGATACTCGCCTTTATTCTTCACATTGCCAACGTCTTTTGAGACGGGATACCACTCAAAATCTTCTGCAGGTTCGCCAAGGTCGCGGGCGATTTCCTTTGCCCGATCCTTCGTCAGACCTGGGGAAAGCCATTCCCGCGCAAGCTCGGGAGAAAGAACCACTGGCCTACGGTCATGAACGTCTACCATGCCCCCGGCTGCATCGGCAGTAATGATTAAAAAGCCCGGTGGCTCATCAGGTAAAGGACCTGGCTCTACCTGGGCCAGTCCAGCGAAGAACATAGGCTTGCGAGTCTTCAACCTGATGAAGAACGGTTGCTTCTTCTCATCACCAGGTATCTTGACCCATTCATACCAGCCGTCCGCTGGGATCAGCGCACGATGGTCAGGGAAAAGAGTTTTATAGAACCGGCCTCGCGCTATGGTTTCGATTCTGGCATTGATCGGCTGTACAACCTTCGGCTTCGGCCAAGACACCTCGCGCTTCCAACCCCAATGCACGGGCGAGATCTGCGGGCCGTCAGGCTCGGCGTGAATGACAGGAACGTCAGTGCTGGGAGCGATGTTGTATCGGCCAATGGGCGTCTTATCCACCTTGGCGAACAGATCACCTTGGGGGTCGAGTTCCTGCACATACTCATCAAGGCTTCTGAACATCACGAATCGACCACACATAAACCTTCTCCTTCAATCACAGCTTGGGAATCTCGCCTGTGGCTTCAGCAATCGTTGCTAGGGTTTCTTCCATCTCGCCTATCTGGTCTTGAAGCTTCATGAATGACAGGTGAATTGAGTCATCCACATCGACAGTCTGCCTGCCCCGGAGAGCATCAACCTCGATCTCAGCAACAGATTCCAATTCAGCGACCGTTGCACGTAACACACGAAGCTGATCGAAGATCCCAACGAGCAATGTCTTGCTGTCCTTGCTCATCAGTCCCACCCGAGCTTTTTGATCTCTCGCCGGTAGGGCGTATCGATCTGTTCAGGAACGTTTTCCATATACGCCTTGGCGTGTTCCAACGTCTTTCCATCCAAGGAGATCAGGTACGAAAGCACATCATCGAGAGAGGGTATCAAACCTTCAACATCTTCAAATCGTGGAGGCAAGTCAGTCCAGATTACGGCGTCCAACTGACGGTCAGCAGCCCACTTTCCAAGGACTCCTACCGTGGAGCTAGTGATAGTTAAGACGCCAACACCATCAGCTCTGTCATCAGGAATTTGCTCACGCTTACGGTAGTAGCTGGCACGAGGCTCAGCAAAAATCTAGCGGGAAAAATCGCAAGAGACATGAGTCAGCAGGCAAGGAATTTGAGTGGCACTTGATTCTTGAAGTAGGCAACACTCGTACTACACGTTCCAGAGGAGATCATCACGTCAAATCACTCGATTAGCCGCCACTAGCCATAACACTTCTAACAAAGAAGGCACCACAGGGCCTGTTTACACGAGTGGTTTATGCGGTCATGTCTTGAGCCAAGACTCAACCACATCGGTGCCGTGCTCGGTTTTCCATTGTTTAAGCTGCGTGTGATTGCCACCTTTTGTTTTGATGACTTCGCCTGTGTGTGGATTATGGTATTGCTTTGTTTGACGCGCGCGGCGCGTGCCTTTTGCCGGAGCAGAAATACCAACTGGAGCCTGACGACTCGCAGCATTTTGATCGAGGAGAGCGATAATATTACGCAAGCTATAGCTATACTCACCCAGCAACCCGCGCAGCTTTCGCTCGAATTCGATTTCGCGTTGCAGTCCGGAGTCACATTTCATTGACTCCAAAGCTGCCAGTTGTTCGGCCAGATACTTTCTAATTCACGAACTCTGCCAATTTGGACATATGCATCTCCTAAATAAGATGTTCTCAACTAGTAGCACCACACCGACCTACGCCCAATAATGAGGCCAGGCCGGGTAGCGCTTCCTCTAAAGTCGGACCAGCACCCGATGTTTTCGCCGTCGCCCAGCAATCGGTAACAAGTAGCCGTTCACGCGATGGGTGCCTGACAAACCAGAAGCGACTCATTGCAACCGAGCGGCTCAATTACTTAGCTGATTGGCGAACCGACTCACTGCGCCGACGACTTGCCGTGCGCCATCTTGGATCTCGACAATCACCGAACCTGCCTCATTGGCAAGGCTTAGGCCCTGCTCGGCCTGGCCCCTGCTGCTGGTAACACTGCGCACCGCTTCGTCTACCAACGCCTGGTTCTGCTGGACCACGCTAACGATTTCCTCAGTTGCCGTACTGGTACGCCAGGCTAGTTGGCGAACTTCGTCGGCCACCACTGCGAAACCCCTACCCTGCTCGCCAGCGCGCGCGGCCTCTATGGCCGCGTTGAGGGCCAGCAGGTTGGTTTGCTGAGCAATGCCGCCTATGGTCTGCACGATAGAGCTGATCAGCAGCGATTGCTTGCCCAGAGCTTCGATGCCGCCCGAGGCTGCTTGCATTTCTTCTGAAATCTTTCGCATGGTCTCCACTGTGTCTTGAACCACTGCGGCGCCGCGCTGAGCACTGAGGTCAGTCTTTTGGGAGATTTCAAAAGCAATGCCTGCTGCGGCGCTCACCTCGTTCTCGCGCTCGACCTGATCCGTGACCACTGTGGCGAATTTCACTACCTTGTAGAGGTTGCCCTCGGCGTCATACACCGGGTTGTAGGTGGCTTCGAGCCAGACCTCTCGGCCGTTGCTGTCAACGCGCTTTAAACGACTGGCGACGAATTCACCACGATTAAGGGCTGCCCAGAACTCCTTATATCGGCTGGATGCAGATTCCTGAGCTGTGCAGAACTTGCTGTGGTGCTTGCCCTTGATTTGCCCTAAGGCATAACCCATACCGCGCAGAAATTGATCATTTGCGGTCAATACATACCCGCTCAAGTCAAACTCGATGACCGCCGTGGACCGTAGCAGGGCTTTGATGATCGCCTCGTTCTCCCTGCCACTTTCAGTACTATCGGTGACATCGCTGGCATATCCCTGGATATGACTCAGCCTGCCGTCCACGTCCCGGATCGGTTGCCATACGATCCTCAACCAGAATAAGCGGCCGTCGCTGTGCAGGAAGCGGTAGGTCCCACTTACCGGATCACCGCTGGCCACGGCGGAGCGAAAATTGCGCGAGCACGGCACTTGAGTCTCGTCGACCGGGACGATCTCCCTCATGAGACGGCCGCTTAAGGCTTCGGCGTCGTAGCCCAAGGTCTGACTGAACAGTGCGTTGCTGGCGACTATGCGAAATTCTGGATCCAAGGTGATGGAGAGCATTACCTTATCCATTCCCGCGTGCAGTTGCCGCAGTGTTGCCAGTTCATCGTGTTGCGCCTGGATTATCTTCTTCAAATGGGAATTGAACATAGCGGCACCGTTGCAGATTAATGCAAGTTGTTTTCTCTATCAGCCTGAAAGGCCATGGTTTATCGGACATTGCGCAGACTACGCTAACCGTTTACAACGCTGGAAGCTCTTGGCCGGACTTACGTTTAGGGTTGTACGCTTTGCCCCCACAGAGTTTCTACCTCTATAACTTAAACTGTTTAAGGCGGTCGTTTAATCCGTTAGCAAGATCGGCGAGCCCCTGCCCGGAGCTGTCCGTTTGTTCGGCGCGTACCGCCGATAGTGAAGACAAATCTCTAATTCGAACCAAGCTTCGGTCCACTTCACGAGCAACCTGCGTCTGCTCTTCACAGGCACTGGCAATCGAGGTATTGCGCTCATCTATGGCAAGTGCTGAAGCGGCAATGGATGAAAGTGCTGCGCTGGCCGACTCGGCCTGTTCCTTGGTACGTTCGGCCTGTGTGCCACTGCGTGCCAATGCGGCGACTGTGTCTTGGCTACCTTTTTGCACATGTCCGATCATACTTTCGATCTCGCGCGTGGAATCACTGGTGCGATGCGCCAGTCCACGCACTTCGTCTGCCACCACGGCAAATCCGCGACCGGCCTCGCCTGCTCGCGCAGCCTCAATGGCAGCATTCAGTGCAAGAAGATTGGTTTGCTCTGATATGGAACGGATGACTTCCAGCACCTTGGTTATCTCAGATGCTTTGACAGCCAGTTGTCGTGCCTCATTGGATGCTTCGGCCACATTGTCCGTCAGATCTTTAATCGACGTCACCGTCATCCTCAGCTCTTCCTGCCCAATCCGGGCTGATTGCGCCGAAGCTTTTGATTCTTCGGAAGTCGACACTGCGTTGCGGGTAACCTCCTCTACAGCTGCGCTCATTTCAGTGACTGCCGTGGCAGCCATTTCAATTTCATTGTTCTGCACTAACAGATCACTATTGCTGCTGCGCATGAGTGCCGACATTTGCTCAGTAGCAGTGGCAAGCTGGTCTGCAGTCGCGTCGACGTGACCCAGGATGCTGCGAAGATTATCTCGCATTCTGACCATCGACTGCAGAAGCAGAGCTGCCTCATCTCTGCCGGACTGGTCCACTGTCGAGCCCCTCAGATCGCCGGATGCGATAGTTTCAGATACCGCTAAAGCCTGGCCAATTGGGCCAGAGAGGCTAGCAGTTAAACGCCAAGCCAAAAGAAGAGTAATCACTACAGACAACCCCATGATGATGTAGCACACGCGCTGGGCAGAGTCATAAGCAGTACTGGCTCTAGTGATGGACGTGTCTTTTGAACCGTCGTTCAGCTTCTCCAATTCCTCAAGGTCAGCGATGATTGGTTTCGCAACTTCCGCCATGTCGGTCCATGCCAACGTTCTGCTTCGATCTAATTGGCCCCCTGCTACAAGCGAAGAGAATTCAGCAGCATAATCACGGTATACCGCGAAGTCCTTCGCTATAGCATCTACGAGCTCTTGCTCGCGGCTGGACTGGATGACAGATCTATACTGCTTCAGCGATTGGAAAAACTTATCGATGCGTAGGTTGAGCTCGTCGCGTTCGCTGGCCGATTCGTCAGGGTTGCGTGTCGATAGCATTTTCATCACTGAATAGCGGGTGTCGGCAAAAGCTAAATTTATGTCATCTCCTAGCGCAATACCGGGTAGGGAATGGTTCTCGATTTCCAAACCTGCCTCACGAATTTCGTACATCTGTTTCAAACTGAAAAAACCGAGCCCTAAAATAAGAAACACCATAACCGTAAAACAGGCCAAGGTGCGTCTAGCAATTTTCAACCGCCTAAGAAACATAAGAACCTCTGTGCGACGTTAGGGTAAGCGCAAGGGCGCTTAGGGTTTTTTAGGTCGACCGGAAGCGGCCGAATGCAACCTGCGGCGCACCCATCACTGGCAGCCGTGTATGGATATATCACCAACCTCAACCTGCATTGCGGCGATTACGCGCGCATCGGCGAGGCGAAGATGGCGGTGGTCGACGTAAACTCGTTCTGGGTCTTGAAAAACGTCCTTCTCCATACTCAAACTAATACGAAGCTGATAGCACCCAGGTTTGCATTCGGGGATAAAGTAGATTGGTTATCCGGACGTCCAGTCATAACTACCATGGAGAAAGCCTAGAGCGGTCCAGAGTGGCAATGCTACATCACTCGCTAGATAGAACTTCAAAAAAAACGCAGGATTTAAGAAAAGCGCAAGAAATGTTCCTTAACGCCCCGACTATACGGAAAAAAATGTAGTTCGATGCAACTGCGGTATTGAGAGCTATTACCTGTTTCGGCTTGAGGCTACTGTCTCGCTGCTATGACCAGCTGTGAAAGACTTACTGATGTGGTCATGAAAAATTCGAATTGCACTGGCTTCTAAAAGAAGCTGGAATAAATTCTTCCAGCCTACGGCATATCCGGAAGCTGCGCCTAGATAGTCTGCGGACCAAACTTTCCAGCCATTGCGGCACCGCCAATGCGTATGCTTAAGATTAAGTGTAATGTTAATGTTAGATATCACTCTCTGTGTTACTGCTGACCGCTACACGATTTCTACCCTGCTGTTTGGCTTGGTAGAGCGCTTTGTCTGCCCGCGCAATAGTGTCGGCGAATGTCGAATCACCTTCCTGGTACATAGCAATACCCAAGCTGAGCGTGACGTCTATATTTCGCACTATCAAAATGAAGGGCTCTGCAGCTACCTGCTGCCTTAGGCGTTCGGCCAAAATTTCCGCTTCATTGATCAAGGTGTGGGGCAACACGATCAAAAACTCTTCTCCGCCCCAGCGTATAACGCCGTCGCTTTTGCGCATCACCTTTGTCAGGCGCTCTGCCAGCGACTTCAACACGGTGTCGCCCGACTCATGGCCGTACGTGTCGTTGACGTGTTTGAAATGATCTATATCGGCAATCAAAACACTGTATTGGCGTTTTTCAGCAGTTTCAGTATGCAATCGCTCGAGCATCCGACTCCCTCCTCGGCGATTAGTTAGCCCGGTCAGAGTGTCGGTTTCGGCTTGACGGTGGAGGTGCAGAGCAGCTCGCTCGCCAGCCATAGCGATGTAGCCAAAATAAATCAGTATGCTTGCGATCTGGTCGAAAGTCATGGACATGACAGCACTGCTTTTAGCGTCCGCAGCGAGTTTACCCATTAGTATTAGGACGCCGGAAATCGTCAATATGAACGTATAAACCGCGAAGGCCAAAGCCACCACATACTGGGAAATAATACGTCGGTCAGGCGAGGCGAGTATTTCATAAAATGGGAAGGAGGCCAGCAGCGCGGCAGCTAGATACAAAAAAGGCATCATCACTTCAGCGGGTGCGCCGAAATGAATACCAAGTATGTAAATTATGCTGGGGGTAGGGCTAATAACCCACCAGGAAAAATGTGCTGACCGCCCATAAAAGAGCCGCAAGCCAGTCCATGAGGCTAGAAGACTGATCACGAACACAGTCATAGCGAGCTGTTGGAGCACCAACGATGGCTTGACCACCTCACCGTAGGGCCCATCAATGAATGCGCCTATACCTGAGCACATTAAAGCGACGCACCAGTGCCAAAGATAGCGATCCCGGGGCTGGCTTATTAGCAAAACCCCAAAAATAAAAAGAATAGTTACGCGACTGATTGTACTGGTAAAGTAGAGCGTTTCAATTGAGAGCATGGTTCATCCTTTGAATCCAGATTTATGCATATCGACAATGAGTAATCGGATTGAAAGTGGATCAGAATCGGTACCCTACTCCTCCCCCTACGACCAGCGTATTCATCGAAACGGTTGAGTTAAATCCCTGACCCTGGAATTCATATTTTGGACTTATTACATAACGCAGACTGGTGCTCAACGTCCAATATCGACTCAGACGGTAATCAAGCCCAGTGCTCATTATCCCACTGGTAATTTCACGCACTTCGAATTTCGGAATTCCGGCAGCCGGTTTTACATCACGCGTCCAAGTATGATTTAGGCCTAAGCCCACATAAGGGCTCCATTGAGCATTTGGATAAAAGTGATACTGCAACGACATTGATAACGCAATTTGGGAAATGGAACCAACCTTGAAATCCCCTATTCGAGATCCCTTAATTCGATATTCACGATCGAATGGTCCGCCTTGGAATTCAACCACCCAATTCTCTGTGACAGAGTAACTGAGGTCTATACCAATCTGTCGCGTTCGTGGAGTTTCCAGATTACCACCGATTGTGGAAATTTCCGACGCGAGTTCAACGGGTATGATCTCCAGTGCCATTACTCTTAACAACCATCGGTCATTAATTCCTGCTTGTATTTTACTTTGCACGTCTTCATAAGCGAAAACTGAAGCACTAAAAGTCATCAGACTCGCAAATGATACAGTACTCCACGTGCATTGAAGGTGTCTAAGAATCATTCCGTTATCACCTATATAGTGACGCCAATAAGCGAGCGAACATTGGTCGGCCGGTCAATAGCGCGCTTAGGTCATAATGCCGAATACATGAACGACCGCGAGCTTCATGCTCTGGCGATCGCTACCCTAGATCAAATGTCTTTTTTGGGCCGAAATCGGCCGGCCATGGCCGGCTACTTTCCACTCAAAGCAGACCGTCGACGCCGCGGGAGTGGCTGCTAGTGAAGTGTCGCAACTATGACGGCCCATAGTGGCAATAATACATCACTCCATAACTAAGTCTCCAAAAAAAACGCAGGTTTCAAGAAATGCGCAAGAAATTTTACCTTAAGATCACCACTTTGCGGAGAAGGGCAAATATAGTGCTTCACCTACCCTATCATTGAGAGCTAATACATGTTTAAGCTTGAAGCTTACTATCTCGCTGCTATGACCAGCTGTGAAAGACTCACGAATGGAGTCATACAAAATTCCAACGCTATAATGGCCTCTGTGCATGTAATCGAGGAAAACTTTCTGCGCGCAAGCAAGGCTGTTGCCAACGCTACTGGCGCAGGTGACGCTAAAACCTCCACTCAGCCTATATCAATACCAGCCGTCATCCTCGAAAAAGAAATGCTAAATCTGGTATTTTCGCTATCTGAGCTTAAGAGTGCAGTGCGAACTAGGTTGAGTTCAACGCTCCAGGATCTCAACGTAATCTTGACTGACGCCGCCGGAGCGAACCCTATCATTTCCGACCCGGAAGTGTTCAAGGCCTATCAGAAGTATCGGGAAGTACTAGTGGAATGCATCCACACTCTAGAGCATTTCAGTGACAAACTTTTTGAGGCGAAAACATATAAAAAATAGTTACTGGTAACGTGGGCCTCAAACATGCCTGAATAGAAACACTATAAGATTTCATATTTACCCCGCAATAAGTTCAAAAGCTTTTATATTTGCACTGTGGCGATAGATGATTCCAAGGCGCTATATTGGGCAGCGGTAGATTCCGGATTTAGATCCATACCCAAAGTTCGGTAGGAAAAATCGATTAGCATCACTAGCTCAGAGGCACTAAGTTTAGGCATAACCAACGTGGCATGGAATATTGGGTGACGCTTAAGAAACGGGAATCCCAAAACTAGTTACTTTGCGCTTTGGCATAGATAGGACGAGGGTTAGCAAAAGCAGATCCCATGATCATGGATTCAAAATGCTGAGGTCCTTGGAGAATACTCATGGTGAGATGCACTTCACATTCCACAATGCCGAATAACCGCGTAAGGCCGCTCGGCCCCGCCGTGCTGTATAAGAGGCTAGTGAGGCGTGCGGGCGATATCAGGATGCGACGGTTCGGCGGCGCGAGAAGCACGCTTGTCAGATAACAAATTACTCTGATAAATGACATGATATAACATCGGATAACGTTTTGCTCAGGGTTTAGCGATGGATATATACCGATTCACTCGTTTGTTAATTCAAAGTACGGAAATTGCAGCTTGCCATTTCCAAGCTCATGATAACGACATGGAGATTTTTCCAGGTCACGGCGGTCGTTTACATTACCAAAAAAAGGCTTGCATTCTCGGGAAGTCGTTCGTCAGTTTGACGATCAGCCACACTGGCTGGGGCTATGAGATGAAAAACGAAACGAATGGCTTTCTAATCACCATTCCTCACGCAGGTGAATTCACTTGGAGAACTAGCGTTGGTAACTATAGAGCCAATGCTGGCACTCTTGCAGTTGCTGATGTGCGCGAAATATCTGCTTCACATTATGCTCCGGGCATCACATATACCACTGTATATATAGATAACACGGACATGTTTAGATACCTCTCGGCTCTACTAGGAGCGCCACCTAAGACGAGAGTGCATTTCGATAAGCCCAACCCAGAGGTATGGAAAAGTCGGTTTATACTCGGACTTGTAAACACGATCTTTGATCTGGCCGAAAACTCTCGTGCCCCGTTAGAGAAAGTGGCGAGTAGCTTAAAAGAAAGCATGGTTGGATTTGTGCTATCAAATTTCAACAGTAATTACAGTAGCGCGCTCGACAGCGCAGCTGGGGTAGCCATACCGACACCGTTTGAAATAAAAAGAGCGGCAGAGTATATGACTGCGAATGCAGACCCTGAATTAACAGTAGGTGAAATCGCCAAATTTGCTGGCATAAGCGTTAGATCACTGCAAACCGGCTTCAAACGCTATAAAAATATGAGTCCAATTGAATTTCTTAGAAATGAACGATTGCTTAAAAGTAAAGAACTCATTTCAAAAGGAGGGGCTCTCGCTCGTCCGCAAGAGGTGGCTTGTCAAGTAGGTTTTCTGAATTACCATGTATTCTGCAAATACTATATGCAGTCGTTTGGTGAGCATCCTACTGTCACATTTCAGAAGTCCAAAAAATCGTTTTTATAAAAAGACTTAACTGATGTCTAGATTAATAGCGCGTGTTATCTGCGCCCCGTACCGCGGTGCATTGTTAGAAATGCTTAGCTGGAAGAAGTCACACACTGTACAGGTGCTCAGCTAGAGCCCGTATTTTAGCTCATTTCGGCGACTTCTAAGGTCTGTATTCCCCAGTGGTCATGGATCTGGTTGGTGCGCGGCCCCTACTTGCTCCTTGCACCATCGTAAAACCTACCGCCACAACGTTGTGTGAGCTACGGCAGTCTTAACACCCACCGCCAACCCTTGAAAATTCGATTGGCAATTGCGGCCCATCATTGAACCACTCAGAAGCCAGAAGAAGCACACCCGGCTTCCAAATCAACGATCCCCATCCTAGGCATGCAATGTTCAAATCCTGACCCTCATCGTAGAACTTCAAGTGGCAGTGTTGTGATGCCACCCAAGCTCAGAAATTCAGATCAGGTTTCGGTAGAACTCCACCATCGGCACAAAACCGGAACTAGTCGGTTGTTTGGTTCCTCTCAACTTTAGAATATGGGAGGGGTTGTGATGGCCGATGCATTAGACGAATACAACAAAAAACGTGACTTTGATGCCACCCCGGAACCTTCAGGCGCAGAGAAAAGCACCCGAAAAAAGAAGGCAGAAGACCATGCTCTGCAGTTCTGTATCCAGAAGCATGATGCCTCCCGTCTGCACTATGATTTTCGAATCGAGATCGAAGGCACTCTGAAAAGCTGGGCGGTCCCGAAAGGCCCAAGCCTTGATCCCCAGGTAAAGCGTCTGGCAATGGAGGTTGAAGATCACCCAATTGATTACGCCACCTTTGAGGGGAACATCCCGGAGGGCCACTACGGCGCCGGTGACGTGATTGTGTGGGATCGAGGAATATGGAAATGCATAGGTGATCCAGTTGAATCGTACAAAAAGGGGAAGCTGAAATTTGAGCTGGAAGGCGAAAAGCTCGGCGGCCTTTGGAACCTTGTCAGAACACACCAAGAAGGCAAATCAAAGCCTTGGTTCCTCATCAAGCACCAGGACTCGGCAGCAAAGCCAGAGGCTGAATTTGACGTGGTGAAAGAGCTGCCCGATTCCGTTCTGAGTGATCGCACAATCATACCGAAAAAGCGGGGAAAACAGCCCAAGGCCAAAGCTGTTGAAGAGGTGCCGGAGCCGCGCAAACGAGCTAAAACTGGCAAGCTCACTGGGGCTAAACCAGCTCCAATTCCCGACATAATCAAACCCCAGCTCGCTACCCTAGTGGAGACGGCCCCCGCTGGAGACTGGCGGTACGAAATCAAGTTTGATGGCTATCGATTGATGGCAAGAATTGATAACGGTGAGGTGAAGCTATTCACCCGCAACGGCCACGATTGGACTTCCAAGCTGCATCGGCAAGCAGAAGCATTGGCAAGCCTGGCTCTCGAGTCAGCATGGCTTGATGGGGAAGTCATTGCCGCTGACGATGAAGGCGTACCCAGCTTCCAGATTCTCCAGAACGCTTTCGAATCAGGTAAGAGCCAAGCCATCGTTTTTTACCTGTTCGACATGCCCTACCTCAACGGGGTAGACCTCCGAGAAGTTCCTGTCGAAGAAAGACGTGCAGCCCTTGCCCAGGTTGTTGAACGCAGTGAAGACGACATCATCAGGTTCTCAGAGGATTTTGGTGAAGAAGCCAGCGACCTTCTTACCTCTGTCTGTCAAATGCACATGGAGGGTTTGATAGGAAAACGTGCAGGGAGTACATATGTATCCCGCCGCTCGGATAACTGGATAAAGCTCAAATGTAAGCACCGCCAAGAATTCGTTGTGGTTGGCTATAGCGAGCCCAAAGGGGCTAGAACGTCGTTTGGGGCGCTTCTGCTTGGACTGCATGACAAGGACAGCGGCGAGCTTCGCTACAGCGGCAAAGTGGGTACTGGCTTCAACGAGCGCACCCTACGGACCATCCTTGAGCAGCTAAAGCCTTTGGAGACCTCCAAACCCACCGTAGTAAATCCACCTACCGGGGCAGATGCTCGTGGCGTGCATTGGCTTAAACCGGAACTGTTGGCCGAGGTCGCCTACGCTGAAATCACCAAGGATGGTTCAGTGCGTCATTCGGTTTTCCACGGCTTACGGAACGACAAACCTGCCAAGGAAATCACCGAAGAAACACCAGTGCCGGCAACAGATGTACAGGACAAAAAAACAAAGCCTGCGGCAAAGAAAAAACCAGTCAAAGCTGACCCAAAGCCCACATCTGGCAAAATTCGAATCACACACCCTGATCGGGTAATAGACGCATCCAGTGGCACTACGAAAATGCAGCTCGCTGAGTACTACGTGAGTATTGCTGATTGGATTCTTCCTACACTGCATGACAGACCCATTGCCTTGGTACGTGCCCCTGAAGGGATAGCCGGAGAGCTGTTCTTTCAGAAAAACGTTGAGCGACTACCGATACCCGGCATTGAGACAGTCGAAGGTGAATCAGTGATGCTCATCAACAACGCTGAAGCACTAGTTGGTGCTGTGCAGATGAGTACCATTGAGTTCCATTCCTGGAATGCGAAAGCACCGGAATTGGATCGTCCTGACCGCTTCGTGCTGGACCTCGACCCTGATCCAGCATTGCCATGGAAAAGCATGGTCGAAGCTACAACCTTAACGCTGACCATCCTCGATGAGCTGGGGTTGAAGTCCTTCATCAAGACCAGCGGCGGCAAGGGAATCCATATCGTGGTTCCGCTCACCCCCAAAGACGACTGGGACACTGTGAAGGGGTTCAGCCAGAAGATTGTTCAGCACATGGCCAAGCTCATTCCTGATCGCTTTTCAGCCGTATCAGGCCCGAAGAATCGTGTAGGCAAGATCTTCATCGACTATCTGCGCAACGGCAAAGGAGCTACTACTATCAATGCCTATGCAGCTCGCACACGCGAAGGACTGCCGGTGTCGGTGCCACTCTTCAAAGAAGAAGTGAAGGAGATAAAAGGGGCGAACATCTGGAACATACATAACCTTCATGAACGTCTTGGTGAGCTTGGGGAAGACCCATGGGAGGACTACGGCAAAATAAAACAAACGATCACTGCTGATATGCGTCGAATGATCGGGTTTAAAAAATAGGAGGCTTCATGGATACCTACCACATCACAAAGTCTGGCGACCATTGGATTCTCAAGAAGCAAGGTGCTGAACGGGCGTCGAAGACTGCTGATACCAAGGCTGAAATCATCAAGCTAGCGGTTGAGTTTTTAGAGGGCAAAACCGCCTCTCTGAAAGTCCACAAGGAAGATGGGACAATCCAGGAAGAACGCACCTACCCGCGTAGCTCTGACCCTACGAAATCGAAGGGATAAATCAGGAATGTAAAGCTCTCTCGAGCTTTACACCAACATCAACAAACCGCGTTGTTAGCAGTCTGTTTTTGCATCATGAGATTTCTTTTTTACGTTTTTAAAAAAAGGAACATGATTATTTGATTTTAAGGCAGCTTTGTAGATCCTATTGAAAGCTTTAAAAATCTTCTCAAATTCTAAATCCTGAACTTTACGACGAAAGCACTTTTTAAAAATATCATTACATAGATACCTTGCTCGAACATCGGAGCAGTCGTTATCAAATCTTAAATATTCATTCCACGTAGCGAACATTAATCTCGAAATTATTTCGTAGACCGGCTTGCGTTTAGGATGAATCGTAAAACCTGAAGTCCTATTATTGAAACCGGCGAACATTGGAAACGATGACTTATGCGTTTTTAATTCTGCTTCACATTCCTCCCTACTCATAAAACCGAATAACACTGCATAATCGTCTGTAGTAACCATTTTGGAGTCCCTCCTACTCAAATATATTAATAAAAACAGTAGATCATTTATTCTTGTGCAACACATGAAGATATTCAGTCACGTAAATTTCATTGGCAGCTTCTTTACGTGATTTGAATTTCTTGTACTGCATTTCCTTTCTTTGGTATTTGCCGTAACTACTCATCACATCAGCAATCAGATCCATCGGCATGATGCTTTCGTTGGAATAGCTCATGACCAGGTATTCAAAATTGGCAGTCTCAACGAGCCGCCTAAACTCACCTTCTACCTTTGGCCTGCTAGCCCATGGAGATACATTCCGGCCTTGGGGCCGACCGCTGATCCCATGGATCGTTGGGCGCTCGTTCTGCGCAATAGTGTTGAGGACGTGGTAAGCATTGCTGTACTGCATGGACGTGTACGGTGGATCGAGGTACAAAACGTCACCACTAACGCGCTGCAACAGCTCGTTAGCGTCTCCCTGGTACACCTCATTGCTTGCCACGGGATCTTTCAGGTCAAACCCTCTGAACTCAATGGGCTTGAGCGAAGCACCAGTGAATTTCTTTAGGAACGATGAGTACAGCCCTGTCGTGTTGCTCACCCTGTCAGCAGCCTCTAGGACAGAGCAGAGGCAGTAGTAGAACTGCCCATCAGTCAGCTCCCCATTGCCATACAGCTCGTACACAAGCGCAACCCCAGCATCGATCTTCATGGCGTTGCCATTAGTGAAGAAGGTGCGGCCACCAGACTCGCTGTAGTTCTGAAAAATGAAGCCTTCCACACCATCCATGCAGTGATTCATGTAGTCGATGATCGGCTGACATTCGTAGACGGTCGAAGGATCATTGTTCAGCAGGTTTTCCAAGGTCGCATAGGAGTAGTACTCCAGGTCATTAGCTACGACCTTGAAACGATTTTTGAAGTGATTCGCTACCCTGCCCGACCCGCTGAACAGGTCACACAGAACAATCTCATTTGATGGCTTTGAAATTTTAGAAACGCAATCACTAACTACAGAATCAATGAAGCCAAGCAGTTTGGCTTTTGAGCCCAAATATTTCACACGCGCACAGAGCGATGCACGGATTCAGAATGAACCAGCGGAAAAGACTTTAACTTTTCGGGCTTGCACTGCTGAACTCAATCAGCCTTTAGAAATAGAGATATTTCAGGTAGTGCAAATAAGATGTACTTTAGCGATTATCGTTAGGAAACCTTGAAACGTGGACGCAGCTCCTCAAGCGAAATACCGAAATGAACCTTTACATAGGTATTCCCTATTTTTACAAACCCACGCTTTTCAAGGTTGGGTTTGTTCGAATAACCCCATAGATATTTGGCTTCATTTTTGATGTATTTTCTCCAAACTCCACCATCATCATTCCACTCATGACATTCACAGCCAATGCCTTGGATGCGGGGATCTTTCACGAAACGAACCGCCTCAATAAGCAATTCACAACATGAGCGAACATTGAACGTAAGGAGAGTGTATTTATTCATAAGTGCAAAGCATACGTGGAGAGGTGTGCAATTATTGGTATCAAACCGGAAAACGATTTTCGTGGAACTCACATGACAAAGCTGAAAATTGAATGCTTCACTTTCACTTCCCCATGCGGTATCCATTTCTTGTCCATCCAAAGGAATAATCTTCTCCAAATCGAAATATTGACGTTCAGTTGCACCATCACCTATAACCTCGACAATAAACTTCTTAATTTCTTGCGCTGTGCCTTTTACTTCATATTCTGTGCGGTATACGTTAGCCATTGTGTTTGCCTCATATTGTCGAATCCCTATGATTCGATGAAGCAAACTTTAATGGTTTTAAAAACATTGTCAAACAACCAAAATTAAGAAAAAACAGATTTTTATACAGTCTGAAAACATTAAATTCGAAATGATGATTTTGATAAATAACACATAGAGGCTCGCACATCGATGCAGCTCTTAGTTTCTCTAGGCTAGAGGTCATTTAGAAAATGGAAATAAAGTTTTTCGGAAAAAATAAAAATCGGATATCTAGGGAAACGCTATTCCCCCGTGTCATTTCTGATAGTCAAACTCGATCAGGTGCATGGAAGTCGATTAAAACGATTTTGAAAAAATATTTGGATCACAGCTTGAGAACAGAGAACAAAGCAACCTAACAACGTCTGATCTTTCTCACAGCTCACCAGGAGCTTGCTTGTCTCCCCGGCACAGTAGGCCGCCAGCTATGCAAATGTGGTGGAGTAGGAAGCAGAGCGAGAGCCACACACTTCCCCGCCAAGGACGGTGGATGGTTCATGAGGAGCTTGGCAAATGGGTAAAAATGGCAATCGCCTTACCAGCCGGAATTCACAAAGCAAAATGGTATAATTTAGAAAACAAAACCTATTACTAATGCGTCAATTAGCTCTCGCTCTTCTTCTATTGCCTTTCATGTCTCTGTCTCAAGCATCTGCATCGGAGTGTGGATTCAAAGCAGACAACAAAACCGTTGACCCAAATTCAATGGTTCTCTGCCCGAATAACAAATCATTACAGTTACTGACAAGCTCCTATGGTGAGGGGGTGATGGTTTTCACAAAGGATCAGGACGAGACCTACGCAAAAATCCAAAATGAAAAATCAGAATCACAATTAAGGTTTGACGAATCAAACCAAGAACAGACAAGAAGAGATAAAGAATTTTTTCGCAGCATTGTATATATAGTCGCACTAATAGCCGGTTTAATATTAATTGCTCAAATTATTTTCAATGCTTTTCTAGGAAATTTTGGCGACAAGAAAAATGAGAGCGGAGAAACGGTAGAGGCAAGATACAGCTTGTTGACCAACCTATTTTTGGCAGTTTTTGCAGTAGGTTTAATTGGGTTCGGCCTTGTTGGCCCTAAAAACTCATTATCAATCATTGATTCTGTTGGCATTAGACTCACGATGATTGGTAACTCTTTAACTCAATATGAAATGCAGCTCTATACCTACATGCTCCAAACGGGTGGTCTGGTAAGAGATATTGTTGATCCTGACACGGGGGTTAAGGATGATGTATCGCAGACCCAAGCGGCCTATACAGCGTCTGCATGGACAGAACAACTCATACTCAAAGCTATTGTTGCACGACATTCAAGCCAGCATTACAACGACATTTTCTACAAAAGCGATTCCTCAAATTGGGTAGTTTCAGACTCTCTTTATGATTTATCTAAAAAAGAAGACGTGAGCTATACCTTTGAAAAATACAGTCCAAAAGGAAATCTGCTTTTCGAGCTAGACCCTGTAACGGTTTTCAAATCAGAGTTAAATGCTGGTGCAGCGAATTCTTACTTTCAAGCAGTTCGATACGATCAAAGATACAGAGACGAAGCTGATTTAACAACGGTCGAAGCTACTGCTAATCAGCTTAAAAACGAATTATTGAGTGGGCCATTTGATAACAATCGCGCAGGGTATGAAGATATAAAAAATACTGCCATGTCGATTTTTTATAGAGATTCAAGAGCAAACACTTACCTCAAAGAACTTCCCAATGATTTCAAGCTGGCTGATAACGCTGCAGTGGTAATGCTGAACCTCATCTGTGCAGAAAATCTACAGCTACGCATGTCTGCGAAGCAATATATAGATGCCCACAATGGAAGTGGCCCTAAAGGCACAGGATCTATTTTTTGTGTGGGCGATGACTGGAAAGTCAAAGGAGAGGAAAACGCAGACGTTTATAAGAAGCAACTCTTCGAGACAAGAAAAACCCTTGAGACGAAATTGAGAGATAGAATCCTTGCGTACAATGATGCTTTTAGCAGCGCATTAACAAATGACTCATCATTGACCCAGTTGAAAAAGATGCTCCAAGAAGGTGATTTGACCTTTCTATTTTATATTTTCAATTACAGCGAAGACACCAGCTACACAAGCGCAGCTCAAAACATGTTCAACGACAAGGTGTTGATAATTTCAGAAAGAAAAGCGGTCGATTTCTTTCTGGACGATGAATGGGCTAGAGGTCATGGATACGATCCTGACTATTCAAGTGCAATAAACATAAGCCAATATGTCAGAAACTATTTCGAGAAGACAGAAAGCGCGAAACTTCCGAACATTGTTGATTCAGATGCTATTTCACAAAAATTGATTTTTGATAATGGCACTGCTGCAGGCATGAACAAAGACCTTCAACAAGGTGCAGGGCTTGCATTTGAAATGCCTATGACCGCTTTGCAGCGTTGCAAAAACACAATCACACACCCTTTAAAGTGCTATCAGATGTACGCCACAAGCATCAGCAAAACGGCCAGTGACCTACGTGCTGTTGGCTTGAGCCTAGCGATCAGTGGTCAAATTGCTAACGACTACGCAAATTCCAAATTGGCAGATGTAAAAGGTAACAGTGCCGCAAACATCGGGAAGAAAGACAAAAGCAGCGCAGTAGTATCTTTTTCTCAAACAGCAACATTCATTGCTGCGGGGATAGGAACAAGTCTTGTCAAGATGAGTATCACACTCGACCAAGCAAGTAACTTCTTAAGATTCTTACCGATGTTGATTTCAATATTGCCTTTTTTTGTGCTTTTGTTGTCTCACAAATTCGTTACCTTGATGACAATCCAGCTTTCGCCATTTTTCCTTTTGGCATTCTGCCGTTTGAATGACGCTGACAATTTCGCATCCATGAGAAGCAATCTTTTAGCTTTCGCTTCTAGCATTATCTTTGTGCCGTCTGTCGTCATGATGACTGCATTGCTGAATTGGGAAGTGAGTCGAGTCATATTGTTGTACACAGACAGCTACTCACATTTTGAAGCTGGCGGTATCTTAGATAACGTGGTTGGTTTCGTCGTTGAATTCATCAAGCCAGTGATTGTTTCTATCGTATCAACCACATTGAGCCTTCATTTTCTTAACAGAGTACTTAACTTAATGAATGGACACGTTATGTTTTCAGATTCGGGAGAGCGAATCATTGCTGTCATGATTAGCTTTTTAAGCATGTTATCGTTTGGATCAGTGAATCTAATACTAAAATTAAGCTCTGGATTAATGGACTCTGTAAAATCTTACAATCAGCGGTAATCGTACCTCAAAATTGAAGGGCTTGAAAATGTTATAATACAACAAACAAGCCCTACACCATGAAAATCATTACCTATGTATTTTTAATAGTCTTATCGACTATTTCATCATTTGCTAACGCTGATAATATTGCTACCAGAGCAAACGCTCATATGCAGTCATTAACAGAAGAAGAACGTGCGGCATCATTTACCGGCCCACTCGTGGAATCAATGTTTGGCTGTGAAATGACGCAGAGTGCAGTACAAGGTGATGAATTTGGGAAGCATGAATGCGTAGGCAACAATAATCAGTTTAACAGTGGAACGTCAAAAGTACTGAACCCTGCAATTTTTTATACGCTCAATGCAATTTCTATCCTAGCTGCTCTGATATTGAGCAGATTCATTTACCTAAAGATATTTGTCGCTGCCTCTACCAAATTCAAGGATAAGAACTCCATTATCACAGCCGGATCTGTTTCAGCTCTTATTTTAATATTTGCATCTCCTGTTTTTGTGAACGAACAAGGTATTAGGTACAATCTTTTCACAAAGCTGGCTATTCAGGTCGTGGTTAAAGCGCTAGACATTGATGAAACGCATCAGTTTGAAGAATCACAAAAAACACGGGTTGAATTCCCTAAACGTTTCGTTCCGAACAAAGACTCTGGCGGAGCGATAAATGAATATAACGCGATTAGCTTTCAACTCTGCACTTCTAGTATGTCTATCCAAGAAGCTGCTAAACAGCAAAAAATCAAATTCACAATTGACGAATCGAAAGGAGAAATTAAAGCTTTCCATCAGGTTGGTAGCTGCATTCTAGACATTAGCTTTTTGGTAGACATGAATACAGAAAGCATCTCCAAAAGATTTGGGCTCCCAAGCTACTTAGATTCTGCTATAGAAACAGCCAAAAGGATCGTGGAAACAGAGTACACACTGAATGCCAAGAAGATTGCAGACAACATCATAAAAGCGGGTAGGCCCACCTTGGGTGTGGCCGATACCTATACTCCAGGCCAGCTTGATTGCAACGACGAAGCCAGTTTCAACCTTAGAGGGATGAGCCCTAGCAGCATCAAGGATTACGCCTTTGATGCGGCAAAGTGCATGCATGGGCGTGCAATAGATGAGCTGAACAAAGTGCCCACTTACACAGAGTCACTGATGCCAGCAGACAGAAACGTCAGGATCTGCTCGACGGTTGACCATAGCGCAGGGCAAGGGACAAATCTAAACCAGGACTCAAGCTCAACATCGTTTGTCGCTGATGAAACCCTAGAATCAACGTTGAGGGCGTGTGTAGAGCGTTCTTGTGCAGAGGATTCAAGCCCAAAGAATTGTTCTGACTCAATAAACTTCTACAATGTTTACTTTAACAATCGTTTCATGACGAATCCGAACATATTGACGATTCTACCAAAAATATTATTCACGGAATTTCAGAACAATCAGTACTCAACACCAGGAGAAACGCTAGCTAACTCAATGAAGGTTGATATGTACCAGTCTGGCAGCATTTTAATATCTGAGAATAATAACAAAGTCATTTTCACAGTTGACTATGAAAGGGCTGAATCAGACATCAATCTTCAATATTTTTTGAACAATAGCCTTGATTCAGTTCAGCTTACTAAAACCTCTAACGACTGGTCCGCTGGGTTATTGAAAGCAGTGACAGTGGGAGAAAATGGCGTACTGGGTATTGATAAGCTAATCGACTGCCTAAATTACCCAAGCTCCACAACACCGAGTGGCAGGGAATGCGGCTCTGTGTTCGTTGAAATTCAGAATTTTGGTCAAACACTGGTATTCACTGCGTCATTAATAAAAGCTGAATTGCGTGTAAATCAACAATTGAGAAAAAATACCCAAAGCAGAAGCAAGGAAGCAGCAGCCGTAAACGGAACAAAAAGTATTATAGATTCTGCCATAGGTTTTTTCGGAACGACTGGGGGTAAGATTGGAATTGTCTCTGCTGGTATAGCAGCGTCCGCTGGATTCAATGACATTTACAACCCTGTTGGCTTAAACATCGGGCCTGAAGCAATGGTAGCCCTTGCGGTCGTGGTCAGTGTCCCGCAGATGCAAGAGTTCCTGGACTCTCTGTCATCGACGTTGCTATCACTTGGCTACATTCTCATTTGGTCTATTCCTATAGCCATCAGCGTGAGCGTAGTAAGCGTAATCGTTACTTTAATAGTCGCTTTAGTCGGCTTCCTTTTGACCTCAACAGCTTCATCACTGCAGATAATTAACGGCACGACCGTAGACAGGAAAACTGACTACCTCAAATTCATAATAGAACTGGCAATGCTGTTCATACCAACTGTCTGCTACACATCAGTTTTGTACATGACATTCAGATTCATAAAGGTTTTGTTCATATACAAAATCATAACATTGGAAATGTTGACCGGCTCATTGAGCGTTTCGTACACCATAACGAGCATTAGTGATATATATTCAACCCTTGTAGCAATTTGCATGTACCTATTTGTTGTTTTATTCATCTGTGTTCACATGATAAGAAAAGTATCGAAGATTAGAGAAATTATGAAAATCATTCTTTTCTCGAAACAAGACTCAAATCTACCAGAGCATGCAAATGATATTGTTTTTGCCCCTAACAGGTATCACATGTAAATAGATTGGCCTTACGGCCAATTTCTAATTTGGGAAATGCTATAATTTGCAAAACAGCCTAATACTATAATGTCAATCAAAATTGAAAAACGAAGCGCACGATACACAGATGAAGAAAAACTAGAAATTCAGCAACAGTTTGACTACTCGTTAAGTCAATACAGTGAAGTCGATAACCTTTATAAAATCGCAAAAATCACTGCCCTATTTTTTCCCTATGCATTTTTTGCGACATCAATACCTATAATGAGACTGATACGTTCAAAAAACAAAATCTTCAAATTTTGGGTTATAGCTCCACTCATAATAATTTCCCTTTGGGTCTTCGCAAGCATATACATTTGGTACGCGTACTTTTCACTTTATGCGAAAGGCTTACAAGAGAATTTTCCTTTAGTGATATTTTTTGGATGTTCAGCTTGCCTTTACATTACAGCCATTGCTTTCAGACAATTAAGTAAATTTTTGTGGACCATCAGAGAGTTCATTTATTATAAAAACGTTGGCAGAGTTCAGCATTTCAAAGCCATTTTAGCTATGCGCAGAAAGAACTCTGGATTCAAAAATTTCTTAAGCAGCTTCATGAAAAGGGTCTGATAAAACGAGGGCATGTATGATGCAATGCCTTCGGCAGATCATCCCCAGGATGATTAATCCAATGTCTGATGATTCCATCCCTAATGAACGGCCCTTAAAAAATCAAAAAAGCTTTGTGCCGTTTACAGGCGACACACGGGATGCATCGCCCCATTCATTCATACAACCCTATTGCGTCAGCGAACGCCTTCAGCCCCCCTCTGCTTTCCATAGCCTATTCCTGCCAGCGCACAAATTAACGCACCGAGGAAAAATTAAACGTGGTGCCGAATCAATCCCTCTCGACGCTGTCACAGCCATAATTATGGAGAGGACGGCGTACATGTCTATTCGCATACCATTCTGTTTACTGCTATTGCCGATGCTCGCAGGTTGCCAGTACCTACCCCACACCAATTACTTCGTCGCTCCAGACAATGAGTCGAATCCTGCTTGGATTCGTATCGTCAATTTCACCCAGCATGCTGCAATTTACCAATCCGTAAACGGTGTGAAGACGGGTGGTGTAGTCCGTACCGGTCTTCTTCCCTTTACCCATACACAGGATATCGGCATGCCTAAAGCGGGACAAAACCTAACCTGGGACTATTATGAGTCAACGATTCGACCAGGGCTCGAAACCAGCGTCTACACGTCATGGGAGGGATCGCGTACTAGGACCTGCTTCGTCACGACGAAATTCACACCAGAAGCTGGGCGCTACTATCAGTTCCTACTCACGTCAGGCTCCAGTGGGACATGCACGCTATACCCCACCCTGATTGAGCGTGATAAAGAAAGCGCAGGCTGGCATCTAGTCCCCAACAAAAACGTAACCTACGAATACGACGGACCTACCGCCAAGACCTTCTATACCAACAGTAAATTCGAAAATTCCAACTATCAGCCACCGCCTGAACTGTATCCCGGCACCGACGTTAGGTAGTGGCAACACTGAGCAGGTTCACAGATGAAGCTAAAGCCTCTGCACCTAGTTGCTGATGTGAAAAAACCATGCGCATACCGCCCAAATGTCTCAACAATCGTGTTGTTTGGCCTTGAGGTCGAGGGTGAGCACGAACCGCCGATATATATGGAGATTCGATTCTTGGACTACGACAGCCAACAAATTGAAGGAGACCATTTGATGCACTCGCTGGAGGAAGCCTTAGAATCCGCTAAACAGGATTACGGGATTTTTAGGGATGATTGGCGCGAGATGAATGAAGTGGAAATTGCCCGGATTCCTTGGTCGTGATGTGGTGGTCACTGCTGCAGTTGAGAGTGGTTTGCTAGGATGCAATCACTCAACTGCCGTTCAGAGCATGATCCGAGGCTTACTATTCTAGCGATAGAATTTGTCAAAGACCTTCACACCCAACAGCCGGGTATACTCCAGGAGTCGTAGGTTCAGGGAGTTGACCGTATGGACAAGGAATTCAGTTACAACCCTTTAATTCCGTGCATTGTGCTGCACAACGGTCAAGACGTTGGGGCAATGGTGGATGGCAAGCTCTACAGGTTCGATTCCAGCCTTACTGCGAAAAACCAGCATGCAGAGGCAGGATTCCTTGTGGATAACGTACTATTCCAGTACGGAGAACCCATAGGCCACCTTGAAGGCCGAAAGCTCATCATTGACAGCCGTAGCGAAGTTCTAGAGCTGGTGGAAGCCTAAACGCCCTTCTCTGCTCCATTGGCAAGCTGAATCCTTGCAGCATCGAGGGATTCCAATAGGCTCTGTGAGTAGCTGACTGCATCAGCTAGAGCCACTTCTGCAAATCCCGTATCAACGTCTACGAATTTCTCAACAAACGCCCTGCAGTACTCCTGCCATTCCCCATCCTCACCCAAGCAATAAAGCCCAAACCAGCAGGCGATGATCTGGTGTACGTGCATAGCATTCCTTGCAGCCTCTCCTAGTGTCCGTAGAAAGGTTTCGCGGTCATCAGCGACTGATAATCCACGGAAAACCTGTAGGTGCTGATTCAGGTTCAGGACACACGTAGCCACGTCAAAATCAAGCTGAATGCGCTCCCTAGGGTTGTACCTGTTGCGTATCGGTCGAGACATGTGAGGCCGCCCTGGAAGAAGTCGATCTGATCCTAACTCCAGATCTCGCAGCGAAGCCACTTAGGAATCACAGAAAGCGAAAAGCCCGCACGATTGCGGGCCTCTCTAAAAACAAACCTAACTTAACAAGCAGGGGACTTTACTAAAAGATGAACAACTTGCTGCTTGCCTTTACAGTTTAACATTTATATTTACAAATAAAGAAAATAAAGAATTTATTCTTTAAGGTAATTAGATTTTCTTTTTTAAAATGCTATTATTTCAAAACAACAAACCTTTACTAAAATGAAAATTAGATTATTAACCTTTGCAGCATTAGCTTTACTTTCGAGTTTATCCAATGCGAATGACTCAAATCAAAACAAATCAGGAAAACAGAATATAGATGAACAAAACCTGATTGAGACCACAAGACAAATTTTTGACTCAGTGGGCTTTGTTGATATGGATGCACAGTCACGTTCATTTTTAAGCACAGACTTCAAAGGAATTCCTATTGAAGATTATGAAGACACAAACGATTACGACGCCCATATAGACGCTTCATGATTAACCACTTATCAATTAAAGCCTCAACAGAGGCTTTAATTTTGCCCAAAGGAAAAGTATGCAAACGGCAAAATGGTATAATTAAGCTAATAAACAAACCTTTAAATCATGCAAAAATCTATAATAGCCATATCAACACTTTCTGCTTTGTTGATAGCAAACACAGCATCAGCATCAATTACATGGCCTGCTGAACAAACATACGAAGAATCATTAGGCGCAGAAACATGGTCAACAAGCGGGGGATGCAAGTCGGGGCAACAAATCAGTATGAGACGAGTCTTTTTTATGAATAAAGATGGTAGTAAAAACTATGTAAATAAAGGAAATGGGGTTTTTGTTAAGGGCAGTGAATCCTACGGAGACGGATTTGAGATTTTGTCAAAATGCTATGATTCGACAAACACAGGAATTGAAGAAGCCAAAATATCTCAAGTGGTATCAGAAGTAATTTCTCAAAAATGCGAAAAGCCATTAGAAACCGGTTCAATAAATAAGCGTCGTGCATATACGTTATGGAGTCCTGATAGAGTAAATAGCAACTTCAAAACAGGTTTTAATGTGATGGTTACTAGCACTTGTCAATTAAGAGAAACAAAGGTTTTTGATAACCCTGTTTGTGCGACTAAAAATCCAGATTATCCACTTGGCGCAATTTATGGAACGTGGACTAGAACTATAAAAGACGGTGTGCCGAGCGAATGGGCTTTAAACCAATTTTACCCTAATTCAAATAATTGTTTCAAACCCGTTACTGAAACTAATAATCTTGTATGCCCTACGGGATACGCGGGGAAAAAGGTAGAATCAAGAACATACGACCTTTGGACAACAGGCAGCAAAAAAAACGATTCAGGGTATGTAGTAACACAAGACACTTGTTCAAAAACTGAAAACAAACAGCTTGTGCAAGAAAATTGTACAGTTGTGAATCCGGCTTACCCTTTGGGAACAACGAACGGACTTTATTCAAGGACGGTGACACCGGCAGGAATTGCCAGCGATTGGAAATTAACAGTGCTTATTTCTAATGCCTGCTACTACATGAAAGACACAGTAACAAGCACAAATGAGGTTTCATGCCCAACAGGCCAATCAGGAAAAATCATAAGAGAAACGCACTTAAAATTAAAACAATACATCTCTTGGTCGCAAAACGATTCTTCATACATTGTTGAAACTGAAAATAGCTGCAAAGCGTCAGGCCCCGTCACTGTTGAAGTAAAACCCGGTAGCGAAACCGTAAGCTGTGATTCGTATTATGGAACACAAGCAGGAACGTACACAGGAAACGTTACCAAGACTGGAGACAACATCACAATCTTTGACCCTATAAGCGGAGCGACAAACACAACGTTCCAAACGAAAAGCGAAGACACAACATCGTGCATAAAAGAAATCACAACGACTACGAAAGAAATCATTGAAGAAGAATGCCCAGCCGGATTCTTGGGTAAAATTACAAAGTATTTAGTAAAAGCTGAAAGCTCCACAGGTACGGTTTACCCATACGGCACTACTCCAATTTTGGAAAATAACTCATGTATAGCAGTTTCAGTAAACGAAGAACTCACAATAGAAAATGCTCCACATTTACAAGACTCCGTATTATCAAATTTAAGCTTTACCACAACGTCCATTTCTAAAAACGATTCGATAATAAACGAGCTTAACAAAATTAATACATCAGAGCTTGAAGATAAAACGTACATCATGAATATCAATGCTGATAATTTAAGCGAAGGAGCTTTTGATAAAAACAAAATCACCAACCTTGTAAAAACATTTAAAACAAAACTAGGTCAATCAGCTAACGTAAAATTATCGTCAGTACCAGTGACATTGGATAAATACATTAATCAAGATGGATTAACACAATCTAGAATTCGATTAGAAAGACTATCGCTATCAGGCACAAGCGTTAAAGACGGTACAGTCACTGTAAAATACGTTTCCCTTGCAAAAGCAACACCAGAGCATTTCAGTTTCACAGTCAAAGTATTTGAATAAATCTAGTCACCAACAGAAACCCCCGAGGGGCTTTTTTTGTGCCCTGGAATTGCCTCTATAAGCTGTCCTGACCTTTCCAACAAAATAGGCACATCCCAACCTTTGAAAGCTCTCAAATCAATCGACAGCCATCCTAAATAGGAATTCTGTAATTTTCTTGGCTTACGGGCTAGTTTGCAAATCCAAAATGGTATAACTCGATTAACAAACAAACCTTTACTAAAAATGAGAACAACATTACTCCAAACATTATCTAGAATGGAAAAAAGAGAGAATGGCGCCCTTAAGAAATCATTGCTCCTTGCCATGCTTCTTATAGCTCTTATGTTTATGACTTACCACTTACAAGTTGCATATTCTGGTACAGAATTAATTCCTTTGCCTAGCGACCCTAACGAAGCATTCCAAATGCTGCTATTAGGACCTCCATTAAAATTCCTTTTACTTTGTTTTTTATTCGGCATGGGCTATTCTGTATGCGGAATATCACTATCATTAGCGTTTTACCTACCAAGATTCTTCATCTTATTTTACAGAACTCGCAAGCATGAAAATAGAACCTTGGCACAATATACCAAATCAGGGATAGACCTTAACGACCCAAAGTTAAAATTTGAAATATCTGAAAAATTTAAAGAAGACAATAATAAAGATGATGATTTATTCATTGAAAATTTAAAAACTGAATACGAGCGGAAGCAAGCAATAGAAGATAGAAGACTTAAAGAACAACTTGAAAAAGATCTAAGAAGCCAGGAGCACTTGCATAGCCTTGAAGTAAAAAGAATTTATGACGAATATCATTCATCATGCAAAAAATGATATTCACACTGTTGAAGTCGAATCAATAATAAAGCCTCTTATGAGGCTTTTTCTTTTGTGGTCAGTCATCAGAAGGTCATGAGCTTTACAGCATGCTCCAATGCATTTTCCCTTGCTTTGACGTGGCCCAGACTCATCAGGAAGGCCATCACGTCATCACCGCTGTAATGCTCTGCAAATGCTTGTCTAGCCACTCTCCTGTCGATCACATCATCGATCACGGCATCACCAAGAAGCCTAGATTTGTACATCAGCGTTTCACGTAACGCATTTAGGTAGAAAGCGGTGTCATCAGGGCTACCATCTCCAACAGCAGGCGCTGTGAGCTTCATTCCCCTTACCTTCTGTATCTGATCCACACATTCAGTGCAGGAACGCTTTAGAGAACGATTGCAGGTCACGAATGACCCTGTGCCATGGTGCTTGAATCCAGCAGCGTGGATCGGTGCTTCAAGGCTCTTTGGCCGAGGTACGCGCAAGGTGCTGACACTCTTATTCAGAGCCCACACGAACATCTGTGCGTTGTATGCGTACTGGTCATCAGCTTTATCCTTATCAATCCTACACACCAGGTCGTAAAGCTTGCTGTGCAGGCTTCCCTTGATCGTAGTCACCATTGTTGGGGCAAAGCCAAGGCTAGCCAGGTCTTTGAGCTTTAAGGGAGTGACAGAACTGATTGTGAGGTAGTGGAAGGTTTTTGACTTCGGGACAATCGTTACGTCATACCCTTCTATGTTTTTTGCGCTCATTAGCTTGAAAAGCTTGTCGGTCAGCAGGTCATCAGCAGTGAAGAACTGATCCTTCACCCCCTGCGCATTGAATGCTTTCAAGCAGAAAGCCGCCTTGCCTTTCTCAATCAAGGTTTCTGTAGCTGGGTTGAATATGACTTGGAACTTGTCAGCTTCAAAGGATGCTAACTGGTTTGAAAAATGGTCGATTCTAGCTATTTTTGTTTTTGTCATTTTGCTCTCGTTTTTTTTATTTCTCCTTGCGGAACATTATTGCCAATTAGAATGGGATGAGCCCATCAACACCCTCTTGCTTCATATCATTATTAAATTGCTTATATTTCTTGAATTTCTCTTTACAAATCTGCCCTTTTACCAACGCAGCAGATCTAAACGATTTGTTCAATGCGCCAGGCATTTTCATCTTCTCTTCAATACTACCTTTACAAGCAAACTGAACATTTACCTTAAAGGACGTTTCCCCACCGGTTCTATTACTGTTTTTAGTTTCAATGAAATTCATATACCTCAAAACGTTAAGGGATTTCTTACGAGTATTTTCAGAAACGTCCAAGTACTTATCAAGGTCATGGAGGTTAACTTTGCATTCATTAAATCTATCCATATTTTCGACTGCAGCCATCAGGATTTGCCCAGCCACTTTATCAAATCCAACCACCGCAATATAATAAGGCATTGCGCTCGTAAGAATCTGTGCGTAAAAATTCTTTTCTAATTTATTAAATGTTATACTATTAAAAGGGTTCTTCATCTCAACCTCAACTCATTAATTAGACTGTTTGCCGCAGTCTTTTTATTTTTCTATCAATTAAAGGTTAAGGAACTTAACTTCAATCCACATCATTCCATGGGCTTTATTATGCTCAACAGCAATTAATTTCTGCTCAATTAAAACGTTCATGCATCTGCGTACATTTTCGCTTGTGCAATCCATCCACTTCATAATCTCTGCTTTGTCCGTATAAACGACATGCAAGCCAGTTTCTGTTTTATCAGCAGCAGTGCAGAGTTTTATCAATAGCGTATGCGCGGAGTGTTTTGTCAAAGCCACTTTACAAAGAGCTTCCAAGGCTTTGTCAGAAGTAGGCAGTTTTATATATCTTCTATTCTCAATGTTCATGTTGATTATTATTTAGTTTGTTTTAATACGATAGCATTTGAAAAACACAAAATTGTGGTTTAAGCACAAATTTGTTGAAAAATATTTTAGTATGAGAAAATAAAGCAAACTTTGGAGTACAATTTTTTGTACTCTAAAAAGAGAAATTCCACAAATATGTTGGAAAACACCGCTTTAGAGTACAGTTTTTTGTACTCTAAAATACCTTTACAGTACAATTTTTTGTACTGTAAAGTCTCTACAGGCCACGGAAATCATGGACTGAAAACCTATAGCGCGCGCGTATAATTTTAGATCTCTTTAAAAACCTAAAGGCGCCAGCAAATCTAGCCATCAATTGTTGGGTATTGGATCATGCATTAGAATCGAAAATGCATTCGACAGGTCAATGACTTTCATTGATCCTTTAAGCTCATTTCTTTTAAGAGGTTCGGGCACTCGCTGCGCGAAATTGTTCAGCACTGCAAGCCCCAAACCTTTGGATCATGCCTTTGTCGCTTAAGTATCCGCCAAGACACTTTTTAAATTAAAGCTATTCCTGCATTTCCATGAACGTACATCAAATATCAAATCTAACCTTTTCAATAGCTTCTTTCTTTGCCATAGGTGTTGGTCCATCAGAGTAACGATCAAAGGTCATAGAAAGGCTACCGCCAACGTCATGCCCTACAATCGACATAACAAGGATGTTTTTCGTATCGGCACGTTCAAGCTCCGTGACCATTGTGTGTCGAAAGGAGTGAAAGACTAAATCCTTTGGATATCCAAGAGCGATTTTAAAGGCAGAGAACTCACTGCTCATTTCTTTAGATTTTGTTCCATACTTCCCGCCTCGATTCGTTTTCAGCAAATATCCGTCTTTGGATTCAGCCTTTAAGCGTTTAACAAGTGTTAGCAATTCTGAGTGAATTGGTACAAGCCTTTCACCAGCATTGGTTTTAGACTGTTTAATGTCTATACAGTAAACACCATCCACCTCAACCAAATCTTCAACCTTGATTTGGCATATTTCTTCGATTCGTGCGCCTGTGTAGCATCCAAGTCTGATCAAATCGGCAAGGCGTGTCTTTTCTTGGCTTATAGCATTGCTGTAGAGCGCCTTGACCTGTTCCTTGGTAAATCCTTTACGAGCATCCTCTTTCCTCGCACCACGGCGAATTTTAGCCACTGCGTGATTTGCAAAGGGATTGACTGGATATTTCTGTCTGAAATCCACGTTATTGAACATGAATTTGTAAAAGGCGTTGTAGGAACAGAGGTATTGCAATTTCGTTTTATCGGCACATTCAAGCGATTCCAAGAAAACACGAACCGATTCATAATCAAGCTCAAATTTCTGTTTTTCCAGAAACGACTTAAGCATATTCAAACGTTTTACGTGCCGGTCAATCGAACGGAGCGTAACCTTACGTTTCACTTCATATTTGTGAAACTCTACGAAATTCTTCTCTGTCAGAGGATGCCTTTTAACGAATTTGGTTGGTTCTGCAATGAAGGTTTTGACTTGTTCCTTTTCTGCATGGGTTTCTGCGTACCCATGGAATGAACCTAATTCAAGGGTATTTTCCAGCTTCTCAAGGAGCCATTCCGATTGCTTGAAGGTTTTGCTTGGCTTGCTCTGGAATTCATTCAGCTCAGTCAAAATCGAAGCCAGCGCCGGGTGCAAATCCTCACCAAGAGCCTCTTTTTCTTCAGCCAAAAGATTCAGAAAACTATGGTGGCTGTCTATTTCCTTCACCGCCTGTATGTCTTCAAATTCTGAATCTTGAAAAGCCTTCTTCCTATCCTCTTTCCGCTCCATCAGCCTGCGCTTGATCTCGCCCAGGTTCTGGAACATTTCGTCAAATTTCACATCGACTGGCAGTGAAGCTAGGGTCTGCATTTCTTGCTCAATGACGAGCTTGCGCCGCTCCACTGCTATGCGGTTTTTGAACTCATGCAGATCCTTGGTACGAAGCACAAGGGCTTCGCTCTTACGACCCGTTTTGAGGCTCTTGATGAACTCAGTTCTGTTCCCAAAAGCAGACCTAACATCCTTGGGAATCGCTACGCGGACGTACCACGTTCCATCGATGTTTTTGAGATTATCGACCGCCATAGCGTGAGCATCCTGTACAATTTTTAGCCTGAAGGCATATGGCCTTCTCATCTGCACAGAATTTAATGCCACGAACAGCTTTTTGGAAGTGGTTTTTGGAAGTAAAAATTGCTGTAAGCACCGCATATCAAGGTTTACAGGGGGTTGCGCCATTTTTGGAGACAGTTCGAGTCTCCCTCGGGGCACCATTTGCAGTACATAGACGACTACCACCGTCTACGTAACACCCCTAGAGCCCGCTAACTGCGGGCTTTTTGGTCTCTGGGGTTCCACCCCCTTCTCTTGCAAGCCAGCCTCTTTTTGGTACATTTTCTGTACATATTCCAGTTCGAGAACCGGAGGTGTACAGCGATGCCATTGACCGTCTTGCAAATCAAAGCGTCCAAGCCTGCCGACAGACCGTTCACGTTGAGTGATAGTTCGGGTCTTGCCTTGCTGGTGAAACCCAACGGCAGCAAGTATTGGCACTTCCGGTACACCTATCAGGGGCGGGCGGCGCGCATGTCACTGGGCGTGTATCCGCATATCTCCTTGCAGGAAGCCCGTGAACGAGCTGCAGAATGCCGCAACCTACTCAAGCAAGGCACCAACCCCGGCGCCAAACGCCGCGATGACAAACTGCGACAGCAGGAGGCCGGGCTCAACACCTTCAGGCGAGCCGCGGAGTACTGGTACCAATTCAAATCGGACTCCGGCCGCAGCAGCGCGACGCTGAAGAAGATCCGCGACTATCTCGATAAGGATCTACTGCCCGCTCTCGGCGAGAAGCAACTGGAGCTCATCACGCGAAGCGACTGCGCAAAACTGCAGGCCACTAAGCGAAGGTCAGAAAACGGCCAGAAGCGGACGAAAAACTATTTCCGCTCCCCATTGCTTTAGTCGTCCTGATCGCGGTCACGACACCACCGGAGGAAGCCACTAAACGTAGTTGCGATAGGTGCTAATTCGCCCTTTAGAAGAAGGTCGAACTGACCGAACTCTACATCAAACACAGCTTGGGATGAGCGGTTGTAGAGCACGATGCCTTGCCCCACTACTCCGGTAAGAGCCAGATAACCAACTGGTACTCCAAGCTCGTTGATCGCGTAGGTAGTCACCTGCTCAACCTGATCGATTTCGATCAACTCATACCATCCCCGAACAGGCATTGCGCCGTGACGAAAATAAAGATCGGCTAGCTCAGTACCCTCGATTTCCAACGTGGTGACGTAAAACCAGACGTCAGCTTGGTGAGCTAGCAAATGTGCTCTATAGCCAGAGGAAGAGTTAGATTGGAGCCATTCTTCGATGTCGGAAGGGAGCATATGTTGAGGGCCAGGAGCGAAGTTTGTTCAGCAGGCTATTAGAGTATTTTTACCGTGCAAAGCTCTAGGTAAGCGCTGTCCGCTTCTGGCCGTTTTCTGTCCATCGCGAGAGGCAGAAAACGACCCATGACGGACGTTCAAGCAGATGTGATGCCAAATGATCGATGGAGTGCGCATTGCCTCTACGGGGTATTTCAAAACCTCAAAAAAAATGACCAAAAGCCCTGGGCATTGATTTCACGGCGACGCGTTGATTAGCCATCCTGACCGCTATCAGCAAAACGCACCGCGATAGCCTGGAATTGCTCATGGTTGGCCAGGAAAACCTCGCAGATTTCTGGATCGAAATGCGTAGCACATCCCTGGCGGATTATCTCCAGCGCCTGATCGTGTGACATGCCCTTCTTGTATACGCGTCGGCTAATCAGCGCGTCATAGACATCCGCCACCGCCATGAGCCTGGCGCTGATGGGGATGTCATCGGCACTCAGCCCGTCGGGATAACCGGTACCATCCCACTTTTCATGGTGGCTGTAGGCGATCTCCTTGGCAAGGCGCAGAAATGCCACCGAGGTGCCTAACTGCTCTTCGGCATTCCGGATGGCATCGCGTCCCAGTACCGTATGGGTCTTCATCGTCTCGAACTCTTCCGGCGTGAGGCGCCCCGGCTTGAGCAGTATGCCATCGGGTATGCCGATCTTGCCGATGTCATGCAGTGGAGCCGACTTGAACAGCAGGCGGATGCTCTCGTCATTGAGAAAATGCTGGAACCTCGGATGTTCGCGAAGCATCTCGGCCAGTAGTCTGACGTAGTGCTGAGTTCGTCGAATGTGGTTACCCGTCTCATTGTCGCGGGTTTCGGCCAGCGAGGTCATGGCCTGAATGGTCACATCCTGGATGGCGATGACCTCGGCGGTGCGGCGCTGAACTTCCTGCTCAAGGTAAGCCTTCTGATCACGCAAAAAGTCGGCGGCCGCCTTGACCTTCAATTGGGTTTCCACCCGTGCCAGCACGATGGGTGGATTGATCGGCTTGGTGATGTAGTCCACGGCGCCCATCTGCAAACCCAGGATCTCGTCTTCCATTGTCGCCATGGCGGTGATGAAGATGATCGGGATATCAGCGGTGCGCGGATCGCGCTTGAGCTGCTCTGCCACCTCATACCCCGACAGATCAGGCATCATGATGTCGAGCAGAATCAGATCCGGGCGAGGCTCCTGCACCGCTGCCTTCAGCGCGCGCTCACCGCTGATGGCCACGCGCGTGCGGTAGATGTCCTTCAGCAGGCCATTGATCAGCGTAATGTTCTCCGGCGTATCATCGACAATGAGGATGATCGGGCTAAGTGAGTAGTTTAGCGTTTCACTCATGATGCTCCCTCCAGCACGGGGTATCGCGGGCCGTCGATGCACGCTTGAGTGTTAGCCGTGCGGCCTCGAAGTCAAAGTTGTTCACCTCATTCATCAACTGCTCGAAACTGTCCTGGCCGAGTGCTCCGCGCAACGAATCCGCATACTGCTCCATATAATCCGGCGCTGCTCCGTCATTGGCCTCCAGCAGGTGCATGAGCGCTATGGCATGCTGTGCCCAGTCGACGCTCGATACCACCGCCGGTGCTGCCTGGCCGCTACCCAGCGCTTGGCGGATCGCATGCACGGCCAGCGAGAGCGCTTCGATCAATTCATTCACCAATGCGTCCGACTCGGCGTGCGCCCTGATCGCGGTTTCCAGCTTACCGGCCATGACTTGCAGGCCGCTGAAGCCGAGGTTGCCTGCAACGCCTTTAACGGTATGGGCCATTCGCTCGGCCGTCGCCCGATCACCCGCGCGCAGCGCGTTCCCCAGCGCTTGCCCTTCCAAAGCCCTGCGGTCGGCAAATTGACCTAGCAGCTTGATGTATAGCTGGCGATTGCCCGCCACTCGCCTCAGTCCGTCGGCGCTATCTAGCCCTGGAATGTCCGGTAGGCGCTCCTCGCCCGATGCGGCGCTGGACGGCTCCACTGCCGCCGACCGAGGTACGACCCAGCGCAGAACCGTGGCGATGAGTGCTTGCGGATCCACGGGCTTGGTCACATGGTCGACCATGCCCGCCTCGATGCAGCGCTCCCGGTCCTCGACCCTGGCATGTGCGGTCATAGCAATCACCGGGATCTGTGCGCAGTGAGGCCCGACGCGAATACGCCGGGTCGTCTCGAGACCATCCATCTGCGGCATCTGTACGTCCATCAGCACCGCGTCGTATTGCGCTGCAGCCAACATCGACAGCGCCTCGCAGCCGTTGCCGGCAACTTCCACCAGGGCACCGGCAGCCTCGAGAAGCTCCCTGGCAATCTGTTGGTTGATTTCGTTGTCCTCCGCGACGAGCAGGCGCACTCCGGCGAGCACCTGCGCCTGCGCAATGGGTACGGTTACCGCCACCACGCCCGTTTGCGGCGCGAATAAGTTGACCAGTACCTCTACCAGCGAGGACTGGTTGACCGGCTTGACCAGGAACGCGCGAATGCCGGCCGCTTGCGCAGCGGCGTGCATTTCGTCATGCCCAAATGCACTGACCATGACGGCGTACAATGTAGGCTGCAGGCCAAGCGCCCGGCGCGTCGTCTCGATGCCATCCATCTCTGGCATCTGCCAATCCACCAATAGCACCCGGAACGGGTCGTCGGCCGCCGCACCGCGAAGGCTCTCCAGAGCAGCCTCGCCTGACGCCACCGCGACCGGCGAAAGTCCCGCTACGCGAAGCATATCGGAAAGGATCTGGCGCGCGTCGGCATTGTCATCGACGACCAGGACCCGCGCTCCGGCGAGCTCCGCAGGGACAATCTGGCGCTGCGTACGCATGTGCTGGTCAAGACCAAGCCAGACGCTGAAAGAGAACGTGCTGCCGTTGCCCGGTTCGGAGTCCACCGCGATCGTTCCGCTCATCAGCTCGACGATGCGCTTCGAGATGGCAAGGCCCAGGCCGGTACCGCCGAATTGTCGCGTGGTGGAGCTATCGGCTTGGGCAAAGGCCTCAAAGAGTCGCCCGGCCTGCTCGGGAGTCATGCCGATACCGGTATCGCGTACACGAACCTGCAGTTGAACTTTGTCGCCGGTGCGGCCCAGGTTGCGAACCACGACCGTCACCTGCCCATGCTCGGTGAATTTCACTGCATTGCCTACCAGGTTCAGGATGACCTGGCCCAGGCGCAGCGGATCTCCAAGCAGCGTCCCGGGAACGTCCGACGCCCGGTCGAACAGCAGCTCAATACCCCTGTCGTAGGCCTTTTGCGCAATCAGCGAGGACACGTTGTCGAGCACCGCATCGATCTCAAACGGCACGGCCTCGACGCTGAGCTTTCCGGCCTCGATCTTGGAGAAGTCGAGGATGTCGTTGATGATGCCAAGCAGCGAAGTGCCCGCGTTGTGGATCTTCGAGACATAATCGCGCTGCCGCTGGTCCAGCGAAGTCTTCAGCGCAAGGTAGGACATGCCGATGATCGCATTCATGGGCGTGCGGATTTCGTGACTCATGTTTGCAAGGAAGTCGCTTTTTGCCCGCGTCGCCTCTTCAGCAATCTCCTTCGCCCGCTGCTGCACCTGCTCTACTGCCTTGCGCTCGGTGATGTCCTGCAGCCAGTGGAGCAGCCCTTGCTCCCCCTGGATCTGGATTGGCAGGTAGGTGACAAGTATGGTGCGTTCGCGCCCCTGCCGGTCACGCATCGGTACTTCCTGGTCCTTTGCGATGCCGTCGTCCGTGAGGCGTTCGACGATGGCTTCGCGATCATGCCCATTCGCGTAAATCTGCGAAGCAGCGTCACCGACGCCTACGCCGAACGTTTCACAAAAGCGGGGGTTGGCGAAGCGGATCACGCCCTGGGTAGAAAAGGCTATGTTGATTGGACTCGTATCGAGGATTGCCTGCAGCCGCGCGCGTTCTTCGCTAAGCGCCACTGCTGCCGCATGATGATCCGTGACATCGCGCACCCAGCTAGCAACCAGGGTCTCACCGTGGATTGTCACGAATGATGCGCCGACCAGAACCCAGAGAATTGATCCATTTTTGTGCAGCAGGCGGGTCTCGAAGTTTTCGACCTTGCCGTTTCGTGTCAGCAGTTCGAGGAAGCGTTCGCGCTCCTCAGGGTCGACATACAGGCTCGTGGCGTTGCGCCCGAGCAGGTCCTCGTTGACATAACCGGTCGCCTGTGAAAAGCGTTGGCTTACTTCCCTGACGACCCCGTTTCGATCTGCCAGCACCAGGCTGGCGGGGCTGGTATCCATGAGCGCGCGGGTGAAAGCCTCGCGCTCGGCTAGCTCTGCGGCAACGCGCTTGCGCTCGTCCACTTCGCGGTTGAGGCGTCGGTTCCAGGCCAGCATGGCGCCGAGCAACAGCAGGACCGCGACCAAGCTCGGTATCGCCCAGCTCATTACGGTTTTAATATCGAGGCCGTCCTCGTTGAGGGACTCCTCGAACAGCCGGTATTCCATGAGCGATACGCGATAGTACCGCCGCCAGCTCGCATCGAGCGGCGAATCAATGCGATTGCTGGACTGGAAGAACCGCTCCAGCGCTCGCGCGAGATCCGGGGCGTTGCGCGCAACACCCCACCCAACGCTGGTCGCTTCGCTGACCGGAAACGCAATGGAGAGACGTTCGGGATCTTCACGGGCCCAGCGCAGCGCGCTTTCGCTACCCAACACCGTGAAATCCACCTTCGCATCGGCGACCAGTTTCACCGCCTGTTCGGTTGGCGCATACACTATTCTGACCGGCTGACTGGAGAGAGGACCGCGGTTGGCTTCATCGATCCACTGCTCGTAGCCCGTGCCCTTCTGCACTGCCGCCGTCAGACCGAGCAAATCAGACACCTCGTTGCCCAGGGACTGGTTGGAGCGATGGGCGATGACCAGGTTGCGGACCCGGTAGTAGGGCACGAGCAACATCTTCGTTTCGCGCCAAGGGACGATCTGCAAGTCATTTGGATAAAGATCACAGCTGCCGTCGGCGAGTAGCTTCGGGTCGTAGCTTGCCTCGCGTACGGTCTCGCCCCGATCGTCGTGAAACTGCGCATCGAAACTCGGCAGTTCCGTTACCTGTGGGCGTAAACCAAGTGATTGCGCGAACGCCTCCGCATTGGTCCGGTAGAAGGAAGCGCTTGAGCCAGCCACGCATATGCGCAGGACGCCACTTTCCCGAATCTGGGACAGCGTACGTGCTTCCACGCATGGCATGCTCAGCACCAACAAGCCTCCCAGCGCAAGCAACGCTCCCCAGCGCGGCTTTGTTTTCAAAATGCATCTACTGGTAGGTAATTGCTCACGATCCAACTCGACATATCCTTGTGAACGCCCTTGCAGAGCTTGTCCGTCTTCCTACACTGGTACGATAGGCTTTTGGAGTGTAGGCATACGCTACAGCAAGCGCCAGCAACAAAAACTGGGCCAGCTAGCGAATTTCCACTGGTGCTTACCGTTCGGAAAGTGAGTTTCCGGACGCTTACTCAGTACTCGTACACATAAGTTTCGCCAATGTCCGCTCCGGGTCGATTCTGTTGAAAAAGTCGGTTATCCAAAACTGCCTGGCCATTGCCTAGTGAGAACACCATTTTTGCAAGCTGCTGCGTGAAATCTGCGTCTGGAAACCTCTGCCAAAAGTAAAAATTTCAATCTCGGACGCGTACTTTTCTGCCGTGGAAACCATGGTCGACTTTTTCAACAGAATCGGTCGACTGCGGCCCTTCATGACTGGCAGCAGTCGACTGTGGATGCACCCTCCTCCCGGTGTCCTTCCGACCATGCGCAACTCCCTACCGAGGTCAGTAATCCTCCTGCTACGCTGAAAATTTCACGGAGGATTGCACAACGCCAAACTCAGACTTACTCCCTTCCCTGCTATTTAAGATCAACGAAAACCAGCTCGCCCTGGAGGCCGCCATCATGGAGCTTTCGAACTGGGTAGAGATGCGCGGATCGGCGGACGTCGCCGACAATGTTCGGGGCGCCCTAGACACAATCGATCGAAACGAGGAGTTCATCAAGATAACGCTTGCTGTGCTCATGACGCCCGACTAATCGCGAAAGTTCGCCATGTATCAGTTCGACATTTTTTGGCAGACCAGGGAGTCTATCCGTAACCAATTTTTTGTAGATATTATTCACAGCTCGTCGGAAATTGGATGGAGAAATCCAATCAGGCTTCCATCGACACCAGCCCTTATTGGAGGCTGGTAGGGTGTACACTTCACGGTACAACGTGGAAGTGTACACATGCAAAAAACTATATTAATTATACAGTTATGCTATTATTCGAGTCTCCCTCGGGCACCATCTTAAAGAAAGACCTTGAATTTCAAGGTCTTTTTTTCGCCTGCAAAAAAGTGAAAGTCTGTCGCCAGGGGCCGCATGAGCGCTCAGAAGGCCAGATCAGGCGAAACCAACCCCCAAGATAGTCACAAGCCTTAAAAGCCAGTGAGCGCGCTTACGGACCGCAAGAATCTTGTGATGACGTAGCCTGCCCTTCTCGCCCCTATCAGTACACATAAGCTAACGTGCGAACCTCGACTTGAACATCGGCCTTATGGACTTGATGGGTTTAGCTGCGCCGATACGTCGACAACAGCCAGGGCTCGACCATTGAGGGCCTCTAACGTAGGTAGAAGGCAAGACCGGGGAGGAACGCCTACGGATACTTCGGATCAGAGGCAGCGCACGTTATCTATGGGCACGGTGCCGTCATCCAGGTAACGACTCAACGCCGGCCAGCGCTTGAGGCTGTAATCCAACGCTTTGATAATCCCCAAACCTTCATGCACACCCTCGCGCTGGGCGCTCATCCAGGCATGAGAAACGCGTCCATCAGAGGCGCTGCTTTTCCTGACGTATTCGTCGTCGGACGTCCGGTTCCACATCGCGGATTTCGCGTTCAATTTCATATAGGGCTGCGATGTACCGCAGTGCTTGCTCGGCAAGCACGCTTTTGCCGGTGATGTGCAGGTCATAGAACTTGCGGCGGGCGTGGGCCATGCAGCCGATTTCGGTAACGTGGGGATGTCTTCGCCGATGCGTTTGAGGGTGCAGCCGCATTGGCACTGGGTGTTTTCAGGTTCGTGATGAATCAGCATGCGCGCAAACTCGGCGGGCAAAGCAGTACGTTTGGGTTGCTGACGGACTGGCGCTTGTGCAGGCTTTGGTGCCAGGATTTCAAGCTCGGCCTCGATGGCGGCCAGGTCGGTCTCAATAAGGTCGTCGAGCAAACTGGCCTGGTCAGGACTGAATGACTCGGAGCGTTTGGCGAAACGGTGACGCTTGAGCTGGGCTATCTCATGAATGAGCTGCTGGTTGCGGCTCTTTTGGTGCAGCACTTCTTTATCAAGACGCTCGACATGTTGAAGCAACTAGACGCAAGGCGTTGCCAGGGAAGACCGACCACCAGTGCCTGGAGTTGCTCAGCATTCAGCTCCATCTGGTCGCCACATCGACTGCTCGGCCAGGAGAGCTTTCCTTGGTGCAGACGGCGTACCGCTAGCCAAACGCCTAGGCTGTCGTGTACCAACACCTTCATGCGGTTACCCCGGCGATTGGCAAAGAGATAAGCGCAGTGCGGCTGCGCCGCACCGAAGACAGCGACGACTCGAGCGAGCGCTTTTTCGGTGCCGGCTCGCATATCCATAGGTTCGGTGGCCAGCCAGATCGAGTCGATACGGATCATTGCGTTAACTCACGTACAAACCGGGCACAGCCCTCGGGATCGGAAGATGGCCATTTCACCATGATGGCTTGCTCGCCAAATGGCAGTTCAATGATGACGGAGCCCTCGGCCGACCTTTTCGGCGCGACTTTCACCGGAACAAATGCCGGCGGCGGCGCGGGTGGTTGATCTCGGTAAAGTGGTAGCCACTTGCGGATCACATTGGCATTGAGTGGAGCCACGCTGAAACGCCGGCAACTTTCCGAGCGCCCAAAACAAAACCCCATCTGCTTTCGCAAATGGGGTTTCGGAATTTAATCTTGACGATGACCTACTCTCACATGGGGAAACCCCACACTACCATCGGCGATGCATCGTTTCACTACTGAGTTCGGGATGGGATCAGGTGGTTCCAATGCTCTATGGTCGTCAAGAAATTCGGGTACTGAGTCGCGACCAGTTGGCCTCGCTTCAGCAAATTGGGTATGTGACAGCTTTCGGTGTTTTGTGAGCATCGAACTTTCGGTTCATTGCGTCTTCACACACCGCAATCTGATGCTCTTTCGAGTAGTCAAATTGCTTGGGTGTTATATGGTCAAGCCTCACGGGCAATTAGTATTGGTTAGCTCAACGCCTCACAGCGCTTACACACCCAACCTATCAACGTCGTAGTCTTCGACGGCCCTTCAGGGGACTCAAGGTCCCAGTGAGATCTCATCTTGAGGCTAGTTTCCCGCTTAGATGCTTTCAGCGGTTATCTATTCCGAACATAGCTACCCGGCAATGCCACTGGCGTGACAACCGGAACACCAGAGGTTCGTCCACTCCGGTCCTCTCGTACTAGGAGCAGCCCCTCTCAAATCTCAAACGTCCACGGCAGATAGGGACCGAACTGTCTCACGACGTTCTAAACCCAGCTCGCGTACCACTTTAAATGGCGAACAGCCATACCCTTGGGACCGGCTTCAGCCCCAGGATGTGATGAGCCGACATCGAGGTGCCAAACACCGCCGTCGATATGAACTCTTGGGCGGTATCAGCCTGTTATCCCCGGAGTACCTTTTATCCGTTGAGCGATGGCCCTTCCATACAGAACCACCGGATCACTAAGACCTACTTTCGTACCTGCTCGACGTGTCTGTCTCGCAGTCAAGCGCGCTTTTGCCTTTATACTCTACGACCGATTTCCGACCGGTCTGAGCGCACCTTCGTACTCCTCCGTTACTCTTTAGGAGGAGACCGCCCCAGTCAAACTACCCACCATACACTGTCCTCGATCCGGATAACGGACCTGAGTTAGAACCTCAAAGTTGCCAGGGTGGTATTTCAAGGTTGGCTCCACGCAGACTGGCGTCCACGCTTCAAAGCCTCCCACCTATCCTACACAAGCAAATTCAAAGTCCAGTGCAAAGCTATAGTAAAGGTTCACGGGGTCTTTCCGTCTAGCCGCGGATACACTGCATCTTCACAGCGATTTCAATTTCACTGAGTCTCGGGTGGAGACAGCGCCGCCATCGTTACGCCATTCGTGCAGGTCGGAACTTACCCGACAAGGAATTTCGCTACCTTAGGACCGTTATAGTTACGGCCGCCGTTTACCGGGGCTTCGATCAAGAGCTTCGCGTTAGCTAACCCCATCAATTAACCTTCCGGCACCGGGCAGGCGTCACACCCTATACGTCCACTTTCGTGTTTGCAGAGTGCTGTGTTTTTAATAAACAGTCGCAGCGGCCTGGTATCTTCGACCGGCATGAGCTTACGGAGCAAGTCCTTCACCCTCACCGGCGCACCTTCTCCCGAAGTTACGGTGCCATTTTGCCTAGTTCCTTCACCCGAGTTCTCTCAAGCGCCTTGGTATTCTCTACCCAACCACCTGTGTCGGTTTGGGGTACGGTTCCTGGTTACCTGAAGCTTAGAAGCTTTTCTTGGAAGCATGGCATCAACCACTTCGTTAACTAAAAGTTAACTCGTCATCAGCTCTCGGCCTTAGAATCCCGGATTTACCTAAGATTCCAGCCTACCACCTTAAACTTGGACAACCAACGCCAAGCTGGCCTAGCCTTCTCCGTCCCTCCATCGCAATAACCAGAAGTACAGGAATATTAACCTGTTTTCCATCGACTACGCTTTTCAGCCTCGCCTTAGGGACCGACTAACCCTGCGTCGATTAACGTTGCGCAGGAAACCTTGGTCTTTCGGCGTGGGTGTTTTTCACACCCATTGTCGTTACTCATGTCAGCATTCGCACTTCTGATACCTCCAGCAAGCTTCTCAACTCACCTTCACAGGCTTACAGAACGCTCCTCTACCGCATCACTTACGTGATACCCGTAGCTTCGGTGTATGGTTTGAGCCCCGTTACATCTTCCGCGCAGGCCGACTCGACTAGTGAGCTATTACGCTTTCTTTAAAGGGTGGCTGCTTCTAAGCCAACCTCCTAGCTGTCTAAGCCTTCCCACATCGTTTCCCACTTAACCATAACTTTGGGACCTTAGCTGACGGTCTGGGTTGTTTCCCTTTTCACGACGGACGTTAGCACCCGCCGTGTGTCTCCCATGCTCGGCACTTGTAGGTATTCGGAGTTTGCATCGGTTTGGTAAGTCGGGATGACCCCCTAGCCGAAACAGTGCTCTACCCCCTACAGTGATACATGAGGCGCTACCTAAATAGCTTTCGAGGAGAACCAGCTATCTCCGAGCTTGATTAGCCTTTCACTCCGATCCACAGGTCATCCGCTAACTTTTCAACGGTAGTCGGTTCGGTCCTCCAGTTAGTGTTACCCAACCTTCAACCTGCCCATGGATAGATCGCCCGGTTTCGGGTCTATTCCCAGCGACTAGACGCCCTATTAAGACTCGCTTTCGCTACGCCTCCCCTATTCGGTTAAGCTCGCCACTGAAAATAAGTCGCTGACCCATTATACAAAAGGTACGCAGTCACCCAACAAAGTGGGCTCCCACTGCTTGTACGCATACGGTTTCAGGATCTATTTCACTCCCCTCTCCGGGGTTCTTTTCGCCTTTCCCTCACGGTACTAGTTCACTATCGGTCAGTCAGTAGTATTTAGCCTTGGAGGATGGTCCCCCCATATTCAGACAAAGTTTCTCGTGCTCCGTCCTACTCGATTTCATGACTAAGAGATTTTCGCGTACAGGGCTATCACCCACTATGGCCGCACTTTCCAGAGCGTTCCGCTAATCTCAAAGCCACTTAAGGGCTAGTCCCCGTTCGCTCGCCACTACTAAGGGAATCTCGGTTGATTTCTTTTCCTCAGGGTACTTAGATGTTTCAGTTCCCCTGGTTCGCCTCTTACGCCTATGTATTCAGCGTAAGATAACCATCTTATGATGGCTGGGTTCCCCCATTCAGACATCTCCGGATCAAAGTCTGTTTGCCGACTCCCCGAAGCTTTTCGCAGGCTACCACGTCTTTCATCGCCTCTGACTGCCAAGGCATCCACCGTATGCGCTTCTTCACTTGACCATATAACCCCAAGCAATCTGGTTATACTGTGAAGACAACATTCGCCGAAAATTCGATAATACTCAAAACTGAGTAACTCACAAATTTTACCTTAGCCTGATCCGTTACCAGTGAAAGTAACGTTCAGTCTATCTTTCTATCACATACCCAAATTTTTAAAGAACGATCTAATCAAAGACTAGAAATCAACATTCACCATCATCACAATGGAATGCTCATTTCTAAGCTTTCAACAACAGAAGCAGTAGTGGTGGAGCCAAACGGGATCGAACCGTTGACCTCCTGCGTGCAAGGCAGGCGCTCTCCCAGCTGAGCTATGGCCCCGTATTTCTACAGGCGTTTCCCACACAAAATTGGTGGGTCTGGGCAGATTCGAACTGCCGACCTCACCCTTATCAGGGGTGCGCTCTAACCAACTGAGCTACAGACCCAATTTCGGGCTGCTTCTTTATCGTCTTCTTCAATGAATCAAGCAATTCGTGTGGGAACTTATGGAGCAGCTGATGTCGTCGATTAAGGAGGTGATCCAGCCGCAGGTTCCCCTACGGCTACCTTGTTACGACTTCACCCCAGTCATGAATCACACCGTGGTAACCGTCCTCCCGAAGGTTAGACTAGCTACTTCTGGTGCAACCCACTCCCATGGTGTGACGGGCGGTGTGTACAAGGCCCGGGAACGTATTCACCGCGACATTCTGATTCGCGATTACTAGCGATTCCGACTTCACGCAGTCGAGTTGCAGACTGCGATCCGGACTACGATCGGTTTTATGGGATTAGCTCCACCTCGCGGCTTGGCAACCCTCTGTACCGACCATTGTAGCACGTGTGTAGCCCAGGCCGTAAGGGCCATGATGACTTGACGTCATCCCCACCTTCCTCCGGTTTGTCACCGGCAGTCTCCTTAGAGTGCCCACCATAACGTGCTGGTAACTAAGGACAAGGGTTGCGCTCGTTACGGGACTTAACCCAACATCTCACGACACGAGCTGACGACAGCCATGCAGCACCTGTCTCAATGTTCCCGAAGGCACCAATCTATCTCTAGAAAGTTCATTGGATGTCAAGGCCTGGTAAGGTTCTTCGCGTTGCTTCGAATTAAACCACATGCTCCACCGCTTGTGCGGGCCCCCGTCAATTCATTTGAGTTTTAACCTTGCGGCCGTACTCCCCAGGCGGTCAACTTAATGCGTTAGCTGCGCCACTAAGAGCTCAAGGCTCCCAACGGCTAGTTGACATCGTTTACGGCGTGGACTACCAGGGTATCTAATCCTGTTTGCTCCCCACGCTTTCGCACCTCAGTGTCAGTATTAGTCCAGGTGGTCGCCTTCGCCACTGGTGTTCCTTCCTATATCTACGCATTTCACCGCTACACAGGAAATTCCACCACCCTCTACCATACTCTAGTCAGTCAGTTTTGAATGCAGTTCCCAGGTTGAGCCCGGGGATTTCACATCCAACTTAACAAACCACCTACGCGCGCTTTACGCCCAGTAATTCCGATTAACGCTTGCACCCTCTGTATTACCGCGGCTGCTGGCACAGAGTTAGCCGGTGCTTATTCTGTCGGTAACGTCAAAACAATCACGTATTAGGTAACTGCCCTTCCTCCCAACTTAAAGTGCTTTACAATCCGAAGACCTTCTTCACACACGCGGCATGGCTGGATCAGGCTTTCGCCCATTGTCCAATATTCCCCACTGCTGCCTCCCGTAGGAGTCTGGACCGTGTCTCAGTTCCAGTGTGACTGATCATCCTCTCAGACCAGTTACGGATCGTCGCCTTGGTGAGCCATTACCCCACCAACTAGCTAATCCGACCTAGGCTCATCTGATAGCGCAAGGCCCGAAGGTCCCCTGCTTTCTCCCGTAGGACGTATGCGGTATTAGCGTCCGTTTCCGAACGTTATCCCCCACTACCAGGCAGATTCCTAGGCATTACTCACCCGTCCGCCGCTCTCAAGAGAAGCAAGCTTCTCTCTACCGCTCGACTTGCATGTGTTAGGCCTGCCGCCAGCGTTCAATCTGAGCCATGATCAAACTCTTCAGTTCAAACATCTTTGGGTTTTTAAGAAACCCTAAACTTGGCTCAGCAATCGTTGGTTACATCTTTGATTTCTCGCGGAGTAACTTGTGATGCTGATAATCTTGTTGACTATCAGTCTGACCCCACAAGCACCCACACGAATTGCTTGATTCAGTTGTTAAAGAGCGGTTGGTTAAGATCTTTCGTCTCAACCGAGGCGCGCATTCTACAGCAGCCTCATTTGCTGTCAAGTGATTATTTTAAGAAGTTCTCAAGGAATCCTTAACAACTTCAACCACTTGCGCTTCAGATCTCTCATCAGCGGGAGGCGAATTCTACAGCGTTACACGCTGCTGTCAACACCTCTTTTTCAACTTCCTTTTGACTTCGATGAACTGAAGCACCTGCTGCCGAAAACTGCGTAACTCATTGTTTACCAAGGAGTTTTCCGTTTCGACTGCGCCGGAAGTGGGGCGAATTATAGGCTTCCAGAATCTGCGGTCAAGCGTTAATTTGGTTTTTCTATCAAATAGCCTACCGACCTGCAAATCCCTCTATATATAGAGCGCCCCACCCAACGTCAGAACGTGTAATTGAAGCTCGTCATGAAGTTACGCGGCGCACCGTACACGCTCCAGCTGTCGGCGTCGGTGTAGCAACTTCGATCAACAGGTTGTTCACGCTCAAGGTCGCGCTGAGGTTCCTGCTGATGTCTTACCTCGGCATCAGGTTGGGCAACGCGTAGCTGCCCTGCTCGAACGTGTGCAAATCCATCCCCGTCTTTGAGACTGGCCTTGACCCCCACCTACGTGGTCAAACATCGCCGTGTTCTGAGTGGTGTTATCGAGGCGCGACGAGGTCGGCACGCCGTCGATTTCAAAATTGTTGATCTGGAAACCACGGGACCAGTACGTATCGTTCTCCGCGCCCACGCCCACCCGCAGCACGGGGATGCCCGGCGTGGCCTCCAGCACCTCGGTTAGGTTGGTGAGCTTCTGATCGTCGAGGCGCTGACGGGTGATCACTGTCACCGATTGCGGAGTCTCTTTCTGGGTCAGATTCGCCCGCGCCGACAGTGTGGTGCGCTACCTGCAAAGCAACGGCATTCAACCGCAGCGACTTGCGGCTATTGGGTATGCCGACACGCGCCCGTTGGCGGATAACGCCACGGTTGAAGGCCGGGCGCGTAATCGGCGGGTGGAACTGATCCTGGAGCGCTAAGAGTCGGGGTCTTTTTTTTCTGCGGCAGAACAGTGATCATCGCCCTCCCCCAAACAACTCCGAGCACCCAAGACCATGGAACTGACGCTGGAAGCGGCTGCGCTGTTTGCACTGAAACTGATGCATGAAACCGATGACGGCAGCCCGCTTTTGCGCGACGACCTGGTGATGGATGGATATGAGCGGGAGGTGTTTGGGTTGTTGGTGAGGCAGGGGGACTTACCGACGATTCAGCTCAAGTTGCGGGCGTGTGTTGACCAGGCACTGGCCGCACTGGGCGGAGCGGATACGGTGTTAGGGCGGGAATTGCAGCGGTTGGCGGGCGAGGTGCAAAAAGCCTCTACGCTAGAGGAACTGAACCCACCGCTTGAGGCACTCAAGGACTACTTAAAAGCCATCCAATGACGCCATCCCATGTGGGAGGGAGCTTGCCCCCGATGGACGTCAACGATAACGCGCTCTAACTGACTAACCACAAGGACAGTCAAATGATCGACTTCAACAACAAAGGCTTCTTCAAGCTCAAACAAAACAACGAATACGCCGAACGCGTCTCGGCCCTGCTGCTGGATGGCGAAGAAGTCATCGACGCCTACAAAGCCATGCGCGACGGCGTGGTCTTCACCACCAAACGCATCATTGCCGTGAACGTGCAAGGCATCACCGGCAGCAAGAAGGACTTCACCTCGCTGCCGTACAAAAACATCGTCGCGTACTCGGTGGAAACCTCCGGCACGTTTGACCTGGATTCGGAACTGGAGATTTACTTTTCGTCCCTGGGGAAAGTGAAGTTTGAATTTACGGGGAAGACCTCGATTGTCGAAATCTCCCGGCTGATCTCCAAGCATCTGCTGACCTGATCAGCAGGTACCCAGCTCAGCGGATCGACAACGGATCAAAATGTGGGGGCTTGCTGATTCGCCCTCATAGGCTCACTTCCTCACGCAAGGAAGTGAGCCCGTCGTGTCTAAACGCGTGTAGGCGCACAACTCAAACGACGGCTCCCGATACCGCAGCCATCACGGGTGCACGATTCACCATCCCGCAAGCCCTCACCCCTTCGTGACCCCTTCCACCAGCACCCGCTGCCCCGTCTCGGTCACGTCGTACACTACCTGCCCACACCGCTCGCCCTTGAACTGAAACTCCACCAGATACACCTTCGCCTTCTGTGGGCTGAACGTGCTGTGCAGCGGGCCGCAGCGGTAGTAAATCCCATTGCCCTGGCTTCTCGCCGTACTGCTCACGGTGAGCTTCTTGCCTGGATCCGCCTGGATCTCCAACTGCGGAAAACGCTTGAACCCGGCACTGGCTACGGTCTGGTTGAGCTTGGCGATCCAGTTGAAGATTTTGCCTTCGCCGGTGTCCATCACGGTGCCGAGGATTTCCATGCGCTGGTCGGGGTCGCCTTCACGGTGGATGGCGAAGTCGACAGGGTTGGTCCCGCCGCTGGCTTTCATGATGACTTTGGCGTGTTCGGTGTCGACGGCTACGGTTTTCTGGCGCAGTTGGATACCGTCTTTGAACAGGCTGGGGGATGAGTCGCGTTGGTTGGATTGGCAGGCGCCCAGGGCCAGGGCGAGGGAGAGCAGTGCGATTCGTTTCACTGGGAGGATGTCCTTATCGTAGTGAAGCCAGTGAAGACTGGACCGGTGTTTAAACGAAATGTTCCGCAGTATGCGCCTCTCTCCGCACGGCAAAGACTGGCCACACTCTCTCTGACGAGTAGGCTTTTTTGTGGTGAGCGCGGCGGGCCCGCTCACCGCAAAAAAACACATCACACAACAAAAAACCTTTCGGCTCAGCCCGTTGAAGGGGGGCGGCTCTGGATTTCTTCGTTAAACACCAACCGCGCGCACAACCCACCCCGCTCCAGGTTGTGCAACGCCAGCCGGCTGCCGATCTTGCCGACGATCATCTCGACAATCGCCAGCCCCAGGCCGGCGCCATTGGCATTTCCACGGCTGTAGAACCGCTCGAACAAGCGCCCGGCTTGCGCTTCATCAATCCCCGGGCCTTGGTCCTGCACGCTCAGGCAATAGGCACCAATCACGACCTTCACTTCGCTGCCGGGCGGGGAGAAGTTGAGGGCGTTGGTCACCAGGTTTTGCAGGGCGATGGCCAGTGCCACGGGTTCGGTTTCGACCCAGCACTCTTCATGCCCTTCCAGCACCAACTCCACGCCTTTTTCCATGGCGAGCGGGGTCAGTTCCGCCAACTCTTCGCGCACCAGCGCCGTCAACTGCACACGACTGCGTACTGGGTTATTCAATTGTGGCTCTATGCGCGCCATGGTCAGCAACTGGCTGGCGATGCGGGTGGCGCGGTCGACACCGCTCACCAGAAACTCCAACGCCTCGCGTCGTTGCTCCACTGTCTGCGCGCTTTTTGCGTTTTGCGCATGGATACGCAGGATCGCCAGCGGCGTGCGCAATTCGTGGGCGGCGTCGGCAATGAAGCGACGTTCGCGTTCCAATAGGTCGTCCACCTGCACCAGCAGGCGGTTGAGCGCGGTTTGCATGGGTTCCAGGTCGGTGGGCAGCGGCTTGAGGTGCAGCGGTTGCAACGTGTCGCCGTTGCGCCCGCGAATCGACAAGGCCATGGCCCGCAGGGGCTTGAGGCCCCAACCGATGAGCAGCCAGATCAACAGGGTGAGCAGCGGCACGCCGATCAGGGTGGGCCAAAGGGTGTGGCGCATGATGCGTTGGATCACGTCCTGGCGGATGTCGTCGCGCTCGCCCACCCAAATCAGCAGGCCTTGCTGCGGGTCGGCGAGGAGGAAGGCGCACCAGTCGTTGCCGTTATCCATGATGTCGTGGGAACCGAGGGTCGCGGGCGGCGCGGCGAGCACCGGCGCTTCGGCGGAGCGTACGAGTAGCTGGCCGTCGCTGCGCCACACTTGGAAGGTCAGGCGGGTTTCATAGGGATGGGCCACGCCCTCTTCACCCACGCGGCTCATGGCGTGGTCGAACGCCTGGTACAAGCGTTCCCAATCCGCTTCGCCGGGGTCGCGCTGGCGCAGCACACCTTGCAGCAGGCGTGCACTTTGCGCGAGTTGGGCGTCGTAGACTTCTTCGATCTCGTGGTGACTGTCGCGCAGCACCAGCCAGCTGATCAGGGCATCACCGAGCAGGATCAACACCAGCACCGGGACGAGAATGCGCGCGCGTACGGAGGTCATGGCTTGAGCACCAGTACATAGCCCACACCGCGCACAGTGCGGATCAGCTCGGTGGATAACTTTTTACGCAGGTTGTGGATCAACACTTCCAAGGTGTTGCTCTCGACGCGGTCCTGCCAGCCATACAGGCCGCGGGATAGGCGCTCGCGGGTCACCACTTTGCCGGGGCGCACCATCAGTTGGTGCAGCAACTGATATTCCATGGGGGTGACGATGATGTCCTCATCCAGATAACGCACCTGTTGGGTGGCCGGGTCGAGGCTGACGCCGGCGTGTTCGAGCATCGGTTGCGCTCGGCCCTGGCTGCGGCGCAACAGGGCGCGCACGCGGGCCTTGAGCTCTTCGACATCGAAGGGTTTGACCAGGTAGTCGTCGGCGCCGGCGTCGAGCCCGGCGATGCGCTCGGGGGTGCCGTCGCGGGCGGTGAGGATCAGCACCGGCAGGTCGTGCTGTTCGGCGCGCAGTTGCTGCAACAGGTCGAGGCCGTCGAGGCGGGGCAAGCCAAGGTCGAGCAGCAACAAATCAAAACTCTCGCTACGCACCGCATGCAGCGCCGCGACGCCATCCTGCAGCCAGTCCAAGGTGTATCCCTCGGCGCCCAAGGCCACGCGAATCCCCTGGCCGAGGGCACGGTCATCTTCGACAAGGAGTAGGCGCATGGCAAAACCTCTGTAGGAATCGGCGGCATCATGCCGGGTTCTGGCCGGGGTTATTTCAGCAAAGATGTTACGGCTCGTTGCCAACTAAGGTTGCCCTAAGGTTGGTTTTGCACTGTGAAATCTCCCACATTTGCTGAGAGCTTTTCCATGCGCAAAATTCTCCTGCTGTCCCTGATCCTCGCCAGCCCACTGGCCCTTGCCGGCCCGCAATGCACCACCGCCGAGCGCTCCCAATGGCAAGACGAAAAAGCCTTCCAGGACAAGCTCAAGGCCGAGGGCTACACCATCAGCAAGTTCAAGGTCACCGACGGCAACTGCTACGAGATCTACGGGTTCGACAAGGACAAGCGCAAGGTCGAGATCTACCACGACCCGGTCACCGGCAAGGCCGTGAAGACTGAGATCAAAGGCTGATGCCAGGCGAATCCCTGCGCCTGTGGGACCCGCTGGTGAGGCTGTTTCACGCTTCCATCGCTGGGGTCTTTGTCGCCAATTACTGCTTCAACGAAGCAGGCGATGACTGGCATGTCTGGCTGGGCTATTACGCCATGGCCTGGCTGCTGGTACGCACGGTGTGGGGGTTTGTCGGACCGCGCAGCGCACGGTGGGCGGACTTTTGGCCTACACCCAAAAGGCTGAATGCCCACGTGCGTTCGCTGCTCAACGGTCGGCCGCAACACCGCCTGGGTCACTCGCCGATTGGCGCGTTGGTGATGCTGTTGATGTTGCTGGCGTTGCTCACGGTCGGCGTGAGCGGCTTTTTGATGCAGCAAGTCGATGCCCTCTGGGGTGCCGATTGGCCGCTGCAAGTGCACGAGACCGCTGCCAATGCGCTGCTCGCGCTGGTCTGCGTGCATGTGCTGGCCGCTGTGTTTGAAAGTATCCAGGTGCGGGACAACCTGCCGTTATCCATGCTCACCGGTCGCAGGAAGCGCCTGCCGGATGAACGTGCGCAGTAATCCTTTTATCCACAGGTTCCCTATGCGCCCCGCCTTATTAATATGCAGCCTGCTGGCGGTGTTTTTCGCCGCCTGGCAAAGTCATCCGCCCCATGTGCTGGCGCCGTTTGCCCAGGTCAGCCCGAACACCGCAAACGTGGCGGCACCGGCGCAGTACAGCAGCCGGTTCGTGTCCACCCAGCTCACCGACTTCGTGCATGCCTCGTCCGTCACTGCCCTGCCCGGCGGCGACTTGATGGCCGTGTGGTTTGCCGGCTCACGCGAAGGCGCCGCCGATGTGCAGGTGCGCACCGCGCGCTTTGATGCACGCAGCGGCGAATGGGGCGCCGAGCAGGTGCTGGCCACGCGGGAAAGCACCCGCGACGGCACCCAGCGCTATATCCGCAAGCTCGGTAACCCGGTGATTGCGCTGGCGCCGGATAAACGCCTGTGGATGTTTTATGTCTCGGTGTCAGTGGGCGGTTGGGCCACCAGTGCGATCAATGTGATGGTGTCGGATGATCTCGGCACCAACTGGACCGCCCCTCGGCAACTGGTGACCTCGCCGTTCTTCAATATCAGCACGCTGGTACGCGCCGCGCCGGTGTTCCACGCCGATGGCTCCATCGGCCTGCCGGTGTACCACGAGTTCATGGGTAAGTTTGCCGAGTACCTGTACTTGAGCGCGGACGGCGCGGTGATCGATAAATTCCGCATTAGCCGTGGCAAGAACTCATTGCAACCGACCATCGTGCCACTGGATGGCCAGCGCGCCGTGGCGATGTTGCGCTACGCCGGCGACACCCACCACCGTGTCCTCGCCAGCCGCACCGAAGACGCCGGGCAAACCTGGAGCCAGCCGTACCCGCTGGAGCCGGCCAACCCCAACTCGTCATTGGCGGCGGTGGGCACGGTGGACGATGGATTGCTGGTAGCGCTCAATGACCTGCAGGACGGGCGCTTCAAGCTCAGCCTCTACGGCACCGACGCCCAGCTCAGCCAGTGGCGCACCGTGGTGCAACTGGACGAATCGCCAGACCCGCTCGGTCAACCGTTCGCCCCCGAGGCCTATAAAGCCATCATCGGCGAAGGCTTCCGCGCCTCCAGCGGCGCGCAACGATTACCGTTGGAGCAGCGTTTTCTCAGCAACCTCGACTACCGCGTGTGCAAGCCCCAAGGCTGCGATTTCGAATACGAATACCCGTACTTCAGCCGCAGCCCGGATGGCATGTACCACTTGGTGTACTCCTGGAATAACACCTTTATCAAACATGTCAGCTTCAACGAAGCCTGGCTGGCGGAGCGTCTGTGATGGTTTCTCTGTGGCAGGCGCATTTGAGTTTTGTGCTGTTGGGGTTTGTGCTGTTCAGCACATTTGGATTTACCGCCCCGTGGCGACCGTGGTTGCTACCGGCCTTGGTGGCAGTGAGTGTTATGCCCGTCAATGAGTTGCCGTTGGCGGCGTACGTGCGCAGTTTTACCGATGATTTGGCGATCAGCACGCTGGCGTTGTTGGCGTGGGTCTCGCTCAGCCGCCTGGGCTTGGTGCAGCCGCTAGCTCGACCGCATCACGTGCAGATGTTGCTGCTGTTTGGCCTGCTGGGCCTGGTGCTCTACCCGGCGAGGTTGGGCCTGACCTATTTCGACCCCTACCGCTGGGGCTTCAACCCTCGGCCGATGATTGTGCTGGTCGCGGCGTCGGCGCTGTTGATGCTGTGGCTGCGCAATGCGTTGGCGGTGTGGATGTTGGTGATCGGCACGCTGGCGTTCGCGCTGCGGCTCAAGGCGTCGGAAAACTATTGGGATTATCTGGTTGATCCACTTCTGACGGGCTACTGCCTGATCGCTGGGCTGATGCGATTGAAACTGTGGCAGAGAGCTTGCTCCCGCTGGCAGCGGGTCAGTCAGCATATTGTTAACTGACACACCGCTATCGGGGGCAAGCCCCCTGCCACAGTGGATAGGTGTCGCTCAAAAAATGGGAATAGGTCAATCATGAGTGCGTTGCAATCACGTCGCCTGCGCTACGGCATGGGCGCCATTGGGTGGGTGTTTGTGTTGCTGGCGGCGTTACGGTTGGTGTTTGTGCTGGGTTTTTCCGGTCTTGATTTAAACACCCCGGCGCTGCTGGAAACCCTCGGCATCGGCCTGCGGTTCGACCTGCGCCTGGCAGTCTTGTTGCTGTTGCCGCTGGCCGTACTGGCATGGCTGCCGCGCTGGAACCTCACCACGCTGCCGGCTCTGCGCTGGCTGGCGCGTGCCTATCTGGTGGTGGCACTGGCGGTGATCGGCTTGGTGTACATCATCGATTTCGGCCATTACGCCTACCTCGGCGTGCGCATCAATGCGACGGTGCTGCGCTACCTGCAAGACGCACAGATTTCACAACAGATGGTGTGGGAAACCTACCCCGTGCTGTGGATAACCGCCTGTTGGCTGACAGCGGTCGCGTTGTGGGTCTGGGCCTTGATCTGCCTGGAGCGCCTGACCCTGGACCGCTCACCCACCGCCATCAACCGGTGGGCACTGGCGTCAGTATCCGTGATGGGCGTCGCCGCCGTGCTGCTGGCCCTGCTCGGGCGCGTCGCCAACCTCAACCTGGAAAACCCGGTGCCGCTGCGCTGGAGCGATGCGTTCTTTTCCGGCAATAGCCAGGTGGCCGCCGTGGGCCTGAACCCGGTGCTGTTTTTGTACGACACCCTCAAGGTCGACCAATCGCAGTTCGACGAAGCCCAAGTGCGTAAAAATTACCCGCAAATCGCCCAGTACCTGGGGGTGGATCAGCCGGATGCCCGGCAGCTCAATTTCATCCGCCACCAGGGTGTGCAACCTTATCGCCTGGCCAGCGAGCGCCCGCCGAATGTGATCTTCGTCATGCTCGAATCCCTCGGCACCAGCGCCGTCGGGGCCTACGGCAACCCGCTCAACCCCACGCCGAACCTGGACAAGCTGGCCAGCCAGAGCTGGTTCTTCAAGCACTTCTACGTGCCGGTCACCGGCACCGCCAAGACCGTCTGGGCCAGTATCACTGGCGTGCCCGACGTCACCCGCCAGGAGACCGCCACGCGCAACCCGCTGATCACCCGGCAACACACGCTGATCAATGCGTTTGAGGGTTACCAGAAGTTCTACATGATCGGTGGCAACGCCGGCTGGGCGAATATCAACGCGCTGATCCGCCAGAGCATCGACGACGTGCAGCTGTTTGAAGAGAGTGACTGGCAATCGCCACGGGTGGACGTGTGGGGCATTGGCGACCTGGACCTGTTCAAGGAAGCTGATGAACGGTTGAGCAGGATGCCCAAAGACCAGCCGTTCTTCGCCTACCTGCAAACCTCCGGCAACCATCGGCCGTTCACCATTCCCAAACACAACGACGGTTTCCAGGTGGCGGACGTGACGCTGGAGCAAGTCCAGGCGGCCGGCTCGCGCAGTGTCGAGCAATACAACGCGGTGCGCCTGCTCGACTACAACATCGGCCGCTTGATGGAAATCGCCAAGGCCGGCGGCTACTACGACAACAGCATTTTTGTGTTCTTCGGCGACCACAACACGCGCATCAGCCAGATCCCGCACATGGCGCCGGCCTTCGAGCAGTTGGGCCTGGAAAGCAACAACGTGCCGCTGCTGATCCACGCACCTGGGCTTGCGCCGCGAGTGATCGAAGACGCCGTGGGCCTCGCGGACCTGTTACCGACCGTGGCCGGCATGGCGGGCATACCGTTTGCCAATGGCGCCATGGGCCGGGATATCCAACAACCCGCGCCCGAGGGTGAGCGCGTGGTACCGCTGGTGTTGCGCGAGGGCACATTCCCGATCATCGGCGGCGTGACCCGACACTTCCTGTTGCAGATGCAGCACGACGGCAGCTCACCGACCCTGCACGACTTGGCCTCGCAAACCCCGCGCGAGGACGTGGCCGCGCAGCATCCCGAAGAATTTCAGCGTCTGCAGGGACTGACCCGTGGGCTGCATGAGAGTGCGCGGTTGATGTTGTTGCGCAATGTACGGGAGTGATTATTTGGGCTGGAAGGTTTCGAGGTACGCCAGGATGTTGTCGATCTTCTCCTGGTCACTGATCCCCCAGAAGATCATCCGCGTACCACTCACCACCTTCTTCGGCGCCTCGATATAGGCGGCGAGTTTGTCCCGAGTCCAGACCACCCCGGAGTTTTTCATCGCGTCGGAATACTGATAGTCGGCGGTGGTGCCGGCAGGTCGGCCGATGATGCCGTTGAGTTCCGGGCCGAACCCGCCGCGCGCGCCTTCGCCGACGCTGTGGCAGCCGCCGCAGGTCTTGCTGAAGAGTTTGCCGCCCGCCTCGGCATCGCCGGCCGCGAGGGCTGCGGGGGTGTTGAGTATAAGGGCGAGGCTAAGCAGGACGTACTTCATGGGCACTCCACATCGGCTGGTGCGGCGATTATGCCTGTTTGTCAGCAACCCATGCCCATCCAGATCACGGCTTCGTTGCAGGCTCACCGACGTGGCCGCGTTCACGGTTGATCGCCTTTTGAGTGGGTTACAAAGCAATGGCATCGTGCCGTACCTCCCGGCAAACAGGCTAACCAGACGTTCTGAATGACCACCCATCGTTTAAGACACATCCAATCGAACCTATCCGGCGGTATCCCACTCCACCTTACTGAACCCTGATGGTGGAGTAAGGATCATGGCTCAGCCATCGATTTTGGTGCTGGAAGACGACGAGATCATTCGCTCGTTAATGGTGGATGTACTGGAGGAATTCGGGGCGCATGTGACCTCTTTTCCTTCGGCGGACGAAGGGATGATTTTTCTGGAGCGTGATGATGAGCAGGTCGATCTGATCGTCAGTGATGTACAGATGCCAGGTTTGCTCAACGGCTATGACTTGAGCCGGGTCGTGGCCCATAGATGGCCAGAAGTGCAGGTGGTGCTGACATCCGGCAACACCAAGATTGCGGCGCAACTGGGGGGCTCGGTGCGGTTTTTGCCGAAACCGTGGAGCGCCGAACACCTGCTTGAGTGCGTGCAGACCGCACTGACCCAGCAAGGCTCGCGCCTGCATTGATAGCGTCGCGATATCACTTAAACCGAACTTTGGGACAAGCGCTGCGGTCATTGATGAGCAGGGAGTGACTTTTCTGATCCGCTGGTCAGGCTTTTCGCCTTGTGCGTACAGCTAATGGCTATGAGCTGTGTAGAATCGTCGCCCATTTCGACGCGTCACTCATGGCCGGCAGGCCCACAGTTCGAGCTTACTGAATGCATTCACAGGCCCCTGACGTTGGTGCGCCCTCGTTGCTGGAAGCGTTGCGCACAGGCACTGCCCTGCTGCACGTTGCCTTGGAAAAACGCTTGCCGTTTTTCTGCGAACGCCTGGATGCCGACTGGTACCAGCGCCTGCTCCAGGCGTACTACGGGTTTTATGGGCCGATGGAAGCGGCGTTGTATGACAGCAACTTGATCCCCGTAGGATTCGACCAAGTACTGCGTGTGAAAACGCCGACCCTGTTGAGCGACCTTCATGCCTTGAGCCTGAATAAGCACGCTATCGATGCCCTGCCCCGCTGCACCCACTTGCCGCCCCTCGACACCCCGGCCGCGTGCCTTGGCGCCCTGTATGTGCTGGAAGGCGCGACCCTGGGCGGCCAGGTACTGCGCCGGGAAATGGCCCGACGCCTGGACCTGGACGCCGACAACGGCGGTGCGTTTCTCAATGTGTATGGCGCCGAAACCGGTCGGCGCTGGAAAGACTTTCTCGACTATCTGGGCCACCTGCCGCTGGATGCGCCAGCCAAACAACGCGCGGTGGACGCGGCCCGTTCGACATTCAGCTGCTTTGAGCGATGGCTCGACAGCCAGGAGGTACTGCTATGAAACCCGATGATTTTGAAGAGCTGCTTGCCAACTGCGCCGACGAGCCTATCCGTTTCCCAGGGGCGATCCAGCCCCACGGTGTGTTGCTGACGTTGTCCGACCCCGGCTTGCAGATCATCCAGGTCAGCGCCAACGTTGCCAGCCTGTTCAACCATGCGCCCGAGGCGCTACTGGGCCAGCCGTTGCACACGTTGCTGGGCGCCGAACCTGCTGCGGCCGTACAACGCATGGTCGAACACAACAACTTTATCGACGCACCGCCGCTGCACGTGACCTTCAACGGCGCCCGGTTCGATGGCTTGCTGCACCGCCATCAGGGCGTGCTGGTGCTGGAATTCGAGCCCTTGCTGGAGAACTTCCAGCCGCGGGCACTGAATGGTCGCACCAGTGACCTGGGCAAGATGCTGCAACGTTTGCAGGCGGCGAAAACCCTGCAAGCGCTGTACGAAATCAGCGTGAATGAAATCCAGGCCATGACCGGCTACGACCGCGTGCTGATCTACCGATTCGAAGAGGAAGGCCACGGCCAGGTGATCGCCGAAGCGTCGGCGCCGTCTATGGAGCTGTTCAACGGGCTGTTCTTCCCCGCGTCCGACATCCCCGAGCAGGCCCGCGAGCTGTATCGCACCAACTGGTTGCGCATTATCCCCAACGCGGCGTACGAGCCGGTGCCGCTGTTGCCTAAGTTGCGTCCGGACAGCGGCGAACCGTTGGACCTGAGCTTCGCCACCCTGCGCAGCGTGTCGCCGATTCATTGCCAGTACATGCAGAACATGGGCGTGTTGTCGTCCATGAGCATCTCCCTGATGAAGGGCGACAAGCTGTGGGGCCTGATCAGTTGCGGCAACCGCGAGCCACTGCTGGTGCCCAACGAATTGCGCACGGCATGCCAGACCATTGGCCAGGTGCTGTCGCTGCAGATCAGCGCGATGGAAGCGTTGGACCTGAGCCGCCAGCGCGAGGAAAAAGTCGAGGCGTTGGCGTTGCTTGATCAGGCGATGAAGGCCTCGGCAGACAACGTGTTCGATGGCCTGGCCCAGCAAGGCCAAGTGCTGATGGACCTGACCCTGTCCGGCGGCGTGGCGATCATCGAGGACAAGCAACTGCACCGCTACGGCAATTGCCCGGACGCGGCGCAGATCCGTGCGTTGCACAAGTGGCTGCAAGACAGCGGCGAGCCGGTGTTTTCAAGCCATAACCTGGCCTCGGTCTACGCGCCGGCCGCCGAGTTCCAGCAGGTGGCTAGCGGTGTCCTGGCCATGAGCCTGCCCAAGCCTGTGGATAACGGCGTGTTGTGGTTCCGTCCGGAAGTGAAGGAGAACATCAACTGGAGTGGTGACCCGAACAAACCGCTGAACCTGGAAAGCTCCGACGCCGGCCTGCGTCTGCGCCCACGCACTTCGTTTGAAATCTGGAAAGTCGAGATGGCGGGCATCTCCACCAAGTGGAGCCACGGCGACCTGTTCGCCGCCAATGACCTGCGCCGCTCAGCCCTGGAAAACGACCTGGCCCGCCAGGTGCTGCGCGAGCAACAAGCCGTGCGCGCACGGGATGAGCTGGTGGCGGTGGTGTCCCACGACTTGCGCAACCCGATGACGGTTATCTCGATGCTGTGCGGCATGATGCAAAAGGCCTTCAGTTCCGATGGCCCACACACCTCGCGCCGGATCTCCTCGGCCATCGACACCATGCAACAAGCCGCCGGGCGCATGAACGTGTTGTTGGAAGACTTGCTCGACACCTCGAAAATCGAGGCCGGGCGGTATGTGGTCAAGCCGGTGGCACTGGATGTAAGCCAGATGTTCGAAGAGGCGTACTCGTTGCTCGCGCCGCTGGCGATGGAAAAAGGCATCGACCTGTCGTTCAACGCCGAACCCGGTCTGTTGATCAATGGCGATCCGGAGCGCCTGTTCCAGGTGCTGTCGAACTTGATCGGCAATGCGATCAAGTTCACCCCGCGACAGGGCAATATCGGCATCAGCGCCATGAGCAACGGCGAAGAGATCGTGTTCTCGGTGCGCGATTCCGGCGAAGGCATTGCGCCGGAACAGTTGCCCCATGTGTTCGACCGCTACTGGACCCAGACCGAAAACAACCCCACCGGCAGTGGCTTGGGGCTGTACATCACCCAGGGTATCGTCCAGGCCCATGGCGGCAAGATCGTGGCGGAGAGTGAAGTCGGCCGTGGCAGCGAGTTCCGGTTCACGGTGCCGAAAGTAATTTCAGACTCACATACCTGACCGTCCTGTTGCCGCTGGCTGACGGGAGCGAAAAAAGCGCTGTTGATGAGGTCTGAAACGACTCGTCAACCGCCGTCATATCTTGCAGCAGGGGATGAGTAGCCCTCCCTCCTTGCCCTCTATTACGTTAGGCAAGCTTCGCAGCAAGCGGCGAAGTACATCTATAGCGATAGAAGGATAGTTTTATGTCGGGTCCTATTAGCTCCACGCGCATGCCTCAATACCCAACCGCCAACCCACCCCAACCGCATGATGATGCAGCCCTTCAACGCAAGAAGCGCAGTATTGATGCCCCTCAATCGCAGTTGGAGCCTCACGCTCACGACGGTTCTTCAGGCAGCCGCCGACACCGAGGAGGTAGCGGGCTGGACAGCCTGGGCAAGGGTAACTTGCTCTAATGCACCGTACGAAGGCCGGTGCACTGTCCTTCGTACTTCCCTGCCGTACGTCTTAACAAAACACTGACATACACTGCGCTACTCTCACCGACCTAACTCTGGCCGGAGCCTTTTTCTGCATGCTTGCCCCCGATAACCTGCCCGCCCTGCTAGCCGGCCCTCTGCTGCGGCGTCTGGAACCTCGGCGCCTGGTGCTCTGGCTGGCGGCAAGCCACACATTAGCCTTGACCCTGCGGCTGCGGCTGGCCGACCAGCACGTGGATATCCCGTTGGGCGACGATCAGTGCCAGGTCGTGCCCGTCGGGCGCCACGCGTTTATCCATCTGATTGACGTGCAGTTGGACGAGGCGCTGCCCCAGGATGTAGTCATCGACTACGACCTGCTGCTCGACGGCGCCGGCATCGCCCAGTGGGCCCCGCACCTGCTGTACGCCGATGCCCAATCCCCGAACTTCGTGCTGCACAGCCGTATCCACCAACTGGTGCATGGCTCGTGCCGCAAACCTCATCACAGTGCGGATGAAGGCCTGCTCTGCGTCGATCGCTTGCTCGCCAACGCTCCCACCCTAAGCGAACGCCCGGCGCTGTTGATGATGAGTGGCGACCAGGTGTACGCCGACGACGTAGCCGGGCCGATGCTACGGGCGATCCATGCGCTGATCGCACGCCTGGGCCTGTTCGATGAATACCTCGAAGGCGCCGTGATAGATGACAGCGCCAGTCTCTATGGGCATCGCGCCAGCTATTACCATCGGGCCGACCTGCTCCCGGCGCTGGACAGCAACGAGACCTTGCGCGAGCGTTTTTTCGGCGGCGTGAAAAAGCCGATCTTTACCAGCAGCACCGCCGACAATCACCTGGTGACCTTCGCCGAAGTCCTGGCGATGTACCTGCTGGTGTGGTCGCCCACACCCTGGACGCTGATCACCCCGCAGCCACCGCAACTGGCTACCGATGAAGCCGCACGCTATGCCCGCGAGCAAGTGCAGGTGGATAAATTCCGCGCTGGCTTGCCGGGCGTGGCGCGGGTGTTTGCCCATCTGTCCACCTTGATGATCTTTGACGACCACGACATCACCGATGACTGGAACCTCAGCGCGCAATGGGAAGAGACCGCCTACGGGCACCCGTTCTCCAAGCGCATCATCGGTAACGCCTTGCTCGCCTACCTGTTGTGCCAGGGCTGGGGCAACAACCCGGATGCGTTCGAGGGGTTGGTGAGCCAGACCCAGGCGCTCAGCGCCCAGGCGCACAACAACCACCTGGATGCGGCTGCGCAGGATCATTTGCTCGGCGCGCTGCTCAAGTTCCAGCAATGGCACTACGTACTGCCCACCACCCCGGCCCTGGTGGTGCTCGACACCCGCACCCGGCGCTGGCGCAGTGAGTTCACGCTCCAGCAACCCTCCGGCCTGCTGGACTGGGAAGCCTTGAGCGAACTCCAGCAGGAACTGCTCGACCACCCTTCGGCCATCATCGTTTCACCGGCGCCGATCTTTGGCGTGAAGCTGATCGAGACCGTGCAAAAAATCTTCAGCTGGTGCGGCCAGCCATTGTTGGTCGATGCAGAAAACTGGATGGCCCATCGCGGTGCGGCCCAGGTGATCCTCAACATTTTCCGCCACTCGCGCACGCCGGGTAACTACGTGATCCTCTCGGGCGACGTGCACTACTCGTTCGTCTATGAAGTGCTGATTCGTCATCGTAACGCCGGCCCCAGGATCTGGCAGATCACCAGCAGCGGCATCAAGAACGAATTCCCGCCACGCCTGCTGGAATGGTTCGACCGGCTCAACCGCTGGCTCTACTCACCGCGCTCGCCTCTCAACTGGTTCACCCGCCGCCGCACGATGCAGGTGGTGCCGCATATACCCGAACACGCCGAGGCCGGTGAGCGACTTTGGAATTCGGCCGGGATCGGCCAGGTGTTTTTCAACGAGCAAGGCCAGCCTGCGGCGATTTACCAGCACAATGCTAATGGGAAAGCCCCAACGAAGATGGTCGCGCCGAAATAATGGCCTCGAGCCACTAGCCAAAAGCAGCACATCCGCCCTATTCAAAGCTTCCAAACCACGTTGTACAGTAGCGCCAGCCACGGAGTATCGGCGTCAACATCGGCAGGCCTTGGACGCCTGCCCAGCCAAGGAATGCGCAAATGGACGATATTCCCGACAGCAACTCGCCGGACAATGACTTTTCCCACCTTAACGCCGATTTGTTGCACACCATCCTGGAGTTGGTCAGCGATGGGATCTGGGACTGGAACGCCAATACCGGGTTTGTCTACCGCAACCCAGGCTGGTACGAAATGCTGGGCTACCCGCGCCACTCCCTGGAGAACAGCGTATTCACCTGGGAAAACGTCATCCATCCGCAAGATTATCCCCATGTGATGACGCTGTTCGATGACTACATCAGCCGTCGCACGCCCCATTACCAGACCGAATACCGTTGCCGCAAAAAAGATGGCAGCTACCTGTGGATCGAAGACCGCGGCTACGTGATTGCGCGCAATCACGACGGCTCAGTGGCGCGGATGGTAGGCGCCCATCGCGATATTCATCTGCGTAAATCCTCGGTCGAACAGTTGGAGCGGCGCAATCAATCGCTTGAGGCGCTGGTGGCCGAGCGCACGCGTGAGCTGTCGCGGGTCAACCAGCAGCTGCAACTGCAGCTGGACGAAAACCGCTCCCTGGCCGAACGGGAAGCCCTGACCCTCGTTGCCAACCGCTACCGCCTGGAGAAAGTGCTGCTGGAAGAATGCGAGCGCGCCCAGCGCTTTCGCCTGCCATTGGCGCTGATCGCGATGGATATCGACGACTTCAAGCCGATCAATGACCGACACGGTCACGGCATAGGTGACCAGACCCTGGTGCACGTGGCGCAATGCCTGGAAAGCTGCATGCGTGAAGGCGACCTGCTGGCCCGCTGGGGTGGCGATGAGTTCATGGTGGTGCTGCCCGAAAGCTCGCTTGAGACCGCCAAGGCGTTGGCCGAAAACATCTGCCGGGCGATCAAAGCCAACCCGCAACCCGGCGACGTCAGGGTCACTCTGAGCCTGGGCGTCGCCGAGCGCCAAGTGGATGAGTCCCCCGCGGCCCTGATGGCGCGGGCCGATCAGGCGTTGTATCGCGCCAAGGCAGCGGGGAAAGACGGCGTGTCCGCGTAGGCCAACGCCGTATCAGCGCACCGGCGGCGCGTACTGGATGCCGCCGTTGTTCCACAAGGCATTGAGGCCGCGCTTGATCTTCAACACGCTGCCCTGGCCGATATTGCGCTCGAACACTTCACCGTAGTTGCCCACTTGCTTGACGATCTGCACCACCCAGTCCTTGCGCAGTTTCAGGTCCCGGCCGTACTCGCCGTCGGCGCCCAGCAGTCGCGCTACGTCCGGGTTCTTGGTGGTTTTGGCCTGTTCTTCAACGTTCTGCGAGGTGATGCCCAGCTCCTCGGCATTGAGCATGGCGAACAGGGTCCACTTGACGATACTGAACCACTCGTCATCCCCCTTGCGCACCAGCGGCCCCAAGGGCTCCTTGGAGATCACTTCCGGCAGCACCACGAATTCATCCGGGTGGGCCATCTTGATGCGCTGGGCATACAAACCCGACTGGTCGGTCGTCAGCACGTCGCAACGCCCGGCTTCCAGGCCCTTGGCACTTTCGTCGGCAGTGTCGAAGGTGATCGGCGTGTACTTAAGGCCGTGGGTGCGAAAGTAATCGGAAACGTTGAGTTCGGTGGTGGTGCCGGCCTGGATGCACACGGTCGCGCCATCCAACTGTTTGGCCGCCGTGACGCCCAGTTTGTTGTTCACCAGAAAGCCGATGCCGTCGTAGTAGGTTACGCCGGTGAACACCAGGCCCATGCCCGAATCGCGGGAGCTGGTCCAGGTGGTGTTACGCGAAATCAGGTCGATCTCGCCGGACTGCAGCGCGGTGAAACGCTCCTTGGCGGTCAATTGGGTGAACTTCACTTTGGACGCGTCGCCAAACACCGCGGCGGCCACGGCGTGGCACACATCCACGTCGATGCCGGTCATCTTGCCCTGGCTGTCGGGCACGCCAAAGCCTGGCAAACCGTCGCTGACACCGCACTGGATAAAGCCCTTTTTCTGGATGGCGTCCAGTGTCGCGCCCGCGTGGGCGGTGCCGGCCAGGCCCAGGACGGCGGCCGCACTGATCGCGGCCAATGAGGTTTTGAATGAGGTCATGCGAGGCGCTCCCTGTCGTTCCCTGTTATTCGGCGCCGTACAGCCCGCGCCGGTTTCTGATGCTGGCGGGGAGTATCGACGGGTTTGCAGCGCTGCCACAAACGACCTTTTGGCAACAGCTCCTTCCGATTTGGAATGACCCGGCGACTTTATTTCGTTTGCGACAGGGCATGGCGCACGGCTTAGATAAAAAGACGCCCGCCACTGCCGAGTCCAGGATTCATGAGCCGCGAAACCATCAGCCAGTCGATTTCCATCGTTCACCCCATCAGCCTCAGCCACGGCAGGAACGCCCAGGTGTGGGACACCACGGGCAAGCGCTATATCGATTTTGTCGGGGGGATCGGCGTGCTCAACCTCGGCCATTGCCATCCCGGTGTGGTGCAGGCCATTCGTGAACAAGCGACCAAGCTGACCCACTACGCCTTCAACGCTGCGCCGCATACACCCTACATCGAATTGATGGATCGCCTTACCGCGTTTATACCAGTGGACTACCCCGTCAGCGGCATGCTCACCAACAGTGGCGCAGAAGCCGCGGAAAACGCCTTGAAAATCGTACGCGGCGCCACTGGCCGCACGGCGGTGATCGCCTTCGACGGCGCGTTCCACGGCCGCACCCTGGCCACCCTCAATCTCAATGGCAAAGTGGCGCCCTACAAGCAAAAGGTCGGCGTGCTGCCCGGCCCGGTGTATCACTTGCCCTACCCGAGTGCCGATAACGGCGTGACCCGTGCCGAGGCGCTGAAGGCAATGGACCGCCTGTTCAGCGTGGAAATCGATGTCAGCGATGTAGCCTGTTTCATCATCGAACCGGTGCAGGGCGAAGCCGGCTTCCTCGCACTGGATATCGAGTTCGCCCAGGCGCTACGGCGGTTGTGCGATGAGCACGAGATCCTGCTGATTGCCGATGAAATCCAATCCGGCTTCGGCCGCACCGGTCAGCGTTTTGCGTTCTCACGCCTGGGCATCGAACCGGACCTGATCCTGCTCGGCAAAAGCATCGCCGGCGGCGTGCCGCTAGGCGCGGTGGTCGGGCGCAAGGCATTGATGGACAACCTGCCCAAAGGCGGGCTGGGCGGCACTTACTCCGGCAACCCCATCGCCTGCGCGGCGGCGTTGGCCACCCTGGATGCGATGACGGATGAGGCGTTGCACGCCTGGGGCACCCAGCAGGAGGCCGCAATTGTGAGCCGCTATGAAACCTGGCGCGCACAGCAGCTGTCGCCCTATTTGGGCCGCCTGACCGGCGTCGGCGCCATGCGCGGCATCGAACTGGTGAATGCCGACGGCACGCCCGCGTCCAAGCAACTGACCCAACTGCTGGGTCTGGCGCGGGAGGCCGGGTTGCTGCTGATGCCCAGTGGCAAGTCGCGGCATATTGTTCGACTGCTGGCACCGTTGACCATTGAGCCTGAGGTATTACAGGAGGGACTGGATATTTTTGAAGCGTGCCTCGAGCGCCTGGTTTAACAGCCCTTATCCGCCAGCCGGCAGCCTTGCACAGTGATAAGGGCATTGTGCTGCCTTGACCTCATCCCCCTCCCCCCTGAAAATGCGCGACGCTTTTTTGTCTCCCCGTTTACTGAAGTAGTGAAATTTCAATGTCCGATTCTTACACCGAACACTCCACCGAAGAATCCGTAGTCGCCTTGCACGCCAAAGCTGAATACGAAAACGCCATCAATCTTTCACAGCATGTGCCAGCCGCCAAGATCATCAGCGAGATGGTGCTGGACGCGTTTCACACCTCCAAGGAAAGCGACCAGATCCGCGAGCTGCGCCTTGCCATCCGCCAGGCCCACGACGCTTTCGATGACGACAAGGCCTACGACCTGATGGGCCAGCTCAAGCAGCTCAAGGACGCCGAAGCGGCGGACACCATCGCGCTGGAAGACCTGAGCAGCAAATTCTCCATCAGCCGCATCCTGTCCAGCTTCAAGGACGACCCTGAATTCCAGGAGCTGGTCTACGGCCTGGCCCTCAAGGTGCTGAACCAGTCTCACCAAGCCATCAGCAACCCGAGCGCCGGCAAGGGCAAGGCTTCCCGTCCCAAGAAAGAAGCCGAAGTGTTTGTGATCAGCAAGGACGGCATCAGCGTCACCCTGCCACTGCGCACGCCACGCTCGAAGTTGAACGTCGACCGCGAAGCGTTCGAGTTCCTGGGCTTCAGCTTTGTGGGTGAAGGCGATGAGGCCGAGTTGGACGTCGAGAGCTTTGTGGATAACTCGGGGGCTGAACAGCCGCTGAGCCGCAAGAGCGTGATCACCGCGCTGCAGCAGCAGACGGCGTTTGAGGGGTACAGCATCGCGCAGCAGTGAGCTGAACCCCAATAAAAAGCCCCGGACTTCGTATGAAGGCGGGGCTTTTTGTTATCAGACGGCGGCCAACCGATCGCGCTTTTTCATGGGGTACCTCGCTGTTCCAATTCATCCTTGTTGTAAATGGCGAACATCCAAAAGTGGCCATCACTGGTGAGCCAGTAGTAGATAAGCACTGCTCGATCTATGATTGCGCCACTTGCGCCGCAAACACCTCACGAAACCGCGCCATCTCGCGCTTGCTCCCCACCGTCACGCGCACCCACTGCGGCCAGTTCCCCCACACCCGCCCGATCAACACGCCGTGTTCGGCAAGTGCGTCGATGACCTGCCCTGCCGGGCGCTTCACGTCGATCATGAAGCAGTTGGCCTGGGATGCCGTGCACGTAAAGCCACGGGCCTTGAGCCAGGTGATCGTTTCATCACGCAACTGGGCATTGAGTGCCTTGCGTTGCGGCAGCAGTTTGACGTCTTGCAGGCTGGCAAGGCCGCCGAGCAGGGACGCGCCGGCCGGGACATTATCACCGCCGAACACCGCCAAGCGTTCCAGCAGCGCCGGGTGGCCGATCGCCAGGCCCAGTCGGGCGCCCGCCATGCCGTAGATTTTCGAGAACGTGCGCAGTACCAGCAGGTCGTCGTGGTCCTTGACCCAGCTCACCACGCTTGGGGTGTCGGCAAAGTCGATGTAGGCCTCGTCCACTACCAGCACGCTGCCTATGGGTTTGTTCGCCAGGGCTTGGCGAATGGCCTCGGTTGGCGTGACAGTGCCCGTCGGGTTATTGGGGTTGCACAGGTAGAGCATGCCGGCCTGGGGATCGGCCGCGAGCATGGCCGGGACATCGTGGGCGTGTTCGGCGTTGAGATTCACTTCCTTGAACGCCGCCTTGTTCGACTCGGCAGCCTGGCGCGGCACTTCGTAGGACGGGGTAGCCATGACCAGGCCGCGGGTTTCGCTGGTGAATGCCAACACCGCGTAGCGCAGTGCGGCCATGGAGCCGGAAAACACCGCGACCTGCTCTTCGGCAATCCCTTGTTGCTGGGCAAACAACTCGGCCAGGGCGTACATGTGTTTGTACGGATACCGCCCGGCAGTGGCGATGCCGCGCTGCATCGCTTCGCGGGCCGCCGCCGAAGGCCCGTAGGGGCTTTCGTTGTAGTTGAGCAGTACCTTGTCAGTCTTGGCCGAAGGCGGCGCGGCGACGGCCCAATCCAGGCGTGCGAGCAAAGGCAGGGCGGCGCCGAGGGCGAGAAGGGATCGACGACTGACGCTGACCATGGTGACTACTCCTTGTAGGCGGGGACGGATTCGCACTGCTCGTATTAAGAAGTATGACGAGACGCGAGTAGGCTGATTTAACGAGCACCCATGAAAAAGCCCCGTACTGCTTTCGCAGACGGGGCTTTTTTGCGGGTGGGATTTCAGCGCTCCCAGTAGTCAGCGATGGGGTATGTTTCGCACAAGCGCTCCAGTTCGCAACGCAATTGCACGCGCACAGCGGGCTCGAAGTGGTACTCGTGCTCGCCCAGCGGCGTCACCTGGTCGAGTACCCGGCACACCAGATCGACGACTTGCCGACAGCCATCGGCATCGATGTTGCGCTGCGCCATAGAGCCGGTGCCGATACACAAGCCGCTGGTCACGGCTGACGAACGCGGCTCGCCCGGTACACGACTTTTATTCACCACGATACCGCAGCCTTCCAACGCCGACTCGGCGATGGCACCGGTCATGTCACCGCGCAGGCGGATCTGCACGATATGGTTTTCGCTGCGTCCGCCGATCACTTCATAGTCATGGGCCTGAAAGGCGTAGGCGGCTTCGTCGGCCAAGGCGCGAACCCGTCCCATGCAAACATCGAATTCCGCTGTCATCGCGTAGCCCAATGCGGCCGCTTTGGCGGCGATCATATTGACCGCCGGCGCGCCCTGCATCCGCGGGAAAACCGCCTGATCCAGCACACGGCTGAAGGTCGCTTTCAAGCCAGGCACCTTGGTATGGGCGTCGCGGCCGGACAGGATCAGGCCACCACGCGGGCCACCCAGTTGCTTGTGAGTACAGGTGGTAGTGACGTGCGCCGCGTTAATCGGGCTGGGGTGCCGGCCGGTCACGACCAGCCCGGCGATATGGGAAATATCAGCCAGCAGGATCGCACCGGCTTCGTCGGCAATGGCGCGAAACCGCTCGAAATCCACCACCCGCGAATACGCCGATGCCCCGCAAATGATGATGCGTGGACGATGGGCCAGCGCCTGGCTGCGCACCTGCTCGTAATCGATCAGCCCCTCGGCGGTGGTGCCGTAGCGAATGGCCTTGTAGTAGGCCCCGGTAAACACGGCGGGGCTGCCGTGAGTGAGGTGCCCGCCGTGATCGTGGGCCATGCCCAGCAAGGTATCCCCAGGCTCAAGCAAGGCCGACAGCACTTGGGCGCTGGCGCTGGAACCCGAGTGCGATTGCACGCTGGCGTAGTGGGCATCGAACAACTCACGCGCGCGGCGGATCGCCAACGATTCGACCAGATCGACATTCTCGCAACCGGCACGATGGCGCTTGCCGGGCGTGCCCTCGGCGGTGATGTTGACCAGGGCCGACGCCGAGGCCACGAGGGTGCGGGGCTTGACCGCACAGGAGGAAGCGACCAATGACAGCGTGCGGTGTTGGCGCGCCACTTCGGCGTCCAGCAGCATCGCCAACTCCAGGTCTTCGGCGTGCAGGTCTGCCATCCCTCGGCGCAACAGGTCAGCCTGATCCTGCAGATGTACGGTATTGACTGGCATGAGGATGTCCTTTCCTTGGTCGCTGCGTGTCAGTTCGTCCTGAACCGTGGCGTCCAATTAAACAGGAAATTAAACATTTTCCAAATTAAATGTTCGCTTTTGTCCCCCTTAACCGAGCGCATGGCCATTTGCCTTGCCGCCTGAGGCTGCCGGGCATCCGGGACTTTATTGTTAGGCCATACGCGTGCAACACTTGCGCCCGCCGCGACGCGTGAAACGCCCTGGATGGGTGCTTCATCGCTGAATCAGCCCGCGTGGCACCTGCAAAGATCAACGTTTTTTACGATAGGGAAGTGGTGAGCACGTGATGCACAGACGAGAAAAAACCGAGCACTTGAAGAGCAATATCAAGTATTTGATCAAGAGCCGTGGCGAGACCCAGCTGTCACTGTGCAACGCCGCCGGTCTGACCCGCACCACGATCTACAACATCCTCGAAGGCAAGGTCGTCAACGTTCAGCAGTCGACCCTGCGCAAGATTTCCGACTTCTTCGGCGTGTCCTACCAAGAGATCGAGACCGTCGACTTTGAAGCCAAGGAAATCATCGAGAGCAGTGCCTCGCCCCAAGGCAACATGAACCCGGCAGCCGTGCCGGTGCTCAAGGAAAGCCAGGTCATGCAACACCTCGACAAGCGCATTGGCGAACTGGCCATCCTCTACCCGCTCACATACTACTTCGGCACGTCCCACAACCTCATAGGCGTGCAGCTGGAGCGCCCCCTTTGCGGCGTGAATGAGCCGGGAGACCTGTTGATCATCCAGAAGGGGTCGTCGAGCGACGATAAGGAAAAACTGGTGTTCGACAGGGCCACCCAAACGCTGTTTATCAGCCGTGAAGCCTGCGTCAGCTCAGAACACCTGTGTGTACTGGGCGATATCATCGAGGAGCGCTTCAATGACCACGTATGAAGGCGAGATCGAAAACAGCAAGTACAAACTGCTTGGCTTCGACAATGACAAGCGCTTGGCGGTGATCATGATCATCGCCACGGGCAAGATCATTCGGGTCAAGTTGAGCGAAGTCTTAAACAGCGAAATCATGGATAACCTAAATAAAATGGAAGTTAAAAACCTGTACAAGAAGTACTACTCCCAAGCCGGTACGGTGACGGCGTACGACCTCAATGATCGCAATGAAAATTCGTGGATGATCTACATCATCCTGAACCTGCTGCTGTTCACTTTTTACATCTTCACCAGCATTGCCGCGACCAAACCGATCTATATCGAGTCCCTCGACATTATCGTCACCCCTGGCACGTTCCTGTACCCGCTGACCTTCCTGATCGTGGACCTGCTCAACGAAAACTTCGGCCTCAGGCTCGCCCGAAAGGCCATCCTGTTTGCCTTTGCCAGCAACGCGATGATCATTATTTTGCTCTACGGCTCGACCTTTCTACCCGGCCTGCCAGGCTGGAAACTCGACGGGCCGTACAACGACGTGATCGTGCAGGTGTCGTCGGTGCTGGTCGCGTCTTCGGTGTCGTTCCTGGTCTCGGAAAACATCAACTCGTATTTGCTGTGCAAGATCAAAGAGCTGACCAACTCCAAGTACCTGTACCTGCGCATCTTCCTCAGCACCTTCTTCGCGGTGATTATCGACAGCTTCCTGTTCTGCTTCATCGCGTTCTACGGCGCCATGCAGACCAGCGATATCCTGAGCATGATCTATGTACAGATCGCAATTAAGGTGGGCTTTGCGTTCTTCAACATCCTGCCGGCCTATGGCGCGCGTTCGTTGTTCAAGCGCTACCTGACCAACGCCACTGCCTGATCTAGGTAGATACCGTCTTAACGCCCGTCAAGACGGGATCTACGTGGGGATTAGTCGAGTTGCAGTTTTTGCTTCAGGTTCTGCATGACATCCGCCTTGTTCTGCAGGTACTCATTCAAGCCCCGCGCACGCAGGTTGCACGCGTCACACTCGCCACAGCCACTGCCAAGGACGCCGTTGTAGCAGGTCAGTGTCTGCTGGCGGACCAAGTCCAGTTGCTGGTGGTAGTCGGCCAGGGCCCAGGTTTCAGCCTTGTTCAGCCACATCAGTGGGGTTTGCAGGCGCACGTCATATTCCATGCCCAGCTTGAGTGCCTGGTTCAGCGCCTTGACGAATTCATCGCGGCAGTCCGGGTAACCGGAGAAGTCGGTTTCGCACACGCCGGTGATGACGGTCTCGGCCTTCACCTGGTAGGCGTAGATCGCGGCCAGGGTCAGGAACAGGATATTGCGCCCCGGCACAAAGGTGCTGGGCAGGCTTTCACCTGAGCTGTTCACGGTGGGTACCGGGATGTTGTCGCGGGTCAGGCTGCTGATGGCCAGCTCGTTGAGCAGCGACACGTCCATCACTTTGTGGACGGTGGCCCCCAACTGCTTGGCAAGCTGCTGGGCGACTTCGACTTCTGCCACATGGCGCTGGCCATAATCGAAGGTAATGCAGTGCACTTCATCGTAGTGCGGCAGTGCGTGGATCAAACAGGTGGTGGAGTCTTGTCCGCCACTGAACACGATTACGGCTTTTTTACTCATGGTTCTGCGTCCTGCATGGGTAGGATGTGGGCATAGTTTAAAGCTCACTCAATAAAAAACCCCGCGCTTCTTACGAAGGCGGGGCCTTTTTACTGCTCAGGCACTCAGTGTGCGTAGGTCAGCAACAGCTCTTTCGGTACTTGGAAATCCAGGGACATCATCACGCTGAGCGCGGTGATGGTGAAGATCGAGAACACGAACAGCTTGCGCGCCCAGACGGTGTCATCCACCGCCTTGTAACCGGTCCAGGCCATGTACAACCAGTACATGCCCATGGCCGCCGCGACGGCGAGGTAGCTCATGCCGGCGTAGCCACTGAAGGTCAACATCAAGGTCGCCACGAGGAAGGCCAGGATGTAGAGCAGGATGTGTTTCTTGGCGACCTGGATGCCACGCTTGACCGGCAGAACCGGAATCGACGCAGCCAGGTAGTCGTTGAAACGGAAGATCGCGATGGCGTAGGAATGCGGCATCTGCCACAGGCTGAACATCACCAGCAGCGTCAGCGCGGCCATGTCGAAGCTATTGGTTACAGCCACATAACCAATCACCGGCGGCATCGCCCCCGACAGACTGCCCACCAGCGTGCCGTGCACCGACTTGCGCTTGAGGTACAGGCTGTAGAGGCCGACGTAGATGACAAAACCGATCACGGCAAACAGCGCCGCCAACGGGTTGGCCACCTTGTACAACAACGCCACACCGGCAACACCCAGGACGGTCGCGTAGATCAGTGCCAGCTTCAGGGAGATAAGGCCCTGGACCAGCACGCGATTCTTGGTGCGCTCCATCTTGATATCGATGTCACGGTCGATGCAGTTGTTGAACACGCAACCGGAAGCAACCACCAGGGACGTACCGATCATCGCAGCCAGGAAAATGGCCAGATCGACATGTCCCTTGGAGGCCAGGAAGAAACCGCCCGCCACAGAAAGCACGTTACCGAAAATGATCCCCGGTTTGGTGATTTGGATAAAGTGCTTAAGCGACATCGGGTCTTACCTCACTTCGCCATCATGAACGTATGGATGCTGAACATGATCCATATCGACAGGCCAACCAGCAGCAGGATTACTAAACCTGCGAACACAAACGCAATCACGTTATCGCGCTGCTCTTTAGAGCGATCCAGGTGCAGGAAGTACACCAGGTGAACCAGTACCTGAATCACCGCGAACGCCAGCACGATCATCAAGGTGATCGACTTCGGCAGGGTCGGGTACATCACCAGACCGAACGGGATGAGCGTCAGGATTACCGACAGGATGAAGCCGATGGCGTACGACTTAACGCTGCCGTGGCTCGAATCATGGCTGTCATGGTCATGGGAGTGTGCATTAGCCATTACAGTGTCCCCATCAGGTAAACAACGGTGAAGACGCAGATCCAGACCACGTCCAGGAAGTGCCAGAACAGGCTCAGGCAAGTCAGGCGAGTCTTGTTGGTGTTGGTCAGGCCGTGCTTATTGACCTGATACATCATCACCGCCATCCACAGCAGGCCGGCAGTTACGTGCAGACCGTGGGTGCCGACCAGCGTGAAGAACGCCGACAGGAAACCGCTGCGGTGCGGGCCGTAGCCTTCGGAGATCAGCAGGTGGAACTCGTTGATCTCCATGCCGATGAAGCCCAGGCCGAGCAGGAAGGTCAGGCCCAGCCAGGTCAGCACGCCTTTCTTGTTGCCCTTGTAGAAGGCCAACATGGCGAAGCCGTAGGTGATCGAACTGAACAACAGCAAGGCGGTTTCGCCGAGCACGTAAGGCAGTTCGAAGATGTCGTGGCCCGACGGGCCACCCGCTACGTTGTTTACCAGTACCGCGTACACCGCAAAGATCGACGCAAACAAGATGCAGTCGGTCATCAGGTAGAGCCAGAAACCGAAAACGGTCATCGGCCCCGAGTCGTGGTGATGGTCATCGTGCCCATGGTCATCGACATGGGCGTGTCCAGCATTGGTCACTAAGTTCGACATGGTTTAAGCCTGTTCCAACGAGGTTTCTACACGGTTGGCCGGGATTTTCTTCTCGGCGACCAGGCGAGCGTGCTGCTCGGCTTCGATGCGTTCGATCTCTTCGACCGGCACCATGTAGCCTTGATCATCACGTGCAGCGTGGACAATGAAGTAACCGATGGTGCCCACCAGGCTTGCAATTGCCAGCCACCAGATGTGCCAGATCATCGCGAAACCGAACACGGTCAACAGCGCACCCATCACCACGCCAGTGGCGGTGTTGCTTGGCATGTGGATCGGTTCGTAGTGCTTAGGCTTCTGGTACGCAGTACCGTCTTCCTTGGCTTCGGTGAACGCATCGATGGTGTTCGCAGTAGGGATCACGGCGAAGTTGTAGAACGGTGGTGGCGACGAAGTCGACCATTCCAGGGTGTGGCCATTCCATGGGTCGCCGGAGTCGCAAGCGTTCTGCTTACGGTCACGGATACTCACGTACAGCTGGATCAGCTGGCAGGCGATACCCACAGCGATCATCACCGCACCGAACATGGCGACGTACAGGTACGGCACCCACTCAGGGTTGGTGGTGGCGTTCAGACGACGGGTCATGCCCATGAAGCCCAGTGCATAGAGCGGCATGAACGCGACGAAGAAGCCCGAGATCCAGAACCAGAACGCAGCCTTGCCCCAACCTTCGTGCAGCTTGAAGCCGAACGCTTTCGGGAAGTAGAAGCTGAAACCTGCGATGTAGCCGAATACAGCACCACCGATGATCACGTTGTGGAAGTGAGCGATCACGAACAGGCTGTTGTGCAGTACGAAGTCAGCACCCGGGATGGCCAGCAGTACGCCAGTCATGCCGCCGATGGCGAAGGTCACCATGAAGCCCAAGGTCCACAGGACCTGGCTGGTCATGCGCAGACGACCGTGGTAGATGGTGAACAGCCAGTTGAATAGCTTCACCCCCGTCGGGATGGAAATCAGCATCGTCGCCAGGCCGAAGAAGGCGTTGACGCTGGCCCCCGAACCCATAGTGAAGAAGTGGTGCAGCCAAACCATGAAGCCCAGTACAGAGATCGCGCCCGATGCGTAGACCATCGAGTGGTGACCGAACAGGCGCTTGCCGGTAAAGGTCGAGATCACTTCGGAGAAGATACCGAACGCTGGCAGGATCAGGATGTACACCTCAGGGTGACCCCATGCCCAGAACAGGTTCACGTACATCATTGGATTGCCACCAAGTTCATTGGTGAAAATGTGGAAATCCAGGTAACGGTCAAGCGACAGCAGCGCCATGGTCGCGGCCAGGATCGGGAACGAAGCCACGATCAGGACGTTGGCCCAGGTGCAGGTCCAGGTGAAGATCGGCATGTCCATCAGTTTCATGCCAGGGGCGCGCATTTTCAGGACGGTGGCCAGGAAGTTGACCCCCGTCAGCGTCGTCCCGAGTCCTGATAACTGTAGGGCCCAGATGTAGTAGTCCACACCCACGCCAGGGCTGTATTGCAGGCCCGACAATGGCGGATACGCAACCCAACCGGTCTTGGCGAATTCGCCGACGCCCAGGGACACGTTGATCAGCACCACGCCGGAAACCAGCAGCCAGAAGCTCAGGGAGTTCAGGAACGGGTAGGCAACGTCACGGGCACCGATCTGCAGCGGCACTGCAAGGTTCATCAGGCCGGTGAAGAAAGGCATCGCCATGAAGATGATCATGATCACACCGTGGGCGGTGAAGATCTGGTCATAGTGTTCAGGTGGCAGGTAGCCAGGCGAACCCTCGGTGGCCATTGCCAACTGGGTACGCATCATGATGGCGTCGGCAAAACCACGCAGCAGCATGACCATGGCAACGATGATGTACATCACGCCGATTTTCTTGTGGTCGACCGACGTCAGCCACTCGGTCCACAGGTAGGTCCACTTCTTGAAATAAGTGATTGCCGCAAACAGTGCCAGACCACCCAGCGCGATCATGGCGATGGTAATCATCACAATCGGCTCGTGGAACGGGACCGCATCCCAACTTAATTTACCAAACATCGTTTACTCCTCTGCCCCAGCAGTTGAATGCGAGCCCGTGTCAGAACCTTCAACCGCGGCCACTTCTTTCTTCTCGTGCTTGACCGGCTTGCCTGGCTTCATACCTTCGTACTTGTCGACGATTTTCTGAAACAGGTTCGGCTCATACGTGGAGTACAGGGCGACTGGGTTGTTCTGGCTTGGTTTGGTCAGGGCGTCGTATTCAGCTTGATCAAGCTGTTTAGGTGCGGCCTTGACTTCGGCTACCCAGGCGTTGAAATCTTCCTGGCTCGTCGAGATCGCTTTGAATTTCATGCCGGTGAAGCCAGCGCCGCTGTAGTTCGCGGAGATGCCTTCCATTTCAGCTTTTTCGTTGGCGATCAGGTGCAGGCGGGTCTGCATGCCTGCCATCGCGTAGATCTGACCGCCCAGGGCTGGGATGAAGAACGAGTTCATCACGGCGTCGGAGGTGATCCGGAAGTTGAGCGGAGTGTTCTCCGGGAAGCGGATCTGGTTGACCGTGGCGATACCCAGGTCTGGGTAGATGAACAGCCACTTCCAGTCCAGCGCAACCACTTCGATGTTGATCGGCGCAACGTCGGACTCCAGCGGACGGTACGGGTCCAGCTCATGGGTCGACTTATAGGTGATGTAACCCAGGGCGATGATGATGAGGATCGGAACCAGCCACACCGCGATTTCGATCTTGGTGGAGTGCGACCACTTAGGCGCGTAGGTAGCGCTGGTGTTCGACGCGCGGTATTTCCAGGCGAAGGCGAAGGTCATGATGATCACAGGCACCACGACCAACAGCATCAGCAGCGTGGCGGTGATGATCAGGTTTCGTTGATCCAGACCGATCTGTCCTTTTGGGTCCATCAAGGTCCACTTGCAGCCTCCCAGCATTAACATCATGCCAAGCAGCGGCAAAAAGCCTAGTAATCGGGGGTACCTGTTTTTACTCATCTCACGACCTCTAAAGCAGCTTGCGCAATGCAGTTGGGTTTTGATCGCCAACACTTCACCCTGCCAAGGGTTGGCATTTCTCTTCGATTGAATAAGAGCCTGCCCGGCACGCCATAACGGAGCGTTTCACGGACCTGCGGTGAGTTCTTATTCGATTTCGTGGTTAAAGGCCTTGTTACAGACCAATTCCATTTGGTGCGGATAGTTGAAAGGCTGCCGGAACCTTGGGGTCGCACAGAGCCATCCATCTGCCCCTCGACCGCTCCAGTGCTCAAATATTGAACAGCACCGGACATTCAGTGCGGGCGATTGTAGTTAGCTAGCGATGTATAAACCATGTCTTATAAAGAAATAATTTTTATCGATTCCAGCAATAATCCTTCACCAATATTGCAAAGGTTCGCGATCTTATCGTGTTCGATTCTCAACAAAAACCACAAAAATTGCCGTGTTATAGGGTCAACTGCCACAACCCCTACAGCCCGTAAGGGCATGCAAAACCTATCCAACCCCCCAGAAAACAAGGCATTCGGACATCATCCAAAGGCTTGTACGGCGTGAGGTGCATGGCATCGCCCAAACCACGAAGTGACAGCACATTTTGGGCGTTTTTTGCAAATTTAAGCGCTGGTTTGGCGGGTCAGAAACGTCCTGCGGCGGCGTCCGTGTGACAACATGTCGCACGCTGCGCACGCCTACAGTTGTCCGGCGTCACGCTCTGTTCACAAAAGCCTACAGGCAAAAACGCCCCGGCCTTCCTTAAAGAAGGACCAGGGCGTTTCACTGATCGGCTCAGGCCTTGCGTTGGCGATTGCGATAGATGCCCAGCGGAACCAGGATCACCGTCAGCACAAACGCCACCAGTGCCCATTGCGCCAGGGACAGGCCCAGTACCGGCGGATACGGCGTGCTGCAGAAACCATCGACCTGGAAGCCCAGCGGGAAGACCTTGGCCAGGGGCAGGTCATCAACGATGGGTTGCAGCACGTCGATGCCGCAGCTGACCTGCGGAAAGAATTGGGTGTACACATGATGACCGGCCGCAGCCACCCCGCCGAGGGCGCTGAGCACCACCAGGCCTTCGAAAAAGGTCAGCGCGCCTTTGCGTCGCATGGCGGCGCCGATAAACGCGAAGATCGCAATCAACAGCAAGGCATAGCGTTGCAGGATACACAGCGGGCACGGTGCCTCGCCCAGCACCACCTGCATGTACAGCGCCCCGCCGATGAGTGCCAGGCAGATGATGCCCAGCAACACCAGAAAGCGCCGCTCCCTGCCTAAACGCAATTCGTCAGTCATCCCCGTATCCCTTTGTTTGGTTGTGCCAATGGCCGCAAGTTTACACACAGGGAGTGGTTTAAACAGAGAGGGGTTAACAGGGGATTAATCGGCAGGAATGGAAAATTAAATGTGGGAGGGGGCTTGCTCCCTCCCACTTTTTTGACCGTGTTACTCCAAGGCCGCCGCCGGGCCGAAGAACTCGTAGCGGCTCTGTTTCTCCGGCACGCCCAAGGCCTTGAGGTGGCGCTTGATCGCGGCCATGAAACCTTTAGGGCCCAGGAAGTACGCATCCACATCGCGCTGTTCAGGCAGCCACGCGGCCAGTTGCTCCTGGCTCAGCAGGCCGACTTTATCCGCCGCCGGGCTCACGCCGTCATCCTCGGCATAGCAATAGAAACGCTTGAGCTGCGGATGCTGCGCCGCCAGGCCATCGACCCAATCGCGGAACGCATGCACCCCGCCGTTACGCGCGCAGTGGATAAAGTGCACCGGACGCTGGGTAGCCAGGGCCGCTTCGAGCATCGGCAACGTCGGTGTGATGCCCACGCCACCGCTGATCAACACCAGCGGTTTGTCGCTGGCCGCCAGGGTGAACTCGCCCGACGGCGGGAACAGGTCGATGGTCGCCCCGACATGCAGTTGGTCGTGCAGGTAGCTGGATACCCGCCCACCGGCTTCGCGCTTGACGCTAATGCGGTACAGGCCGGCATCGCTCAAGGCCGACAGCGAATAATTGCGGCGCACTTCCTCCCCCTCCAGCACCAGCTTCATGCCGATGTATTGGCCCGGGGCCGCGGCGAGAATCGGGCCGTTGTCCACTGGGGCGAAGTAGAACGAAATGATCTCATCGCTCTCCTCCACCCGTTTGACCAGCAGGAACGGCCGCGCACCGCGCCAGCCGCCAAGGGCCTGGGCTTTCTCGTCGTAGATCGCCGCCTCGGCGCCAATCAGAATATCCGCCAACTGGCCGTAGGCATTCCCCCAGGCCGTCATGACTTCAGGCGTGGCAATCTCGCTACCCAGCACCTCGGAGATAGCGCGCAGCAGGCAGGCGCCGACGATCGGGTAGTGCTCGGGCAGGATCTGCAAGGCCACATGCTTATTGATAATCTTCGCCACCAGGTCGCCCAGTTGGTCGAGTTGGTCGATATGCCGCGCGTACATCAACACGCCGTTGGCCAGGGCGCGGGGCTGGTCACCGCTGGCCTGGTGGGCCTGGTTGAACAGCGGGCGAACCTCTGGGTACTCGCTGAGCATCATGCGGTAGAAATGGGTGATCAGCGCTTCGCCGCCACTTTCCAGCAGGGGCACGGTGGATTTGACGATGGCACGGTCTTGGGCACTAAGCATGGGAGCCTCCTGGGCTTCTTTACTGATTGCCTTGAGGTAGTCAGTATTCGTGCCAACTTATAAATCGTTATTTTTTCAATGACTTAATTTAAATGTAGTCAGTATGACCTCCTACACTTTATAGTCATAAGGACTACAAGGAGTCATTATGACTGCGCAATCGCTGCTCACCACCCTGCTGCCGCTAGTCGCCGACCTGTCCCGCGACCTGCCCGAGGGCGAACGTTACCGCCGTCTGCTGCAAGCCATGCGCGCCCTGCTGCCGTGCGATGCTGCCGCGTTGTTACGCCTGGACGGGGAATGGCTGGTGCCCCTGGCGGTCGACGGCTTGAGCGCCGACACCCTGGGCCGGCGCTTCAAGGTCAGCGAGCACCCGCGCTTCGCCGTACTGCTGGGCAGCCCCGGCCCGACGCGCTTCGACAGTGACAGCGAATTGCCCGACCCCTACGACGGCCTGGTCGATGGCCTCCACGGGCACCTGCAAGTCCACGACTGCATGGGTTGCCCATTGTTCGTCGACGACCAGCCCTGGGGCCTGCTGACCCTGGACGCCCTCGACACCGAGCGCTTCGAACGGGTTGAACTGGATGCCCTGCAAGCCTTCGCCAGCCTCGCCGCGGCCACCGTCAACGCAGCCGAACGCATCGAGCGCCTGGCCCTGCGCGCCGAGGACGAACACCAACGCGCCGAGATCTATCGCCAGGCCAGCGGCCAGCAGCACAAGGAAATGATCGGCCAGAGCAAGACCCACAAGCGTCTGGTCGAAGAAATCAAACTGGTGGGCGGCAGCGACCTCACCGTGCTGATCACCGGCGAAACCGGGGTGGGCAAAGAGTTGGTGGCCCAGGCCATCCACGCCGCGTCGTCCCGGGCGGATAAACCGTTGATCAGCCTCAACTGCGCCGCCCTGCCGGAAACCCTGGTGGAAAGCGAGTTGTTCGGCCACGTCCGCGGGGCCTTCACCGGCGCGCTGAACGAGCGCCGGGGCAAGTTCGAACTGGCCAATGGCGGCACCTTGTTCCTGGATGAAGTGGGTGAACTGTCGCTGGCCGTGCAGGCCAAGTTGCTGCGGGTGCTGCAAAGCGGCCAGTTGCAGCGCCTGGGCTCGGACAAGGAGCACCACGTGGACGTGCGCCTGATCGCCGCCACCAACCGCGACCTCGCCGACGAAGTGCGCAACGGCCGCTACCGCGCCGACTTCTACCACCGCCTGAGCGTGTACCCACTGCAAGTGCCGGCCTTGCGCGAGCGCGGGCGTGATGTATTGCTGCTGGCGGGCTACTTCCTCGAACAGAACCGCTCACGCATGGGGCTGGGCAGTCTGCGCCTGAGCAGCGACGCCCAGGCGGCGCTGCTGGCCTATAACTGGCCGGGCAATGTGCGCGAGCTGGAGCATTTGATCGGACGCAGCGCGTTGAAAGCCCTGGGTAACAGTCGCGAACGGCCGAGGATTCTGAGCTTGAGCGCCCTGGATCTGGACTTGCCCGATGTCAGCGCGCCGATGATCGAAGCACCGGCAGAAACAGCCTTGGCCGTTACCGGCGATCTGCGCCAGGCCACAGAGGCCTACCAGCGCCAAGTGATCAACGCCTGCCTGGAGCGCCACCAGCACAACTGGGCCAGCGCCGCCCGCGAACTGGGCCTGGACCGCGCCAACCTCGGTCGTATGGCCAAGCGCCTCGGACTGAAATAGCAAGGACAACTCGGCCAACTGTATGAAATGCAGGAAATGTGGGAGGGGGCTGGCCCCCTCCCACACTAGACCTGCTTTGCCTGAAGGATCGGATTCACCGGCTGAGCCACCTTGGGCTTACGAAACACCAACACATTCCCCAGCATCACCAGCACCAACCCCGCCAGCGCCGGTGCGGTCCACTGGTAACCTTCGGCAAACGCCGACACATTCAGCGCGACCACCGGGAACAGCACCGTGCAATACGCCGCACGCTCCGGCCCCATGCGCCCTACCAACGTCAGGTAAGCGGTAAACCCAATCACCGACCCCGGAATCACCAGGTACCACAGCGCACCGAGGTAACGTGCGCTCCAGTCCATCTCAAACGCAATGCCGCGCACCAGACAGTAGGTCGCCAGCATCAAGGCTCCGTACAACATGCCCCAGGCATTGGTGGTCAGCGGCCTCAGGCCGGCCTTCTGTTGCAGGCTCGACAGCATATTGCCCGCCGAGAAACACATCGTCCCCAGCAGCGCCAAGCCCAGGCCCAGCAACGTCTGCGGGCTGGCGGTGTGCCCCACGAGCTCTGGCCAGAACAACAGGCCCAACCCCGCCAGGCCGAGACCGCCGCCCATCAACACATTGCGCGCCACCCGCTGGCCGAAAAATACCCGGGCGTTCAGCGCATTCCATAGCGTGGCCGTGGAAAACACCACCGCCACCAGGCCGCTGGGGATCCACTGGCTGGCAGTCAGGAAGCACATGAAGTTGACGCAGAACAGGCACAACCCCTGGGCCAGGCAGATCAGATGCCCGCGCCGGTTCATCACCTGCAACTTGCGGCTGAGCAGCAACAGCGCAAACAACACCAGCGCCGCCAAGCCGAAGCGATAGACGATGGACACGGGAATCGCCACCACGCCCAGTTGCCATTTGAGGGCGATCCAGGTGGTGCCCCAGATCAGCACGGTGAGTAAATACAGGGAAAGGTTCATAACGGGCTCCATCGGTTGAGCCACAGTGTCGCCCTCAACCGGCGCCACGTTCTTGCACATTCTTGCGCTTTTGTCGGGTGATGGGCTCACAGCGCCAGCCGTGCGGAGTAGGATGCAAGGCGTCGGAGAACACACGCCATGTCAGATCTGGAATCCCTGCAAGTCTTTCAAGCCCTTAACCGCTCGCCCAACGCACGCCTTGAGGCCTGCGCCGAGCTCGGTGACGGCTTGTCGGCGGCCTTGTGGAGCAACCATCACGATTCCCAGGATTACCAGGCGCCCAGCCATCACACCTTGTCCTGCTACGTCGGCGGCGGCACCGGCACGTTCCGGCGTGACCAGCCGGGCACCAAGGGCGGGCCCGACAAGCTGTGCATCCTGCCCGCCGAACACCAGTCCGCCTGGGTGATCAACGGTGAAGTCCGCCTGGCCCATGTGTATTTCAGCCCGGAACAATTTGCCTTGGGCTGCGTCACCCTGCTCGACCGTGAGCCACGCACGCTGGAACTGCGGGAAAGCACCTTCCTGGAAGACGGACGCCTTGCACAACGCTTCCACCAGTTGATCGCCCTCAACTGGCACGAGCCCGGCGAGCGTTTGCTGACCAGCAGCCTGGCCCATGAAATGCTCAGCCACACCTTGCTCAGCCAAGTGGGCGCCCGCGAGGGTTTGCGTTTGAAAGGCGGGCTGGCGGCGTACCAGCGACGGCTGTTGGTGGACTACATCGACCAACACCTGGAAGAGCCGATCAGCCTCGGGCAATTGGCCGGCCTGTGCGCGCTGTCGGAATACCACTTCGCACGGATGTTCCGCCAGAGCTTCGGCCTGCCGCCCCATCAATACCTGTTGGCGCGCCGGCTCACACGGGCGCAACACCTATTGCGCAGCGGTGCCCTGCCCCTGGGCGAAATTGCCTTACTGTGCGGTTTCTCCAGCGCCAGCCACTTCACCCATCGCTTCCGCCAGGCCATGGGCGCCACGCCGGGCGACTACCGCCAAGCGTTCATCTAGACCATCAAGCCCAGCGTCTTGGCCTTGGCCACCGCCTGGGTACGCCGCTCCACACCCAGCTTGCTGTGGATGCGCCGCGCGTGAGTCTTGACGGTGTGCAGCGAAATAAACAGCCGGTCGGCGATTTCCAGGTTGGAGCTGCCCAGTGCGATCAACTGCAGCACTTCCAACTCGCGCTGACTCAAGGGGTTTTCCACCACACCCGAGGGGCATGCCTGAGGTTCCAGGCCCAGCTCGCTGAGCAACCCCGGCGAGCGCAAGCGCAGCTCGCGAATCGCTTGTTGCACCTGGCAACGCCCGGCCAGTTCCAGCCCGCTTTGCAGTGAACGGCGCGCCAGGGCGGCGTCGCCCAGTTGCCAGGCGACTTCGCCCAGCACCAGGTGCAGTTCGGTTTCCAGGCAGAGCATGCCGCGCTGGTGGGTGGTTTCCAGCAAGGCACTGAGGCGCTCCAAGGGTTGCTCGGCGCAGCCCAGTTTCACCTGGGCCAGCACCAGCAGGTATTCCAGGCGCGGAATCAGTTCCAGGGTGGCTGGCGGCGCTTGTTTGGCCTGGGGTCCACGGAAATGGCGCAGCACGCGACGCACCGCTTCCACGGTCAATTCGGCGCGGCCCTGCTGCAACCAGAAATGCCCGCTGACCAACAGCAGCACCGCGCGGTACACGGTATCTGGCACCTGGCGTTGCTGCATCAGCCGCTCGGCCTCGCGCAACTGGATAAACGCCTGGGCGTAATCGCCCCGGTTGGCGGCCAGCAACGCCAGGCCGAGAAACCCGTACAGCACGCGTTTATCCTGGCTGTGCAGGCACATCTTCAAACCAGTCTCGAAACACTCGGCGGCCAGGCTGTCTTGGCCCTGGCGCAAGGCCAGGTGCCCGCGTCGCAAGGCAATGCGCCCCACCAGTGGCCCGGCCTTGAGCCGCTGCTGGAGCAACATCGCCTGCACCGTTTCCAGCAGGCTTTGCGCCCGATACGGGGCACCGCGCTGTTCCAGCAATTGCGCGTGATCGAGCTCCAGCAACGCCTCCAGCAGCAACGAACCATGGGCGCGTGCCAGGCACAGCGCGTCACGGCTCAAGCCTTGGGCCACATCCAGCTCACCGCGCAGCAGGGCTTGTTGGGTCAGGCCCGACAAGCACATCAGCCGCGACGTCCAGGCGCTGTCGGGCAAGGCTTGCAATGCCTCAAGAAAATGCAGACGGGCGCCCTCGGCATCGCCACTCAGGTGCAGCAACCAACCCCACTGGGCCTGCCAGCGCGCCAGTAAATAACGCTGCTGCGCTGCCGTGGGTTGCGGGGCAAACCGCGCCAACTGGTCGATGCACGCGGCGGCCTGTTCGAAGCGCCCGGCGAACAACAACGCGGCCGTCACCAGCCCCACCAGTTGCGCCGAACCGAGCATCAATTCATCGCCATGCTGCTCATGCAGGCGCAACAGCAAGACAGCATTCTGCTGGCGGAACAGGTCCTCGAAGCTGAAGTGCTGCAACAGGCTGACCGCCATTTCATATTCTTCGGCGAGCAGCGCCTGTTCGAAGGCGGCTTGCCAGTCCTGTTCGGCGCAAAACCATTGGCACGCGCGTCGATGCCAGGAGCGTTTGGCTGGCCAGGGTTCGTCGTGCATCAGTTGCGCCAGCGGTGGGAAAACCTGCAGCCAGTCGGTGTCTTCCCACGGCTGGATAAATGCGCCGAGCGCCTGCAAGTCCCGCAGGTACTGGCCACCGTCGCCCGCGCCGAAGAGGTGTTCGCACAGGCCGGTATTGAAGCGCGGCAGATGGGCCAGCACACGCCACGCCTCGGCCAGCTCCGGCGGCAGCGTGCTGAACAGTTCATGTTGCAGGTAGTCGAGCAATGTCTTGTCGGGATGACCATCGCCCAGCAAGGCGATGCGCACACCCGCGCACCAACCGGCGCTGAACTGCAGCACGCTGTCGACGGACTGAGCCGGCGCATGGCTGAGTAACGCCTGGATTTCCATCGAGCTAAAGGCCAATTCGGCGCCACACTCCAGCAATTCATCGTCGAGCAGCAGCCGCGGCCAGTTGCACGCCGGACGCCGTCGAGCGCCCAGCCACCACGTCAGGGCCGGGCTGCTGACGGTGAGCAGACGGTCGAGCAAGGCATCGGTGCCGGGGTTGGGCAAGCGGCAAAAATCATCGAGGAACAGCCACGCCGGCGCCTGCCAACGGCTGAGCTCCAGCAGCAATGTGGGTTCGTCGGTAAACGTCAGGCCCAGGTTTTGCGCCAGGCGCTGGCAGAGATCGAGGGGGCTGAGAGCGGCGCCATTGAGCGGTAGCCAATACACCTGGCAACCCGCAGACGCCTGCAACGCGCATTCGGCGAGCAACGCACTCTTGCCGCTGCCGCCGGGGGCGCACAACAACTTGACGCGCACCGGCGCCGCCAGCAACGGCGCGGCCAGGCGCGGGCGCAGCAAGTGATGGGCGGACAGCCTTGGCATGAATCCAGGACGGTCCAGGCAGCGTGTCATGGCAGTCATTGCTGCATCCTGCGTTTTTATTGTTATGCAACCTGATGCGTACCCTAGTCCTGTGGCGGGGGGTTGTTGAAGAAGTATTCAGCAGGGTGATTGAAGGCCATGCACAGAAGTGGGAGGGGGCTTGCCCCCGATGGCGGTGTATCAGTCAACCAATCCAGTAACTGATACTCCCTCATCGGGGCATAGCTATCTACACAACTCTTAAAGGCTGACACATCACTCTGTGGTGAGCGGGCTTGCCCCGCGCTGGGCTGCGCAGCAGCCCCAATAAGGTCACCGCAGAGTGCCAGAATCAGTCGAGGTGAACGTTTTAGGGGCCGCTTCGCAGCCCAGCGCGGGGCAAGCCCGCTCACCACAGAAGCCTGATTGCCATAGATTCCGTATTCACTGGAAGTTGTGTAGATACCCATGCTCATCGGGGGCAAGCCCCCTCTCACATGTTGACTGCGCTTCGATCCAAGATCAGCGTACGCCGTCCGCCCTCAACGCTGCCGGGGTGTAGTCCGCTGCCTTGGCGGCGAAGCCGAACACGAAGCTGCTCTTCTCTTCGTTCTTCATACCCAGCGCAAGATAGCGCCCGGCGATCAGGTCGTAGAGGGTTTCGACGGTATAGGCCGGCACCTGGTGGTCATAGTAGAACTGCGCATGGCCTTCGGCGACGCGCCACAGTTGGCCGCGACCGTCGTAGTGATCCACCAGCGCGACTTGCCAGCTGTCTTCGTCGATGTACATGTGGCGCTTGGCGTAGATGTGCCGTTCACTCGGCTTGACCGTGCCGACCACTTCCCACACGCGGTGCAGTTCGTAGCGGGTCAGGTCCTGGTTGATGTGGCCGGCCTTGATGATGTCGTCGTACTTGAGGCTCGGCGAGTCGAGCTTGTAGCTGTTGTAGGGGATGTACATCTCTTTCTTGCCCACCAGCTTCCAGTCGTAGCGGTCGGGAGCGCCGGAGAACATGTCGAAGTTGTCGGTGGTGCGCAGGCCGTCGGACGCAGTGCCCGGTCCGTCATAGGACACTTGCGGCGCACGGCGCACGCGACGCTGGCCGGCGTTGTAGATCCACGCCAGGCGAGGCTCCTTCACCTGATCGAGGGTTTCGTGCACCAGCAGCACGTTGCCGGCCAGGCGCGCCGGGGCGGTGACCGATTGCTTGAAATAGCTCAGCACGTTGGCCGCCTTGGCCGCGTCGATATCCGGGATCGCTTGGGGCACCGCCACTTCTTCTTCGAAGCGGATCGACGTGTAGCTGCCGTTGGTCTGCGGGGTGGCCTGGGTGATGATGCGGCGCAGGTTGCCGCCGTGATAACGGGTGATGTGGTTCCACAGCACTTCCACGCCATTCTTCGGAATCGGGAACGCGTAGTAGCGGTTGCCGGTGAAGTTTTCCAGGCCGTTGCCGTCGTTGATCGCCTTGACGTTGAGCGCGCTGCGCTTGATCGATTCGTAAATGTCCGCTGGCAGGTTGACCGTACGATGGGTTGGGTACACCGGGATCTTGTACGTCTCGGGGTAGCGCTTGAACATCGCCACTTGGCCGTCGGAGAGTTTGTCTTTGTACTTGTCGACGGTGGCGGCGGTGATCACAAACAGCGGTTTTTCACTGGCGAACGGGTCGGCCAGAAAGCCTTTGCTGTCCACCGCGCCGGCGTTTTTCGGGATGCCGCCGGTCCAGGCCGGGATCGAGCCGTCGGCATTGCCAGCTTTTTCGGCGCCGACTGGCGTGAGGGTGGTGCCCAGCTTGGCCGCTTCTTCCGGCGATACGGCTGCCATCACGTGGGCGGCCAACAAACTCAGGGCCAACACTGCAATTGTCTTACGCATAGGTTCTTGTCCTTCTTTAAGCCAAATCAGAAGTTCACGCCGAAGCTGAGGGCGAGGAAGTCGCGGTCGGTCAGGGTGTTGTAGTCGCCACCAAAGAAGTCGGTGTAGCTGAGGCTGGCGGTGTAGGTGCTGCGGTAGTCCGCATCCACGCCGACGCTGATGGCCTTGGCGCCTTTGTTGAAGATCCCGTTGGGGCCGTAGCCGGCGACGTCATGGGACCAGGACAGGTTGGGCTTGAGGTTCACCCCGAAGATGGCGTTGTTGTAGTCGAGGATCGCCCGCGCGCGGTAGCCCCAGGAGGTGGAGGTGACAAAACCGTCGGTGTCACCCTGGAAACCGTAGGCGCCGTAGACCGAATCACGGCCGTAACGCAGTTTGGATTTGTCCTCCAGGCCCGCCACGTGCACGACGGCCGCCTCGCCCACCAGGGTCAGGCGTTCGGCGCCGAGGACCTGGTCGAAGAACTGGGTCATGGTGCTTTGGATCTGAGTGATTTCCTTGCGGCGGTAGCCCTTGTTGTCGTCACCGAAGTTGCTGCGGATGGGTGAAGCGAGTTGGCCGGCGATCGGATTGATCAAAGCCAATGTCAAGTCGGTGGTGTTCAACTGCACCGGGGCATTGGGCCGGTAGCTGATTTCCCCGGTCCACGCGGTGCCGGTGGGCAAGGTGGTGGAGAAGCTCGCGCCGAACAGGCGGATGTCTTCCGGGTAGTCGAGATAGTACTGGCCACGGCCGAGCATGGTGCTCTGGGCCAGGGCCTGCCCGAAACCTCCCGCGGCGGCGGCGATGCCACCGATGGTTTGCGCCGTGGTGTTGTTGGTGATGGTGCCCACGGTGGGTGTGCGGCTGTGGTAATTCATGAAGTACAAACCGTACTCGGTGTCGTCACCCAGCCAACGCAAAGCCGCCCCAAACTGACCGGAATCCCGAGCATCACGGTCGCCGGCACGCTGTACCACCACACCCTCGCGAGTCACCACAAAACCCTGGCCGCGGTCCGCTGCAATCGACTGCAGCGGCGCGATCCCAGGGCTGGCTACGGTGTAGTTACCGGTGCAACCATCTGCCGCCACATCCCCACCAAAGAACGTGCCGCAGTTGTCCAGCACGGTTTGGTCCCATTCCAACTGATAGAACCCTTCCACAGTCAGTTGGTTGGTCAGGCTCTGGGACGCAAACAGCATGTTCACCGGGATCAGGCCTTCCTTGATCTCGGCACCGGGCCGGCGGAACGCCGACACGTCAATCGGGTTGATGCTGTTGATGGAGTTGCCGATGAAGGTACTTTCGCCCCAACTGACCACCTGCTTGCCTGCGCGCACGGTGCCCGGCAGGTCGCCCAGTGAGTAGTTGTGGTAGACGAAGGCATCGAGGATCTGCGCGCCGCTGGACTTGGCGCCTTCCTTGCGGTTGTGGTCGCTGATCTGCTTGAACTCGCGGTCTTCGTCCTTGAGTTCGAAGTCGTACCAATACTTGCCACGCACGAACACACCGGTGTTGCCGTACTTGAGTTCCAGGTCGTGCAGGCCCTTGAAGATTTTCGAAAAGGTCTCGCCCTTCTTGAAGTTGAGTCGCCCGTCATCCCCCGTGGAAGCCTGGCCTGTGCCGCCATTGACGGTACCGACCAGGCTCTTGTCGGCATCGCGCATGCCCCAACTCGACCCCACCGACAACGACGAATCGAATTGCCCTTCGATTTCGCCAATATTGAACGAAACAGCCTGAGCCTGGGCACAGCAACCCAAGGCAACCGCAGCGGCCAGCGCCTGTGGCGTGAAGATGGCGCGCATTGTTGTTTTTGTCATGCGTCTTCCCCGGTGAGTGACAGAAGGCCCCACCCTACTGCCGCGCATCAGGAGCGATAAGCGCACCAAGGAGGGATTCGCGTTGTCGCTCGAAAGGATTACCGGGCGCTCTGGCCTGGGTCTGGGCGGGGGCATGGACCGGGTGGATGGCGGGTTATCAGGGACATGGATGGCGAGCTTGGAAACTGTTGCAGTTTTGACAACAGTGCATGTCGTGAAACGCTATTACTCATGCTGTTACAAACGACTATTCTTGCTGGGCTTTCAGGGCAAACGGCCCGCTTCCACAACCGGGAGAAAAGCCAGATTCAAATGGATTGATGCCTTTTATCAATCTGTTATCGGTGTTCACTGACGTTGATTTGTCGCTCCTTGATCCAACGTCTGACTTCGGCCGCTGCGTTTGCAGCGGCCTTTTTTATGCCAAAAATAAAACGGGGCGCTGTCAGCGCCCCGTAGGATTCAAGCTTTTTAAAGCAACGATTACAGGCTGTATTTTTGCAAGTTGGCCATCATTTCCTTCAAGGCCTCGATGTTGTCCTTGGGGTGGGCCGCCCCTTCGAAGTCACAGATCTGCTGCCAATGCGCAGCCACATCGTCCGGTGAAAAACCGGCCTCGGGATCAAAGCCCACGCCCAGGCTGCGTTCCCAGCGGGTCTTGCCGATCCAGCCGCCGCCCACTTCAAACAACCCCGAGGTTTCCTGGCACGCCTCGCTGCCCAGATACACCACCAGCGGGCTGACCAGCTCCGGCTTGAGGCGTTCGAACACCTGCGGCGGGATCAGGCCTTCGGTCATGCGCGTGGCGCCGGTGGGGGCGATGGCGTTGACCAGGATGTTGTTCTTGCGCCCTTCCAACGCCAGGGTGCGGGTCAAGCCATACAGGCCCAGCTTGGCCATGCCGTAGTTGGACTGGCCGAAGTTGCCGTAGATCCCCGAAGTGGACGCGGTGAAGATCACCCGGCCATAGCCTTGCTCCCGCAGGTGGGGCCAGGCGGCGCGGGTGACTTTGTAGGCGCCTTCGACATGCACCCGGTAAACCAGGTCCCAGTCGGCGTCCTCCATTTTGTGGAAGGTCTTGTCGCGCAGGATGCCGGCGTTGTTGACCACCACGTCGATGCGGCCAAAGGCGTCGAGGGCGTTCTGCACAATCTTGTCACCGTCGGTGACAGAGTCGTGGTTGGCTTCGGCGATCCCGCCGGCTTCGCGGATCTCGGCCACCACCCGGTCGGCGGCCGACGCATTGGCGCCTTCGCCCTGGGTGGAACCGCCGAGGTCGTTGACCAGTACCTTGGCCCCATGTTTAGCGAACAACAGCGCATGGGCCCGGCCCAATCCGCCGCCGGCACCGGTGACGATCACGACCTTATCCTGGAACTGCACTGACTCACGCATACCGAACTCCAATGGCGACAATGGGAATGGGTCGAGTGTCAGGCACCCAGCCGCTGGTCACAATAAAGTCGGCCAGGGCTGAATGGTGCTCGATAAGGCTGGGGGATGATCCTATGGCTCAGGAATAAGCCAAGCGCGGCGTGGACAGCCCAATCCGATCACGAAACGCCAGGTAATGCTTGAGTACCTGCACGGGTGCCTCGATCTGCGGGTAGTGCCCGATATTGGCCAGCAGCACCGTGTCGGCATGGGGCACCAATTGGCGGTAACGCTCCACCATATGGGCGCCGGAAATCGGGTCGATCTCGCCGTCGATCACCCGTAACGGCACATCCTCCTTCTGCATCGCCGCCACCCAGCGGTCACGCAGGCGTCGGCGTTGGGGAATGTAGGCGATCAGTTTGTGCAGGATGCGCGTGCCATCGTTGCAGTCGATCAGGCTCCAGAAATCATCGAGGGCGCTTTCGCTGGGGCGGGTGTTGGGGCCGAAAATCTGGCTGAAACTGTCGGCCAGGGCATTGCGCCCGAACGCGCGGCCGATCATCCAGCCCAATGGGCTGAGCAGCAGTTTTTGCACCAGCGCCGGGCGATGGGTTTCCGGGAACAGCCCGCCGTTGAGGAACACGCAACTGGCCATCTGGAACCGGCCTTCATAGTGCCGCGCCAACAGTTCCTGGGCGACGCTGTCACCGTAATCATGGGCCAGCACGTGCACGGGCTGTTCTACGCGCAGGTGTTCGAGCAGGGCTTGCTGCAAATCCGCCTGTTCCAGCAGGCAATAACCATGGTCCAGCGGCTTGGCCGAATCGCCAAAACCGAGCATGTCGCAGGCGATGACCAGGTTGTGCTGGGCCAGGGGCTGCCACAGGTAATGCCAGTCCCAACTGGCGGTAGGAAAGCCATGGATCAGCAGCAACGGCTCGCCCTGCCCCGCCACCCAGTAGCGGATGGAGCGACCGCGAAAGTCGAAACTCTGGCCGCGTTTGCGCCAGGCTCTGAGCGGGATCTCGGCGAGTGGCATCAGCTTTTATACCCTGGGTCTTGAGCATCCAATTTGCGCAGCAACGCCGGCCAGGCCAGCGCGCCTCCCATACCTTGGGCGCTCTTTGTGACAGCAGCGACCATGGCCTTGGCGCCCGCAAGAATCTGCGGGCCAATGGCGATCAATTCAGCGCCGCCGTTTTGCGCCAGCACCTGGATATCGCAGGCACGCTGGAAGGTGAACATCATCAGGAACGTGTCGGCGATGGTGCCGCCACAGGTCAGCAGACCGTGGTTGTGCAGCATGAGGAAGTTGTTGTCACCCAGGTCGGCCTGCAGGCGCGCCTTCTCTTCGTGGTTCAGCGCCACGCCTTCATAGGCGTGATAGGCCAGGCTCGACAGCACGAATATCGATTGCTGGCTGATCGGCAGCACACCCTGCTTTTGCGCCGCCACCGCCACACCGGCAGCGGTGTGGGTGTGCAGCACGCAGGTGACATCGTGGCGCACTTCATGGATGGCGCTGTGGATGGTGTAGCCCGCCGGGTTGATCTCGTAGGGGCTGTCCATCAGCTTGTTGCCGGCTTGGTCAACCTTGACCAGGCTCGACGCGGTGATCTCGTGGAACATCAGCCCGTAGGGGTTGATCAGGAAATCATCGGTGCCCGGCACCTTGGCCGAGATGTGGGTAAAGATCAGGTCGTCCCAGCCATGCAGCGCCACTAGGCGATAGCACGCCGCCAGGTCGACACGGGCTTGCCACTCGGCAGCACTCACCTGGTCTTTGACATTCTGTGGCGATACGACGGGGGCTAGGCTCACGGCAACGACCTCCTTGGCGCACTTCTTATTATTTTTTCGAGTGATGGGCCAGTCTAGTCAGACACCCTGGCACAAGGAGTTTCCTTCGCAGCCAGCTTGATGACCGTACGAGTCAGCTAGGAGAATAGTTTAAATATGTGTAAACGGCGTCAAAGAGACGCCGTCAATAAACGCGCTGCAAACTGTCGCAGCGGCTCGGTCAGGCGCGCAGCGCAGTGGCCAACTCGGCCAGCCAGGGCTCGGCGTCGGCTTCGGGGGTGACGCTTTCACTGGCGTCCAGGCGCAGCATCGGCAGCACTTCGCGTACGCCCAACTCGGCGAACAACTCACGCATCTGCTCGCCGCCGCCACAAAAGGTGTCGCCGTAGCTGGCGTCGCCCAGGCCGATCACCGCGCCGGGCAGGCCGCGCCAGGCGGCAGGCAATTGGTCGCGAATCGTCGAATACAGCGGTTGCAGGTTATCCGGCAATTCACCCATGCCGGTGGTGGACGTCACGGCCAGGAAGGCCTCGGGGGCAAACGCCTGCACATCCGCCAGGGTCGCGCGTGCGTTGTGCCAGGCTTCAAAACCGGCGGCATTGAGGATGCCGGCGGCGTGGCGAGCGACTTCTTCAGCCGTGCCGTAGACCGAGCCGGAAAGGATGGCGACTTTCATCAATCTGATCCTGTAGCTGAGTGAAAGCGTGGGATATTAACAGCGGTGCAAATATTTCGGGGCACGCCGTGCAACATTCTGAAGTTGCCATAAACTGCTGATTCCAAAATCAAGCCATGGACCGCTCAATGATTAACGCCAAGCTGATGCAACTAGTCATCAACGCTTCCAACGACGGCATCGTCGTCGCTGAACGCGAAGGCAAGGACAAACCACTGATTTACGTGAACCCGGCGTTCGAACGGCTGAGCGGTTACACCCTGGATGAAATCCTCTATCAGGATTGCCGCTTCCTGCAATCGGGTGACCGCGACCAGCCGGCCCTGATGGCTATTCGGGAGGCCTTGGAGAGTGGCGGCTCATGCCGGGAAACCCTGCGCAATTACCGCAAGGACGGCAGCCACTTCTGGAACGAACTGTCGCTTTCAACGGTATACAACGAGGCCGACAAGCAGACTTATTTTGTCGGCGTCCAAAAAGACGTCACGCTGCAGGTCAAGGCCCAGCAACGTGTCGCGCAGTTGGAGAAGGAACTGGCCCAGGTCAAAGCCGAACTGGCAGCGCTCAAGGCGACAAGCGGACTGAACAAAATTTAGAAAAAGCGGCCGTAAGAGCGGATAATGGCACTTTAATGCCCTCCCTACTGAGCAAGCACGATGCAACGCAATGCGCTTCTGACCCAGGATGAGCTGGATTTCATTCAGAACATGCAGCACAACCCGCAACTGAACCTGCGGGATGCTTCGTCGAGCCTGACCGTCAACGGCGGTGCGCAGATTCGCGACTTGCTTACCCGCTTGGCCGCCCACGACCACGTCACCATCCAGGCGCAGTTCGACAACCAGCAGCTGACGTTCCCCCTGCACCTGGTGGAGGACGAGTTCAATGCGGTGCATCTGCGTCTGGGGGTGCCGAGTATTTTCGAAGACGGCCCGGTGATCCGCGCCTGGCGCCTGGCGCTGGAAGCACCGGTGGCCCTGGAGAACATCAAGGGCTCGGCGGGCGCGCTGTGGGTGCATGAGGTGTCATTCAAGGGCGTGCTGGTGGAGATTCGCGGCCGGATCAAACCACCCAAGACTTTTTCCCTGTGGTTCAGCCCGTCCGGCTACGAGCGCATCGCGTTGCGCGGCGCATTCGAGCGCGAAACAGCGCGGGGTTTGTTTGCCTATCGCCTGAGCCAAAGCGATGCCGATGAGATCGAGCGCCTGCGCCAGTTCATCCTGCATCAGCACCGTCTGGTGCACCCGCAGATGCACGCCTGAGATCAGGTATCCAGGCTACCGCTGAGAAACTGCTGCAAGCGGCGCTGCATCTGCCGCCCTTCGCTGCCCAGGCAGCCGACGGAGGTCCCTGCCAGCGCGGTCTGCGCCAGGTCCGACGCCGCACCGGCAATAAACAGTGGGCAGTCGAGGGTCAACGCCAGGCGATTGAGGCGTCCGGCCAGCTCAAGGTTGTGGGCGTGGTTGGAGAAGATGATCAGCGCCTGGGAGTGAGTTTTTTCACACACCAGGGTCAGCTCATCAAACGGCTGGCCCATGCCCAGCACTTTCACGGCCAGGTCATCGCGACTCATCAACAACGCTGCCACCAGCAGCTCCAGTTTGCGGCATTCGCCGGGCATGGCGCTCAGCAATACCCGAGGCGCAGGCGACACCGTCGCAACGTGCAGTCGCATGAAAGTCTGTACACGCAGGAAGGCGTCGAAAAACAGCCATTCGCTGGCCTGGCCGAAGCGGCCCTGGTGGCGCAATAGCTCGTTCCAGAGAGGCATCAGGATGTCCTGAAACGCCACGTTGAGAGGATAGGTGGCAACAACCTGGCCGTACAGGCTCTCCAACTGGCGATCATCAAAGGCGCTGACGGCGCTCATCAACCGCGCGCGCCACTGCGGCCACTCGGCCGCTTCACGGGTGTCACGCTCAGCGCGAACCACTTCGGCCTGCTGATCGTCGTGGGCGAGAATCTTGCCGACCTTGCTCACTGCGACGCCACGCTCGATCCAATCAAGGATGCGATTAACGGTCTCAATATCGGCCTTGGAATAAAGGCGATGCCCACTTTCGGTGCGTGCGGGCTGGATCAGCCCATAACGCCGCTCCCAGGCACGCAGGGTAACCGGGTTGACGCCTGTCAGTCTTGATACTTCACGGATTGGAAACAGCTCCGGGGAACCAGTTGAATCCAGAAGCGAAAGGCTATCAATGGGAGCAGTAATTACGTGCATTTGACACCAAAAAACCGGCGGTAGTCGGGCGCTCATTTAACGCTTTTACATCTGTCCTTTTCAAGGTCTGTACATTTCTGACCAATGCCGCTGGTGTATTGCGACAAAACAGGAATAATCCTTGCCTGTTTTTTCTACGTTGCTGCAACACCCCGCAGCTTCGTCTGTGTGCCACCTACCCGGTCCAGCGCACCCGTACATTTGGAGATACACAATGTCTACCTCTCCCGTCACCTTGATGGTTGCGCGCCGCGTGGCCAAAGGGCGCTACGAAGAACTGATGGCCTGGCTGCGCGAAGGCGAGCAATTGGCCACCGATTTCCCTGGCTACCTGGGTTCTGGCGTACTTGCGCCGCCGCCCAACGATGACGAATTCCAGATCATTTTCCGCTTCGCTGATGAGAAGACCCTGCACGCTTGGGAGTTTTCCGCCTCCCGGGGGGCGTGGCTGAGCCGTGGCAGCGATCTGTTTGCCGACCCGTCCGAGCATCGCGTGCGTGGCATCGATGGCTGGTTTGGTGCTGCGGGCGCACGCCCACCGCGCTGGAAGCAGGCGGTGGCGATCTGGCTGGCGTTTTTCCCGGTGTCGCTGCTGTTCAACTTTGTATTGGGCCCACTGCTCAACGGGTTGGACCTGCTGCCTCGGGTACTGGTCAGCACGATGGCACTCACGCCGCTGATGGTTTACTGGTTCATCCCGCTGTCGACCCACCTGTTGGCGAACTGGCTGCACCCCGCGCCAACACCGCGCAAGGCCACCGAAGCGGCGGCGTGAGTACAGGGGCGACCCGTCGCTGGTATGATTTGCGCCTGCCAGCGACGCGAGCCTCCCATGACTGCAACGAACGCCCCGATCCTGATCACCGGCGCCGGCCAACGTGTCGGCCTGCATTGCGCCCAGCGACTGCTGGACGAAGGCCAGCCGGTGATCTTCAGCTACCGCAGCGAACGTCCCGGCGTGCAGGCCCTGCGCGAACGCGGTGCGATCGGCGTGTTTGCCGACTTTTCCAATGAAGCTGGAATCCTGGCGTTTATCGCTGAACTGAACACCCACACTCAAAGCCTGCGCGCAATCATCCACAATGCGTCAGCCTGGGTCGCGGAAACACCGGGTGACGAAAGCCGTGCCTTCAGCGACATGTTCAGCGTACACATGCTTGCGCCGTACCTGATCAACCTGCATTGTTCACCCCTGCTGCAACGCTCAACACCTGCCGACATCGTGCATATCAGCGATGACGTGGTACGCAAGGGCAGCGCCCAGCACATCGCCTACTGCGCCACCAAGGCCGGGCTCGACAGCCTTACGCTGTCGTTTGCCGCGCAGTTCGCGCCGCTGATCAAGGTCAACGGCATCGCCCCGGCGATGGTGATGTTCAACGAAGGCGACGCCGCCGCCTACCGCGCCAAGGTGCTGGCCAAGTCGGCCCTGGGCATAGAGCCAGGCCCGGAAGTGATTTACCAGAGCGTGCGTTACCTGCTGGACAACCCCTACGTCACCGGTACCACCCTGACCGTCAACGGCGGGCGGCATATCAAGTAAGCCGTTTGTGAGGATGTTGTATGACCTTATCCCTGCCCCAACACTACCGCGAGATCCTCAAAGGCCTGGGTGAAGACCCGGAGCGCGAAGGCTTGCTCGACACCCCCAAGCGCGCTGCCAAGGCCATGCAGTACCTGTGTCATGGCTACGCGCAGAACCTTGAGGAAATCGTCAACGGTGCGCTGTTCGCATCCGATAATGACGAGATGGTGATCCTCAAGGACATCGAACTGTATTCGCTGTGCGAACACCACTTGCTGCCCTTTATCGGCAGGGCCCATGTGGCCTATATTCCGACCGGCAGAGTGCTGGGCCTATCCAAGCTGGCGCGCATCGTCGACATGTTCGCCCGACGCCTGCAGATCCAGGAAAACCTCACGCGGCAGATCGCCGACGCCATCCAGGACGTGACCCAGGCCGCTGGCGTGGCAGTGGTGATCGAAGCCAAGCACATGTGCATGATGATGCGCGGCGTGGAAAAACAGAATTCAACCATGAACACCTCCGTGATGCTCGGCGCGTTCCGCGAGTCGAACACCACGCGCATGGAGTTCCTGCAATTGATTGGACGGAGCAAGTAGCAATGCCACAACTTCAACCAGGCATGGCGCGCATCCGGGTCAAGGACCTGTGCCTGCGCACCTTCATCGGCATCAATGAGGACGAGATCCTCAACAAGCAGGATGTGCTGATCAACCTGACCATCCTGTATGCCGCCCAAGAGGCGGTACGCGACAACGACATCGACCACGCGCTGAACTACCGCACCATCACCAAGGCGATCATCGCCCATGTGGAAGGCAACCGCTTCGCCCTGCTGGAGCGCCTGACCCAGGAGTTGCTGGACCTGGTGATGAGCAATGAGTCGGTGCTGTATGCCGAAGTCGAAGTAGACAAGCCCCATGCACTGCGCTTTGCCGAATCGGTTTCGATCACCCTGGCGGCCAGCCGCTGACCATTAAGTGAACCCTATGAACGACCAACAACGCCTCGAACTCGAAGCCGCCGCCTTTCGCCGGCTGGTAGCACACCTGGACAGCCGCAAGGATGTGCAGAACATCGACCTGATGAACCTCTCCGGGTTCTGCCGCAACTGCTTGTCGAAGTGGTACAAGGCCGAGGCCGATGAGCGCCAGATCGAGCTGAGCCTCGATGACGCCCGTGAAGTGGTGTACGGCATGCCGTACGCCGAGTGGAAAGCCCAATACCAGAAAGAAGCCAGCGCCGACCAACAGGCGGCGTTCGCCAAAGGAAAAACCCATGACTGATTTGAACACCCTGCGCGCCAGCCTCAACAGCGGCGAACACGTTTTTGCCGATACCCTGGCGTTTATTGCCGCCGGTTATGACTACCAGCCGCAAGCCTTCACCAACGGCGCGGTGGAAAACGCGGCCGGGCAAAATGAAGGGTCGTGCAAGACTTTGGGCTTGGCGGTACTGGAAGGCTTGAGTGATCAGCAAGCGCTGCTGGCGTTTGGTGAGCATTACCGCTCGGTGCTGGCGACGCCTGAGGGCAGCGACCACGGCAATATTCGGGCATTGATTGCCAATGGCCTGGCCGGCGTGAAATTCAGCGCGCAGCCCCTGGCCCGCAAATCCTAAGTCAGACGCAGATCAAAATGTGGGAGGGGGCTTGCCCCCTCCCACATTTTTTTGTGGCGCTGGTTAGAACGAAGCGTTCTGCAGGCCATCGAGGTAACGCTCGGCATCCAGTGCTGCCATGCAACCGGCGCCGGCCGAGGTGATGGCCTGGCGGTACACATGGTCAGCCACGTCGCCGGCAGCGAAGATGCCTTCGATGTTGGTGGCAGTCGCATTGCCTTCACGGCCGCCCTGCACCACCAAATAACCGTCTTTGGCTTCCAGCACGCCTTCGAACAGCGACGTGTTCGGGGTGTGGCCGATGGCGATGAACACGCCGTCGACAGTCAGCTCGTCAAAGCTGCCGTCGTTGTTCTTCAGGCGCGCACCGGTCACGCCCATGTTGTCGCCCAGGACTTCGTCCAGGGTGGCGTTGAGCTTGAGGATGATCTTGCCTTCGGCCACACGGGCGTGCAGCTTGTCGATCAGGATCTTCTCGGCGCGGAAGGTCTCGCGACGGTGAACCAGGGTCACAGTGCTGGCGATGTTGGCCAGGTACAGCGCCTCTTCCACCGCCGTGTTGCCGCCGCCGACGACTGCGACGGGCTTGTTGCGGTAGAAGAAACCGTCGCAGGTCGCGCAGGCCGAAACGCCCTTGCCCATGAACGCTTCTTCCGATGGCAGGCCCAGGTAACGAGCGCTGGCGCCAGTGGCGATGATCAGCGCGTCACAGGTGTACACACCGCTGTCGCCGGTCAGGCTGTAAGGCTTTTTCGAGAAGTCGACCTGGTTGATGTGATCAAACACGATCTCGGTCTCAAAGCGCTCGGCGTGCTCTTTCATGCGCTCCATCAGCACCGGGCCGGTCAGGCCGTGGACGTCGCCCGGCCAGTTGTCGACTTCGGTGGTGGTGGTCAACTGACCGCCCGCCTGCATGCCGGTGATCAGCAGCGGCTTGAGGTTGGCGCGAGCAGCGTAGACAGCAGCGCTGTAACCGGCAGGGCCGGAACCGAGAATAATCACTCGCGAATGACGGGTATCAGACATGACTCGCTCCTATCGACCGCCCGCACTACAAGGCGGCGGGAATAAAAAAGGACCGCGAAGCACTTGGGGAAGGCTTGAACTCGCGGATCCTGAAAATAATGGGTGCAGCGTATAGAGGGGGGCAAGATTAAGGAAATACGGAATAACAATCCAGCTCATAGGCGGTCTCTATGCTTTGAGCCCGGTTAATCGACGCGTTTGTTACTGCTGATGTCGCCGCTTTCGCCTGGGATACAAAGCCGGTAAGGTCGGCGCGTTCGTCATCCTGCTCGGAGTTCTCCATGCCTGCCCCTGCTCTTTCCGGCCCGCAATACCTGCGTGAAGGCCTCAAACTGGTGTTGAGCCCAGGCTTGCGTCTGTTTGTGTTGCTGCCGCTGGTGATCAATATCGTGCTGTTCGTCGGCTTGATCTATTTCGCCGGCCATCAATTCAGCCTGTGGGTCGATCACCTGATGCCGACGTTGCCAAGCTGGCTGAGTTTTCTGAATTACCTGCTGTGGCCATTGTTTGTCGTGTTGGTGGTGCTGATGGTGTTTTTCACCTTCACCATGCTCGCCAATATCATCGCCGCGCCGTTCAATGGCTTTCTCTCGGAGAAGGTCGAAGTGGTAGTGCGTGGCACCGACGACTTCCCGGCGTTCAGCTGGGGCGAGTTGATCGCGATGGTCCCGCGCACCCTGGCCCGGGAGATGCGCAAGCTGGGTTACTTCCTGCCGCGGGCGATTGGCCTGTTTATCCTGTCGTTCATCCCGGTGGTGAACCTGATCGCCGCGCCGCTGTGGTTGCTGTTCGGTGTGTGGATGATGGCGATCCAATACATCGACTACCCGGCGGACAACCACAAGCTGGGCTGGAACGAAATGCTCGCCTGGCTGCGCCAGAAACGCTGGCAAAGCATGAGCTTTGGCGGGATCGTCTACCTGGTGCTGTTGGTGCCGGTGGTCAACCTGCTGATGATGCCAGCAGCGGTGGCCGGGGCCACGTTGTTCTGGGTGCGTGAGCAAGGGGCCGAGGCCATGGAAACACCTAAGGTGACCCCGTCATAAATCCATCATCCAGATGACACAATGACGACATGGCCCACGGCGACACTGTGGGTCATGACGACAGCTTCGCTTCACATCACCCTGATCACTGAAACCTTCCCGCCGGAAATCAACGGGGTGGCCAATACCCTTGGTCGCCTGTGCGACGGTTTGCGCGCACGCGGCCATCAAGTCGAGCTGGTTCGCCCACGCCAAGGCGCCGACCAGAGCCGTCCCAGTGACGCCGACCTGCTGCTGTGTCGCGGCTGGCCGTTACCGGGCTATCCAGGCCTGCAATGGGGCCAGTCGTCGATGCACAAGTTACTGCGACGCTGGACGCGGCAACGCCCAGACGTGCTGTACATCGCCACTGAGGGGCCGCTGGGGCTGTCGGCATTGCGTGCAGCGCGGCGCCTGGGCATCAGCGTGGTCAGTGGTTTTCACACCAACTTCCAGCAGTATTCGAACCAGTACGGCTTGAGCCTGCTCAGTCGCGTGGTGACGCATTACCTGCGCTGGTTTCACAACCGCTCGACCCTGACCCTGGTGCCCAGCGCCAGCCAGCGCCTGGAACTGGAGCGTCGCCATTTCGAGCGCCTGGGGATGTTGTCGCGCGGTGTAGACAGCCAGTTGTTCCACCCAGCCAAACGCGATAACGCGTTGCGTGAAAGCTGGGCGCTGACTAACGATCAAATCGCCGTGCTGCATGTGGGCCGCCTGGCACAGGAAAAAAACCTGGGGCTGCTCAAGCGCTGCTTCGAAACCTTGCAAGACACCTACCCACTGCGCCAGATGAAACTGATCATCGTCGGCGACGGCCCGCAACGGGCGACGATGGAAAAGGAACTGCCCGAGGCGATTTTCTGCGGCACCCTGCGCGGTGAAGAACTGGCGCGGCACTACGCGTCCGGTGACGTGTTCCTGTTCCCCAGCCTGACCGAAACCTTCGGCAACGTGGTGCTGGAAGCAATGGCCTCGGGACTGGGTGTGGTGGCTTACGATCAGGCAGCCGCGACCCAGCATATTCGCCATGGCTACAACGGCGTACTGGCGATGCCAGGCGATGAGGACGCGTTTTGTGACGCCGCCAACTGGCTGCTGGAGGATGCGGAGAGTTTACGCCGCATGCGCTTGAATGCGCGCCAACATGCAAGCCGCCAGGGTTGGCCGGCAATTATCGAGCAGTTTGAAATCCAATTACGCAGCGTTTGCGCAGAGCATTTTGTGATGCCAGCAGAGCCTTATACACCTTGAGTCAACGGCCGTTTGGTGGCGCCCTTACCATCCTCCACTCAAGCATTACCGGGTATTTAAATGAGGGAACAGCTGGCGGCGAACGACCACTTAAAGGTACCTGCCAGTTGAGGCAGAACTCTTAAATTAAATGGAGATATTCAAAGATGGCTACTTATGGAATGGGTATACGCAATGGCGTCAACATGCCAACGGCGGAGTGGATGCGTCAGCAACAATGGTTGGATCAATCCCGAGCCGAACCGCCAACCTACGACCAATCCACGCGAAAAGAAGGGCACAAGACCGATCATAGCCACGAGCTGAAGAAGTCACTGGAATACTGAGCCACTGAAGCTGCACAGCCCCCTGTGAACATCACAGGGAGCTGAGGCCGTTACACCAGGCTCGTCAACGCCTCACGACTGAATGGCAGGATGTCGCCCTCACGGCCTTCACGCACCTTCACGGCCCAATCCGGGTCCACCAGCAAAGCGCGGCCGACTGCAACCAGGTCGAATTCATCGTTGTTCAGGCGCTCCAACAGTTTCTCCAGGCTGGCCGGCTGCGCGACTTTATCGGTGTTGACCATGAACTGCAGGAACTCGCCATCCAGACCCACGCTGCCCACGGTGATGGTCGGTTTGCCGGTGAGCTGGCGTGTCCAGCCGGCCAGGTTGAGATCGGAGCCGTCGAATTCCGGCTCCCAGAAACGGCGGGTGGAGCAGTGGAAAATATCTACGCCAGCCTCAGATAACGGCTTGAGAAACTCAGCCAGCGCCTCGGGGGTTTGCACCAGACGCGCCGTGTAGTCCTGCTGCTTCCACTGGGAGAAGCGCAAGATGATCGCAAAGTCCGGGCCGACAGCGGCGCGGGTGGCCTGGATCAGCTCAATGGCAAACCGCGAACGGTTGGCCAGGCTGCCGCCGTATTCATCGGTGCGCTGGTTGCTGCCCTCCCAGAAGAACTGATCGACCAGGTAGCCGTGGGCGCCGTGGATTTCCACGCCATCCATGCCGATGCTTTGAGCATCTTTGGCAGCTTGGGCGAAGGCGTTGATCACGTCCTTGATGTCTTGGGTGGTCATGCCGTGGACGACTACAGTGCCATCCTTGAGTTTTTCCATCGGCCCATAAGCCGGCACGCTGGCATCAGGCTCGGTGCCGATACGACGCACGCTGCCCACGTGCCACAACTGCGGGACGATCTTGCCGCCCTCGGCATGCACCGCGTCGACCACCTTCTTCCAGCCGGCCAACGCAGCCTCACCGTAGAAATGCGGGACATTCGGGTAGCCGTTGGAGGCCTGGTGACCGACCACGGTGCCTTCGGTGATGATCAGGCCCACGCCAGCGGCAGCGCGGCGACGGTAGTATTCGATGACGTTGGCGTTGGGTACACCGCCCGGAGAAAACGAGCGGGTCATCGGCGCCATGACCACACGGGTCGACAGTTGCAGTGCACCGAGCTGGAACGGTTTGAACAAGGCTTGGACAGGCATGGGGGCACTCCACGGGGACGAGATTTATGACGTGGATAATATGGAGAGTGTAGCCTGCCGGGTAGCACTATTGATCTGGGTGATTAAGGACTAAAAGCGCAGAAAGTGAATGACCGCGAATCTGTGGCAAGCGGGCTCGCTCACCACAGACGCGGCGCAGGGTGTCAGCTCAGGGCTTTTTCGATGGCCTGGACGATGGTTGGATCATCCGGAGCCGTGCGCGGCGAGAAGCGTGCGAGCACGCGGCCATCTTTACCGAGCAGGAATTTTTCGAAGTTCCAGGTGATATCCCCAGGAAACTCGGCGCCCTCGCCCGCCAGCAAACGGTAGAGCTGGTGACGGTCCGGGCCGTTTACATCGAGCTTGCTGCCCAGGGGGAAAGTCACACCGTAGTTCAGGCTGCAGAACTCGCGGATTTGCTCTTCGGTACCCGGTTCCTGGCCGGCAAACTGGTTGCACGGCAGGCCCAGTACGGTAAACCCCTGGTCCTTGTACTGCTGATAGAGGTTTTCCAACGCCGCATATTGCGGGGTCAGGCCGCATTTGGAGGCCACGTTGACCACCAGCACAACGTGCCCCTTGAAGGGCGCCAGTGGCAGTTCTTGTCCGTCCAAAGCTTTGAGTTTCAGGTCGTGGAAAGCACTCATGACGAACTCCAGATATCCCATGTTCTTCGCATTGCAGCTGTTCGAGATTACAACCCGCAAGCCTGCAATCATAGACGCCGATTACAAAACCCGCCTGCGGATTACTGAGCGGTCGGCCACGGCAGGATCGGAATCGCCGTCACCGCGTTCTGAGGGCTGCCCTCGATCAGACGGTCGCTGTAGACCAGATACACCAGGGTATTGCGCTTCTTGTCGAGAAAGCGCACCACCTGCATGGTCTTGAACACCAGCGAGGTGCGTTCCTTGAACACTTCGTCGCCATCCTTAAGCTCGCCCTTGAAACGGATCGGGCCAACCTGGCGGCAGGCAATCGACGCTTCGGCGCGGTCTTCGGCCAGGCCCAGGCCGCCTTTGACGCCGCCGGTCTTGGCACGCGACAAGTAGCACGTCACGCCGTCGACCTTGGGGTCGTCAAACGCTTCCACGACGATTCGGTCATTGGGGCCGACAAACTTGAACACCGTCGACACCTGGCCAATCTCTTCGGCCGAGGCCAGCAGCGGCATGGCCAGCAGTAGGCCGAGCAATCCCTTCATTACGCGCATCGTGTATTCCTTTGGTTAGACCAGGATCAGGTTGTCGCGGTGCACCAGTTCCGGTTCCGCCATGTAGCCCAAGAGTCCGACAATCGCATCAGAGGATTGTCCAATAATCTTCTGCGCCTCCAAGGCACTGTAGTTGGCCAGGCCACGGGCAATCTCGCGGCCATCCGGCGCGACGCACACCACCATCTCGCCACGGCGGAAACTGCCCTGCACCAACTTGACGCCCACCGGCAGCAGGCTCTTGTTGCCTTGGGACAGTGCCGACACCGCGCCATCGTCCAGCACCAGGGTGCCACGGGTTTGCAGGTGCCCGGCCAGCCACTGCTTGCGCGCCGCCAGCATGCCGCGTTCCGGCGACAGCAACGTGCCAATGCGCTCGCCCGCCTTGAGGCGGTCCAGCACGCGCTCCAGGCGCCCACCGACGATGATGGTGTGGGCACCGGAGCGTGCCGCCAAGCGTGCAGCGCGCAGCTTGGTCTGCATGCCGCCACGACCCAGGGCGCCGCCGACACTGCCGGCCACGGCGTCCAGCGCCGGGTCATCGGCACGCGCCTCATAAATAAGCTGCGCATCGGGGTTGTTGCGCGGGTCGGCGTCGAACATGCCGTCGCGGTCGGTGAGGATCACCAGCAAGTCGGCCTCCACCAGGTTGGCCACCAGGGCAGCCAGGGTGTCGTTGTCGCCGAAACGGATTTCGTCGGTGACCACGGTGTCGTTCTCGTTGATCACCGGGATGACCTTGAGCTCCACCAGCGCACGCAAGGTGCTGCGAGCGTTGAGGTAGCGCTTGCGGTCGGACAGGTCATCGTGGGTCAGCAGGATCTGCGCCGTGTGGCGGCCGTGCTCGGCAAAGCTGGACTCCCAGGCTTGCACCAGGCCCATCTGGCCGATGGCGGCGGCGGCTTGCAGTTCGTGCATCGCGCTGGGTCGCGCGGTCCAGCCGAGGCGGCTCATCCCGGCGGCAACTGCCCCGGACGACACCAGCACCAACTCGACACCGGCCTCATGCAAGGCCACCATCTGCTCCACCCAGACGCTCATGGCTGCACGATCCAGACCTTTGCCATCCGCCGTCAGCAGCGCACTTCCGATCTTTACGACCCAGCGCTGCGCACCTGTCACTTTGCTCCGCATCATCTTCAACCTTAGATTGAGGGCTGCGCGACCCAGCGCGGCCCATAACGTTAAACCCGGATACTAAAACGCCGCTCTATAGAGAGCGGCGTTCAAGTTTACTGCAACGGATCAGTCACGCACGTAAATGATTTCCGGACCGTCTTCATCATCCACGTCTTCTTCGTCCCAATCGTCGTCGCCGATGTCATGGACCGACTTCACGCCGCTGCGGCGCAAGGCACGCTGGTCGTCCAGGGCCTGCAACTGGGCACGGGCTTCGTCTTCGATCTGCTGATCGAGCTCGGCGAGTTCTGCCTTGAACACCGGGTCGGCCGCCAGGCGGTCGGCGCGGTCTTCGAGGTAGCGCATGATGTCGCGGGTCAGGCGCTCGGTGCCTTCTTTGGCAATGGCCGAGATCACGTAGACCGGGCCTGTCCACTCCAGGCGATCAACGATTTCCTTGACGCGCTCCTCGTGCTCTTCTTCGAGGATCTGGTCGCACTTGTTCAGTACCAACCAACGATCACGCTCGGCCAGGGCCGGGCTGAACTTGGTCAGCTCGCTGACGATCACTTCGGCGGCGTCCGGTGCGCTGGTGTCATCCAGCGGCGCCATGTCGACGAGGTGCAGCAGCAAACGGGTGCGCGACAAGTGCTTGAGGAAGCGAATCCCCAGGCCTGCGCCATCGGAAGCGCCTTCGATCAAGCCAGGAATGTCGGCGACTACGAAGCTTTTCCAACGGTCGACGCTGACCACGCCCAGGTTTGGCACCAGGGTGGTGAACGGGTAGTCGGCAACTTTCGGCTTGGCGGCCGAGACCGAGCGGATGAAGGTACTTTTACCGGCGTTCGGCAAGCCCAGCAGGCCCACGTCAGCCAACACTTTCATTTCCAGCTTGAGGTCACGCTGCTCGCCCGGCTTACCTGGGGTGGTCTGGCGTGGCGCACGGTTGGTACTGGACTTGAATCGGGTGTTACCCAGACCGTGCCAGCCGCCCTGCACTACCATCAGCTTCTGGCCGGCCTTGGTCAGGTCGCCGATCACTTCTTGAGTAGCGGAGTCGATAATCGTGGTGCCGACCGGTACGCGCAGTACCAGGTCTTCGCCTTTTTTACCGGTGCAGTCGGTGCTGCCGCCGTTGGAGCCACGCTCGGCATCGAAGTGCCGGGTGTAACGGTAGTCGACCAGGGTGTTGAGGTTTTCGTCGGCCATCATGTAGATGGAACCGCCGTCACCGCCGTCACCGCCGTTGGGGCCACCGTTTTCGATGAACTTTTCGCGACGGAAACTCATGCAACCGTTACCGCCGTCGCCTGCTTTTACTCGGATGGAAACTTCATCAACGAACTTCATAACAAAACGCCTCTCGCCGCATGGACGAGCTTAAAAAACCAAGACATAAGACTCTTGCAAAAATGAGCGCAGCGACCTCAATCAGCGACCGCAAACCAGCGCCTGAGCTCATCACAAACAGCTTTGCAAGAGACTCACCCCACAAACGAAAAAGCCCCGTCGCAAGACAGGGCTTTTCCAGCGATCTCGCAATTAAGCTGCGACAACGCTCACGTAACGGCGGTTGAACGCGCCTTTTACTTCAAACTTGATCACGCCTTCGATTTTCGCGAAGAGGGTGTGATCTTTACCCATGCCTACACCGTAACCGGCGTGGAATTGGGTGCCGCGCTGACGCACGATGATGTTGCCCGGAATGATTTTCTGGCCGCCATACATCTTAACGCCAAGGCGTTTGGCTTCTGAGTCGCGACCGTTACGGGTACTACCACCAGCTTTTTTGTGTGCCATGAGTCAATTCTCCTAGTGAGGAATTAGGCTGAAATTAAGCCTGAATACCGGTGATTTTGATCTCGGTGTACCACTGGCGGTGGCCCATACGCTTCATGTGGTGCTTACGACGACGGAACTTGATGATGCGGACTTTATCGTGACGACCTTGGGAGATCACTTCAGCCACAACGGTAGCGCCAGCAACAACTGGAGCGCCGATGTTCACGTCATCGCCATTGGCGACCAACAGAACGCGATCAAAAGTAACGGATTCGCCAGTAGCGACTTCCAGTTTTTCGATCTTCAGGTATTCACCTGGGGCGACCTTGTATTGCTTGCCACCAGTAACAATTACTGCGTACGACATGGTATTTCTCCGATAATCCTGCTCACCCAGCGCTTTATAAAAAGAGGTATTGGCTGGCATGGCTGCATGGGATGGACGTCCCGAATGCAATTGCGTAAGGCAGGTGCTGCCCAGGAAGTTCAGGGTGCGCGATTGTACGCAAGGTAAATGGGTGTTGCAAGGGGCCGTCTATCGCGCCTTGACACCCGGGGGTCAGGGTCCTAGCATGCCGCGCAACCCTTCTGGAGCGACTGTCGCTGATGCAACCCCAAGCTTTCTACCGCGCGGTCGCGGACGATTTTAGCGCCGTCGACGGCATCATCAAGCAGCAGCTGACGTCTAAAGTGCCGCTGGTCTCCAAAATTGGCGACTACATTACGTCGGCGGGCGGTAAACGTCTGCGTCCTTTATTAGTGTTGCTGTGTGGCAAGGCCCTGGGCCGCGAGGGCGATGACCTGCGCCTGCTGGCCGCCACCATCGAGTTCCTGCACACCGCCACCCTGCTGCATGACGACGTGGTCGACATGTCCGGCATGCGCCGTGGCCGCGAGACCGCCAATGCCATGTGGGGCAACGCCCCAAGCGTGCTGGTGGGCGACTTCCTGTACTCGCGCTCGTTCGAAATGATGGTCGAACTGGGCTCGATGCCGGTGATGAAAATCCTGTCCCAGGCCACGCGCATCATCGCCGAAGGCGAGGTGTTGCAGTTGTCGAAGGTCCGCGACGCCAGCACCACCGAAGAAACCTATATGGAAGTGATTCGCGGCAAGACCGCGATGCTCTTCGAAGCCTCGACCCACAGCGCCGCCGCACTGTGTGGCGCGACCACCGAACAGGCTGAAGCCCTGCGTACCTTTGGTGATCACCTGGGCGTGGCCTTCCAACTGGTGGACGACCTGCTCGACTACCGTGGCGACGCCGAAACCCTGGGCAAGAACGTCGGTGACGACCTGGCCGAGGGCAAGCCGACCTTGCCGCTGATCTACACCATGCGCGAAGGCACGCCGGAACAGGCCGCCCTGGTGCGCAAGGCGATCCAGAAAGGCGGGATCGAAGACCTGGAAAGCATCCGTGAAGCCGTGGAAGCCTCGGGCTCCCTGGACTACACCGCGCAACTGGCGCGTGACTACGTGGCCCGTGCGATCAAGTGCCTCGAAGCCCTGCCGGCCAGCGAATACCGGGATGCCCTGGTTGAGCTGAGTGAGTTTGCGGTCGCGCGTACGCACTAAGAAATACCCGTGTGGGAGGGGGCTTGCTCCCGATAGCGGTGGATCAGCCAGTCGATATATCAACTGGAACACCGTCATCGGGAGCAAGCCCCCTCCCACATTTGGATTTCATACAGCCTGCAACACCACAAAACCCTATATAATGTGCGACTTTAGCCATCCTGCCCTTTAAGGAGCTTTAGTGAGCACGTTGCCACCCTGCCCGAAATGCAATTGCGAATACACCTACGAAGACGGCGCCCAGCTGATCTGCCCGGAATGCGCCCATGAGTGGTCCGCCAATGGCGAGGCCGAAGTGGCCGGCGATGAAACCGTGAAGAAAGACTCTGTGGGCAACGTCCTGCAGGACGGCGATACCATCACCGTGATCAAGGACCTCAAGGTCAAGGGCACGTCCCTGGTGGTCAAGGTCGGCACCAAGGTCAAGAACATCCGCCTGTGCGACGGCGACCACGATATCGATTGCAAGATCGACGGTATCGGCCCGATGAAGCTCAAGTCCGAGTTCGTGCGCAAAGTCTGAATTTGCTGCATCCATCCCGCGCCCGCCGCGGGATGGCGTTTTGCCCTCTCGCCTGACCCATCTCAATATCCACACAGAAAAACCAAGAAACTGCCAATAGACGCTTGCTATTCTACGAATAAGAATTATTCTCATTTAAACTTATCAAGGAGATGCGACCCATGACTTATTTGATAGATGCCTGGCTGGACCGGCCACACCCTTACCTGCGGATCCTGCATCGGGAAACCGGTGAAGTCTGTGCGGTACTGGAAGAAGAAGCGCTGAATGAATTGCAGGACCAGGGCGACCTGGACGTCAATGGCCTGAGTTCAAGCGAACCCGGTGTGCTGAAAGAGGTGGTGCGTAATCTGTTCCTGTTTTGCTACGCCCGAGCGTTGCGCCCGGCGACGGACCTCAATGGCAAGTTTCATCCATGAATAACCGCGCAAAACCTGAATGCACTGCGCTTGCTGTGGGAGCCGGGCTTGCCCGCGATGCAGGCGACTCGGTCTGAAGTTACACCGAGTGGATGCCATCGCAGGCAAGCCAGCTCCTACATAAAGCCAAGCAGGTCTTACAGAACGTCGAGCAGCTCGACGTCGAACACCAGAACGCTGTGCGGCGGGATGCTGCCAACGCCTTGAGCGCCGTAAGCCAGTTCGCTCGGCACGTACAGGCGCCATTTGCTGCCGGCATTCATCAGTTGCAGGGCTTCGGTCCAACCGGCAATCACGCCGCCAACCGGGAATTCTGCTGGCTGGCCACGCTCGTAGGAGCTGTCGAACACAGTGCCGTCGATCAGGGTGCCGTGGTAGTGGGTACGGACTTGATCTTCACGGGTCGGCTTGGCGCCTTCACCGGCAGTCAGCACTTCAAATTGCAGGCCGGAAGCCAGGGTGGTGATGCCATCACGCTTGGCGTTTTCAGCCAGGAAGGCCAGGCCAGCGCCAGCAGCGGCTTCAGCCTTGGCGGCAGCTTCGGCTTGCATGACTTCACGGATAACCTTGAAGCTGGCAGCCATTTGCTCTTGATCAACGCGGCTTGGCTTGCCGGCAAACGCGTCGGTCAGGCCAGCCAGGATCGCGTCCAGGCTCACACCCGGTGGCGGGTTGTCGCGCAGTTGGTCGCCCAACTGACGGCCGATACCGTAGCTGACGCGGGTTTCGTCTGTGGACAGATTAACTTCGGACATGAAGAGGCTCCGCTGTAGGACAACGCGATTTCCCGCGCTGTCCAAAACTAAAAGGGCCCGCAGACTAGCACACAAGACCGCCCCTTGATGAGCCCTCAGTGGTGCTGCACACCGCTGGCGACCCTTCGTCGCACTCGCAATAAAAGCCCCTTCAGATTCACCTCTGGCCGCCGATACAGCGCTACACCTTGGCTGGCTCAAATAACAACACCGTCCAGCAAACAGACATCACTCTTGCGGAGCAATCGATGAACAGCTGGTTCGGTAACATCAGCGTCAACCTCAAACTGGGCCTGGGCTTCGGCCTGGTACTCGTTCTGACCTCAATCCTGGCCCTCACCGGCTGGACCAGCCTGGGCGGCCTGATCGACCGCAGCAACTGGATGAGCGACATCACCCAGCTCAACGCGTCGCTGACCAAACTGCGCATCGTGCGCCTGCAATACATGCTGGCCAACGGCGATGAAGCCGTGGCGCAGAACGTGCAGACCAGCCTGGATGCCTTCGCTGCCCAGCAACAGAAGCTGTTGGACAGCTTCAAGAGCCCGGAAAACCTCAAGCTGCTCAACGAGCAGAAAGCGGTGATCACGGCTTACCAGCAGTCCCTGAACAAAATGCGCGAGGCCTACCGTAACGGCAATGCCTCCCGCCAAGTGATGGGTGACAAGGCCGACAGCGCCAACACCCAGATCGACGCGCTGGAAGCCATCTTGAAGCAGATGCCTGACAGCGCCGAGCACCTGGCTCAGTTCCAGGCCGTGGCCGACGCCAAGATGCAATTCCAGCTGGCCCGCTACGAAGTGCGCGGCTACACCGGCAACGTCAACCCGGACACCGAAGCCCGCGCTGCGGCCCAGATCGACAAAGCCATTGCCGGCTTGAAAGACCTCAGCACCGCGTTTGGCGCCAGCCAGCAAAGCGCGTTGAGCGCGCTGGAAACCGCCCTGGGCGCGTACCGGACCGCCGTGCAGAACTACAAGACGGCAAACGCCAACATTGTCGCCGCCCGTGCCGAAATGACTACCCAGGGCGCTGATATCGTGAGCATCAGCGACAAGCTCTACGATATCCAACTGGACCGCCGCGACGCCGAAAGCGCCCAGGCCCGTAGCCTGCAATTGATCAGCACCCTGCTGGCCCTGCTGGTTGGCATCATTGCCGCATGGGTCATCACCCGCCAGATCACTCGCCCGATCCAGGAAACCCTGGCCGTGGTGGAGCGCATTGCCTCCGGCGACCTGAGCCACAACATCCAGGTGACCCGCCGCGACGAACTGGGCGTGCTGCAACAAGGCATCCAGCGCATGGGCACCACCTTGCGTGAATTGATCAGCGGTATTCGTGACGGCGTGACCCAGATCGCCAGCGCCGCCGAGGAACTGTCGGCCGTGACCGAACAGACCAGCGCCGGCGTGAACAGCCAGAAGATCGAGACCGATCAAGTGGCCACCGCGATGCATGAAATGACCGCCACCGTGCAGGAAGTTGCGCGCAACGCCGAACAGGCTTCCCTGGCCGCTGCCGATGCCGACGGCCAAGCCCGTGCAGGCGACAAAGTGGTGGCCGAAGCCATCGCCCAGATCGAACGCCTGGCTGCCGAAGTGGCGCGTTCCACCGACGCCATGAGCCACCTGCAACAAGAGAGCAACAAGATCGGCAGCGTGATGGACGTGATCAAGGCCGTGGCCGAACAGACCAACCTGCTGGCCCTCAACGCCGCCATCGAAGCCGCGCGTGCCGGTGAAGCCGGTCGTGGGTTTGCCGTGGTCGCCGACGAAGTGCGTGGCCTGGCCCAGCGCACGCAAAAATCCACCGAAGAAATCGAAGGCCTGGTCGCCGGTTTGCAGAACGGTACCCAGCAAGTGGCCAACGTGATGAACAACAGCCGCAGCCTCACCGACAGCAGCGTGGAGCTGACGCGCAAGGCCGGTGTCTCCCTGGAGAACATCACCCGTACGGTGTCGAACATCCAGTCGATGAACCAGCAGATCGCTGCCGCCGCCGAGCAACAAAGCGCCGTGGCCGAAGAGATCAGCCGCAGTATCGTCAATGTGCGTGATGTGTCGGAACAGACCGCCACCGCCAGTGACGAGACCGCTAAGTCGAGTGTGGAACTGGCACGCCTGGGCAGCCAGTTGCAGCAGATGGTCAGCCATTTCCGGGTTTAATAAACCAAAAAGCCGCCTTGGGATTAACCGAGGCGGCTCCACCTCTCAGACCTTACCGGTCATCGAAGCTGTCCCGCAGGAACTTCCATACGTGATAAGCACGCAGGCAGTTCACTACGAGGCTCCACGTACGTCGTGCAAACTTGGACATACTCGGCCCTCCGTGAGTTAGGCCTTACCTCCAGCGCACTTACCGGAACATGTGAGCCTTCGGATGCGGGTCATCGCTTCCAGTGAGGTGGCCGGGCTAATGGGCCTCCCGCATTAATCCGGCACGGATTACTAGCCCGTGGCGGTTGGTCCAGAATTCGCGCGCACGCCCGGATCACCTCACATCGACAAACGTAGAACGGGGCGGAGCCTAACCAAAATCCCAGTCGAAGGTGTGACCAACGACGCTCAGATACCAATATAATTCGATAGATTCATTGCGAATTTTTACAGAACAAAAAGGCAAGAGAAATCATCAACAATGATAATCCGCTGGCCTTGCGAGATGATAAGACCGGCGGTAGTATCCGCCTGCGGGTCAGCGCTTCCTGTGAGACCGCAACCCCAGTCGTAAACCGGGATTGCAATAAAAAACCGCCCTACTAAGGCGGTTTTTTAGTGCCTGGGATTTGCCCCTCAGCCCTCGCCTTCCTCGACAAACACCACCCGATTGCCAAACGGATCCTTGATGCTCATCTCCCGCGAGCCCCACGGCGTTTCTTCGACGCTCGGCTTGGCATAACGGTAGTCCTTCACCTGCAATTGCTGCTGGTAGGCGTCCACGCCCTGCGCCTGGATCCGCACCGCAGCACCCGGCGATGCATCGCCGTGATGCTCGGACAAATGCAGCACGCATTCACCCAACGACACTTGCAGGTACAGCGGGTAATTCGCCTCGAAACGATGCTGCCAATCGACTTTGAACCCGAGGAAATCCACATAGAATTCCAACGCTTTGGTCTCGTCGAAAATCCGCAGGATCGGGGTGACTTTTCCTAAGTGCATGGCAACCGCTCCGTGTAAAAGATCGCCCACTATAAAGGCGAAAATCCCCGACGCAAATCCCCACTGCGCGCCAGGAACCGACCCGGTCGCTGACCGTTCGCCTGCCCGTCGCTGTAGCTCAACACGCCATTGACCCACACGCCGTCAATGCCCTCTGCCGCCCGTTCTGGCGTTTTGAAATCCGCCACATCCCGCACCCTCAACGCATCGAACAACACCAGGTCCGCCCAGTGCCCTTCACGAATTTCTCCGCGCTGCGACAAACCAAAACGCGCCGCCGATAAACCGGTCATCTTGTGCACGGCGGTGTGCAACGGGAAGAGCCCCACATCCCGGCTGAAATGCCCCAGCACCCGTGGAAATGCGCCCCACAAACGCGGGTGCGGGAACGGATCTTCCGGCAAGCCATCGGAGCCCACCATCGACAGTGGATGCGCCAGGATGCGCCGCACATCCGCCTCATCCATGCCGTAATACACCGCCCCGGCCGGTTGCAGGCGGCGCGCGGCGTCCATCAGCGAAACGCCCCACTCACCCGCAATGTCCTGCAAGTCGCGCCCGCCCATCTGCGCGTGTGGCATGGACCAGGTGATGGTGATGCGAAACGCATCGGTCACTTGCTTCAAGTCCAGGGTCGAAGAACTGGCCGCATAGGGATAACAATCACACCCCACCGGATGGGTTTTCGCCGCCAGCTCCAGCGCTGCCAGCAGTTGCGGGCTACGCCCCCAGTTCCCCGCCCCTGCGCATTTGAGGTGGGAAATAATCACTGGCGCCCTGGCATGCCGACCGATCAAAAACGCTTCGTCCATCGCTTCCAGTACCGGTTCGAATTCGCTGCGCAGATGGGTGGTGTACACCGCTCCGTAGGCCGTCAGTTCTTCGCTGAGTTGCAGCACTTCATCGGTCTCGGCGTTGAACGCACTGGCGTAGGCCAGGCCTGTGGATAAACCGAGTGCACCGGCTTCAAGGCTCTGTTGCAACTGCACGCGCATGGCCGCGATTTCACCCGGCGTGGCCGTGCGGTGCAGGTCGTCCATGTGGTTGCTGCGCAGCGCGGTGTGGCCGATCAGCGCCGCGACGTTGACGGCCGGGTGGGCGTTTTCCACGGCGCGGCGGTAATCGCTGAAACGCGGGTAGGTGAACGCCTCACGCGTGCCCAGCAGGTTCATCGGGTCGGGCGGGTCGCTGCGCAGACTGACCGGCGAAGCGCTGATGCCGCAATTGCCGACAACCACGGTGGTCACGCCCTGGCTGAGTTTGGGCAGCATCTGTGGGTGGCGGATCACCACGGTGTCATCGTGGGTGTGCACGTCGATAAAGCCTGGCGTCAATACGCGACCGGTGGCGTCTATTTCATGCTCGGCCGTTGCAGCAGACAGATCACCGATTGTCTCGATACGCCCGTCGCGCACCCCCACATCCGCGAGGTAACCCGGGGTATTGCTGCCATCGATGACCAGCGCCTGGCGAATCAGCGTGTCGTACTTCATTTCAATCTCCAAGCGGTAGGCTATCGGGCCCGCCGCGATAATCGTCCAGGGCCAGTTTGATCCGGCGCAGGCGTTCCTGGTTGTCGTCCGGCTGGGCCAGCGCCAGCTCGGTGGCAAGCAGGTCGATGGCCAACAACATGCCGTAGCGCGCCGCCGTGGGTTTGTAGATAAAACTGGTTTCGGCCGGTTGCAGCGGCAGCAGCACGTCCGCCAACTGCGCCAGCGGGGAATCGGCCAGGGTGATGGCGATGATGCGTGCATCGTAGCTGCGGGCCAGTGCCACTACGTCCAGCAGTTCGGGGGTCAGGCCGGTGAGCGAGCAGACGATCAACGCATGCTGCGGGCCCAGGGTGGCGGCCGTGACGCGCATCATCACCGGGTCGTGACAGGCGGCAATCGGATAACCCAGGCGGACCAGGCGCACCTGCAACTCGTCGCTGCACAGGCTCGACGGGCCACCCATGCCGAATGCGTGGATCATCCGCGCCTGACCCAGCAGGCTGACGGCATCGGCAAAACACGCCTGGCTGAACCCGGACAAATGCTGACGCAACGTCGCCTCGATATCGCCGAGGATCTGCCGGTGGAACGCCGACTGTTCGGGTAACCCCGCCGGGTCCAGGAAGCGGCTGCCGACCCCGCTGGCCTGGGCCAGTTGCAGGCGCAAATCGCGCAGATCGCGGCAGCCGACGCTGCGGGCAAAGCGCGACAAGGTGGCCGTACTCACCTCGGCGCGTTGGGACAATTCCTCCAGGCTGGCCGATGCGGCAAAGCCAACGTCATCGAGCATCAGTTGGGCGATACGCCCTTCGCCGGCGCTGAAAGACGCCTGGCGGGCGCGGATCTGGTAGAGGATGTCCATTAGGGCTCCAGGGTCAGAGGATGCACGACAGACCGTACGTAAGACCGAAGGCAACCACCGAGATCAGGGTCTCCAGCACGGTCCAGGTCTTGAAGGTCTGGATCACCGTCATATTGAAGTATTCCTTGATCAGCCAGAAGCCGCCGTCATTGACGTGGGAAAAGATCACCGAACCGGCGCCTGTGGCCAGCACCAACAACTCAGGGTGTGGATAACCCAAGCCCAGCGCCACAGGCGCGACCACGCCGGACGCGGTGGTCATCGCGACAGTGGCCGAGCCGGTAGCAATACGCATCAACGCGGCGAACAACCAACCCATCACCAAGGGCGACAACTGGAACGCATTGGCCAGGCCGAGAATTTCATGGGTGACGCCGGCGTCCACCAGGATGCGGTTCAACCCACCGCCCGCGCCCACCAGCAAGGTGATGCTGGCGGTGGGCGCCAGGCACTCATTGGTGAATTTGAGGATCGATTCGCGGTTGAAGCCCTGGGCCAGGCCCAAGGTCCAGAAACTCACCAGGGTCGCCACCAGCAACGCGATGACCGAGTTGCCGATAAACAGCAGGAACTGGTTGAAGCCGGTCCCCGGCGTAGAGATTACGTTGGCCCAACCGCCGATCATCATCAGCACCACCGGCAACAGGATCGTGCCCATGGTCAGCGCAAAGCTCGGCAGACGGGTACGTGGCTCACGCTCGATAAACTGGCGCTCCAGCGGGTTTTCCGCAGGCAGGTGGATGTACGGCACGATGAACTTGGCGTAGACCGGGCCGGCAATGATCGCCGTGGGGATACCGATCAAAATCGCATACAGCACGGTCTGCCCCACCGATGCGTTATACGCCAGCACCGCCATCATCGCCGCCGGGTGCGGCGGCACCAGCGCGTGCACCACCGACAACCCAGCGACCATCGGCAGGCCGACCATCAAGATCGACACACCGACGCGCCGCGCCACGGTAAACGCGATGGGCACCAGCAACACAAAACCCACCTCGAAAAACAGCGGCAACCCTACCAGAAAGGCAATGCACACCATCGCCCAGTGGGCGTTGCGCTCGCCGAAACGGTTGATCAAGGTGCGCGCCACCTGCTCGGCGCCGCCAGACTCGGCCATCATCTTGCCAAGCATGGTGCCCAGCGCCACAACGAGCGCGATATGCCCCAGGGTCTTGCCGACACCTGCCTCATACGAGCCCATGATGGTGTCCGCCGGCATCCCGGCCATCAGCGCCAGGCCAATGGACACCAGGGTGATGACGATAAACGGGTTGAGTCGGTAACGTGCAATCAGCACGATCAAAGCAATGATGGCGATGGCAGCGTATGCCAACAGCCCGAAGCCCGGTGATGCGGCCATGCGGTACTCCTCGGAAAGGGTCACGTCGAGTTGGTTGTGAAACTCATAAATCATTACCGAGCAGCGTTTTCAAACTTTATGAAAGTAATTTTCGCCCACAGACAAGCCCTGTCGCGTTGGGATATGCCCACCGCCTGCGTATGAAAATTTGGGGGGTGTTCTTACATGAAGATCAGACAAGGCCGGAAACTCAACTCACGCGGTTGAGTCATAGAATGCACATCCACTGTTGCCAGGAACATCGACATGATTCGCACGACACTCGCCGCCGGCGCCCTGCTTCTCGCCGTCTGCGGCGCAGCCACCGCCGCCGACAACCCGGCGCTGAAAAAATGCATGGACGGCGCCAACACCACCGCTGACATGGTCGGTTGCAACGTCAAGGAAGCCAAGGTGCAGGACACACGCTTGAACAAGGCCTACAAGACCGCCCTCGCCGCCCAGGAAGGTACGCGCAAGCAGCAACTGCAAGACGTACAGCGGCTGTGGATAAAATACCGGGATGCCAATTGCGGGTTCATCGGCTCAGCCACCGGCGGCACCATCGACCAGGTCAACGGCACCGGCTGCGTGCTGGACATGACCCAGGCGCGCGCCCAAGAACTGGAAGACCTGGTCGGGCCGTGATTGTGTGGCGAGGGTGCTGGTTCCCTGGCCACAGAGGCTCAATCAGTCGTGGTGAACCTTGGCACGCTTGAGCAACTTCTTGCAGCGTTCCGACAGATGCAGCACCCGCAAGTGCTTGCCCGCCTTGGTGTAGCGCTCGCGCAGGGTCATCAGCGCGGCAATCGCTGAATAGTCGACAAAGCTCAGGTGGCGGCAATCCAGCGTTACCTGCTGCGGGTCATTGGCCGGGTCGAACTGATTCAGAAACGGCGTGGTCGAGGCGAAGAACAAGGTGCCGTGCAGCCGATAGAGCTTGCTGCCGTCGGTTTCCAGGTGCTCATCGGCATACAACTCACGGGCCTGTTGCCAGGCGAAGTTGAGCGCGGCAATCACGATGCCGCACAACACCGCCGTGGCCAGGTCGGTGAACACGGTGATCACTGTGACCGCAACAATCACCAGCACATCGTTGAGCGGCACCTTGTTGATCACCCGCAACGACGCCCAGGCGAAGGTCTGCTGGGACACCACGAACATCACCCCCACCAGCGCTGCCAGCGGGATCCGCTCGATCAGCGGTGACAGAAACAGAATGAACAACAGGATCATCACCCCGGCGAACACCCCGGAGAAACGTCCGCGCCCGCCGGAGCTGAGGTTGATCACGGTCTGCCCGATCATCGCGCAACCGCCCATGCCGCCGAACAGGCCCGAGAGCATATTCGCCGCACCCAGGGCTACGCTTTCGCGGTCTGGGTAGCCACGGGTCTCGGTGATTTCGTCGGTGAGACTGAGGGTCAGCAGGGTTTCCAACAGGCCCACCATCGCCATCAGGAACGCGTAGGGCGCGATGATGCCGAGGGTTTCCAGGGTCCAGGGAACCTGGGGCAGCGCAAAGGTCGGCAGGCCGCCGGCAATGTGGGCCATGTCGCCGAGGGTGCGGGTCGGCAGGCCGAACAGGTACACCGCCAGGCCTACGCCCAAGATCGCCACCAAGGCCGGTGGCACCGCACGGGTGAGACGTGGCAGCAGGTAGACGATGGCCATCGTGGCCGCCACCAGCCCGGTCATCACATACAACGGCGTACCGCTGAGCCAGCTTTCACCGCTCTTGAAGTGCTCCAACTGCGCCATCGCGATGATGATCGCCAGGCCGTTGACGAAACCGAGCATCACCGAGTGCGGCACCATGCGCACCAGTTTGCCCAGGCGCAGCAGGCCGAAGGCGACCATGATCAACCCGCCGAGCAGCACCGTCGCCAGCAGATACTCCACGCCGTGTTGCACCACCAGCGCGACGATCACCACCGCCATCGACCCCGCCGCCCCCGAAACCATCCCCGGCCGGCCGCCGAACAATGCGGTGAGGGTGCAGATGATAAAAGCACCGTAGAGCCCCATCAGCGGGTTGAGGTGAGCCACCAGGGCAAAAGCGATGCATTCGGGCAGCAGCGCGAACGACGTGGTGAGGCCGGCCAGGGCATCGGCGCGCAGACGGGTGAGATTCATGGGGTACCAGGGAGTTGCGGGGGATGAGGCTGGGGATGGTACGGAATTGATCAACTCGGGGCTAGTCTGGAAGGCCGGGTCGCTGCTATCGGGGGCAAGCCCCCGATGGCGGCGACTCGGTCTCAAGCGAACATCACACCATCTCGCTGCGAATCCACTCAACGACCGACGTACGCTTCGGCACCCAGCCCAGCACCTCGCGGGCCTGCTTGCCACGCACCCGGCTGTTCGAGCCCAGGCCGTAGTTGGCCATTTCATAACCCCATTCGGCTTCAGCCTCGGCCAATGGCCAATCCTGCGGCTTGCCCAGCTTCAGCGCGTCAGCAATGGCCGTGGTCATGTCGACAAACGCCGCCTCGCTGCTTTCCACAAAGTAAAACGTGCCCGGTACATTCTTCGTCAGTGCCAGCAGGTACAGCGCCACCACGTCTTCAATATGCACGTTGGACCAGATGTTCTGCCCCGTGCCCACATGGCGCACCACCCCACTCTTGCGCGCCTGCTTGAGCAAACGCGGCAATTGCACGCTGTCACGCTTCACGCCCAGGCTGTGGCCGTAGATCAGGGTGTTGCAGATCACCGCCGCGTTCACGCCGTCCTGGGCGGCAGCCAGGATCAGGTTGTCGATGGCCACGCGCGCGGCCTTGTCGACGGTCGGCTCCGGCAGGTTGCCCTCAACGTAAATGACATCGCTGGCCTTACCGCCCGACGCATCGCCGACAATGCTCGAACCGCTGGTGTGCAGGAACGGCTTGTTCGACCCCTTCAACGCAGCCAACAGGGTTTCGACGGCGGCACGATGGTCGCTGCTGGCAGCGTTGATCACGGCATCGGCTGTTTGCGCCTGCGCGGTCAACACGGCGGCGTCGTCGAGGCTGCCGATGACCGGCTTGATGCCCAGGGCTTTCATTTCAGTGGCTTGCTCGGCGCTGCGCACCAGGCCGGTGACATGGTGGCCGGCCTTGACCAGGCCGGTGGCAATCGAACCGCCGATAAAACCTGCGGCGCCGGTGACGAATACGTTCATGGAGGTTGCTCCTGACGGGGTAAGTGATGGGCCCAGTATCAAGGCTCGGCTCTTGTCGAATAAGCCTCTAGCGCCCAATTCACTCTTGCGCGGCAGTCACGAATCCCGTGGCAGCTGCCTCGGGCGCGGGAGGTAGTCTGCACGTCTCAGCAGGCATACCGCGCCAGCTTGGCCTGGATAAAGTCCAGGAAGCACTGGATGCGCAAGGCCAACTGCGAGTTGCGGTAGAACACCGCGTGGATCGGCTGGCGATAACCACTGTTGAACGCCTCCAGCACTGGCACCAGGCGCCCGGCGTCAATGTCGGCGCTGGTCATAAAGTTCGACAGGCAACAAATGCCCTGCCCTTCCAACGCCAGTTGGCGCAAGGTTTCGCCGCTGGAGGCGGCAATGCCCGGTTGGATCAGCCAGCGGTCGCCTTCCACATGGCGCAGTGGCCAGTGGTTGAGGGTTTCGGTCTGGGTGAAGCCAAGCAGCGTATGGTCGGCCAGCTCGGCCACGGTGGTCGGCGTACCGTATTGCTTGAGGTAGTCAGGGCTGGCGAGGATATGCAGCGGCGTGCAACCCAGCGCACGCGCATGCAGGGTCGAGTCGGCCAGGGCGCCGATGCGGATGGCGATATCGGTGCTCTGTTCCAGCAGGTCGATGATCAGGTCATCGCTGTTCAGCTCCAGCTGGATGTCCGGGTAAAGGCTGCGAAACTCGGCGATGTACGGCACGATCCCATGCAGCATGAACGGCACGGCAGCGTTGATGCGCAGCCGCCCGGCCGGGTTTTTCTGGCGTGATGACAGGCGCTCTTCCAGCTCATCCATCTGCGCCAGGATCAACTTGGCCTGTTCGAAGAAGTATTTGCCCTCCTCGGTCAGGTCCATGCGCCGCGTGGTGCGGTTGATCAGCGTGGTGTCTAGCTTGGCCTCCAGGCGCGACAAGGTGCGGCTGACTGCCGACGGCGTCTGCCCGACCTGCTCCGCCGCTGCCGAAATCGAGCCGCACTCGATCACGCTGACGAAGATCTGTAGCTCATCGGATCGGGCTTTCACAGGCTGTCCTCTCTATCGGTTCGCAGCAGCTTACACCGAGAGGTTGAAGACCTGCGCCAGATGCTGCTCGTAGCGCGCCACGTCCACCTCGATGGCCGGGCGTTTCATCACGTCCACGCAGAGGAAGGTCGGCAAGCCGGTCATGCCAAGGAATTCGTTGGCCTTGTGGAACGGGAAGTACACCGCGTCCACGCCCTTGGCTTCGAAGAAATCGCTGGGGTCATCGAAGGCTTGCTGCGGTGCGTTCCAGGTCAGGGACAACATGTATTGCTTGCCCTGCACCAGGCCGCCGCTGCCGTATTTCTGCGACGCGTCGGAACGGGTGCGACCGTCGCTGGCGTACAGGCTGCCGTGGCCTTCGGTGAAGACTTCGTCGATGTACTTCTTGACGATCCACGGCGCACCCATCCACCAACCGGGCATCTGGTAGATGATCACGTCGGCCCAGAGGAACTTGGCGACCTCTTCGGCCACATCGTAGCCTTCGTCGATATGCGTGACTTTGACGTCGATACCACCACGGTCCAGCACGGCCAGGGCGGCGTCATGCAGGGTGGTGTTGTAGCGACCATCGGAATGGGCGAACTTTTTGCCGCCGTTGAGCAGGAGTACTTTTTTCATGGGAGGGCATCCAGAAGTTGAAAATGTCTGGACGCAGACTATCGGCCCTGGCGCTGCGGAATAAGCCGTCACCCGGCAAAATACCTTTGATTAAAATGCACGAATACAACAAGCATTGTTAACCACTGATCAGCAGATGGCCGCCCAACAGCGCCATGCCGATGAAAAAAACCCGCTTGAACAGCACCGCACTGATGCGCTGACGCAACGCTTGGCCCAGCCACATGCCCAACAACGCCGGCACCAGCGCCAGCAGCGAAGCACTGACTTCACCACCGCCCAGGGTGCCGCGCCAGGCCAATCCCGCCGCCAGCGCCAAGGTCGAGACAGTGAACGAAAGCCCCAGCGCCTGCACCAACTGGTCGCGATTCAAGCCCAAGGCTTGCAGATAGGGCACCGCTGGAATCACGAACACGCCGGTGGCCGAGGTGATCACGCCGGTGATCAACCCACACAGCGGGCCCAACCAGCGCTCGGTTTGCGGCTTGACCTTGAAGGTGGGCAACAGCAACCCGCTCAGCGCATACACCAGCAACGCCGCGCCCAACGCCCGCACCACCCAGTGCCCGCCGTCCATGCCCAGCCACAACGTGCCGAGCCCGGTACCGAAGAAAATCAGCAACAGCATTGGCCACAGGCGTTTGAGCAAGGCGCTCAGGTGACCGCCGAATGCCAGTTGCCACAGGTTGGTGACGGTCGAAGGAATGATCAGCAGCGCCGCAGCCTGCGCCGGCAACATAGCCAGGCCGAGCATGCCCATGGCCACTGTCGGTAGGCCAAGACCGATTACCCCCTTGACCGTGCCGGCCAGCAGGAAGGTGCCGAACACCAGCAGGGTCAAGGCAGGACCGAGGTTTTGGTAGAACGCGAGGAAGGTCGTCATAGGGCGATTGTGCGGGTTTGGATGTGCGCTGGAAATTCGCCATATACTGAGGCTGCCTCTTGTTTTGCGGGAGGCTGAAGGCCTCATCGGGGCCAGTAGAGCCACCAGAGAACCCCAGCCATGCACTTTGACCTCACCGACCTGCGCCTCTACCTGCACACCCTCGACACCGGCAACATCACCGCCGGCGCCAGCCGCAGCCATTTATCCCTGGCAGCAGCCAGCGCGCGCATTCGCGCAATGGAAGCTTCACTGGGCATCGAATTGCTGGAGCGCGGCCGCCGTGGCGTTACCCCAACCGCCGCTGGCAAAGCACTGGCCCGCCATGCCCGACTGCTGCTGCAACAGGCCGACCATCTGCAACAGGACCTGGCGGAATACGCCAAGGGCATCAAAGGCCAGGTGCGCCTGCTGTGCAACACCACGGCGCTCAGCGAATACCTGCCTGAACTGCTGGCGGATTTTTTATGCGAACACCCCAACCTCGACATCGACCTGCAGGAGTTGCCCAGCCTGCGCATCACCCAGGCGTTGCGCCAAGGTACGGCGGACCTGGGGATAATTTCCGATGCGGTCGACACCCATGGCCTGCAAACCCTACCCTTTCGCGACGACCCGCTGGTACTGATCCTGCCCGTGGACCATCCCTTGGCCGCGAGCCCGGTGAGTTTTATTGACAGCCTGCAATTCGACTACGTCGGCCTGGCCGCCCACAGTGCACTGGCGGTGTACCTGGAAGAACAAGCGTTGCACGCTGGGTTTCGTTTGCAGACGCGTATTCGCGCCGAGGGCTTCGATGGGGTGGTTCGCATGGTCGCCCGAGGCGCGGGCCTGGGCATCGTGCCCCAGGCGGCCCTGGACCGCTGGCCGCTGACGCGCTCGTTCAAGGCCCAGCCTTTACGGGAAGACTGGGCCTGTCGCCAACTGTTGCTGTGCGCACGTTCGTTCGACCAGTTGCCGGGTTACGCCAAGGCCTTGTTCGACGCCTTGGCCTTGCCCTTGCGGAAAAACCCGTAGTACACCGCCGACAGAATCAGCAGGAACGGCACGCCAAACACCAGCGTCATCTTGAACGCTTCGGTGAAATACGTGGTGATCATCACCGCCCCCATCAGCACCAGGCCCAGCAAGGTGCTGTAGGGAAACAGGCGCAGTTGGAAGGACAACTTCGGCCCGCCATGACGCTGGCGATAGCGGCGGAAAAACAGGTGCGTGAGGAAGATCATGAACCAGGTGAAAATCGCGCCAAACATCGAGATCGCCATCATCAGGGTGAACGAGCTTTGCGGGTACACCACGTTGAGCAATGTCGCCAGGGCAATGCCCGAGCTGGACAGCAGCAGCGCATTCAGCGGGATGCCACTCTTGCTCAAGGCGCCCATGGACTTGGGCGCAAACCCGGCGCGGGACAAACTGAACATCATGCGCGTGGTGATGTAGAGCTGGCTGTTCATCGCCGACAGCGCAGCGATCAGGATCACAAAGTTCATCACCCCGGTGGCACCGGGAATGCCGATGGTCTGCATCACCGTGACGAACGGGCTCTGGGTCTGCCCGGCCTGGTTCCACGGCACAATGGCCAGCATCAGCGCCAGGGTCAGCAGGTAGAACACCACCAGGCGCACGATGGTCGCGCGAAAGGCCTTCTTCACCGCCTGCTCCGGGTCGGCCGCTTCACCGGCGGCTACGGCGATCATCTCCACGCTCAAATAACTGAAGATCGACACGATCACCGCGATCCACATACCGCTCAAGCCATGGGGGAAGAACCCGCCGTGCGCGGTGTAATTCTGCACGCCGTAGTCCGGGTTGCCGGAGCCGAACACCACGTACACCGCCAGGATGATGAAGCCGACGATGGCGCTGATCTTGATGGTGGAGAACCAGTATTCGAAGTTGCCGAAGGTCTTCACGCTGATGGCGTTCAGTGCAATCAGCACACTGGAAAACGACACGATCCACACCCACTCCGGCACGTTGGCGAACCAATACTTCATGTACATCGCCACCGCAGTGACCTCGGCGCCCACCGCCAACACGATCGCCGCCCAATACGCATAACGCACCAGGAACCCGGCGAGCGGGCTGATATAGAACTCGGCATACGCGCCAAAGGAGCCCGAGGTGGAATGCGCGACGGTCATCTCCGCCAGGCAGCCCATCAGCAGCAAGGTGATCAGCGCGCCAATGGCGTAGCTCACCAGCACGCTGGGCCCGGCGTAACCGATGGCGTAGGCGCTGCCCATGAACAGCCCGGTGCCGATGGCGCCACCGATGGCGATCATGCTCATCTGGCCGCAAGTGAGCTGGCGCCGCAGGCCCAGTTCACGTTGGGTGATTTCGGCAAAGCCGGTGTCTGGCGTGGTCACGTGGTGTACCCCTTTATTATTATTTGAAGATTGACTCGATCCCTGTGGGAGCAAGCCCACTCCCACATTTTGATCTGTGTTTTATTCAGGTAACGCTGTGGCGGACTTTGAATTGCGGTTGGTCCCAGGTGTGCTCATCAAGGATTTCACCGAGGATTTCCACGGCGTCCCACACCTCGGTAAAGCTCGTATACAACGGCGTAAACCCAAACCGCATGATCCGCGGCTCGCGGTAATCGCCAATCACACCTCGAGCGATCAGGGCCTGGATCACCGCATAACCTTCAGGGTGCTCAAAGCTCACATGGCTGCCACGCCGGGCATGTTCACGCGGGGTGATCAACACCAGGCCGTGAGCCGCGCAACGGGCTTCAACCCACTCAATAAACAGGTCGGTCAATGCCAGGGATTTGGTACGCAGACTGGCCATGTCGGTCTGTTCGAAAACCTCCAGCCCACACTCCACCATCGCCAGCGAGGTAATCGGCTGGGTGCCGCACAGGTAGCGGGCGATACCGGCGCTCGGCGCATAGTTGTACTCCATAGCGAATTGCCGGGAGTGCCCGAACCAGCCCGACAGCGGCTGGCGCACCAGGTCCACCAGCGCCGGATTGACCCACACAAACGCCTGGGAGCCTGGCCCGCCGTTGAGGTATTTGTAGGTGCAGCCAATCGCGTAATCGGCCCCGGCGCTGTGCAGGTCGATGGGTACCGCGCCCGCCGAGTGGGCCAGGTCCCAGATACTCAAGGCCCCGCACTCGTGACTCAAGGCGGTGAGCGCCTGCATGTCGTACATGTAGCCGGTCTTGTAGTTGACGTGGGTGAGCATCACCACCGCCACATCGCCGTCGATGGCCTGGGGCAGTTCGTCCGGGCTGTTCACCAGGCGCAGGGAGTAACCCTGTTGCAGCAAATCGGCCAGGCCTTCGGCGATGTACAGGTCGGTGGGAAAGTTGCTCGCTTCGCTGACGATCACCTTGCGCGCAGGCGCGCGTTGGCGCTGTACGGTCAGCGCAGCGCTGAGCACTTTGAACAGGTTGATCGAGGTGGTATCGGTGATCACCACTTCGCCGTCACGCGCACCGATCAGCGGTGCCAGGCGGTTGCCCAGGCGCTGGGACAAATCCGCCCAGCCAGCGCTGTTCCAGCTGCGGATCAAACCATTGCCCCACTCCTCGGCAATCACCTGCTGCGCCCGCGCCAGCGAGGCCACCGGGCGCGCGCCGAGGGAATTGCCGTCGAGGTAGATAACCCCCTGCGGCAACGCGAACTGATGGCGCAGAGGCGCCAGCGGGTCCTGGGCGTCGAGGGTTTGGCAGTGGCTTCGGGAGGTCATGGGCGATCCTGGTTTTTATAGTGAAGATGGACCAAATAATGAACGAAGTTTTAGAGAATTTTCGTGCAAAGTGGTGGGTAACAGGCTAATTAAGCTGTAGGAAATTCGAATTTAACCCCCAAACACGCGGATTTATTCTAACCATGATTCTTGACGCCACCGACCTGCGCCTCCTGCATTTCCTGCAACAGGATGGCCGTATCAGCAATCAGGAACTGGCGGAAAAAGTCGCGCTGTCGCCCTCCGCCTGCCTGCGCCGTTTGCGCCTGCTGGAGAGCGAAGGAATCATCAGTGGTTACCGTGCGGTGCTCAATGCCGAACAACTGGGGATCGAACTCGAAGCCATCGTCCACCTGTCATTGCGCCAGGACGTGGAGGACTGGCATGAGACGTTTATCAAGAAGGTGCAAGGCTGGCCGGAAGTGGCAAGCGCCTATGTGATCACCGGCGCCAGCAACTATGTGCTGCGGGTGCAGGCGCGCAACCTCAAGCACTTTTCTGACTTTATCGTGAACCACCTGAACCGCACGGCGGGGGTGATGGATATACGTTCGGAGATTGTGTTGCAGAAGATCAAGGATCGGGATGAGGTGTTGGATTTGGTTGTGCGCAAATAACTGAAACGCCATAAATCCAATGTGGGAGGGGCGGTGCGACGATTCGACTTGCCCCCTCCCACATTTTTGACCGCATTCAGTCTTCGAGGGCGCGAACCCGCTGCATGCGCTTTTGCTCTACCGGCGCTGCGGCGGTCTGCAACTCAAAGTCAAAATCAATCTGCGCAAACCGCCCTTGCACACCAAACTCCCGCGCCAGTTGCTGATCGTCACTGAAGCGAATTTCAGCGATCAATTCATCCCGCGTCGCGTAGGCAAAGTCATCATGCAGGTACGGGTCGTCCGACAGGTTGATCTGGGTGGTCAGGTGCCGATGCCCCGGCGCCGAGATAAAGAAGTGGATATGCGCCGGCCGCTGCCCATGACGCCCGAGCTGATCGAGCAACTGCTGGGTCGGCCCGGTCGGTGGGCAGCCGTAGCCTGACGGCACGATGCTGCGAAACCGGTAGTTGCCCTGGGCGTCGGTCTCGATGCGACGGCGCAGGTTGAACTCCGATTGAGTGGCATCAAACCACGAGTAAGTGCCGCCGGTGTTGGCCTGCCACACATCCACGATCGCCCCGGCCAGTGGCTTGCCGTCGGTGTCGCGCACCTGCCCGCGCATGAACAGCGGCACCGCTGCATCGGTCCCATCATCCAGGCGCGCTTCGTACTTGGACAGCGGCGCACCGGCTACATACAGCGGGCCTTCGATGGTGCGCGGGGTGCCGCCGGATTTGCCGGCTTCTTCGTCGGCGGCGTCCATCAACATGTCCAGGTAGTGCTCCAGGCCCAGCCCGGCGGCAAGCAGCCCGGCTTCCTGGTTCTTGCCCAGCTCGTTGAGGTAGTTGACCGCCTTCCAGAACTCTTCGGGGGTCACGTCCAGGTCTTCGATGATGTTCACGGTGTCGCGCAAAATGCGGTAGATCAGCGCTTTGGTGCGTGGGCTACCGCCGTCATTGAGGTTGCCGCTGGCTTCTTCGAGAAACTGTTGGGCGTGGGCAGTCTGGGACAGTCGGATGGACATGGTGCAATCCTCATCTTGTAATTATTGGGTATAGAACAGGCTTAACGGTCGTCCTCATGGATCGACGAAGGGTGCCGGCACAGGGCGTTCACTTCGATGGCCATGTAAGGGTAAAGCGGCAGCTGCATCAGCAGGTCGTGCAGTTCTTGCACGCTATCGACATCAAACACGCTGTAGTTGGCGTAGAGCCCGGCGATGCGCCACAAGTGGCGCCATTTGCCCTGCTGTTGCAGGCGCTGCGCCAGGGCTTTTTCGTCGGCCTTGAGGCTGGCGGCGCGTTCGGGGTTCATGTCGACGGGCAGGTTCACGGTCATTTTTACGTGGAACAACATAGAAAGCGCCTCTTAGTGTTTATCACGGCGAAAGAACGCCAGGCGCTCTTCGTCGATGGCCAGGCCCAGGCCCGGCGCGTGGGAGACATGCAGCTGAAAATCGCGGTACACCGGTGGCTCGGTGAGGATGTCTTCGGTGAGCAGCAGCGGGCCGAACAGTTCGGTGTCCCACGCCAGCGTGTTCAGGGTCAGGAATGGATGGGCCGAGGCCAGGGTGCCGATGCCGCCTTCGAGCATGGTGCCGCCGTACAGGCCGATGCCCGCCGCTTCGGCAATCGCCGCCGTGCGCAACACCGCGCGCGGGCCGCCGTTCTTGGCGATCTTGAGGGCGAACACCGAGGCCGCACCTTCGCGGGCCAGGTTGAAGGCGTCCTCGACGCACTCGATGGATTCATCGGCCATGATCGGCGCCGGGCTCGACAGGTTCAGCCGCACCATGCCGCTGCGGTTGTTGCGTGAGATCGGCTGTTCGATCAGGTCGATACCGTTGTCGCCCAATACCTTGCAGGCCCGCAGCGCGACGGCTTCGTCCCAGGCCTGGTTGACGTCGACACGCACACTGGCGCGCTCGCCCACGGCCCTTTTGATCGCAATCACATGGGCCAGGTCGCGACTGACCTCACCGGCGCCGATCTTCAACTTGAAGATGCGGTGGCGGCGCAGGTCGAGCATCTTTTCGGCCTCGGCGATGTCTTGTTCGGTGTTGCCACTGGCCAGGGTCCAGGCCACCGGCAACGCGTCACGCACGCGGCCGCCCAGCAGTTCACTGACCGGCAGGCCCAGGCGTTTGCCCAATGCATCCAGCAAGGCGCTTTCGATCCCGGACTTGGCAAACGTGTTGCCACGAATGCTGCGCTCCAGGCGCAACATGGTGGCGTTGATATTGCTGGCGTCCTGGCCGATCAGCAGCGGTGCGAAGTGGCGGTCGATGTTGACCTTGATGCTGTCGGGACTCTCGTTGCCGTAGCTCAGGCCACCAATGGTGGTGGACTCGCCGATGCCTTCGATGCCGTCGGCACAGCGCACGCGGATGATCACCAGGGTCTGGTTTTGCATCGTGTGCATCGCCAGTTTGTGCGGGCGGATGGTGGGGAGGTCGACGATGATGGTCTCGATCGATTCGATGGCGCAAATCGGCATGGCAATACCCGTTGGGTTCTTTATAGGTTTAAGCTGATTCTGTTCCGCATTTTTAAAGGCTTCCAATATAGAATTGGTCTTGAACAATACTCTCAAGGTATGAAAGGAGTCGTCATGGAACTGCGTCATCTGCGCTATTTCCAAGTGCTGGGCGAAACCCTCAACTTCACCCGCGCCGCCGAACGCTTGCACATCGCCCAGCCGCCACTGAGCCGGCAGATCCAGCAACTGGAGGATGAGCTGGGCGTCATCCTGCTGGAACGTGGTCGACCGCTGCGGCTGACCGAGGCCGGGCGGTTTTTCTATGAACACGCCAACGTGTTGCTCGAACAGTTGAACAAGGTCTGCGACAGCACGCGGCGCATCGGCCAGGGCGAAAAAACCTGGTTGGGCATCGGCTTTGCACCGTCGACCTTGTATGGCGTGCTGCCGGAGCTGATCCGCCGGCTGCGCAGCCACGAGGCGCTGGAGCTGGAATTGGGCCTGTCGGAGATGACCACTTTGCAGCAGGTCGAAGCACTCAAGGCCGGGCGCATCGACGTGGGCTTCGGGCGTATTCGCATCGACGACCCGGCCATCGTCCAGCGCGTGCTGGTAGAAGATCGACTGGTGGCAGTGCTGCCCGCCGGCCACCCGTTGTTGGCCGCACCCGCGACCCTCGCGCAACTGGCCGCCGAGCCGTTTGTGCTGTACCCCGGCAACCCACGCCCCAGTTATGCCGACCACGTGATCGCGTTGTTCGATGCCCACGGTTTGAGCCTCAAGGTGGCGCAGTGGACCAACGAATTGCAGACCGCCATCGGCCTGGTCGGGGCGGGCATGGGCGTGACGTTGGTGCCCGCGTCGGTGCAGGTGCTGCATCGCGCGGATATTGGCTATACGCCGATTGTGGAAGCCACTGCGACTTCGCCGATCATCCTGAGCCGCCGGGTGAATGATCAGTCGCCGGGGCTGAGGCATTGTTTGCAGTTGGTTGAAGAGCTGATCTAAGTTCTCCCAAACAATGAAAATCAAATGTGTTCAGAGGCTGCGTAGACGATTGCGCTGCAAGGTCTGGCTGGGGGACTCATCAAAGAGTTTTCTGTACTGCGCCGAAAACCGTCCCAAGTGAGTGAAACCCCAGCCCAGGGCGATCTCGGAGATGGTGCGGATTGAGCCGTGCTCAAGAATCTCTTGGCGCACCGCGCCCAGCCGGTACTTCTTCAGGTAGGCCATCGGCGACAGGGCAAAGTACTTGCGGAACGCATCGAACAGCTTGAAGCGCGACACGCCGGCCGCCGTCTCCAGGTCTTCCAGGTGCACCGCTTCGCGGGCGTTGTCGTGGATGTACTGGCGCGCACGGATCAAGTAGTGCGGCAACTTCACGCCAAGTACATCGCGCAGTTCCTCAGAGTAGTTGTTCGGCTGGGCCAGGATCAGGCCCTTGATCAGCGAGCTCTCCAGGTCGCGGGTAAACGCGGCCTGTTCATACAACTCGCTGCTGCGTTCCAGCTCGGCGATGAAGTAGCGCGCCATACGCCACCACGAAGCCGGCGCACCGTCCACCGCGTCCATCACCGGTTCAAAGCGCAACGGCGCATCGATGGGCCGTTGCAGCAAACCTTCCAGGGACTCGCTCATCGCCGCCCGCGTAATCACCACTTGCAGCTTGCGGCAGTCGCCGGAAATCGCCAGCACTTGGTGCTCATTGGGCGCGATGATCACGCCTTGGTCGCGGTTGGAACTCAGGCGCTCGCCGTTCTTGCTCAACTCCTGCTCGCCCACCAACGGCAGGCTGAGGCTGTAGCTGCTGAAGTGCTCGGCGTCTTCGATGTCGATGGTCACGTCGGTGCCGTATTCGATCACGCCCAAGGTGGTCGCACGGGACTTGAACACGTTGGCGCTGTGGTGAAAGCGCAGGCGCTCGGGGGTCGTCGTCGCCAGCCGGTGCGGCCCGCAAATGCCGGACATCCAGCTGCGGGCGCCTTCGAGGTCGAAGCGTTGAATCTGGATATCGCGTGTCTGGCTGCTCATCAGGGTGCACCCACGGCGGTTAGGCGTTTGCGCGCTCTGGCGGCGCGTCGTTAGGGTTGTTGGACAGCAAGTTCTGCGCCACGCCGGTGGTATCGCCACTGGATGGATAGCAAGGGCCGACTATGTGGATAAGTCACGGGGCTCAAAGCCCCTCGCGTCGTCGGACAGTAGCGCGTGACGTCACCTCGGCGCACCGTATTGGGTATTTGCTGCCCAATTTTCCGGCCCACGTTCCCCCATTAAGCGGATAGCCCGCGCCCTGCCCTGCTGCCTCTAATAAACCACCGATTAGCCCCTATCAAAAAGGTGCCTCCCATGAGTGGTGCAAGAAACGTCGAGCAGTGGAAACGCTTTATCGAAAGCTGCCTGGATTTTCGCCCGGCAGACGAAGTGTTCCGCATCGCCCGGGACATGTTCACCGAGCCGCAGCTGTTCGACCTGGAAATGGAACTGATCTTCGAGAAGAACTGGATCTACGCCTGCCACGAAAGCGAACTGGCCAATAACCACGACTTCGTGACCCTGCGCGCCGGGCGCCAGCCGATGATCATCACCCGCGACGGCGAAGGCCAGCTCAATGCGCTGATCAATGCCTGCCAGCATCGCGGCACCACCCTCACCCGCGTCGGCAAAGGCAACCAATCGACCTTTACCTGCCCGTTCCACGCCTGGTGCTACAAGAGCGACGGCCGGTTGGTGAAGGTCAAGGCGCCGGGGGAATACCCGGCAGGTTTCGACAAAGCCACCCGTGGCCTGAAAAAGGCGCGCATCGAAAGCTACAGGGGCTTTGTATTCATCAGCCTGGACGTGAACGGCACGAACAGCCTGGAAGACTTCCTCGGCGACGCCAAAGTGTTCTTCGACATGATGGTCGCCCAATCCGCCACCGGTGAACTGGAAGTGCTGCCGGGCAAGTCCGCCTACACCTACGACGGAAACTGGAAGCTGCAGAACGAAAACGGCCTGGACGGTTATCACGTCAGCACCGTGCACTACAACTACGTGGCCACGGTGCAGCATCGCCAGCAGGTCAATACCGAGAACGGCACCGGCTCTGGCACCACGCTGGACTACAGCAAACTCGGCGCCGGCGACGCGAATACCGATGACGGTTGGTTCGCCTTCAACAACGGTCACAGCCTGTTGTTCAGCGACATGCCCAACCCGACGGTGCGCTCCGGCTACGCCACCATCATGCCGCGCCTGGTGGAAGAACATGGGCAACAAAAAGCCGAGTGGATGATGCACCGCCTGCGCAACCTGAACATCTACCCGAGCCTGTTCTTCCTCGACCAGATCAGCTCGCAGCTGCGCATCATCCGCCCGGTGGCGTGGAACAAGACCGAAATCATCAGCCAGTGCCTGGGGGTGAAAAACGAGTCCGACGCCGACCGCGAAAACCGTATTCGCCAGTTCGAAGATTTCTTCAACGTATCGGGCATGGGCACGCCGGATGACTTGGTGGAATTTCGCGAAGCCCAGCGCGGTTTCCAAGGCCGCCTGGAGCGTTGGAGCGATATCTCCCGCGGCAGTCATCGCTGGGAAACCGGGCCAACGCCGAACAGCGAGGCCATCGGCATCCAACCGGCGATGACCGGCACCGAGTTCACCCATGAAGGCCTGTACGTCAACCAGCACCGCAACTGGCAGCAGTTCCTGCTCAAGGGTCTGGACAAGCAAGCGCTGACATTGCGGGAGGTGGAATGATGAATGCGCTATTGCAGTACCGGATCGAGCAGTTCTTCTACCGCAAGTCCGAACTGTGCGACGCCCAGGACTGGGACGCCTATGTGCAGTTGTTCGACCCGCAGAGTGAATTCCACCTGCCGCAATGGGACTCGGAGCATGTGTACACCCGCGATCCCAAGCGCGAAATGTCGCTGATCTATTACGCCAACCGTTCCGGCCTGGAAGACCGCATCTTTCGCCTGCGCACCGGCAAGGCCGCGTCAGCCACGCCAATGCCGCGCACCTTGCACCTGATCAATAACGTGCGCATTGCAGAGCAGGCGGATGGCGTGCTGCAAGTGAAGTTGAACTGGCACACGCTGTTCTATCGGCTGGCCACCTCGGAGCAGTTCTACGGGCACGCCACCTATCGCCTCAAGCCCGATGGCGACAACTGGTTGATCACCCGCAAGCATGCGTTGTTGCTCAACGACACCATCAATTCGGTGCTGGATTTCTATCACCTCTAAAGCACCCTTGTTGTTGTGGTGAGCGGGCCGTACGTACATCATAAATATGCAGAGAACAACACATGAATCACAAAGTGGCCTTCAGTTTTGCCGACGGCAAGACCCTGTTTTTCCCGGTGGGCGCCCATGAAATCCTATTGGATGCGGCCCTGCGCAATGGCATCAAAATCCCCCTGGATTGCCGCGAAGGTGTATGCGGCACCTGCCAGGGTCGTTGCGAATCGGGCGACTACACCCAGGACTACGTGGACGACGAAGCCCTCTCAAGCCTCGACCTGCAACAACGCAAGATGCTCAGTTGCCAGACGCGGGTGAAGTCCGACGCCACCTTCTACTTCGACTTTGACTCAAGCCTGTGCAATGCGCCGGGGCCGGTGCAAGTGCGCGGGACGGTCAGCGAGGTGCAACAGGTGTCGACCAGCACGGCGATCCTGAAGGTGCAGTTGGATGCGCCACTGGATTTTCTACCGGGCCAATATGCGCGCCTTGCGGTACCGGGCACAGGCCATTGGCGTTCCTACTCCTTCGCCAACCTGGCGGGCAATCAACTGCAGTTCCTGATCCGCTTGCTGCCCGATGGGGTGATGAGCAACTACCTGCGTGAGCGCTGCCAAGTCGGCGATGAACTGCGGATGGAAGCACCGCTGGGTGCGTTCTACCTGCGCCATGTGACCCAACCGCTGGTGCTGGTCGCGGGCGGCACCGGGCTGTCGGCGCTGCTGGGCATGCTCGATCAACTGGCCGCCACCGGCTGCAACCAGCCGGTGCATCTCTACTATGGCGTACGCGGCGCCGAGGACTTATGCGAAGCCCCACGCATCGCGGCCTATGCGGCGAAACTGCCGGTTTTTCGCTACACCGAAGTCCTCAGCGATGCCGCCCCCGACTGGCCCGGCAAGCGCGGCTACCTCACCCAGCATTTGGACCTGGCCGAATTGCGGGACAGATCGGCGGATATGTACGTGTGCGGCCCCCCGCCAATGGTCGAATCCATCCAACAATGGCTGGCGGATCAGGCACTTGATGGCGTTCAGCTGTATTACGAAAAGTTTACGCAGAGTAATATCTGACTCCTCAGCACTTCTGAGGGGCTGGTGCGGCGTGCAATCAACCCCAAGAAAAACAAGTAGAAGGGAATGTTAATGGCGGATGACATGGTTAACCCGGTGGGCCTCAAGCGTGGCCTGAAGAACCGGCATATTCAGCTGATCGCCTTGGGAGGGGCGATTGGTACGGGGCTGTTCCTCGGCTCGGCCGGGGTACTCAAGTCGGCGGGCCCGTCGATGATCCTGGGCTACGCGATTGCTGGTTTTATCGCCTTCCTGATCATGCGCCAGCTTGGCGAGATGATCGTCGAAGAGCCGGTGGCCGGTTCCTTCAGCCACTTCGCGCACAAATACTGGGGCGGCTACGCAGGCTTCCTGGCCGGCTGGAACTACTGGGTACTGTACGTGCTGGTGGGCATGGCCGAACTGACAGCGGTGGGCAAGTACATCCAGTTCTGGTGGCCCGAGATCCCGACCTGGGTCAGCGCGCTGGTGTTCTTTGTCGCGGTGAACCTGATCAACACGCTGAACGTGAAGTTCTTCGGTGAAACCGAGTTCTGGTTCGCGATCATCAAAGTGGTGGCGATTGTCGGCATGATCGTGCTCGGCTGCTACCTGCTGTTCAGCGGCACCGGCGGCCCGCAAGCATCCGTCAGCAACCTGTGGAGCCATGGCGGGTTCTTCCCGAATGGCGGCATGGGGCTGTTGATGTCGATGGCCTTCATCATGTTCTCGTTCGGTGGCCTGGAGCTGGTGGGTATCACCGCAGCCGAAGCCAGCGAACCGCGCAAGGTGATCCCCAAAGCGATCAACCAGGTGGTCTACCGGATCCTGATTTTCTACGTCGGCGCCCTGACCGTGCTGCTGTCGCTGTACCCCTGGGACCAACTGCTGCAGACCCTCGGCGCGTCGGGCGATGCCTACAGTGGCAGCCCGTTTGTGCAGATCTTCTCGCTGATCGGTAACGACACTGCTGCGCACATCCTCAACTTCGTGGTGCTGACCGCGGCGCTGTCGGTGTACAACAGCGGCGTGTACTGCAACAGCCGCATGCTGTTCGGCCTGGCCGAGCAAGGCGATGCGCCAAAAGCCCTGATGAAGCTCAACAAACAAGGCGTGCCACTGCGGGCCCTGGCGATTTCGGCATTGGTGACGATGCTCTGCGTGGTGGTCAACTACGTGGCGCCGCAGAGCGCCCTGGAATTGCTGTTTGCGCTGGTGGTTGCCTCGTTGATGATCAACTGGGCGCTGATCAGCATCACCCACATCAAGTTCCGCAAGGCCATGGGCGAGCAAGGCGTGACGCCCTCGTTCAAGACCTTCTGGTTCCCGTTCAGCAACTACCTGTGCCTGGCGTTCATGCTGATGATCATCAGCGTGATGCTGGCGATCCCGGGGATTCGCGAGTCGGTGTACGCGATGCCGGTGTGGGTGGGGATTATCTATGTGGCCTATCGGTTGCGTGTGAGTAAGGCGAAAGCGGTCGCCGCCGCACAGTAATACCCATGTGGGAGGGGGCTTGCCCCCTCCCACATTTGATTGCGCTTACAGCGTGGAACGCACTCGCCACAGTTCGGGGAACAGCACGGTGTCGAGCATCTTGCGCAGATACCCCACGCCTTCGGTACCACCGGTACCCGGTTGGAAGCCGATAATCCGCTCCACCGTGGTCACATGGCGGAAGCGCCACTGGCGGAACGAATCCTCCAGGTCGATAAACTTCTCGGCCAACTGATACAAGTCCCAATACCGGTTCGGATCGCGATACACCTCGCGCCACGCGGCCTCCACGGACTCATCGTGAACGGTCGCTGCGGTCGGGTCGCGCTCGGCACGTTTCGGATCAATCGCCAGGCCGGCCTTGATCATCAGGTTGATCGCCTCGTCATACAGCGACGGCGTGGCAATCGCCACTTTCAACTCGTTCAACAGCGCCGGCCGATGGGCGTGAGGCCCTAACAGCGCCGCGCTCTTGTTGCCGAGGATGAACTCGATCTCGCGGTACTGGAACGACTGGAACCCCGACGACTGCCCCAGGAACGGGCGAATCGCCTTGTATTCCGATGGCGTCATGGTCGCCAGCACGGCCCAGGCATGCACCAGTTGATCGAAAATCCGCGACACCCGCGCCAACATCTTGAACGCCGGCGGCAACTCGCCCAAGCGCACGTGTTCGCGGGCGGCCTTGAGTTCGTGGAGCATCAGTTTCATCCACAGCTCCGAGGTCTGGTGCTGGATGATGAAGAGCATTTCGTTGTGGTCCGGCGACAGCGGGTGCTGGGCGCTGAGGACTTTGCCCAGGTCCAGGTAGTCGCCGTAGCTCATGGACTCGGAAAAATTCAGCTCGGCGTTATGCCATTCTTCCGGCGGTTGGTAATCAGCAGAAAAGGGACATTGGCTCATCGCGTGGGCTCCTTGAGCGGGCGGAGAATGGCGCGCACCGGGCTCGCGTCCAGGTTGGCAAAACGCAGCGGCAGCGCGATCAGTTCATAGTCGCCCTCCGGTACGTCGTCGAGCACGATGCCTTCGAGAATCGCCATGCCATTGCGGGCGACGGCGTTGTGGGCGTCCATCGTCTTGGACTGTTGCGGGTCCAGGGACGGGGTGTCGATACCGATCAGGCGCACACCCAGGCTGGCCAGCAGCTCAATGGTTTGTGGGGCGATGGCGGTGAAACTCGAATCCCATTCGGTCAGCGGCGCTTGTGGATAAGTACGCAGCAACACCCGCTCGGGCAAGTTATCCACACGGCCTTGCAACTGATGCGGCTGCACCAGCGCGCCACTGCCCAGGCAATGCAGCACCCGGCACGGGCCCATGTACACATCCAGCGACACCTCACCAATCGGCGCGCCGTCGGCGCTGTAATGCAGCGGCGCGTCCACGTGGGCACCGGTGTGCGGCGACAAGGTAATGCGCCCCACATTCACCGGACACTCCGGGCCGAACTGCCACACACGCTCTTCCTGGAACGGCGTATCGCCCGGCCACGTCGGGGTCGCCGTACTCAAGGGCGGGCTGATGTCCCACCACGTTTTTATTGGGTTCATTTAAAGGCTCTCGGCGGTTACTGGGGTGAATGATACGAGGGCCAGCTGTGAATTTTCTTGCGAATTCTGGCGCGAGACGGGAAATCTTTCGCACTTACTGCGAGGAAATGGCTTATTTACGCTCAGAAGTGTCGCCGGGCCACATGTGGGAGGGGGCTTGCCCCCGATGGCAGTGGGTCAGCTGACACAGGGGCCGGCTGACCCGGCGCCATCGGGGGCAAGCCCCCTTCCACATTGACTGCGCATGGCCAGAGGAGTCGTATTCAGCTGCGCTTCTGGGCATCCCGATGTCGAGTTCAGACCACTGGCACAACGCCCAAGGCCTTAGGGTGCATCTTTGCATTCACTGCCTAGGAGTCATCATGTCCAAGCCCATCACCGTACTGCGCGACACCCATCCCCTGCCGGTCCTGGACGCGTGCAAATGGGAGAAGCTGGAAGGCGACCCACACACCGTCAACCTCAACGCCTACACCAGCGAAGACGGCAGCAAGATCATGGGCACCTGGATCTGCACCCCGGGCAAGTGGTACGTGGACTATGTGAAGTGGGAATACTGCCATTTCCAGGAAGGCTACTGCATCATCACGCCTGAGGGCCTGGAGCCGATCCACCTGCGGGCTGGGGATATCTTCGTGGTGGAACCGGGGATGAAAGGGACGTGGGAAGTGGTCGAGACGGTGCGTAAGTATTTTGTGTTTGCTTGAGTTTTTTGTGGTGCAGTCGCCTTCTGTGGTGAGCGGGCTTGCCCCGCGCTGGGCTGCAAGGCAGCCCCAATAAAAAACGCCGCATTCTCTCAGAAAGAATGCGGCGTCTGGTTTCAGGGCCGCTTCGCGCCCCAGCGCGGGGCAAGCCCGCTCACCACAATGCTCGTCCCTGAATGCCCTTATTTGGGCTTGCGGTAGCTGTTGATAATCGCCGAGAAGTCCTGGCCCCCTTCCCCACGCTGACTCATCGATTGGTACAACTGCTGAGCCACAGCCCCCAGAATCACCGGCTGTTTCGCCTGGCGCGCCGCCTCGGTAGCCAGGCCCAAATCCTTGAGCATCAAATCGGCACCAAACCCGCCGGTGTAACCACGGGATGACGGCGCGGTTTCGATCACGCCCGGCCATGGGTTGTAGGTGTCCGAACTCCAGCAGCGCCCGGTGGAGCTGTTGATGATCCCGGCCAGCACCTGGGTGTCGATGCCCAACGCGTCACCCAACGCCATCGCTTCGCTGACGCCGACCATGCTGATCCCCAGCAGCAGGTTGTTGCAGATCTTGGCGATTTGCCCGGTGCCCACGTCACCGCAATGCACGATGTTGCGGCCCATCTGCGCCAGCACCGGTTGCAGGGTGGCGAACAGTTCCGGGGGCGCGCCGACCATGAAGGTCAAGGTCCCGGCGCTAGCGCCGCCGGTGCCGCCAGAGACTGGAGCATCCGCTATCACCACACCTTGCTTGGCCGCCGCAGCGGCAACATCGCGGATGGTTTGCGGGTCGATGGTGCTGCAATCCACGGCGGGCACGCCTTGGCCGATGCCGGCCAGCACGCCGTCTTCATTCAGCCAGACGCTGCGCACATGGGCTGCGGCGGGCAGCATGGTAATTACCAGTTCGGCGCCTTGTGCCGCTTCACGCGGTGAGCCGCAGACGGTGGCGCCCAGTTCTGCGAACTCCTTGAACACGCCGGGATTAACGTCGAATACATTCAGCTTATTCCCAGCCAAAAGCAGGTTGCGGGCCATGGGCGCGCCCATGTTGCCCAGGCCGATAAATGCAATCTTCATGGTCGTCTCCCGGAGTCAGCGCAGGTTGATGGTGGTGTTGACGCCATCGTTGACCGTGTCGTCGTCAAACCAGCGGCTGGTGACGGTTTTGGTCTGGGTGTAGAACTGCACCACTTGCTTGCCATACGGGCCCAGGTCGCCGAGCTTGGAACCACGGGAGCCGGTGAAGCTGAAGAACGGCACCGGCACCGGGATCGGAATGTTGATGCCGACTTGGCCTACATCGATTTCGCTCTGGAACTTACGCGCCGCCGCGCCGCTTTGGGTGAACAGGCCCGTGCCGTTGCCGAACGGGTTGGCGTTGACCAGCGCGATGGCCTGGTCCAGGGTGTCGACTTCCAGCACCACCAGCACCGGGCCGAAGATTTCCTGGGTGTAGATCTGCATGTCCGTCGTCACGCCGCAGAACAAGGTCGGGCCGACAAAGTTGCCTTGTTCGAAGCCCGGCACCTTGATGTCACGGCCGTCCAGTTCCAGCTTGGCGCCTTCCTTCACGCCGCTTTCGATCAGTTCCAGGATGCGGGCCTTGGCGCGCTTGGAAATCACTGGGCCCACGTCGGTACCGGCTTCGCTGCCGGCATTGACCTTGAGCTTCAGCGCCAGCGCCTTGAGGTCCGGCAGCCATTGCTTGGCCGCGCCCACCAGCACCACCACCGAGGTGGCCATGCAACGCTGGCCCGCCGCACCGAAACCGGCACCGACCAAGGCATTGAGGGTGTGCTCGCGGTTGGCATCCGGCAGCACCACGGCGTGGTTCTTGGCGCCCATCATCGATTGCACGCGCTTGCCGTGCTTGCCGGCCAAGTCATACACATGGGTGCCGACAGCGGTGGAGCCCACAAACGACACGGCCTTGATGTCTTTATGGGTGCACAGCGCATCCACCACGTCCTTGCCGCCGTGCACCACGTTGAGCACGCCAGGCGGCACACCGGCTTCCAGCGCCAGCTCCACCAGCAGCAAGGTCGACAGCGGGTCCTGCTCGGATGGCTTGAGCACAAAGGTGTTGCCACAGGCGATAGCCATCGGGAACATCCACAGCGGAATCATCGCCGGGAAGTTGAACGGGGTAATCCCTGCACACACGCCGATCGGCTGGCGCAGGGTGTAGGTGTCGACGCCACCGGCGACGTTTTCGGCGAACTCGCCCATTTGCAGGGTGCCGATGGAACAGGCGTGCTCCACCACTTCCAGGCCACGGAAAATATCGCCCTCGGCATCGGCAATGGTCTTACCCTGCTCGGCGCTGAGGACCACGGCAATGCGTTTGGAATGCTCACGAATCAAGGCTTGCAGCTTGAGCATGATGCGCATGCGTGCGCCGATCGGCGTCAGCTTCCAGGTCTGGAAGGCGCGATGGGCGGCGTCGATGGCGGCGTTGACTTCATCGGCCGTAGCGAATGGGACTTTGGCCAGCACCTCTTGGGTGGCCGGGTTGACGATGTCTTGCCACTCGGTGGTCTTGGACTCGACCCACTCACCGTTGATCAGCAACTTGACCTGTTTAACGGAAATATCGGCAGATGCGTTCATGTGGTCTCCAACTCTTATATTTATGTAGAGACAAGGCGCGTGAATCGCCTTGAAGAATGAGGCGTTCGGACTGTTTTTGGAGTATAGATGTGCAAATCTCTAATAAGAACGCACATAAAAGCCGGTCCAATATGCAAAAAAACATCACATCATTGGGCTCCCTGAACTGGGACGACCTGAAGTTTTTCCTCGAAGTGGCCCGTACCCGCAAGGCCAGCGTCGCGGCCAAACGCCTGGCGGTTGACTACACCACCGTGTCACGACGTATCAGCTCACTGGAAGTGTCCCTCGGCACGTTGCTGTTCGAGAAATCCCGGACCAACGGCTTTGTACTCACCCCCGAGGGCCAGCGTTTACTGGGGTATGCCGAGTCCATCGAAAGCACCCTGCACATGGCCTGCGAGCAAGTCTCCGGCTCCGGCGTGGCGCTGTCCGGCCATGTACGCATGGGCTGCACCGAAGGCTTCGGCAGTTTTTTCGTCACCCCGCAGTTGAGCCACTTCGTCGACACCTACCCGGCTATCTCGGTAGACATCCTGCCCCTGCCCCACTTCATCAGCCTGTCCAAGCGCGAAGCCGACATCGTCATCGCCCTGGAACGCCCGGAACACGGCCCGTACGTGTGCTGCAAACTGTGCGACTACAAACTGCAGCTGTACGCGACCCAGGACTACCTCGACCAGCATCCGCCCATCCAGCGGCCTTCGGATTTGGCCGAACACCCGTTTATCAGTTATGTGGATGACCTGGCGTTCAGCTCAGAGCTGCTTTACCTGGCGAACGTAGTGCCCGGCGCCAGCGCGAGCTTGCGCAGTACCAGCGTGATTGCGCAGTACGTCGCGGCGCAACAAGGGCGGTCGATGGCGATATTGCCGTGCTTTCTGGCGGCGCAGGATCCACGGCTGTTGCCGGTGTTGGGAGAGCAGATTGCGATTACGCGGCAGTTCTGGATGTATTGCCGGGAGGACCTGCGCAAGTTGAAGCGGATTACGTTGTTGTGGGACTACATCCGGGAAGTGACGGAGCAGAATCAGGGGTTGTTGATGGGGGAGACGCGGGAGATCACGTTTGCGGATTAAGGGACGTTTCCTAGAGCCCCCCGGCCTACTGCGCCTTAGTGTTCGAGTCACTAGCCTGCGGACTTCACAGAAAAAACTGCGAACGGGTTTAGCGATCCGAACCACTAAGAAGCATCCTCTTTAAACACTTGGCTGGCGTTTTTTAGTAAGCGTCCGCCCACACCCCTTGCTTTTTTTTGTGGCATGGATCACCGTTCAGCCCCCTTCAAACGCTACAAAAAGTTTGGGTAATACAGGGGTAGAAAACGTCAACAACCATTGACGTTAGCAAACACCTAGAGAAGAAAGCATGCACGCCGCCGCTTGGCCCCCATTGATGAACTGAAGCTCGCAGTAGACGCTGCCGCTATGCGCTGACATAGACGGCTGTGACTCTGCTTCATGCTGCTCCAAAAAGGAGTGGCGGCTTTGCTACGTCCGTGGTTTTTCGACGCTTTTGCGCGGAGAAACGGATGTTGGCTGTTTTTCGTCTTTGGTATTGATATGCATCTTTTCAACGCTTTGATGGCTCGCGCCATCCCTTTTATTCCTCGCGCAATTATCCAAAAAATCTCCCGTCGCTACATTGCCGGTGCCACGCTAGGCGAAGCCCTTGCGCGAGTTAAACAGCTAAACGCACAAGGTTTTTGTGTGACGCTCGACGTATTGGGCGAGACTGTTTCGACCCCACAACAGGCTGAGAATACGGCGATCGATTACATTGATTTGCTTGAAGCGATTCAAGCCAATGGATTAAAAGCCAACATTTCGATCAAGCCTTCCTCGCTTGGATTGCTCTTGGACATGCAGCAATGCGAACGCCTCGCAGAGCGCATTCTTGAAGCGGCAGAGGGTCACAAAAACTCTGTTTGCATAGATATGGAAGATGTTAGCTGCACGCAAAAGGAAATCGATCTGTTCACCCGGTTGAGGACAAGCCACGACAATGTTGGGCTGGCATTGCAGGCCTATTTGAAGCGTACTTATCAGGATATTGAGGTGCTCACACGCGAAACAAGCACTGTGCGCATCTGCAAGGGTATCTATGTGGAGGAACGATCGCACCTTGTGAGCGGCTCTTGGAGTGACCGTACCGCCATCAACAAGCATTTTTTGGATCACGTCAGGCGCTGCTTTAAAGCCGGCAGCTTCGTCGGTGTGGCCACGCACGACGCGGCACTGATCGAGCACGTTATTGCTCTGGCTCGAGACAACGGTATCGACAGAACCCAGTTTGAGTTCCAGATGCTGCTAGGCGTTTGCGAACCCTTGCGGGACAAGGTGTTGAGAATGGGATTCAACGTGCGCATCTACGTACCTTTTGGTCGGGACTGGTACGGTTACAGCACGCGCAGACTGAATGAGAATCCTAGTATCGCGGGTCATGTCGCCAAAGCACTTATTGGTCTCTGACGACCTAATAAAAGCACACAACACAACAGGATCACTGCACTCAGTAAGTAAACCCGAGGTGCGATCACTTTGATCTGAGCAGAGGTCATGTCCTGGCGTAATTTGTGATGGGATGTTGTGGTGAGCGGGGCAAGCCCGCTCACTACAGAGTTATTTGCCAGCCTTTAGGTGTTATGCAGAGGTCTATACCCCCGATAGGAGTGGGTCAGTCCGCGATGACCACAATCGACACCCGACGATTCTCCGTACGCCCAACCGCCGTGGTGTTGGAGGCCACGGGCTCGGCGCTGCCCAACCCGCGCAGTTGGATGTTTTCTTCTTTCATGCCTACGCCTGTCAGCACCGTGGCCACGCTTTTGGCGCGGCGCAGGGAGAGTTGCTGGTTGTAGGTTTCTTTGCCGGAGGCATCAGTGTGGCCATCGACGCGTACGCGTTCGATGCCGACGCCCAGCAAGGCCTTACCGATGCGTTGGACGATGTCGGTGCTGGGCTGGTTGAGGGTCTCGACGTCGCTGCCAAACAGCACTTTGCCCGACAGACCAAAGGCCCAGCCTTCGTCGGTGAGTTCGAAGCCTTGTTGTTTGAGGACGGCCACCTGGGCCGGGGTCAGGCCTTTGGGTGGGGCTGTCTGGCAGCCGCCCAGGGCCAGCAGTGCCATCAATAATGTAAAAAACAGAACGCGTGTGGTTGAAAACAAGGGATCAACTCCTGTGTTGAACATTGACGGTGGAGTGCTCCGACTCTGCCGTTTGCTGGCCGCCCTGGGAAACCCGTTTGGCCTGGTACATCGCCGCGTCGGCGGCGTTGAGCAAGGTGCCGGGGGTGACACCATGATCGGGGTAGATGGCGATGCCGATGCTGAGGGAGGTCAACACCTGGGTGTTGCCCGGCACGGCAATCGGCAGGTCCATGCTGGCGATGATCTTGTCGGCGATGCGCTGGGCGTCTTCGACTTTGTGCAACGGCGCCAGCAGGATGGCGAACTCATCGCCGCCCAGGCGTGCCACCAGGTCGTCGTCACGCAGTTGTGCCCGCACGCGCTCGGCGACGGCCACCAGCACGGCGTCGCCGGCGGCATGGCCGAAGTTGTCGTTGATGTCTTTGAAGCGGTCGCTGTCGAGGAACAACACCGCCACCCGCTCGTTGACCTTGGCCGCGCTACGCAGCGCACGGATCAGCCGGCCTTCGAAAAAGGCACGGTTGGGCAGCCCGGTGAGGCTGTCGTGGTTGGCCTGGTGAGCCAGGGTTTCGTTTTCGCTTTGCAGGTGGCTTTGCCAGGCTTCCATCTCGCCAAGCAAGGCATTGAAGTCGCTGCCCAGGCTGTCGAGTTCGGCGATGCGTGCCGGCGGTACGCGGCGGTCGAAGTCGCGTTCGCTGCGCGCGGCGTGGGCCACGGCGGCGAGGCTTTGCAGCGGCCCGGTGATGCCCTTCAGCAAACGGCGCGCCAGGTGCAGGGCAACCCAGGCGCTGAGGACGGTACAGATCAGGATGCCCGCAAGCCCACTGAGCAAAAAGCGCAGCAGACTGCCACCGTGACCGGTCAGGTGGATGCTACCGATGGCCCGCCCCTGATGCAGGATCGGCTGGCTGATGGGCTGTTCGAGCAAGGTATGCGCCAACGCCAGTTCAACCCGCGAGAGCATGCCGGTTTCGGGGCGCTCCCAATGAGCCAACAGCCTGCCGCTGGCGTCGAACACGTCGGCCTGGGCCACTTCTTCAGTGGACGCAATCAGGCTAAGGGCCTCGGTGGCCGCGGCGCGGTCGTTGAACACCACCGCCGCTTCCACGGTGTAATTGATGGACCGGGCGATCAGGTGCAGGTTGTGCTCGGCATAGACCCGCAGCGCCAGGACGCCAAGCAGGGTCAAGGACACACTGGCCAGGGTCACGGCCACCAGCGCCAGGATCATGTGCCCTCGACCGATGACGGAACGCAGGGTAGGTCGCACGGTCACGGCTGTCATGAGGCGGGGGCCCGACGACGGGACAATTGCAACACGCTGGGGTGGATACGCACGCCGCTGCGCGCCACCGAGTCGAGGTTGACCTCGAACGACACCTGTTCATCGCCCACCCGCAGGCAGAACAGGCTGCCGACCGTGCACTGGTCGCCACCTTCGCTGATGCTGAGCACCGGATGCCCCATCAACGAGGTAAACAGTCGACTGCGTTCATCATTGCTCAGTTTGCCGATGTACACGGCGTCGCAGGCACTGACGATGTCGGGATGATCGGCCAGCACACGCCGCACCACCACCGGACGGCCGGTGGCCTGGGTAGTGCCTTTGATCAGGTCGTCGGTGTATTGCGTCGGGCCGACGATGCACAAGCGCAATTGCGCCGGCTCTACGGGCCAGCGGGCATAGCTGAGGATGCCGAGAACCACCTGGGTCACCGCCTGGGCGCGCTGATCCGCCGGGCCGGGCGCCTCGGCCAATACGCGAGGTGCCAGCACGCATAGAACCGCCATCAGCAGCAGGCGCCTCCAGCTCAAACTCCGCTCTGTGGGCGAGACGGCCACGTTCATGCAGCGATTCTCTCAGGTGTTTTTTCGGATGATGCCGCAACGATAGCACAGCGGCGAAAAACCCCGTGAAGATGAGGTCTTCGCGGGGCCCGCTATTTTTTCAGAAATCGCTGACAGCCGAATCAGAAATCTTACATGACCTATCAGTCAGTTTTTTCCGCTTCATGACCCAACGCCAACATCAGCCCGCTCAAGCGTTTGACCTTGCGTCGCACCGCCTCCTCAAACACCCCGCCACGGGGTTCGATCAGGCTGAACCAGCGCTTGGCGCGGGTGATACCGGTATAGATCAACTCCTTGGTCAGCACCGGGTTCAAGGCGTCCGGCAGGATCAGGGCGGTATGGGTGAATTCCGAACCCTGGGATTTGTGCACGGTCATGGCGTACACGGTTTCCACATCATTCAGACGGCTTGGCAGTACAAATCGCACACCGCCCTGGCCGTCGTTGCGTGGGAAGGCCACACGCAGCACCTGAGGGCCACCGTCGCTTTCGGGCAGTTTGAGGGCAATGCCGATATCGCCGTTCATCAAACCGAGGCCGTAGTCGTTGCGGGTCATCAGCACCGGGCGGCCTTCGTACCATTGCTCGTCACCCTCGATCAAGCGCACTTTGCGCAAGGCAGCAGTGATGCGCAAGTTCAGCCCTTCCACCCCCCAAGGGCCCTTGCGCACCGCGCAGAGCAGTTGGAACGCATCGAAGGCTTGCAACAGTTGTTGCGCCCAGTGAGTCCAGGCCGGGTCTTCGCGCGGGGTGTCGAGGGCGGGACGCGCAGTGTGCAGCAGGTTGAGGTAATAGCGATAACCCTCGGCACCGCCGCCCTGCCCGTCCAGCACCAAGCGTTCCAGGGCGTGGTCGTGCTCACCTTTGAGGCTGACGCAGAACAGGTCGCTGTGGCTGCGCGCCGCCAGTAGTTTGCGGGCCTCTTCGGCGTTTTGCTGGTTGACCCAGCGCGCCAACTGGCCGATGCCGCTGCCTTCGCCGAAACGCCGCGAATAGCGCAGCATCACCACTTGCTGGGCCAGGGGATGGCTGCCGTCCAGGTCCTCTTGCAGGCCGCTGGTGCTGAGGTCCTCGCCGCTGACGGCTTGCAGCCATTGTCGAGTCTGAGGGCTGTACCAGCCGGCTTCGGCGTCGCGGCACAGATCGCCGAGTACGGCGCCCGCTTCCACCGAGGCGAGTTGGTCCTTGTCGCCCAGCAGTACCAAACGCGCATGGGGCGGTAACGCGTCCAGCAGGTTGGCCATCATTTCCAGGTCGATCATCGACGCTTCGTCCACCACCAGCACATCCAGGGGCAATGGGTTGCCAAGGTGATGGCGAAAGTGTCGGGTGCCGGGGCGACTGCCCAGCAAGCGGTGAACCGTGGTGACTTGGGTCGGGATCTTTTCCTTCACATTTTCCGGCACTTTCAGCGACAGCACTTGCTGGCTGATGGATTCGGTCAAGCGCGCAGCGGCCTTCCCCGTAGGTGCGGCCAAACGGATCCGCAACGGGCTGCCGGACTCCACGGCCGGCGCCTGCAACAGCGCGAGCAGGCGCACCACGGTGGTGGTCTTGCCGGTGCCGGGGCCGCCGGTGACGATGCTGAAGGCACCTCGGGTGGCCAGGGCGCAGGCAAGTTTTTGCCAGTCGATCACACCGTCGGGGGCCGGTTGGTCAAACAACCCGTTCAAGCGTTGGGGCAAGTCGGCGGCGACGCTTTCCTGAGTCGCGAGGCGCAGGCGCAGGGCGGTGTCGATACGTCGCTCGTAGGCCCAGTAGCGGCGCAGGTACAGGCGTTTGCCCGACAGCACCAAGGGGCGACTGTGTGCCGACTCACTGTCATCCAACGCCAGGGCGACCAAGGGGCTGGCGGCCAGGGCCTGGCACCAGTGGGCGCCGTCGAGGCCGTCGAGCAACTGCGATGGCAGCAACATGGCGCCGGTTTGCAGGTCGCCTTCGGGTGGCAGGGACAATGCAAAGTCCGGTGCCTTCAAGGTTTCGAACAGGTCCAGGCACACATGGCCGTGGCCCAGTTGATGGCTGGTCAGCGCCGCCGCGAGCAGCATCAAGGGGTCGGCCTGCGGGTCGAGTTCGTGCAGGAAGCCGATAAACGCTTTGTCCAAGGCGCGCAGCCAGCCCCGGTCAACCCAGCGTTCAAACAACTGCACCAGATCGGCGGCGCGGCTCAGGGGTTCCAGCGCCTCAAGCGGTAACGGCGACAGGCTCATAACAACACTCCTTGTTCCCAGGTGGGCTCAACCTTGGGCGGGATGGGCTTGCCTTGGAACAACAGGTCCAGGCCTTCGATCAGTTCCCGTGGCGGGCGGGTAAAATACGCGCCTTGGCTGGCGGACTGGGTACCGCGCAGGAACAGGTACAGCGCACCCCCGACGTGACGGTCGTAGTCGTAGTCCGGCAGGCGTGCCTTCAGTTGGCGGTGCAGGGCCAGTAGGTAAAGCACGTATTGCAGGTCGTACCGGTGCTCAAGGATCGACTGCTCCATGGCCGCTTGGGTGTAGGCCGAATCGTCTGGGCCGAGCCAATTGGACTTGTAGTCCGCCACGTAATAACGGCCGTCGTGCTCAAAAGTCAAATCGATAAACCCCTTGAACATGCCGTTGAGCAGCACAGGCTCGGCGGCACCACGGGAAACACCGTTGTGGGTGTACTGGCACACCAGCTTGTCGAGGGCGAGCACGTCGACTTTATGGCTGGCGAACCAGAACTCCATTTCGATCTGATACTGCTGCAGGCTGCTCAGGGTGACGTGGTCGTTGTCCACAGGCAGCGGGGTTTGCAGCAGGTGGCCCAACCAATCGCTGAGGGTGATGATCCAACCCTGCCAGTTGCGTCGGTTGCAACGTGCGCCGACGGCTTTTTCGATCGCCTGCGGCGTTACGTTGAAGCCTTCTTCGCCGGCCCATTCGAGCAGGCCGTGAAGGAAGGTGCCTGGATTCGGACCGCGTGGGAAACGGTGAATGTCACCGCCGGACGCCGCCACTTCACGCGGTGCGTCGGGGTCGAGCCGTTCGTCATCAAACAGCTTTTGTGCTTGTGGGCTTTCGGGCGCTTCGAGGTGGGCGACGCTCATGCTGTCGCCAATGCGCAAGGCGCTGTAGGACGCGATCCACCAATTTTCGGCGGCCTTGCGCGTGGGCAGCAACGGCGCGAGCAAGGTGGCCTGGTTGCGCGGCGGCTGGTACACGAGGTCTTGGGCGTCGGGCACGTGGGCATAGTGGATGGCCGGGCAGCCTGCCTGCAGGTCCAGCAACCAGCGCGCCAGCCCCGCGGACTCAGCCAACGACGCACCGCCGCCAAGCAAGTAGCCCAGCGCTGACAAGTGCAAAACCGAACTGTTGCTGTTGCCACGCTTGAGGTCGGCAACACCGAGCCAGCAGGCATGTTTGGCGCGGGTCAGGGCCACGTAGAACAAACGCAGGTCTTCGGCCAGCCGCTCGTCATCGGCCTGGGCGATCAACTCGGGCGTAGGCCGCAGGCTGACGTGGGACTTGCCGTGTTCATCGTGGTAATGCAGCGGCAGCCTACTGCCGTCGACCGGTTTGGCCGAACATATGAAGGGCAGGAAGACCAGGTCGTATTCCAGGCCCTTGGACTTGTGGATCGTCACCACCTTGACCAGTTGCTCATCGCTTTCCAGGCGCAGGATCTGCTCTTCGCCGGCCTGGCCCGATAACGCGAGGTGTTCGGCCAGATGGCGGATCAGCGCCTGTTCGCCGTCCAGTTCCGAGGCGGCCTGTTGCAGTAATTCGCTGAGGTGCAACAGGTTGGTCAGCACGCGCTCGCCATCGCTGCGGGCGATCAGGGTTTGTGGCAGTTTGAAATCGTGGAGCAGGCGCCGCAACATCGGCAACACCCCTTGGGTGCGCCAGATCAGGCGGTAGCCACGGAACTGCATCACGCGGGTTTCCCACGCCAGTTCGTCCTGGTTCAGACGCTCCAGTTCTGGCAGTGACAGGTTCAAGGTAACGCAGGCCAGGGCGGCGCGCAGTGGACGCTCGACGTCCGGCTCGGCGCAGGCCTTGAGCCAGGCCAGCAGGTCGTGGGCTTCCTGGGCGGCGAATACCGAATCCTTGTCGGACAGGTACACGCTGCGCACACCACGGGCGGCCAATTCGGCGCGTACGGCTTGAGCCTCTTTACCGTCGCGGACAAGGATGGCGATGTCTGACGGCAGTACGCCGTTGAAGCTGTCGTCCGGCTGTAGGAAACCGGCCGTGCCGTGTTGGCCGCCGTTAAGCAATTCAACGATCTGCGTGGCACACGCCGCGGCCAATTGTTGTCGGTAGACGGCATTGGAAACGGGCTGATCGGTGGGCAGGTGCCAGAGGTTCATTGCTGGCAATGTTTGGCCATCGACTTGCAGTTTTTCCTTGCGGCCTTGGGATAACACCGGGTGGAACGGCACCGGGTTTTCGCCTGTCGGCTCGCGGAACAGGAACGCGCCCCGGCCTGTTTCGGCGCGCTGGAACACATGGTTCACCGCTTCGACCATCGCATGGCTGGAGCGAAAGTTGGTGCCCAGGGTGTGGTGACGGCCGGTGGTGGACTGGCGTGCGCGCAAGTAGGTGTAGATGTCGGCGCCACGGAACGCGTAGATCGCTTGCTTGGGGTCGCCGATCAGGAACAGGCCACTGTCGAGGTGGTTGTCTTCGATGCGGTAGATGCTATCGAAGATGCTGTATTGCACCGGGTCGGTGTCCTGGAACTCATCGATCAGGGCCACCGGGAATTGCTCGCGGATCACGCTGGCCAGGCGCTCGCCACCCTCGGACTGCAGGGCGGCGTTGAGGCGGATCAGCATGTCGTCGAAGCCCATTTCGGCGCGACGGCGCTTTTCTTCTTCAAAACGTTTACCCACCCAACCGGCGGCGTGTTGCAGTACGGCTGCATCTGGGGTTGGCAGGGCGTCGAGGCTGGCCTTGAGGCTGGCCATAGCGTCGATGCCGGGATGTTGTGGTGGGTCGCCCTTCCAGGCTTCGGCCATACCGTCGGGGGTCAGGCGAGTGAAGCCGGTGCCGATGTCCAGTTGTTCCAGGGTTTCGTCTGCGGCCCAGGCGCTGATCTTTTCGAACCAGGGCTCGAAGTAACGCGCTTGCATCTTGCGGCCATCGACAGCCTTGGCGGCCACGGCTTGCAGGCAGATATCACGCAGCTCGCCAGCCCATTGTTGCCAGGGCGCTTTGATGGTTATCAACGCTTCACGGCGTTCTTGCAGGCACGCGGTGATCAGTTCGGCGGGGGCGCGGGTTTCATCAGTGGGGCGCTCGCTGCCGAACAGTGCACGCACCCGCGGCATCAACGCGGCGGGGCCGCCCCAGTTGCTGCGCACCCAGGTGAGCGCGTCGTCGTGCATCGGGTAGCAGAACAACCGCCAGTAATCGCGCAGCACTTCGCCGAGCAGATCACTGTGGTCGGTTTCCAGGGTCTGGGTGAACAGGCTGCCGCTGTCGAACGCATGTTCGCGCAGCATGCGCTGGCACCAACTGTGGATCGTGGAAACTGCCGCTTCGTCCATCCATTGAGCGGCGATGTCCAACCGATTGGCGCAGGCCGGCCATTGCTCGGGAAGGTATTGGGCGCGCAGGTCAGCGATCAACGCGTCGAGCTGTTCGATCTCGCCGCGAAAAAAGCGCGCCGCTTCGGCCAGTCGGATGCGGATGCGTTCACGCAGCTCCTTGGTAGCGGCATCAGTGAACGTAACCACCAGGATTTGCGGCGGCAATAGTTCGCGGCCAAAGCCGGATTCGTCGCCACCGTGGCCGAGCACCAGGCGCAGGTACAGGGCGGAAATGGTGAAGGTCTTGCCGGTGCCGGCGCTGGCTTCAATCAGCTGGCTGCCTTTTAGCGGGAACGCCAGGGCCAAGGGTTTGCTGCTCATGCGCCGGCCTCCTCGCCTGCAAGTGATCGCCAGGGGGCGTTGATCAGCGGGCGGTACAGGGTTTCGCACCAGCCTTCGAATTCTTCGCTGGCAATCAAGGCCGCGTAATCGGGGAATTGGCGGGTGAGCGCCGGGGTTTCGCGGCGCTCGCCGTCGGTGGTCAGGCCGTCGCCTTCATAGGCTTTACTCGCTGCGGCGTGGGCCTTGGCCGGGTCGGTTTGGCTGAGCCAGGCGAAGGCGGTTTTGACCGCAACCGGCAGCGGCTTTCTCATTGCGCTGTGCCAGGCCAACAGCAAGTTGCCGAGGATTTCCCGAGCGACGGGTTTATCCAGTGGGGCCAGTAGCAGGGTGTCGTCACTGGCCACCAGACCGGTGCTCAACGGTAGGCCGCAGGCGCACGCCACCACATGGTTGACCCAAGGACGGATCAGGCGATGCCATTTGCGCGTCTTGATCGAACCGATGCTGTTGGGGATGGTGGTGACGCTTAGCAATGCGCCATCACTGCGTCGGTGCAAGCCGCTGATCCAGCCTTCCAGTGCAATGCCTTGATGCTCGAAACTGATCGGTTCGGCAGCGGTGTGTGGCGTCGGCCATAGGGCCAGCAAGTGTTGATAGCGTTGCAGCAGGTTGGGCAACGGCTCGATCAGTTCGTTGCGCAGGCACTCACCGAAACCGACCATGGGCAGCAGGCCGCTGCCCTGTAAACGCAGGGCCTGGGCATTGAGGGCCTGGTCGAGATGGTCCGGCTGGGACAGCGCGGCGTTCAGCAGGCTGTCGCTCAGACTGTAGCGTTGTAATGCATCAAGGACGAAGGGTTCTTCGTCGGCCAAGGGTACTTCGGCGGCCTCGAAGAACACTTTCAGACGCTGGCTGAAGAAGTGTTTGACCGGATTGCGTAGGAAGTCTTGTAACTGGCCAAGGCTCAGAGGTTCTTCCTGTTGATGCTGCGCCAGTTCGTCTTCTTGAGCGACGGCGATGGGCGCTTCGTGGAGCAACTGCCACTCACGGGCGTAGCTGAACAGCGGGTCGCCTTCGTGGAAGTAGCGGGCGCTGAAGGGTTGCAGTGGATGCTCCTGAGTCATGGCATGCAGCAGCGGGGTGTCTTGTGCGTGATGCCAGCCGCTGGCGATATGATCGCGCAGTTGGCCGATCAGCACCGACGCCGGGCGCTCGCTGTTATCCCGGATGCTGCGGCCGACCCAACTGATGTAAAGCTGGTCGCGGGCGGACAGCAGGGCTTCGAGCAGCAGGTAGCGGTCGTCTTCGCGGCGTGAACGGTCGCCGGGGCGGTAGTCGCTGCCCATCAGGTCGAAATCCAGCGGCGGCTGGGCACGCGGGTAATCGCCGTCGTTCATGCCGAGCAGGCAGACGAGCTTGAAGGGGATCGCGCGCATGGGCATCAAGGTGCAAAAATTGACAGCACCGGCGAGGAAGCGCTGGGACAAGCGGCCCTGGTCGAGGCCGGCCAGCCAGGCTTCACGGACTACGGTGAGTGGTAACTCGTCCTGTAGGCCAACGGACTCGCAGGTTTCCAGCCAGGTTTCCCTGAGTTGTTCGAGTTGGCCCAGGAGGTAGTCGTCGTGTTCGCTGCTGGGCAGGAAAAACAGTTGCATCAGGCGTTGCAGGCGCTCGCCCCATTCCTGAGGCGCAGCCGGTTGCGACAAGGCTTGATGAGCGTCATTGAGTGCGTCGAGCAACGCGACCAGCGGGCCGATCAGTGCTGCGTCGAGGCCACCGATTTCATCGTAGGGTTCAATCCCTTCACAGGCGGCACCACTGCCGACGGCGTAACCCAGCAGCATACGACGCAGGCCGAATCGCCAGCTGTTTTGCTCCAGATCGCCTGGCAGACCGAGGCCGGCACGTTGCTCGGCGTTAAGCCCCCAACGGATGCCGGCGCCTTCGATCCAGCGGTGCAGTGTGGGCAGGTCGCGCTCTTTAATGCCGAAGCGTTCACGCAGGGCGGGGACGTCGAGCAGGTCGAGAATCTCGCTGACCGGGAAGCGGCTGTCCGGGAGTTTGAGCAAGTGTTCGACGGCGATCAGCAGAGGGTCGCGACCGCGCTGGCCCTGGTCTGTCAGAGTAAACGGGATGAAGCGTGGGTCGCTTCTTTCCAGTTGACCGAATACTGCGCGGATGTGCGGCGCATAGCTGTCGATGTCGGGGACCATGACGATGATGTCCCTGGGGCGAAGCGTGGCGTCGGCGCTGAAGCGTTGGAGCAGTTGGTCGTGGAGGACCTCCACTTCCCGTTGGGCGCTGTGGGCGATGTGGAAGCGGATTGAAGCATCCCGCTCCAAGTCGACAGCCGGCCAGAGTTCGCGAGTCTCGTTGAGCGGGCGCAGCTCGAGAATATCGTCCTGGAGCTGGTTGAGCAGTGTGGCGGGGTTGCTGTCGCTGAACAGGTCAATGCGCCCATCGCGAAAGGCGGCGCGGTAACTATTGGGGTCGTCGTAGCTATCCAGCAGGCTGATGTAGTCACGGCCTTGTTTGCCCCAGGCAGCGAGTAACGGATGGGCGTGTTGATGCAGCGTTTGTGGATCGATGGTGACTGGCATGCCGGTCTTGCGGGCTTGGCGTTTGTATTCGTTACGCAGTAGGTCTTTGTCGGCAACGATATCGGACCAATGGTGTCGACACGGGTTGTGCACGCACAGCAGGACCTGGCTGAACCGGGCCAGACCGGCAAGGGCTTCGAGCGCTTGGGCGGGCAAGGAAGAAATCCCGAAAACGATCACTCTCGACGGCAGGCCTTGGGGGGCTTCTTCAAGCGCGTTGATACGTTCAATGAAGCGCTGGTGAACGCCGGCGCGACTTTCAGCCATGCCCGCTTCACCGACGTCCAACAGCAGCGCACCCCATAACTCGGCTTGCCAGCAGTTGGCGGGATTAAGCGGCTTGGATTCCCCTCGACCATTACGCAGTTGGTGGCGACCCGCGGCCCAGTCTTCCAGCCAATCTGCGCGGTAGACCTGATACTGGTCAAACAGGTCGGCTAGCCGCTCAGCGAGTTGGTAGCGTTTACGCAGATCGGTGTCGTGGGTCAGAAAGCGCTGCAATGGCTCGAAATGCGGTTGATCGATGAGCTCCGGGAGCAGACGCATCAAGCGCCAGGTGAGGGGGGCTTTATCGAGCAGGGACTTGGGCGGGATTTCGTCGCGCCCAAGGACCATGCGATAGAGCTGCCACATGAAGCTGCCGGGGAGCTGCACGTCGATGGCGGCAGCGATTCCGCAGCCACCCATATCGTCATCCTCTGGGTCTTCAGCCAGGGCCAGCTTGAGCCACTGGGCAATGCCGTTGCTTTGTACCAGGGCAATTTCGTTTTCCAGGGGCGCCAGGGGGTAACGGCGCATCCAGCTCACCACCAGGCCGCGTAGCTCGTCCAGGCGGTTGCCGTGAACCACCATGAATCCAGCGCTGAGGGATATCGCATCCGGCATAACGGCTTCCTTGGAAAAAGCAAAATCGAGGCGTGGACTTTAGCACTGAAGGCCGCTCGGATGAGCTTCCAGGTACTTTCCGAGCGCCCAAAACAAAACCCCATCTGCTTTCGCAAATGGGGTTTCGGAATTTAATCTTGACGATGACCTACTCTCACATGGGGAAACCCCACACTACCATCGGCGATGCATCGTTTCACTACTGAGTTCGGGATGGGATCAGGTGGTTCCAATGCTCTATGGTCGTCAAGAAATTCGGGTACTGAGTCGCGGCCAGTTGGCCTCGCTTCAGCAAATTGGATATGTGACAGCTTTCGGTGTTTTGTGAGCATCGAACTTTCGGTTCATTGCGTCTTCACACACCGCAATCTGATGCTCTTTCGAGTAGTCAAATTGCTTGGGTGTTATATGGTCAAGCCTCACGGGCAATTAGTATTGGTTAGCTCAACGCCTCACAGCGCTTACACACCCAACCTATCAACGTCGTAGTCTTCGACGGCCCTTCAGGGGACTCAAGGTCCCAGTGAGATCTCATCTTGAGGCTAGTTTCCCGCTTAGATGCTTTCAGCGGTTATCTATTCCGAACATAGCTACCCGGCAATGCCACTGGCGTGACAACCGGAACACCAGAGGTTCGTCCACTCCGGTCCTCTCGTACTAGGAGCAGCCCCTCTCAAATCTCAAACGTCCACGGCAGATAGGGACCGAACTGTCTCACGACGTTCTAAACCCAGCTCGCGTACCACTTTAAATGGCGAACAGCCATACCCTTGGGACCGGCTTCAGCCCCAGGATGTGATGAGCCGACATCGAGGTGCCAAACACCGCCGTCGATA